>NZ_JBHSTE010000004.1:0-525412 GCF_042659865.1 Paenibacillus septentrionalis
AAACGCTCCTTCTAGATATTAATCTCAGTCTACTAGCCCACATAATTTTTGTCCAACTTAGTGTAACCTATCCATAGTGTTTTGAAAGCAAGAAAGGGAGAAAAAAGATATGAAAAAGACCATAGGGCTGTACTAGGTACTTCCCTATCTGAAGTATTTGGTCCAGGATCGCGATATCAAATTGATGCAACTATAGGAGATATATATTTAGTATCAGAGATATACAATAACTGGATTATAGGTAGACCAGTCATTTATCTTGTTATTGATGTATTCAGTAGATTAGTTGTAGGAATGAATATTGGTTTAGAGGGTCCTTCGTGAATGGGTGCAGTAATGGCACTAACAAACGTGGTAACTAATAAGAAATTATTTTGTTCTGAATATTATAGCCAGCAAATTCACCTTTATCTGCTAACAATATTTCTGGTAAGTGATTACTCGGCCAATCTTCTTCATTTATCTCAATTTCGTATGACAATATGCAAATGTGAAAAACACTTCTATAACGGTGAGTACCGGTGTTGGTTAAATTATAATCATGTAAATATTTATTATACATGCTCCACGTGTGGAAATGATTATTATATAAACTCAAACGGGATGGTTGAATTAAATAAGTATGGAGAACGATTTATAAATATCGTTATGAACTTATTAATAACAGAAGATTTATCTGCATCAGAAGTCTGTCGAAGATTAAGCATTAATAAGAGTCAACTTAAAGACATATTGCTAACTAGTAGCAGAAAATAATTGCTGCTACTAGTTAGCAATATGTACCATCTGGGGCTGTTGTTTAGATTCATCCAACGGTATTCCAAGGCCCAATTAAATCTAAACCTTAAGGTATAGAATCGAAATTACTTTCCAATCGAGTGTAACATTAAAGAGTCGTCCTTGATATGGAAGGCTTTTTCTTATTAATATCTATACCTTTAAATTGTAAAGTAGTAGCCATCTAATGAAGGTTTTAATGTTCTGGAAAATAAAGTATTAGACTGAGAATGCAAATAAGTAGTAAGTAAGTCATCGCCCTCGTTCAAAACCATTCCCTATTATATAAAGCTTCAAGTTTAATTACCCCATTTTGATTTTCTCGGATTCTCAGTATAACTAGGCTAATTTTCGCAGTTGATCTACTATGCGTTGTAGTCCAGTCAAGTTGCCTCTTTCCAGGGTGGAATAGTAATCAATGTGACCTTGTGTAGCCTGTAAAGCTTTTTGAAAATAAGCATCACCGAAATCTTTCTTATGTTCTCGAGTAAAAATTGATTCGCGGCGTTGTTGAAGGCTCTTTTATATGCCGAACCGCTCATCATTGCCAAAAATATAGTGACAAAAGCTTGCGCGGACCCACGCGCTATGCCAGTTGCTTCATTTATTTTCAAAGTGCCATCCGTTCTCGTCAATTGGTTCAAATAGACTTGTTTCGCATATGGATAAGCCCGGACGCTCATCTCCAGTGTAATTTTCATGCTTCACGTTGCCTCTCGTTTTTCTCCAATTATACTATATCCACTATATTCTAGTCTTTCTCAAAAAGATACATTTTGACTCCCTAGGCTCCTACAGAAAGAACAAGAGCAAAAAGAAGGTCAAAGGCTAAGTCAAGTGCGGCAGGACAAGGCTTCGAACCGATCGGATTGAAGCGACGTTCAGCGATGGATTTCAAACGCAGTTATCCGTTACGGTGCCGATTCAATCTAGAACTTTTTTCGAGTCTACTACTTTATTTTCTTTAGACATTTAAAATTGGTATATTATATGGTTAAAGAGTAATTTACATGTGCTGGAAATATAGTGAAAAATGATGATTAATGTAGTAAAATTGTACTAATAAACTTATTACAGTCGAATGGAGAATATATATGCTAACAGGCGAGATTCGCAATAAAGTAGATAAAATATGGACTGATTTATGGGCAGGTGGAATTACAAATCCACTTACTGTTATAGAACAATTAACCTATTTGATGTTTATACGTACATTAGATGAAAAAGATATAGAAACTGAAAGTATGGAAGCATTGACTGGCGAGTCGATGTCTAAAATCTTTCCATTAAATGAAGAAGGACAATCGATGCGCTGGAGTAACTTCAAAACAAAGGATGCTCGTATTATTTTTGATACGATTAAAGATAACGTATTCCCTTTTATTAAAACGATTAGTAATGATAAGACAAGTGCATTTACTCGTTATATGGAAGATGCAATTTTCTTAATTCCTACCCCACAAGTGCTAGAGAAGATTATTACAGGCTTAGACGAGCTGTATGAGCACGAAATTCAAGATTTGGATATGCAAGGTGACTTGTATGAGTATATGCTTGGCAAGCTTGCTACTGCCGGTCAGAATGGCCAATTCCGCACACCTAAGCATATTCGTGACTTAATGGTTCAATTAATGAAGCCGACGCCAGATGATACCGTCTGTGATCCTGCTTGTGGTACTGCTGGTTTTTTAGTATCGACAGCTGAATATGTACGCGATGAATTCGGTGCTTCGATGACTACAGAACAATGGGATCAATTCGCTACAAAGCTTGTATCTGGCTTTGATACGGATCGCACGATGCTGAGACTTTCTGCGATGAATCTCATGCTACACTCAATTTCTAATCCAGATATAGATTATGTTGATAGTGTATCGAAACAAAACAATATATCTAATAAATACTCTTTGATATTAGCTAATCCTCCATTTACAGGTACGATTGATGCTACAAGTATTCATGATAACTTAAAGACGGTATGTGATACGAAAAAAACGGAGCTATTATTCGTCGCGTTATTCCTGCGTATGTTAAAAACAGGCGGTCGATGTGCAGCAATCGTACCTGATGGTGTATTATTCGGCACAACAAAGGCACATAAATCTTTACGCAAGGAAATTGTTGAGAATCATAAGCTAGAAGCGATTATTTCTATGCCAAGTGGTGTATTTAAACCGTATGCAGGGGTCAGCACTGCTATTATCATTTTCACTAAAACAGATGTTGGTGGAACGGATCATGTATGGTTTTATGATATGAAGGCTGATGGATACTCACTTGATGATAAGCGATCAGCAATTCAAGACAATGATATTCCTGATATTATTGCTCGTTTTCATAATCTTGAGGCTGAGCAGGAACGCAAAGCGGCAGAGCAAAGCTTTATGGTGGAGAAATCTGCTATCGTCGACAATGACTATGATCTTTCTATTAATCGCTATAAAGAGATTGTATATGAGAAGATAGAGTATGATGCTCCAGAAGTTATCTTGGATCGCTTAAGTGAACTTGATAAGCAAATTGCCTCTAAGATGGATGAATTAAGGGGGCTTCTGAAGTGAGTAAGTGGGAAAAGGTAAGACTTGGGGATGTAGTTACTCTACTAAATGGACGAGCGTTTAAGCAAGAGGAGTTATTAAGCCAAGGTAAAACACCTGTATTAAGAGTAGGTAATTTCTTCTCTAACAGAGACTGGTATTTTTCTGATTTGGAACTTGAAGAATCAAAATATTGTAACGAAGGTGATTTGCTTTATGCATGGTCAGCTTCATTTGGTCCGAAAATTTGGTCAGGCCCAAAAGCTATATATCATTATCATATCTGGAAACTAGAATTAACAAATAGGATTGATAAGGTGTACGCATTTTATTTATTGGAGTATAGTACCAAATCAATAAAGGAACAAGGTAGAGGAATAACAATGCTTCATGCTACAAAAGGTGGTATGGAGAAATTAATTATTCCTCTCCCTCCTGTAGAAATACAAAAACAAATCGCTCATCATCTTGATATGGTTTCAGAGCTTCTTGATTCACGAAAAAAGCAATTAGAGGAATTAGATGAGCTGATTAAATCGGTGTTTTATGATATGTTTGGGGACCCTGTTACGAATGACAAGGGATGGGAAGTGAAGGATTTATCAGAAGTAGCGGATGTTATAATGGGTCAATCTCCTCCAGGAGATAGTTATAATACTGAAGGTAAGGGTACTCCTTTACTAAACGGTCCTACGGAATTTGGAGTTAAGCACCCTATCGAAAGACAATGGACAAACGCACCCACAAGAATTTGCAATGCCGAAGATATTTTATTCTGTGTTAGAGGTGCTACTGCTGGAAGATTAAATATTGCTGATAAAGAATATTGTCTAGGAAGAGGATTAGCGTCTATTAGACCAAAAAATAAATATCATCGAGAGTATCTTTATTTATATTTAAAAATGATGTATTCATATTTTCAAAGTACATCAAATGGAAGTACGTTTATAAATATTAATAAAGAACAAATTTCATCCCTTTCTGTTTTGTTTGTTGATGAAAAATCACAAATATACTTCACATCCATTATTGAAAAAATCGAAGAACAAAAAGCACTAGTTAAACAATCCGTCGAAGAAACACAAACACTCTTCGATGCCCTTATGAGTCAGTATTTTGATGAATAACGACTGAGGTGAATAGGATGATTACTAACTTTTCTTTTTTAAGTAGTAAAATGGAATATGAACTATTTGCTTCAGCATGTATTGAGGCTGAGCGTGTGCTTACAACTTCCCCTGCTATGTCGGCAGTAGGAAGTCGTAAGGCACTTGAGCTTGCCGTGAAATGGGTATACGCTGCTGATCGCTCTATGAAAGCGCCATACAAGGATAATTTACAATCACTTATTCATGAGTCTTCCTTTCGCTATGAATTAGAGCCTCAAACATGGAGTAAGTTATTATTTATTATTAAGCTTGGTAATGTAGCAGTACATACAAATAAAAACGTCTCACATGCCGAAGCTTCTTTGTCATTAGCAGCACTTTTTGAATTTATTCAGTGGATTGATTATTGCTACGGAGCAGATTATGAAGAAAGAAGCTATGATGAAACCCTTATCCCCTCTCATATCATTTCTGTTGATACAAAGCGTATCAAAGAGACTGAAAGCTTAATTGAACAAAAAAATAGTGAGCTAGATAAACTACGAACACAAGTTGAAGCACTAAGTATGCAACTTACACGAGATAAAACTCAGCATAAAGCAGAGCGTTCTTTTAATCCTCAAGACATCTCAGAATTCCTAACTAGAAAAGTATATATTGATGTTGACCTAAAATTATTAGGCTGGGTCATTGGCGATGATGCGCGTGAAGAAGTTGAAGTACATGGTATGCCTAATCGTGAACAAATTGGTTATGTAGATTATGTGCTATTTGGCAGAGACGGTTTACCGCTGGCTGTAGTAGAAGCGAAGCGTACCTCTGTTGATCCAAAGAAGGGTGTACAACAAGCGAAGCTATATGCTGATTGTTTAGAGCGCCAATATGGTCAACGCCCTATTATTTTTAATACTAATGGTTTTGAAACATGGGTTTGGGATGATTTAACTTCACCACAACGTCAAATAAGTGGAGTTTTCTCACGATCAGACCTAGAAAAATTAATAAAACGTCGTTCACATAAAAAGAAGCTAATAGACATTGTTATCGATGATAAGATTACGGATCGTTACTATCAAAAAGAAGCGATTCGTGCTGTTGGAGCTCATATTGAGCAAGGGCATCGAAAAGCACTTATTGTGATGGCTACTGGTACAGGGAAAACAAGAACAGCTTCAAGCTTAACGGATGTACTGTCTCGAGGTGGTCATGTTACGAATGTATTGTTTCTAGCTGATCGTAAATCTCTAGTAAAGCAAGCTAAAGACGACTTTAAAAACTATCTACCGGACATGACATTATGTAATTTATTAGATAGTAAGGAAGATAAGTCTGCTCGAATTGTTTTTTCAACTTACCCAACCATTCTTAATGCAATTGATTCTGCGAAATCTAAAGATGGTCAGCGATTATATACTCCTGCTCACTTTGATCTGATTATTATTGATGAAGCACATCGTAGTATTTTTAAAAAATACAAAGCGATATTTGAATACTTCGATGCGGTACTACTTGGATTAACAGCTACTCCTAAATCAGATGTTGATCGTAATACGTATGACTTTTTTGAATTAGAAAATAAGGTGCCTACGTATGCCTATGATTATGAGACAGCTAGAGATGTGGACAAGGTGTTAGTTCGTTATGTGAATATCGAACCCAAAACAAAGTTACTTGAAAATGGGATTACTTATGATGAACTTTCTGAAGAAGATAAGCAGCGTTATGAGGAAGATTTTATTGATGAAGATGGAGAAATTCCCGATGAAGTACCAGCTCCTGCAATCAACAGATTTATTTTTAATCAAGGTACAGTTGACTTAGTTTTAGAGGATCTTATGACTCGAGGCATTAAAGTTGCTGGTGATGATCGAATTGGTAAAACGATTATATTTGCTGCTAATAAAAAGCATGCTGATTTTATCGTAAAGAGATTTAACGCTTTATACCCGCAGTATAATGGTCAATGGATTAGAAAAATTACTTATGAAGATACGTATGCACAATCCTCTATTGATGAGTTTAAGATAGCTGATAAAGCTCCTTTCATCGCTGCATCTGTTGATATGATGGATACGGGAATCGATGTACCTGAAGTTGTCAATCTTGTGTTCTTCAAAAAGGTGCGTTCAAAGGCGAAGTTTTGGCAAATGATTGGTCGTGGAACTCGCTTACGGCATAATTTATTTGGTGAAGGACAGCATAAAACACACTTTATGATTTTTGATTATTTAAGTAACTTTGAGTTTTTCCGTCAGAATAAAGAAGGCCTAGCAGGTTCGGAAGCAATAAGCCTTTCTGAAGCTATCTTCAAGAAGCGTGTTCAAATTATTGAAAAACTTCAACATGCTGATTATATAGATGATTCTTATCAAAAGTTTCGTACTGAATTAGTGAACATTGTTCACGGTCAGATTCAAGCTTTGAATAGTGATCTAGTGTCCGTTAAATTAAAGTTGCTATATGTAGAAACGTATAAACAAAAGGATAAATTCATTAGTCTGCATGATTCAGATGTGCATCTTATGAATGAACATCTTTCTAGTCTAGTTTTTATGGAAGATCAAGATGAGTACGCTAAGCGATTTGATAATTTAATGTATGGACTAATGTTAAGTAGCTTAGATACGAGTAAATCATCCAAAAAAGATAAGAAGCGACTCATAGACATGGGTCAAGCTCTTCAGCGAAAAGCAAGTGTACCGCAAGTAAAAGCGAAAATAGAAACCATTCGTATGATTGATACGGATGAATTTTGGAATGAAGCTGGAGTTTTAGATTTTGAAAAAGTAAGAGTTGAGTTGCGTGGATTAATTCGTCTTACGCTTGACGAAGGTGGACAACGAATTATTTATACTAACCTAAAGGACGAGGTTTTAGAAGAACAAATCGGCAAAGAGATGGAAGCAGCTTATGACTTCGAGGATTACAAGTTAAAAGTTAATCGATATATTGAACAAAACAAGGATCAAATCGCTATTTTTAAGCTTCGTAACAATATGGAATTAACAAAGGCGGATTATGAAAGTTTAGAAAGAGTGTTTACAAGCGAACTGGGGACTGCAGAGGACTATCAGCGTGAGTTTCAAGATACTCCGTTTGGTTTGTTAGTTCGTAAGGTTGCTAAACTAGAGATGGAAGCAGCTATGAAGGTATTTTCTAGGTTCATAAACGATGAAGCATTGAATCAAGAGCAGATTGTGTTTGTGAAGAAAGTTGTAGATTATATCGTAGAAAATGGATACATTGAAAAAACTGCTATGTTGATGAGTGCTCCCTTCGACCGACCAAAGAGTTTTGCGAAGTTGTTTGATGGTGCTAAACAGAAGAAGCTTGTGGAGTTGGTTAATAAAGTTCGGGAGAATGCAGTTAGGATTGTGGGATAATATTAAAATGATCCTGAAAATACTTACGAAATTAGAAAGAAACTGCGTTCAGAACATTATTACTTTATTTTTAAGCCTGTTTATTTATTATTCTTCGTATTAATAGTATTTAAATTTATTATTTAATATTTTAAATGTAACTCTTACTAACGAAGCTCAGGGGGATTAATATGGGTATAGAATCGGCTAAAAGTGGAAAACTACTTTATCATCTTACAAAATTAAAAAATTTGCCTTCAATATTCGAAAATGGGTTAGTAGCAAGACAAACTTTATTAGAAAACAGGGCAGCATTTGATGATATTGCTGATTCAGAAATTATCTCAAAGCGTACACAATTAGGTTTAGATAAATATGTTCCTTTTCATTTTCATCCTTTTTCTGCTTTTGATGTTGCAGTAAAAAGTACATATGGTAATGATGAGTTTGTTTACATATGTATATCACGTGATGGTGCAAGGTTTAATAAGTTCAAAATATTACCTATGCATCCTTTATCTATGCAAGATTGTGCTTTATATGAATATGATGAAGGTTTTGGAATTATTGATTGGGATGTTCTAACACAAAAAGGTTTAAGTGATGAATATTCTAAACGTGTGAAAATGGCTGAATGTCTTACTGATTTGGTAATACCGGCAGCATATTTTCAATCAATAGCAGTTAAAAATGAACAAACTAAGGAAATAGTTGAAGAACTGTGTAGAAAATATAATCTTAAACCAAATAGTCCTTATGTAAATATACGCACGTGGTTTTAAATTGATTATAATAGCTAGAGGACGGTGATAGAATGATTAAATACACTTCAGGTGATTTGTTACAATCTTCTACAGAAGCTTTGGTTAATACTGTTAACTGTGAAGGTTTCATGGGAAAAGGTATAGCTTATCAATTTAAGTTGGAGTACCCAAGTAATAATACAAGATATATTGAAGCATGTAAAACAGGTGAACTTCAAATTGGAAAAGTGCACTATACGTTGGAGAAAGGTAAAGTAATAATAAATTTTCCAACAAAAGATAAATGGAGAGCAAAGTCTAAATTAGAATATATTGAAAAAGGACTAGATGCTTTAATAGTGCTTATTCAGCAGTTAGAATTAAAAAGTATATCTATTCCCCCACTCGGCAGTGGCAATGGTGGGTTATTATGGTCTGATGTTAAAAAAATAATTGAAAAGAAATTAGATAAAGTATCTAAATATACGGATATATATATTTATGAGGCATCTAGCTCTCATGGTATTAGACATAAAACTGAGCCTGTTCTTAACGTATCTGCATTAATATTAATGGAAATTAAAAGTAACTTAGAACGTTTCAACTCCACTTTTCTATATAATGCAGCACTAATTGTAGATATTTTATCTACTAATAAATCATTTATTAATAATGATGAATCAGATGCACCTATTAGTAAAACCCTAAACGATTTAAGTAAAAAGATTAGAGAATTTCAAGTTTACCATAACGTTACAACAACAGAACAAGCAAAAAGTATTCTATATAATAAAATTATTAGTGAAAACACAAAGTCAAGATTAAATGAAATAATGCCTAGTATCTTACGTGTATGTGAAGTGATAAATACTGTTAAAAGTGGTAGTGAACTAAACTGTTTATTAACATTAGTCACAATTATAGATAATAATCAAATGTTAACTGAAGAAGAAATAGTAAATAAAGTAACAGATCATGCTCGATATTATGGTAACTCCCTTACAAGAGAAGAAATTTTAACTGGGTTAGATAAGTTAATAAAGTATGATATTATTGAAATGGAATTAATTGGGTATTCTTTAAAAAGAGCATAACTATAAAAAAGACGGTAATATATTCAATATATCACCGTCTTTTTTATAGTTATTAATTAGAAATTATACAAGGTGTCACTATGACGTTCTTTCTTATTATTAAAAAGATAGAGATGTATGAGATAATTATATGAAAAGCTAGTGATTAATAATTATAAAAAATAAATGTTTTTTGAACAACTTTATTATAGAATTTGTTTGTATAAGTGCTAATACTGATCAATAAATCACAGTAAATTTGAATATCTTTTTTTAACACTATAAAAAATAAAGTATTAGACTAGGAAAATAAAGTTGTAGACTGAGAAAATGAAATATTAGACTGGGATTTTTGGGAATACTAATACTACTAAGCTCTTCGACTTATCTACAGTTTGAACATCACGAATTACATCATGACTCCATTCGGGGCTGCCTTCGGGCAGCCCTTTTTATTTCAGTGAAAAGGGGGAGAAAAATGATAACTCAAATACTCGAACATTATCACGATCAGTCAAGGATGGATAAGCATCATCGTTTTAGATCCTGGGAGCATTGCTTTTCCTTCTTTCAAAAACACCGAGGTCGATTTGATGATGAAAAGCAATTTGACAAAGTGTTTGAAGAAAATAAAATATTAGATTGACGCTGCTTTATTAAGTTATGGGAAACAGTTAATATTTGAAAATGTTGAAACCTTAGCTTGATTTTGTTATAAAAATAGATATAATTATGTTTAAGAGATTAAACTAATAAACCAAGAGGTGGAATGAATGAGTCAACAAACCGAGCGTGTTCTACAACAATTTAAAGCTTGTATACCATTGTTGGAAGTGCTGACAGATGAAAACCGCCAAGCGATTATTATGTTGTTGGCGCAGAACAAATTAGGACTTAATGTAAATACAATATCAGGCCATATGAATTTGTCTAGACCGGCTGTATCCCACCATTTAAAGGTGCTGAAACAGTCTGGTTACATTAAATCCGAAAAAAAGGGCGTAGAGAACTATTATGTATTAACTGTTCGTGAACCGCTTGAACAACTCAAATCATTAATTACTTCTGTTGAGTACGCATGCAATTGGTCCAATGATTAACCCTGAGAGCTGAAGGGAATACTGTAGGGAGAAAACTTACTATGCACAATTAGTTCATTTGTCTAAACCAATAAACATAAAAGGGAGTGTTTTGAAATGAAGGCTATGGTCATTGAGAAATACGGAGAAAATGTGCCATTAGTGATGTCTGAACAACCATTGCCTAATATCGGAGAACACGATGTTCTAGTGGAAATTCATGCGGCCAGTTTAAATCCTATTGATTTTAAGATTAAGGAAGGGAAAATGAAATTCCTGTTAAATTACAGATTTCCTCTAATCTTAGGGAATGATTTCTCCGGGGTTGTAGTCAAAGTTGGTGATCGGGTGAATACTTTTAAACCGGGAGATGAAGTTTATGGGAGACCCCGCAAGAACCGAATTGGAACTTTGGCCGAATTTATTGCTGTTCATGAGGAAGACGTTTGGCAGAAGCCGAAGAATTTAACCTTTGAAGAGGCAGCCTCGATACCACTGATTGGACTTACGACTTACCAAGCTTTTGTTGATATATTAAACCTTCAAAAAGGCCAAAAAATTTTGATTCACGCAGGTTCGGGAGGCGTTGGAACCTTCGCCATCCAACTAGCCAAGTTGTTGGGTGCTTTCGTTGCTACAACAGCTAGCGAAAAAGGCAATTGGTCAAATCATTGGGGGCAGATCTAATTATTAATTATAAAAAAGAGAATTTTGAAGAAATGCTTACCGGATATGATGCTGTTTTTGATACTTTAGGTGGAGAAGCCTTGGAAAAATCATTCCGAATACTGAAACCAGGCGGACAAATCGTATCCATCTCCGGCATGCCAAACGGCAGATTTGGAAAAGAAGCGAAATTGGGTTGGTTGAAAACTACAATTTTATCCATTGCGAGTCGTAGGATCAAGGTCCTGGAGAAGAAGAGCAAAACGAGGTATCACTTTCTTTTCATGAAACCGAGCGGAGAACAATTGAGGGTTTTAAAGGAATTTATTGAAGGAGGTCTCATAAAGCCGATTATTGATAAAGTGTATCATTTGAATGATGCCGGTGAAGCATTTAATTACCTAAAAAGCGGAAGGGCCAAAGGAAAGGTGGTCATTAGAATAAAGTAATTTTAGAACAAAATTCAACAGATCTCAGTGAATGACAACAGCGTCAGTCTAATACTTTATTTTTCAAGTTGGGTCCGCCGCTGCTTCTTTTAATAGATCATTCTAGAACTTATTTTTGTATAGCTGACGATTCACCCTAAGAGAACGATAAAAAGTACAATGTTATACAGAACCCTAAAGTGTATACTTAGTCATATACATTAATTGGGGGGAAATATGAACAAAATAAAATTAATACCTTGTTTAATGATGATGTTATTGTTAATTTCATGTTCAAAAGAAAAATATCATACAGAATGGATTAATGTAGTTAATTCCACCGATAGACCTGTTAAAGATGCTTATCAGATTAAAGACCCGGAAATAATAAATAGTGTGAACGAAGTGATTAGAGGACTAATATGGCAGGATAAGCAAATAGAAACTTCAGGTAATTCAGATTATTCATTTTGGTTACAACGCTCTAATACAGAAATGAGAATTACTAATTATGAAATTTGGTTTAATGATGGTGATTCTTCAGCCGTCATTGTAGACTATTTTCAAGCTAAGTACGCACCTATAAATCGAATTCCATTAGAACAACTTATTCAACTTTTTGAGTTAGGTAAAGAGAAAGCTAACTGATTTTACAATTAGCTTTTTTGAACTCGGCTAAACTGGATCAGGCGGCGCAAACCGATTATTGCTTGCTTGCTCGTAAGAATAGGCAAGTCTGAATAGTGAAGGTTCACTGTATGCGGTTCCGACAAAAGTTATCCCATGAGGCCCCTTGGTCGTGTAGCCGCCTTCCGTAATAATTCCTGTCTCCGCATATCCTCCTGGCACTGTAATGGCAGGATACCCCGCACGTGCGGACAAATCGAGCCCATCCTCGTTACCCAGAAAAAGTAGCGCGTCCAACTGATACTGGCGAATCGCGTGGTCGATCCCTTGATCTCGTGCTACCTCTCGGTTAAGGCGTAAGCTCTCGAGGTACTCCTTTTCAATTAACATGCCACTTGTTTCATTAGACCAGATAAGCGTATCTTGGCCATATTTAAGAGCGGAGTCGCGATTCGCTTCGTTATAAGCTATGAGTTCATCTAACGTTCTAACAGAAGTGCCGGTACCTGCTTGGGCGAGATAATCGTTTAGCCCTTTTTTGAACTCATAACGCATCACGTCCCAGTCCCACTTTGCACGCTCGCAAGGTAACGATATCGGATCCACAATAGTGGCACCGCATTCCTTGCACAAGGCGATTGCGCGTTCGATAATCGCTAATCGTTCTTGGTCCAGTCCTCGATAATATTGACGCGGAACACCGATTCTTGCATCACACAGTCCGTTAACATCTAAAAACTGTGTATAGTCCTTGTGCGCTATTCGCTCATTAGATAACATAGCTGCATCTTTTGGATCCAACGCTGTCATGGCACCGAGTAAGATCGCAGTGTCTCTGACTGTCCGAGTCATTGGGCCTGCTGAATCTTGGCTTTGAGCAATCGGGATGATACCCGAACGACTGACGAGACCAATAGTGGGTTTCATGCCGACGAGGTAGTTCTGCGAGGATGGGCTGATGATTGAGCCAGAAGTTTCTGTTCCGATCGCAACGGTACACAAATTGGCAGCAACCGCTACACCTGAACCCGAGCTCGATCCACCTACGAACAATTCACCAGGACCATAAGGGTTTAGTGTCAAGCCACCTCGGGAGCTATACCCTGCCCACATCGTAGAAGACATGAAGTTGGCCTATTCCGTCATATTTGCCTTTCCCAAAAATACTGTTCCTGCAGCCCTTAATTGCGCTGCTATGGACGAGTCCTTCGGTGCGAAATGGTTCGCCAGCGCGATTGACCCGGCACTAGTATGCATTCTATCGCCTGTATCGATATTGTCCTTGAGCAAGATCGGGATGCCGTGAAGCGGCCCACGAGATCCGCTTGTCTGTCGTTCTTCGTCTAACGTTTCCGCGATAGCAATCGCGTCCGGATTAACCTCTAGGACCGCTTTAAGAATTGGATTAGATCGTTCAATTCGCTCTAAATACCAGCGAACGCAATCCACTGCCGTTAACGTACCTGATTCCATCGCAACTTGTAACGAAGCAATGTCTGCTTCGAATAACCTTTCGTTTATCGTTATATCCATTTTAACGAGGCACTCCAATTCTACTCTTAGTTATTGTTGAGTTTATTTGAACTCCAATAAGCTCTTTTTGATGATCATCCATAAAAATAACATGATAAGATAGAACCTTTCGAAGAAGCTTTACTTCATCATCTGTTAAATCAACATCAATTTTTATTGGAACGTTTACTTCAATATTCGAAAAATCATTAAGTTCTTTAATCTTTATGGTATGGTTTAATGAGTATTAATTAAATCTCTGAATTCTAGTGGAATCCGTAACTTGAAAATAATATCCGAATTTTTCTCTAGTAGTTTTTCATAAAAATATTCATGAATATGAAATGTCCACGAATAAGTAAGTATTCTATCCTTATATACTAGATTAAACGAAGAAAAGTCTATATTGGGGTAGTGAAACCACAAGCCATCTTCCATACCATATGCTTCATCAAACTGTTGGTTTAATTTTTCTATTTTTGCAAATGAGTCATTGCTATTATTGCTAGTACAACCTAATAAAGTTGTAATTATCACTAACAGTAGTGCCATTCTTTTCATGAAGTCCAACCTCATAATATACAATTTATGTAAAATATCTGTTTATCGTAACATACGTTTTATGATTTTAGCAATTGATAAGATTTTTAGTTATTCTTTAGACGAATTAAACCATATTAACCTTACGTAATGACTTAGAATAAAGTCCAAATATTGACTTTATTCTACTCTATCTTTATAATTTGGTTGGTTGACCAACAAAAAAAGGTGGAATCAGAATGAACGCAAAGGACAATAAAAAACGATTAATCGATGCAGCTTACAAAGTATTTGTTAAAAAAGGATATCTTAACGCTTCGATCAAAGATATTGCACGCGAAGCTGATATCACCCCAGGACTTGTTCATTATTACTTTAAAAATAAAGAAGAACTCTTGCTTTCCGTACAGGACGAAGTTCAAAAGCAATATCAACAGCAATATGAAGGACAGTCAGTGGGCTCTGTAAGTCCCGAAGAAGTACTACTTGAAATCAAATCCAGAGTGGAGAACAATCCAGATTGGTATCGTTGGCGATATGAAATTTATTCCTTAGGGTTAAAAGAAAGTGATAGCGGTCATCTTGAGCAGCAAGTAGCGTCTATCCTCAAGAGTGGGAGAGATAGTCTTTCCGCACCACTCCAACACGTAGTAAGCGATTCTCATACTGCACTTGCTGGTATTCTATTAGCATGCTTCGACGGGTTAGCGCTTCAGAAGATTGTCGATGATGAATTTGATATTGATCAATCATATAGAGTATTGAGCGAGCTCCTGGAGCTTTATTTAAGCAAACAACATTCGGTTTAAATGAATGACATGATCCTTGAGTATTTAACTACACGAAAGGTGAAATGATATGAAAAAAATACTAATCAGTATACTCCTCTTCCTGCTCGTTACTCCTTCTCTAACACTAGCTGCTGAAGGGCTCGATACGGATCAGCAAATCAGAAACTTTATGAATGAGGCATTGGAGGAATATCAAATTCCGGGGGCTTCTTTGGCGGTCATACATAACGGTGATATTGTCTTTCAGGATAGCTGGGGGAGAATGAGCGACGGATCGGCGGTAACGGAAGACACACCATTTATTATCGGTTCGGTTAGCAAACCTATTACCTCGCTTGCTATTATGATGTTGTCAGAGGACGGTAGAATAAAGCTAGATGAACCGATAGAAACCTATATTCCATGGTTTGCTTATGAAACGGACAGTTCAAAATCAATAACTGTGCGTAATCTATTAGAACAGACGAGCGGGATTAGCGCGTATGACGGATTGAAGGTGACAGATCATCAAGGTCGCGATAGAAGCAATGGCATCACGCAAGCCGTGACAGAATTGAGTGAAGTAAAGCTCAGTCATGTTCCGGGTGAGATATATGAATATAATTCAGCTAATTATTTGCTTTTAGGTGCGATTATCGAAGCGGTGTCCAACCAGTCCTTCTCACAATTTATGGGTTCCTATATATTTTCTCCGCTTGGCATGAACGACACCACTACTGATTATGATAGTGCTGTCGCTAAAGGGCTTGTTCCTGGTTTTCATTCATGGTTGGGCAAACCATTTAAAGGAGGTGGCTTGTACGATCATTCGGGGGCACCTTACGGTTACATGTCTTCTACCTCTAGTGATCTAGCTAAATTTATATCATTCATGCTAAATGGTGGGGATTTATTATCTGAAGAAGGTCTAAAGCAATTACAAGCTCCTCCAGAAGATGGTAGACGTTACGGCTTGGGATGGCATTTCCCTAGATCGGGTGATAAGTATCCTTACCATACTGGTGCAACAACCGAATACAAATCGGAAGTGTTCTTTATTCCCGAACAGGATCTAGGTGCCGTGCTGGTTACGAATAAATATCATGAACTGGAAGCAATCTCATATTTGAGTATGATGGAAGGCATTCGGTCTATTATGAACGGTAAACATCCGGAATTGGTAAAACTAAACCTTAGCGCGCAATGGATTACACTTGTAGTAGTTATATTGTTCGTACTACTATCTTCAATAAGCCTAATCCGTTTAAAACGCAGAACCAAAGTAAATAAAAAATTATGGGGATTTATTGGTATCCTCTCCGTCATGTTAGCTATCGGACTGATTCCATTGTTCACATCAAGTATGGGGATCTCTTGGAGAACGGTAGGTCTTTTTCTTCCGGACATCGAATTTCTTGCTTATTGTCTGGTGGCAGTTTTGGCGGTGCACGGTCTCTTAACTTTTCTCTTTATTGCAATGAAACGAAAAACCTTTACCTGATATTGGCTATTGAGGGCACATTGAAAAAAATATGAAATAGTGATAAACTTTGTGATTTCAAGATCACAGATCACAGGCATTATCCAGATATCGTACAATTAAGTTCGCATAAGCCTATTCAGGTACTGATGGTTTTACGAGCTTTATTGCCACTAACAATAAACTGATCAACCTAGTTACTTTGCTTTGAAGCGAAGCATGACCTAAAACGAAGGGCTGTTCAGTAAAGTCAGTATTCACTGACTTACTGAACAGCCCACTTTTCACCATAACATGATTTCTACTCAAAATTACCCATTGCAATTGAAGTTCCTGAATAGCGATACAACTCCAACTCATCTCCAGCGATTTGGCCTGAAATTTCCTTTTCAATTTGGAAAGTATGCTCGTCAATAATCGCGACGACTTTGCTATCCGTCCATTGTTTAGAATTATTTCGTATCCAATCCCCTGCGACTAAACCATGATTGCTTAATTTAATAATCGTATTCGATGTACCTTTCTCGGCTTGACGATTGGCTATTCGTGCAAACTTAGCTATTCTATCGCCTACAGTTTGACCAGAAATCGCGTATTCATGGTAAATTAAATGACCATCGATTGCTTCTATCATTCTAAATGTTTGGTTACGGTCTAGATTGACAATCGCATCATTGTTATTTAAGAAGTGATTCATAACACGTATATAGTGCTCGCTGGTTTTTGGAGCAGGAACATGCGTATAGAGATCCTTATCAGAATTAAACGGTAGAACAGGATAATCTAATTCATCGAATAAGGTAACGGTTGGATAGTTTCTCCAACCATATCGTACTCCCTTTAAGTTTTTGTCGCCAGTAAGCCATACCTCAACCTTGTTTGCTGCAATGACCTTGGCTTCCGCCTGAACCCAGCTACCTTGATCCGTTTTTACCTCGAATCCAGAAATGGCAGCATCACGCAAGCTTAACTTTCCGTTAACATTTTTGAATGTCACGGTATATCGTCCATTATTATACGTTATGGTTTCTTTTTCAGCACTTTCTGGCTGTTTACCTGCCTTATAGATCGTTTCCATCGCACGATATGCAATACGTTCACCTATGTCTCGTTTATCACGAGGGTGAATTTCAAAAGGGTTTGCATCGGACAAATCTATTGCAGTAACAAGCTCAATGTTATCCATCGTATTCGCTGTTCTCATTTGGATTTCACGAATAATAGGCCAGGTATCAATATCTGTTTGCACATAATTATCTCCATATCCTGATAATTGAACTAGGAAAATTGGAAGATTAGGATCTCTAAATTCTTTTCGTACCGTTTTTAAATGAGCGCGCAGTAACGGCTCATAGGAATATTCTAATTGTGTACTGTTTTCACCTTGATAGTATAAAAATCCTTTTATAGAATATGGAACTACGGTTTCCATAAATCCATTCCAATAGCCCGACATAATGGGTTCATCATGTTGCTGCACATAGCCCTGTTCTCTCATCAGAGAATCTGGTAAAAATAGCTCAATCGTTGAACCACCATAGGATATGCGAATAATGCCAATTGGCACATCGTTAAGCTCGGGATTAATTTCCTGAAGCTTATTGACGAAAAATGTTCCAACTGCAGATGAGTACTGTATTGCCCATTCATAGGCTTTAGTCCAATAACCTTTATCATCAAAACGAGGGCTGGTTGACATAATCTGATTAGCGAAATAAAAATTCAACTGATCTGAATCCTTATACTTAGCAAGCACATCAGCTGTTTCATTCACTTCAGCAATGGTCATTTCAGCATTGGATTGCCCAGCTACTACAAAAACCTCTCCTACTTTAATATTTGTAAGTTCAATTATTTCATTGGAGCCCTTTATTGTTAATGTGTCTGGGCCGCCATGAGGCTCAGCATCTAATGTGACGGACCATAATCCGTCTTTAACAATCGTTGTTTTCTTCTGTTGCCTAAAGCTAACTTCAATTTGTTCACCGCTTGTTCCTGTTCCCCATATTGGTATGGGCTTATTTCGTTGTAGAACAGCTCCGTGATTGATGATAGAAGGAAGCTTTATTTGACCATGTGGTAAACGATAGCCATTGTCAATCGTTCTCATTATTAATAACGCTGCCTCAGCTTTTGAGAGTTTATGCGTTGAAAAGTCTGTTTCTAATCCTATAATACCCTGCTCAAAGGCATAATGCAGCTCATCAGTTACAGGTTCCGCACCATGCTTCATTAATATAGAAGAATAACGCTTATCGGTGCTTGGGGTATTGTTTAATATATAAATCCATTTTGCTGCTGTGCTTTTCGTTAATGGTTGAGAAGAGGTGCTAATTAGTAAAGGATGACTTGACCATTTAGCAAGTGCATTTACAAACTCTGCCTCAGTTATAATGGATTCTGGTTCGAACTTGTGATTAGATTTCGGCTCAAGTAGTCCCCTATTAATAAGATACTTTATTTCTTTTTCTAGTGGATGATCTTTAATATCTGTTGGTACAGTTTTAGCATAGCGATTGTACCATTTTTTCATCTCATTAAAATTTTCAAGCGTAAACAGTCTGATATTATCTAGCCATATGATTGGAGGGTGGCCCCAAACATCATCTGCTTCTCCTACCATTCCGAATGCCGGACCTGCTGCAGAGCTTGTTATTTTATAAGGTGTGTTATCCAAGTATTCAACAACAGGCTTGTACGCTGTGCGCGGGTCAGTAGGTCCATCAATATAGAAAGCGATATGTACACCTTCATCCTTGTTTTCAATTGATAGTTGAGCCTTATAATTAGTATTTTCTTTTAATAAATAGTAGCCCTCGGCAAGTGGCTCCATACCGCTTGGTGCAGAAGTATTAACGATTGCCCAGCGAACCTTGAATAAATTTGCAACAATAGCACCCATTGGGGTTGTTTCCATATAGTATGTAACGGCATAGTGCTCTTTATAGTTAGCGTCCTTCGTACGAGGGATGATAACGACCATTGGTCTATTTTTCTTTCCCTCATTAATCATACGTTGTATGTTTAATGTAAACTCCATTGCATAATTTTGTTTTGTTTCAGGTGGAGCTTTGACTAATTCTAAACGTTGTAAAAACCGAGAACCGCCTAATTCGATTGTGCCAGCTTCCGTAATGCGATGTGTTTGATTTTCTACCTCGTTGATTTTCCAAACGGTTTCTCCTACTCGATTGATCACTCTCTTATCGTTAATGATTTTTGAATTAAATTGAGAAGTGAATAAGCTGTTGTCGTTGAAAGAAAAAGGTCGATTTTCTTTTACTAGCACCTTATCTAGCATGGTAATTGCTTCTGCTCTTGTTATAGGCTCTTTTGGCCTGAAATTGCCTTCATTCTGGATAACACCGTAGTCAACTAATGCAGCAATTTCTTTATAACTCCATGTTGCGATTTCAGGAGTGTCTTGAAATTTAAGCGCCAAATGATCATTTGGTTCAAGCTGCGCTAATCGAAAAATAACTAAAGCAGCTTCCTCTCTAGATATATGCTTCGTTGGTCGGAAAGTATTATCTGGGTAGCCTGATATAAGTCCTGCACTGTATACTCTCTGAAGATCGTTCATATACCAGCTGTTTACGGGAGTATCGATAAAAAGATGTGAGGACTTTGTCGAGATGGGAAATGCACGATTAATAATAGCGGCGAACTCAGAACGCATAATCGAATGATCAGGACGTACTGTTCCATCCTGGTAACCTTGGATAAGCCCTTCATCAAGCCATATCTCGAATGTTTCTTGTGCCCAATGATTCGTTATATCCTTATAGTATTGGGCGTCTGCGCGATCGGTCTGGAAAAAAACAATCAGAATTAAAACAAGTACAGGTAAAATAGCACGATAAAAACGGTGCAAAGATAAAACCTCCCAATAAGCACGTTATCAAATCTAGCAATTAGTATGAATAAATTATACAATTTGTTAATTATTTGTACAACGATGAGAAGAGCTCAGTATCCTGTTCAGGCGAGCATATTGGACTAGCAGCTGCGAAATAACAAACGAGTCTTTCTTCGTTAAATGTTATGAGCTAATTTCAAACCTTTAGCGTACACATCTTGAGAACTGTTGCTCGGCTCTTCTTTTAGTTCTAATCACCATAGGTAAATCATGTTACAATGATCTAGAGTTGAATACTTATTCCATAACGGATTTACTACTGATGAGGATGTGTCGGACCTAGTGAAATTTCGTTTAACTGTACAGGCTGGTCAAGTGATTGATGCTTCCGACGCCTTTCTAGCGATTACGGAGTTTACCATGGAGGAGTTGAAATCTGCATTCCATACCGTATGGCATGATCTGCTCCGTATCCAATTGGATGAAGCGATGCTTGGGGATGCATCAGAAACCTACTTTTTTACGAAACGACTTGAAGTTAAGAAAGCCTGGGTTAGGCGGCACAGCTGTCAACAAATGACCCAGTACGACTTTGATATTCAGTACGATTTTGATCTTGCCAATCGGTTGCCATACATCGACCATTTATTTTTCAACGGTATTACAGGTGTCGCTATCTATTCCGCCCCGGACATGACCTTGCTGAAAGCAAACCAAATTTATCTTAATTTTCTGGATGAGCCTTACCGGCAAGCAAATCATAGTATTGGCAGACCGATCCACTCTATTGTAAGCGGATTTGCAGGGAGCGAGATTGAGAAGCAATTTTTAACTTTATTGCAGACCGGCAAGGCGTTCTATGTTAAGGAATTGACTCATATTGGATACAAGAGGGGGACAACCTACTGGGATACCACGAGTGTGCCCATCTACGAGTACGGACAAATCAAATACATTGTACAGACGGCAGATGAAATTACCGAAGTCATGCGAAATAAACAGCAGTTAGAAGAGCAGTCAGCTACCATACGACAGCAGAAGCTGGAGCTCGAAGCTATTATTAAGCATTCTTCCAATGCCATCTGTGTATTTGAAAAGAATGGAACCATATCGTTGATGAACGAGGAAGCACAGCGTGGACTTCCCATTATAGGCGTCGGGGATGCATTAACGTGTGCAACGCTCTATTCTCTATCCGGGGAGAAGCTCTCGGAAGACCAAAGCCCCATAAGTCGGGCCTTAAAAGGGGAGACAGTAAAAAACTTCAAGATGATTGTGAGAGCACCGGGGTATGAATCTGTCTTCGATTCAAGTGCGGTGCCAGTACTGAATGAAGAAAATCAGGTGAGTAAAGTAATCGCTAGCTTTCACAACATTACGGAGCTGATGGAGCATCGTAACAACCTGGAACGGTTGGTTAATGAGCGTACTAGAGAGCTCTCCATTGCGCATGAGGAGCTCAATAACATTTTAGAAAGTGTAACGGATGGATTCTTCGCATTGAATAAAGATTGGGAGATCGTATATGTGAACCGGCACTTCTGCAGGATGATTGGCAAGGAACGGGAAGATATACTCCACAGAAAGCTTGAAGAACTCTATAGCGGTTCAGATTCATACCGGATTGAACTTGCTGAGCTCAATCAGGCCATGGAGGAGCGGACACCGGTCACTTTTGAAGGCTGGGGTTTTTTAGGGAATGGATTCTTTGAAATAAGGGCCTATCCTTATCACGATGGAATCTGTGTGTTCCAGAAAGATATTACGGAGCAAAAAAAGTACGAGCAAGAGCTCAAGCGGTTGTCCCAGCTTAATCTGATCGGTCAGCTGGCTGCAGGAATCAGCCATGAGATTCGAAACCCTATGACGGCGGTAAGAGGTTTCCTACAGCTATTGCACAAAAATCACGAATTCTCAAACTATAAGGATACATTCGGTCTGATGATCGATGAGCTTGACCGTGCGAACGCGATCGTCAGTGAGTTTCTCTCGATGGGCTCTGTGAAATTAAACGAACAAAAGATGCAAAACATCAATACAATTGTAACTGACATAGTCCCGTTGATCCAGGCCGATGCGCTAAGACAGGGGTATTTACTGGAGTTGGACATAAAGAATACGCCCGATCTCATGCTGAATCACAATGAGATTCGCCAGTTAATCCTCAATTTGTGCCGAAATGGATTCGAGGCCATGACGTTAGGCAAGAAGCTAACAATTAGTACATATTCCGATCACGAGCATGTCATGCTGGCTGTAAAGGATGAAGGGAACGGCATTAATCCCGACATTATGGATAGGGTAGGGACGCCCTTCTTCACAACCAAGGATAACGGAACCGGTCTAGGATTAGGCGTATGCCATGGGATTGCTGCGCGGCACAATGCCGCACTCGAAATCAGTTCCGGCTCCAAAGGTACGACCGTGCTGGTCAAATTCAAGATAGATGCACTACCTGATTTGTAATATTGATGAACTAGTCTGTGTGAATCACAGGCTATTTTTTTTGTTCAACAACAGCTAGATCTCGTTAAGTATATTGCTCTAACATTTTGCTTAAATAATTACGAAACTCTTCCACATAGCTTTTGGGTTCTACGACTTGCAGATTGGTACCGAAGCTTGCTAAAAAGTGAAATCCGTTACGGTTTTGCGGAAGTTGGATGGCAGCTGATAAATAATCAGAACTAAACCTTTCTATGCGCTTTCGACCGTATCGTTCAATGAATTGATCTTTTATGACGGGCGAGATCAACACCTTAACCTCCACGAGCTCAGGCAGATAACTTGCTGCTTGATCCGGTTCGTGCACTTCATCTCTAGCGCTAAATGTTTGTTCAGTCAAATGAAGATGATCGATTCGAGATAATTTAAACGTTCTATATCCCATCCGTTGTAAGCAGAATCCTTTCAGGTACCAACTCGATTCGCTAAAATGAAGCTGATAAGGCTCAACTGTTCTTTTTGTCGTAGCGCCATTCTTATCGATATAATCAAAAGAAACTAATCTTCTTTTTAATATGGCATCCTGAGAAGTTTTCAAGGTTTGACGAATCTCAGACCGACCTTCCCAATCATAGAAAGATAGTTTAATTGTACCTTTAGGGGCCATGGGGCTAATCATGGCTTCTATTTTTTTGACCGTTATCTCAACTTCTTCGCTTAAAATTTGTTCCAATCCTCCGAGCGCCGTTAATATATTCTCCAAGTCTGAATTGCTTAAAAGTCGTTTATCAACTTTGTACTCATCCATGATGCCGTAGCCACCATGAACGCCATTAATCGAATAGATCGGGATGTTGGATAGACTCAAGGTTTCCATATCGCGGAGAATCGTTCGTTTAGATACGTTAAATAATTGCGCAAATTCCGAGGCGGATACGACCTCTTTTCTAAGCAAAATCATAATAATAGAAATTAATCTTTCAACTTTATCCATCGGTTCTCCCTCTTTTTCGATGTCGCTATTAAATGATGACATATAGCTGTCACCTTTTATAAATTATACTACATGTATAACAAGAAGGAGGTAATGTTTTTATGTCAGCAATCCCATACTTGAATTTTGACGGAAATGCAGAGCAAGTGATTGAATTTTACTCGGAGGCCTTAAGCGCGACTAAAGTGAAAAAAGTGAAGTTTGGGGATATTCCGCAGGATCCGAACTACCCAATGCCGGCAAATGAGTTGAATATGATTATGGAGTGTTCCATCGAATTCGCAGGCGGAAAAATCATGATGTCGGATGTTTTGCCTTCCATGAAGGCGGTAACCGGTGAGCTGGTCAGAGGGAATACTATGTTGATTAGTTTAGTTATCGATGATAAGCAGCTACTGGAGCAATACTTTACTCAGTTGTCAGATGGCGGTCATGTCATCATGCCATTATCCAATACGCCCTGGTCCTCGTGCTTTGGAATGCTAGTCGATAAGTTTGGGGTGAGTTGGAAATTCAACAGCGATGCAGATCAATTTCTTGATAACGTATTATCCAACAAACCGTAACTCATCTTGTACAGGGTAGAAAGGAAATATCATTTGACTATGGATATAGACCATATCATTCCTGTGAAATCGAGGGAAGAGTTGAGGTTGTGGCTGCAGGAAAACAGTTCGACTGAAACGTGTTGTTGGGTCTTGATAGCTATGAAGCCTAAACCAGATACGCTCTTGTATTTGGACGCGGTGGAAGAAGCTTTGTGCTTTGGATGGATCGATGGAGTCAAGAAGAGCATATCTGAAAATGAGCTGGCGCAGAGATTATCTCCTCGCAGCAAAAAAAGCTCATGGACGGAGTTGAATAAAGAACGTGCCCGCCGTCTCGAAAGGCTTGGATTGATGACAGACGCAGGCAGAAAGGTTCTTCCTGCTATGGATGGCAACTCTTTTTGTATCGACCCTGTTATAGAGGACAAGCTGAAGCAGGACAGGCTAGTATATGAAAATTTTTTAGCGCTTCCCGATCTGTATAGAAGAGTTCGGATTGACACAATCCAAAGTGTGAAAAATCAACCGGAGTTATTTGAAAGCAGATTAAAAAAATTCATAGCGAACACGAGAAAGAACCACTTGTACGGTCAATGGAATGATCATGGGAGACTATTAGATTATTAACATATTTTTTCAAGCAAACGTTCTTAACTGCTATATTAAGCACTTTCCATTCACCTATTTTATTGGATTACAGTACAAATATGTACTATCCTGTAAAAGAGGAAAATGAGAAAGGAGATTAGCGTTGATGAAAAATATAACGTTACTAATGGTACTTATGACTCTATTGGCTGGATGTTTTTCGAAAACTCAACAAACGACCGTGCTGAAGGAGCAAAATAATACACCCAATCAGCAACAACATAATGAACTGGAAGTCATTGCGGAAAACCTTAACATACCTTGGTCAATCGAAGCAGCTAATGGAACCTTCTATCTTATAGAACGAACGGGATCAATTGTGAAAATTGAAAATGGAATCGAGAGACAGCGTGTAGAGCTGAAGAAAGAGCTTGCAACAGCCTCAGAAGCGGGACTTTTAGGATTTGTGCTTGGCCCTGACTTCCAGGAATCCCATCTAGCTTATGCTTACTATACGTATGTAGATAGCTCTGGACAATTTAATCGCATCGTAACACTCCGATTGCAAGATGGTGCTTGGAAGGAAGAGAGCTTACTGCTTGATAGGATCCCAAGCGGCGCTTATCATCATGGTGGAAGGCTTAAAATAGGTCCTGACAATAAGCTCTATGCAACAGCTGGTGATGCGTCGCAAGCGAATATAGCTCAAGATCGGGGTTCACTAGGCGGGAAAATATTAAGAATGAATCTTGATGGGTCCGTTCCAAGCGATAACCCGTTTTCAGATTCATATGTTTATAGTGTTGGCCACCGCAATCCTCAAGGAATGACCTGGTTGCCTGATGGAACCTTATATGCAAGCGAGCACGGGAACCGTGCAAATGATGAGATTAATGTAATAGAAGCAGGTCAAAATTACGGATGGCCAATAATCGAAGGGCATGAAGAGCAAGAGGGGATGGTCGCACCGCTATTCACCTCTGGCAATGAATCAACTTGGGCACCATCTGGAATGGACAATTATAATGGGAAATTGTACGTTGCCGCATTAAGAGGAACCGCAGTATTAGAATTTGATCTTGAAACGGGTGAATCGCGTGAAGTGATATCTGGTCTTGGAAGAATTCGAGATGTCCGAGTTGAGGGTAACGATCTCTACTTTATTACCAACAATACGGATGGTCGTGGTAATCCACAGGGTAATGATGACAAGCTATATCGCATAACACTTTCAGAATAACAAATTTCTAAGTTATCGATATAGGAGAGTTATACTTTTATAAAATAGATATATTGGTTCAATGGACATGAAGGGATTTGTAGATTTTTGTAAGAACGGGAATCCGATCTCAGGCGAGAATTTAATGGTATCCCCTTAGAAATGTGGCTGTTCTATTTCTCAAAAACTTCAGGCGTAAACAGAAAGTCGTGGAAACTAACTTTCTGTTTACGCCTATTATTTTTGCATAAATTCGGGAAAAATAACCATAATATTACTGCCTATAATATTTCAAATGAACAGAAGGGTAGATGAGCGTGAAAAAAATACTGGCGTTACTATTAAGCTTTGTTATCGTGTTTAGTTTGAGTTCAGCAATAGCATCAACAGAAGTGAAGGCAGCAGAGAAGCGGGATACGATATGTCTAAGTCCCAAATACGTAAAACTGAAGGGAGATATGGAAAAGGCATGGATTGACCATACGATATGGACGAGAAGCTATATTGTCAGCGCCTTATCTAATCGACCAGATCAAAAGTATGTATTAGAACGTCTGTTACGAAATCAACAGGACATAGGCAATGTCATTAAGCCATATTACGGAGAAGCCGCTGGTAATAAGCTGGCAGAGCTTCTGACCGAGCATATTGTGATCGCAGGAAAAATTGTAGATGCTGCCAAAGCAGGCAATCAGACGGATGTGAATAAGCTGGAAGCAGACTGGCATAGAAATGCGGACGATATCGCCAAATTTTTAAGTGAGGCTAACCCCAACTGGCAGTTTAAAGAGATGCAGGATATGCTCTATACGCATCTACAGTTCATTACCAAGATCGTACTAGCCTGTCTCAGTGGAGACTGGAAAGGCGACATCGAAGCAACCGATCAAAACGAGATCCATATGATTCATCTGGCAAATATCTTGACCGAGGGAATTTACAAACAGTTCCCAGAAAAGTTTTAACGCAAGATAACTTAAGATAAAAAGTGTTGGAAAATGTCATCGATTTCTCTACTATAGGCGGGTGGACTGCGCCTTTTGGAGTTGTATCGATGACATTTTTATTTTGTCGTCTTCAGACATTCTGAATGTAGAATCGTTCATCGAAGAACGGATATATCGAAAACAACGGACAGTTTTGCGAATTAGTTGACGAGAATCAATTTAATTCACATGATTAAAGGACAATGCTATCCACATGTGGAATTAAATGGGTAAAGCTTTCTAGTTGGAGGAGGGGGATAATATGAGGCTTCGAGATAAAGTGATTCTAGTGACAGGCGTTTCAGGAACGGTAGGAGATAAAATTGCAAGAAAGTGTGTTAGTGAAGGCGCGATTGTTAAAGGGCTGATACGAAACAAGGAACAAATCGCTATTTGTGACCAGTTAGGAATTATACCTGTTATTGGAGACTTAACAAATAGAGATACGCTAAAAAATGCGCTAGAAGATGTAAGCGCTGTAATTCATGCAGCTGCGTATCTCGGTGATGATAGAGCCGTGGCTGAGGAAGCTAATATTGTGGGCGTTCAGTGCTTGGTAGAAGTGGCTAAATCAGCAGGAGTTGAACGGTTTGTCCATATTTCAACGGTATCTGTATATGGACATGTCGAGGGAGAGATTGACTTTGATGAAGACAGTGAGTTAGCATATGGACACGCTGAAGTTTATACCTCGACGAAATGTGAATCAGAAAGAATTGTACAAGATGCGATAGCTCGAGGACTAGAGAGTGTAATCTTGCGTCCAGGTGTTGTCTGTGCCGAGCATAATTCTCACTGGGGAGATAAGATGATTGCAAAACTTTTAGAGGTAGAGAATGTAACATGGATTCATCCCGAGGATTTGACACCGTGGGTACATGCTGATAATTTGGCTGAAATGTGCGTTTTAGCGGCTACTCATCCCGCGGCTGCAAACCAGACGTACAATGCTGTAGACGGCAACTATACGGAAGACAAATTTACGACGCGTCTTGCACGCGCCATCAACAAGGAACTCATCATACCTGATGGAAAACCGATAAGAATGACGTATAGCACCAATAAAATTAGAAACGATTTGGGCTATTCGCCAATTAAAACCTTCGATGAGACCGTTGTCCAGTTGGAGGAACAAGCTCGACACCATATGCTGACTCTTGGTACACAGCTATAATTTAATTTAAGGAGTTTAACATGTACAATCAACCGACGACCCTTCGTTCTATTTTAGCTCCAAAATATTTGGAGTACTGTTTAAGCAATCTTTATGATATTGGAGACTGGGAGGATTGCGTGTTCTGGCTACGAGGGTTGAATGATACCTATAAAATTCGTACCAGCAGAGGTTATTATATTCTTCGTGTATATCGCCAATCTGTAACCGAAAGCGATGTGACGTATGAATGCTCTTTACTCGATCAGCTAGACTCCGTATTGAGTTCTTCTAGCACGAAGGTTTCAGTACCGATCTCTACAAAAGATGGGCATTCATTCACTTCTATAGATGCGCCGGAAGGTAAAAGAAGCGTCGTCATTTTCAGCTATCTGGCAGGTACTGAAAATGTGCTCCATGATGAGCAATCATGCTTCTCTTTTGGCAGGTCAGCGGCAGAGCTGCATACAGCATTGGACACTATCACCTTAGATCATCCTAGGTATCAGTTAGATACAGATTTTCTCATCAGGCAGCCACTAGATCTTATTATGAACTATATTGGAGAGCAACATAGCGCCGCATCATTTCTACGCGAGTATACGAGTGCCTTAATCGAGCGTATCGACGTCGTTACGAAACAGGGCCTTGATTGGGGAATTTGTCATGGCGATATGCATGGCAACAATAACGCATTTCAAGAGGGCGACAGTTTTACGCACTACGATTTTGAATTCTCCGCAAAAGGATGGCGTGCCTACGATTTGGCACAAGTTCGAAACAGAAAACGGCTGCCAGAGGATAAAAAAGAGGTATTATGGAATTCGCTAATCTCCGGCTACCGGACAGTTCGAGACTTCTCCGAACAGGATGAATCCTCAATTGCAGTATTTATGATGGCGCGACGATTTTGGGTCATGGGTCTTGATGTCGAATTCATCAACGATGAAGGGGCGCTTGATTTTTCAGAAGACTGGCTAGAAGGCTTTATTAATGAGTTTCGCTCGAATCATTTAGTCTGATCCCGCAATAGTTGTTCAGCTTTTAAGCCGTGTAAGCAACTAAAGTCTAAATACGTACCAGGCCATCCACATAGGATGGCCTTAAATCTTCTAGCCCCATTTACAAGCCATCTATTGGTACATGCGCTTCAAACGATACTCTTGCGGAGACATGCCGTAAACCTGTTTGAATTTTTTATAGAAAAACGTCAAATTATCGTAGCCTACCTGGCGGGCAATCTCATAGATCGGCTCTGACGTTTGCGTTATCAGCAAGCCTGCATGAGTCAGCTTCTGCGTTCTAACAAGCTCATTGAATGTTTTGCCCGTATGTTTTTTGATAAAGGTGCTGAAGTAACTGGTGCTGTAGTTGAAATGAGCAGCGGCGGACGCAAGTGTGCAGTCCTCATAATGGGATTCAATGTATTGAAGAATTTGAATCAGACTTGTTTCATTCGTTGTTTGCGCGTGTGGCTGATGCGCATCATATCTAAAAACCCGCAGCAGCTCGGTGAAAATAATGACCATATACGACTCAATGATTTCATCGAAATAAGCAGTTTGGTCAAAATATTCGCATAGCATTTCCTTTATTAGCCGAGATATTTTCTTGTTTTCTTGTGAATGAAAAATGATGTAGTGGTCGTGGTTGCGTCCTTTACTGATCGCATTAATCAAGAAGTCGGCAATAATCCCTTTGTTCGATAAGCGGCTTAAAAAAGCAGTGCGTAGCATATCCTTCGACAGCAAAATGTTAATCACAATATCGTTTTCCCCAGTGGGCAGGATCGCATGCGGTACTTGCGTATCAATAAGAATGAGCTGGCCTTCCGTCAGAACAACTGTTTCTTCATTAATAATCTGCGTACAGCTTCCTGAATATATGTAGTTGATTTCAACCCACGTATGAACATGCATCGGCACGGCTGCAAAGCGCTCATGCTTTGTAATCTTGATTTTATCGAGTGAAAGGTTGCCCACCTTGTCAAACAACAAAATCGGCTTGCCGTTGATCTCGAATGCCCCTGGAGCAACGTAGATATCATTCTGCGGCGGATTGGCTATATAAGAAGCCTCTAAATCGTTATAGCTGCGTAAATATTGATCTAGCTGCTGCTCATCCATCTCGATGCTGCACCTCCTTTGCCATCTTTCCCAAAATTGTATGATCGAAAATATGGTTAGTCAAGATAAAACGTTCCGACATATAGATCAGCAAAGAAAATCGCTAAGATAGGATAAGAAAGCGCTATCTGGCAGCTTGAGCTGCTTGTCTTTTTAGCCAATATATTGTTAGTTATAGGAGGCGTCAATATGCGTGTCGCACAGTTAAGAACGAATCATCTTACGAATCCGCTTGGCTTTCAATTCGATCGTCTATGTTTATCCTGGGTAACGGAGTCAGGGGGAAGTGGGTCAAAGCTTCAGCAGTCTGCTCGTGTAGAAATTGCCTACGATTCGAGCTTTCAGCATATGGTGCTGGACAGTGGTCAACAGCAGCATATCGATAGCTTGGCGTATACGCCGAAGATCGAGCTCAAGTCGCGCACGCGCTATTACTGGCGTGTTACGGTGTGGGGGGATGCCGGTGATGTAGCGACGAGTGAAATCGCCTGGTTTGAAACAGCCAAAATGGAGGAGCCATGGCAAGGCTTATGGATTACGCCAAGTTTCGATCGAGATATTCATCCGCTGCTTAGAAGGCAGTTCCAGCTGACAGCCGATGTAATAGCGAAGCTGGAGAAGGCGCGTATTTATATCGCGGGGGTAGGCTTGTATGAGCTTGAGCTGAACGGTCGCAGAGTTAGTGATGAGTACTTGGCGCCGGGCTATCATGCCTATAACTATTGGCTGCAATATCAAACGTACGATGTAACGGAACTGCTTCTAGACGGTGCTAATGCAATTGGTGTTGCCCTCGGCAATGGCTGGTACAAAGGGCGTTTTGGCTTTGACGGCGGGTTTTCAGATTGGTATGGCGAAGAGTTTGCGCTGCTTGCCGAGCTAGTTGTAACGCTAGACGATGGGACAGAGTGGACAATTGCTACGGACCCAACGTGGAAGTGTGCGCCATCGGCAGTGCAAAGCAGCAGCATTTATGATGGAGAGGTGTATGATGCAACGAAGTACATTACGAACTGGTCACGCAGTGAATATGACGATAGCGACTGGTCTCCGGTACAGCCGACCTCCGTTTCAACGGAGCAGCTTCAAGCAAGGCTAAGTGTCCCGGTTAAAATAATGGAGGAACGCTCGCCTGTCGAGATCATTCATACGCCTGCAGGGGAAACAGTGCTCGACTTTGGGCAAAACATGACGGGCTGGGTCCGTTTCAAAACGACAGCGAGCAAAGGGACGAAGCTGCATCTGCAGTACGGTGAGATTTTGCAAAACGGAAACTTTTATCAGGATAATTTACGTTCAGCCAAAGCAGAGCATATCTATATTGCTAACGGTTTACCTGCTGAAGTTCAGCCTCATTTCACCTTTTTTGGCTTCCGCTATGTAAAGCTGCAAGGCTTTCTGGATGATGTGAAGCTAGAGGACTTCACCGGCTGTGTTGTTCATAGTGAGCTGGAACAGACAGGGACAATCGAAACATCGGACCCGCTGGTGAATCGATTGTTTGAAAATGCGCTATGGGGACAACGCGGCAATTTTCTCGATGTGCCAACGGATTGTCCGCAGCGCGATGAGCGGATGGGCTGGACGGGGGATGCACAAGTATTTGCTTCCACAGCTTGCTTCAATATGTATTCACCGGCTTTTTATAACAAATACATGTTTGATTTGCGTCAGGAGCAGCTGCGCAGAAATGGCTCAGTTCCATTTACAGTGCCAGCATTTAGGTCGAGGCAGGACGATGACGATATGAATAGCAACACGGGCTCTGCAGCCTGGGGCGATGCTGCAACGGTTATTCCGTGGACACTGTATCTCCAATACGGAGACAAGGAAATGCTTCGGGCGCAGTTCGATACGATGAAGGATTGGGTGGATTATATTAAACGAGCCGATGACGAGAATGGCGGCAAACGCTTGTGGCAAACAGGCTTCCACTTTGGTGACTGGTTAGCGCTTGACAATAAGGATCCGAACAGTCCATTTGGCGGAACGGACGCTTATTATATCGCATCTGCTTATTACTGCTATTCGGCGCAATTAGTAGCTAAAGCAGCGACAGTGCTGGAAAAGCATGAGCTTGCCGAGCAGTATGTCAAGCTTGTGGAGGAGATTAAAGCAGCGATCATGCGGGAATATTTTACGCCTAATGGGCGCTGCGCCATTCATACGCAAACCGCTTTGGTTGTTGCGCTTTATATGGAGCTTGTACCGCAGGAGCTGCGTGCGAGAGTAATCAGTGACTTGAAGGCGATGCTGCGTGAGAATGATATGCACCTGACAACAGGCTTTGTTGGTACGCCTTATCTATGTCTGGTGCTATCGGAACATGGCGCGAATGATGATGCATATACGCTATTGCTTAACGATGATTACCCAAGCTGGCTTTATGCAGTGAAGCTGGGCGCGACAACGATCTGGGAACGCTGGAACTCGGTGCTGGCCGACGGCAGCATTAGCAGCACGGGGATGAATTCGCTGAACCACTACGCATATGGCTCGATCGTACAGTGGATGTTTCAGCATATGTGCGGCATCCATCCTGTTGCAGAAGCGCCTGGTTATCGTGCATTTACATTGAGCCCGAAACCAAATGGTCGATTGTCGCATGCTAAAGCAACCTTCCATTCTCCTTCTGGTTTAATTGAAAGCGGCTGGCACATTCATGCTGACGGTAGGCTGTCGTTCAGCTTCACCGTTCCATTTCAATCAACAGCGAAGGTTATACTGCCTGATGCAGAAATGAGTGCAGTGACGATCAACGGTGCTAAGCTGCAGGAAGCCGGTTTGCTTAAAGATCAATATCAGGCTCAGCAGCGTGGGAAAGATGTAGCGTGCGTGCTGATGGCTGGAAGCTATCAGATTGAATATATGTCGACGAAAAGCTACGTGGTGGGAAATGAGGAGCCTAATGGCTAGTGTTATATATGGAATGCTATGCTATGAGATATAATGAAATGAAGTCGAGCCAATGCGGGATGATTCCTTGCATTGGCTCAGTTTTTAATTGGACTTGTTTTGACTGACCTTGTACATACCTATAAGGCTAAAATAGCGGGGGCTATGAATTTACATGAAGCTATTAATTAATCTGCTTGAAATAAGTCAAATTGATTACCATACAAATCCGTAAACCCGACTCCTTTTCCTCCCGGAACATTAGTTGGTTCTCCTTGAAATTGAACCCCGCGCTGTTTCATATCAAAATAGTCACCCTCGATATTATCTGTTTCAAACATGATCAGGACTTGATTAGCGCTTTGTTTACCTACCAACGCTACTTGGTTAGGTGTTTCGGCCTTTACTAATTCAAGTACTGTCTCATTAGACTCTCTCGGTGCTACAGCAAGATACCGTGATGGACCAAATTCCATATCCGATATCACAACAAAACCAAGTATTTCTGTATAAAATTGTTTAGCCTGACCCTGGTCCTTTACTAAAATTGTTAATTGAGATGCTTTTAGAATCATAACTGAGTTCCTTTCATCTTGTATTTTATGCAATCTATACTTATAGACGGAATATCGGATGGGAATTCATCTGTCTGTCAACTAGTATTTATGACAATGTGGAAAGGAAGCATGGAAGGCGTTAAAAAAGGAATTCAGTAAGCAGTATGTGGATGGGAATTATTAAAGCAGATCAGAATTACTTAATATTTGTCACTCAACGTAATGGGCATAAGGAAGCTAATTTATAACTGTTCTTTTAAAGGCCTATGCAGATTCGCGAGGGAGCGGAAAGATGTTAAAATCAACGATGTAACGATAAAATAGCAGCTTCAATATGATCTTCATGATCACCAAGTAATTCCATTGCTTCTGCTAGCTGCGTCCAGTTTTTTTTCATAGCTAATGTCTGACATTTTCCAAATAACTGGGCTTGCTTATATTTGAGTAAAGACAGCTGAGCGTGTCTCTCATGGAAGAAACTTGAAAAATCAAGCGCACGTCTAGCACCAACAGGAAAAGCAAAATTTACGAAATGTCCAATTTCCTCATGACCAATAGCGCCCTCTTTGATTTGTTGGGCTTTTAACCGAATGGCATCTCCACCGGCAACTCTTGCTTCTTGTTTCGCATGTTTCTTCTGTTCCTCATAATTCAATATGAAAAGCTGCACGGCTTTATCATACACCTCTTCACTTGTAGGGTTCGATATGCGTTGAGGTGTTACCCAGGAGCGATAACAACCGCTGCTCCAAGTTATGTTCTCAGCTTTCCAAGCTAGAGCTAGCCGTTCGAAAGAAAGTGACACGAAAGGAAAGCCTGCTGGATCATGTATTAATAATTCATGTTCATGATGACCTAACGCTAATACATAATGGTCGCAGCCCGCTAGATAGCGAGAATTTGGATTATAAGATAGATGTCCCATATCCAGAGGTCCGAGCATGACGGGAGAATGGAGAAGATCTTTCTGTAATTCCTCTATTGGATATGGTTCTGATTCCTTGTATACTTTCTCTATTACCTTAAAGCCCAAAATCTCAAATGCATGACAAATTCCTTTATCAGGACTGCTTGTACAAATATCAAAAAAAAGTAGCTGGTTTCGCTCAATAAAAGCACCTAACGCAAAACCAGAAACAACTTCAATTAATGCAGGAGAGATCTTCTCTCCAATTGTTGAAAGAAGCATAGAGGCAGAATTAGCATAACAATATGCACCATTGCCTTGATATATGGTCATGAGACCCATCCTTTCATTATGCATGTTAACCGTTACTGATAGGAATGTACAAATCTAATTGCGACTTTTCGTTGTCCGCTCCTGCAAATCTTTCATCATATAGCTCGAAGTCGATCCCTGATGTTGGCTCAAGTCCATGAAGAGGCAGCCACTTTCGATAGATGAGCTCCATCGTCTCTCCAATGCGGCTTACACTACCAAAGTGTGTAAACACCGCATACTGTTGCGGTGGAACGGTAATGAATTGCATACCTTGCGGGACACGTTTGCCATCTGTCCTCAAGCCGGCAATATAAGAAAAATCACCGTCCGGACCAGGGATGCATATGCCATAGGAATGCTCCGGTTCTAAATTGTAAGGAAGAAGCTCATGCTCTCGAGTGAGGAAATGCTCCCACATTTGCTGGATTTCGCCTGCGCTAATTTTCCTGTTCCATTCCATGCCTACAACAGTGAAGCCCTCTTTTCTTACGATTCTCGGTTCGATATTAATTCCCCCAGAATTAGAAATGTGATCGACCATATGCTTGACGGAAGCTAGGTGTTTAAGCTTAATATCTATTTCCTCTTGAATGCTGGCAGCATGCTCGGACAAAATCACCTTAAGCTTCTCCGCCTGATGTAATGTACCGTTTTGTTTAAGCTCACGTATGACCTCAATACTAAGCCCCATCGAGCGAAGAAAGAGTATTCGGCGTAATTCAGGCAGCTGCTCGGCTGAATAATATCGATAAAGATTATCGCCTCCCACTTTTTGTGGCATAAATAGCCCAACAGCATCGTAATGTCGAATGGTTTTAGCGGTTACGTTAAAAATACGAGCTAATTGACCAACCGTAAGCATGGTTTTCCTCCTTTGTTCGGTTACACTATTACCTTACAAGATTGACGTTAGGGAAAGGTCAATACCTTCCTCAAAATAAATTAACAGTTGTTACCATTATAGTGACTTTGTTTAATTTACGATACCGATCATATTTGTGACGTTCAAGAAAATGCATATACAGCACCGGATACATCGGGTTCCCGATCGTATTCGGTGCTTTTTTCAAACAACGCAGTTTAAGAAACATTAAGAAATTATCGACTTCTCCGGCAATCCTTATAAAATTCTTAGAATTGGCTTATAAGATAAGCACAAGAACGAAAGAAAAGGATGAAGGTATCGATGAAAAACATTATGTTGCAGACGAAAAATCTATGTAAAACCTTTAAAGGCCAGCAGGCAGTAAACAATGTCTCCTTATCTATTCCAGAGCATTCTGTCTACGGGCTGCTCGGTCCGAACGGGGCAGGGAAATCGACGACGCTTAAAATGCTGACGGGGATGCTGCGACCTACTTCTGGCGAAATTTTGTTTCAAGGAAAGCCGTGGTCGCGCAAGGATCTAGCCCATATTGGCGCCTTGATTGAGTCACCGCCTCTATATGAAAACTTGACGGCAAAGGAAAATTTGAAGGTACGGGCGACACTGCTTGGACTGCCAGAAGCTCGTATTGACGAGGTGCTGCAGCTCGTCGATTTAACGAATACAGGAAAGAAGCTTTCCGGCCAATTTTCCTTGGGAATGAAGCAGCGGCTCGGTATCGCGATCGCCCTTCTTCATAATCCAAAGCTGCTTATTCTCGATGAGCCGACTAATGGTCTCGATCCAATCGGTATTCAAGAGCAGCGGGAGCTGATCCGATCTTTTCCGAAGCATGGGATCACGGTTATTTTATCCAGCCATATTTTGTCTGAGGTAGAACAAATAGCTGATCACATTGGCATCATAGCCGGAGGTATTCTGGCTTACCAGGATGTGATTACCCCAGGAGAGAGTCTGGAAACCTTATTTATGCAAATTGCTCAAGAATACCGGAAGGGAGAGAAATAGGATGCAAGCGTACATTCGTGCTGAAACCTTAAAAGTCAAACGAACCTTTGCGAAAAAGCTGATCTGGGTGGCTCCTGTTCTAACCTTGCTGCTATGTACAGCGCTAATGGCCGGTTCATACCTGCAAAGTGCAACCTATAACTGGTGGTATTCGATGCTTTTGCCCGGGGCATTAACGCTGATGTGTGCAGGACTCGTTCAAAAGGATGGGAAAAAACTAAAATACCGTGCCATACTCGGGCTTCCTATTCATTTAGAGAAGGTTTGGCTTGGCAAGATCGGCGCTGGTTCCTTGATGCTGCTAGCTTCAACTATCGTTCTGTTTATCGGTGTTACGCTTAGCTGCTTCGTCTTCCCGGCCGTTCTAACCTTACCAGAAAGCGCCGCTGCCAGCCTGTTGCTGTTTCTAACTTTTCTATGGCAGATCCCGCTTTGTCTGTTTCTTGTGGATCGAATCGGCATGTTTGCAGCGCTCATTATAAATGTATTAGGGAATGTAGCCTGCATGATTTTATTTAGCACAACATCCCTTTGGTGGGTAGCTCCTTATGCTATTCCTGCTCGTCTTATGTGCGCCGTAATAGGGGTGCTTCCTAACGGATTGCAGGTGCCAGATGGTGATGTGCTCTTGGACAAAGGAGTTATTGTGCCGGGCCTAATAATCACGCTTGGCCTGTTCATTCTGCTGTCCGCGTTAACCATGCTGACTTTCCGCAACCGGGAGGCGAAATGATATGGTCGCTTATACCCGCAGCCTCAAGTCAGATCTGATGAAGCTTAAAAGGCAGCCACTGCTGCTCATCCACCTGCTTGTTCCATTAGCAGGGTTAGGTATGTTTTTGGCTTACTTTGCCTATACCCCGTATGCGCCTGTTTCCAAGGTTAGCGGGTATTTACAGATTATCGCTATCGCTTTTCCGACGATGATCGGTATTGTCTGTGCCATCGCAGCTGATCAGGAAGCTTCAGCTGGACGCTATCAGCAGCTACTGGCCCAGCCAAGCCGACTTGTCCCCCTTGCCAGCAAGCTGACGCTGCTGCTCATTTTAGGCTTTGGCAGTGCACTGTTGGCAGTTGTAGGATTTGGAGCAGGCTTTCTGTATATGCTGGATCAATCCGCATACAATCTTGCCTTCTATGTTAAGGCTTCCTGCATTATATTTGGTAGCAGTGTCTTTCTCTATGCCCTGCATATCTACATCAGCTTGAGATTTGGCAAAGGGGCATCGATTGGTCTTGGAATTGTAGAAAGCCTCATAGCGGCACTATTGTTGACAGGTCTTGGTGATCACAACTGGATTTACATTCCGAGCGCATGGGCTGCAAGATTCATCTCCAGCTGGATGCAAGTTGAGCTCTCTGGGGGAGGACCGTTTCCGGCCGAGTTTCTCATCCAGCCAGGTATCCTGTGCTGTGTAGGTGGAACAGCAGCAATCATGGTATTATTAGGAGGTTGGTTTAGACGATGGGAAGGAAGAACATCATTAGAATAAGACAAATGTAAAGGAAGTGAGTGCCATGGCGAATATACTAGCTGTTGATGACGAGCCAGCTGTGGTCGCGTTGCTTCGCAATATTTTGCAAAAGGACGGACATGTCGTGACAACCTACACAGATTCTACTGAGGTGCCGAATCTTCAATTGGGTGCCTATGACCTCATTCTGCTGGATGTGATGATGCCAAAGATGGATGGTTACTCCCTCTGTCGCTTGATTCGCAATAAGGTCGATTGCCCGATTCTGTTCCTAACTGCCAAATCGATGGAAAATGATGTGATGGCAGGGCTCGGTGAAGGTGCGGATGACTATATTATTAAACCGTTCGGCGCAGGTGAATTGCGAGCACGAATTCATGCCCACCTTCGTAGGGAAAGTCGCGAGAAGCGTAATGTGCTCTGTATTGGAGAAGTGAATTTTAATCTGTCTGGGAAAGAAATTACAGTACGGGATAGGGGCGTTCCCTTGACCAAAAGCGAGTATGCGATCTGTGAATTTTTGGCGTTGAACCGCGGACAAGTTTTCTCCAAGGAGCAGATATACGAAGCTGTTTTTGGGTTTGATGGTGAGAGCGATGCCTCTACTATTGTGGAGCATATTAAAAATATACGCGCCAAGCTGACACGAATAGAGGTCGCTCCAGTAGAGACCGTTTGGGGGATTGGATACCGATGGAAGTAAGCTCTCACTCTTCCGAGCGAAAGTCGACCAAGCTGCGCACGTTGTTTCTCCGATATTTGGCCGTGTTCTGTGCGGGTACGATTGCACTTACTATGATTCATGCCTTGATTTTTGTCGGGTGTATGCGTACAGGCATGATCTTACCCGCTAATTATGCGGAAAAACAGGTCATGGAGGCTAGTGCAGCTGTTGCAGCAGGTCAATTACCGGAACTGGACTCATCCTATACGTTTTACAAATACGCAAGATATACTTTAGATGGTCAGCTGCTAGAACATAGCATGACGGCTAAACAATCAGAAAAAGTATGGAAGCAGCTGGAGAATCGAAATTCTTCTTATCGCTTTCCATATAATTATACGAAGAAAACGATTCAGCAAGAGGTATATATTTTTAAGTATTCTGTATCTGCTCAGTTCAGCGATCCCCTGCTTCGCAATCTTGTGCCTAGTGCTGAGTTGTTCTTCTTTGTTGTTTTCTGCATTGCTTTTCTTGGTGGATCAGCGCTACTTGCTTCTTCCTTTGGTCGCAAGCTGGCACGCAAAATGAATGGGCTGCAGGAAGCAACAAATTTGATTCAGCAGCAAAACTTGGATTTTACAATTCAATACAGCGCAATTGATGAGATTGACCAAGTGCTGCATTCTATGGACCAGATGAAGCATGCCTTGAAGCAGTCGCTGGAGAGCCAATGGAAGCTGGAACGAAGCCGTCGGGATCAAATTTCTGCGCTTGCTCACGATGTTAAGACACCGCTCACTATTGTTCGCGGCAATGTCGAGCTTTTATCTGAGACAAGCTTAACCGAGGAGCAGAAGGAGTATACGGACTATATTACGGAAAGCATTCGTCAGATGGATGCCTATATGAAATCCTTAATTGAAATTACGAAAACGGAGAGTTTAACCTCGCTTCAGCTTGCTACCGTTGATCTAAAGGGATTCGTACGGAAGATCGAAGGACAGATACATGCACTGGCTGTCGTAAAGGAACTAACTCCATATGTTATAGCGGACGGTCTGCCGGATACGATACATGCTGATCCAGAGCTGCTGGAAAGAGCGCTTATGAACATTATCTCCAATGCTGTTGATCAGGCACCGAAGTACAGCGAGCTCACCTTAAGCGTTGAGTTTTCGCAAAAGCGTATTCGGTTTTGCGTTGTAGACAAGGGTCCGGGTTTTTCATCGGAAGCACTCACGATGGCGACCGAGCAGTTCTATATGGGGGATTCAGCACGCAGATCGAACGGACATTACGGCATGGGGCTGTATATTGCTCGGTTTATCGCTCGTTTGCATGGCGGAGAGCTGAACGTTGCCAACGATGAGACGACAGGCGGAGGGAAAGTGACAATTGAGCTGCCTGGAAAAACCGATGTAGATGTTCACCAATAAAAGGGTGACACTGCGAAATCACATTCTTGATTACTCTAACAAACCCAGTTGTTCATATACCTTTTCCGATACAACACCATTAGGAATCAACTGGGAATCACGCTGAAATTGTTTTAACGCTGCCGTTGTATCTGCTCGAAACTTTCCATTGCATATCCCTTTAAAGTAACCAGCGCTTTTCAGACGGGACTGTATCAGCTGTACGTCGCCTCCCACATCTCCTTCTGCCAAGGCTCTAGGTTCATGATCCAGATCCCCCAGCAAATGTCCATTTATAATGACTATGGTTCCCAGTGGTATCATGTCATATAATTCCTTGACGTCGTTGTTGCGCATGCGGATGCAGCCATGACTCAAGTGCTGTCCAATTGAGTACGGTTTATTCGTACCGTGAATACCATAATTTCCCCAGGGAACGTTTAGACCGAGCCAACGTGGACCGAAGGAAGGGCCCCAATCTTTTCCCTTGTATATAATCTGGTATTCTCCAACTGGAGTAGGCGTCAAAGGATTGCCAACGGCTATAGGGTATGTTTTGATTTTCTCTCCTTGCAACAACACAATCATTTGATGGCGTTGAGGATAAATTTCTATGGTGTACATTTCTTGTTCATCAATGATTGGCAAGGATGGATCCGCATAAGCGATGGATTGAACGATGGTAAACATGAGTAAACAAGCCATGATGGAACGAAGGTGTGAATAACGTAGATTTCGCATGTTTGTCTCCGTATTATAGTTTTCAACATATGATGTAGTTTGTCATTGAAAAAGGAATCCAATACATTTTACAGTAAATAAGGGAATTGTGTTAAGGATGGAAAGATAGAAAATAAAAGAGACATGCTTGACTCGATGTGTAAGCTGGATGGATTATCCAGCTCCTGCACAAAGGACAACAAGACATGTCTCTTTCATACCTACAAGTTCTTATGGATTAGACAGAAGGGCATCCACTAATTTTTCATTCCAGGAAGATGATGCACGATTATATACACCAAACCCAGCTGCAAACTCCCAATAAGCCCATGGCATGCCGAGCCGCTCAGCTTCCGTTCGGACCTTCTTAGTCCATGCTGCTCTGGACTCCATATCCGCACTACTGTAAACGCCAAATTCACCTAAAAATATCGGGCGATCATGAATTTCTCCCCACTTGGCTGCACGCTCCAAATCTCGTACCAGTGCTTCTTCGCTAGCAGGATTATCGGCTCCTGTTTTGGTATTATAATTTTTGAAGAAATTGTTAACCCAGTCAACCTTTTGAGCCGCTTCAACAGGCTCTACTGGAACTGGTGGAGGACCCGGCCATACAAGACCTTTTGTTCCATATTCAGGTTCCATCCATTCTGCTCCTTGATGAGTAAAGAACATCGGACCATAATAGTGAATCGTTGCGATAATATTTCGATCTTCCTCAGGCAATTCAAGCTGATATAAGCCATTAATGCTGTTCCAATCAGTACCTCCTATAATCAAGGTACGATCTGGATCATGCTGTCGTATGGTATCGATCGCCTCAAGTAAATATTCATTCCACATTTTTGAGCTAATTGTTGAATGGGGTTCATTCAGAACTTCATAATAAACGTTTGAAGGCTGGTTGCTATAACGGGAAGATATTTGATCCCAAATCGATAGAAAACGCTCTTTATTGCCGATAGGATCAGCAATTAACTCGTCAAAATGATGGAGATCTACAATGACATTCAGTTCTTGTAATAGACTTTGTTCAATGACCCAATCTACCCTCAGCATGAAGTTTTCATCTATTGTGTAAGGTGCCTCAGTTGTTGTTTTATTGGAAAATCGGATGGGAACGCGAATCGAATCGAACCCTTTTTCTTTTATCAACTTAAAATATTCTTCCTGAATTACGATGTCCCATGCACCTTCATAAGGAGCATCCAGGGCATTACCTATGTTGAGCGCTCGACCGATGTTTTTTGCTTGCTCATAGACATCCACTTTGGTCACGTGATCATCTCCACTTTTGGTTTTATTAAAGACATTACTGCATGCGGTCATAACAAGACATAAACATAAAACTAATAGTAATTTTGTTTTAATAATGTTATTCAAACCTAACCTCCTTGTAGTTAACCTTCTTTAACGCTATTAATACTTGGATTATATACACTGTCAAAAAAATAATATATAACAAATGAGCAACCATATAACAATTTATTAACTAGCTGTAAGCATATAAAAAAGCAAATTCTCATCCATAGGTTGGAAGAGAATTTGCTTTTTACGTTCTTCTACGATCCCTGAATTCTTGCGGCGTAAATTGGCTGTATTCCTTGAATAGCTTAATAAAGTAATGTGCATTCGAGTACCCTAATTGCTCAGATATTTCGTAAATTTTTAAAGAAGTATTTGTAAGTAGATAAGAGGCTTTTTCCATTTTTGCATAAAAAATAAAGTCACTGATCCGCTGCCCTGTTTCGGCTTTAAATATTTTAGATAAATATACCGGGTGCAGCCCGACATGCTCCGCAATGGAATGAAGAGAGACATAATGCAGATTGGCTCCGATAAAGTCTTGTACTTGTCCAATGATGAGCGAACGTCTATCTAATCTTTCTGTATCAAAATAACTCTTTAATTGAGTTAGGATCGTATTAGCCCATTCACAAAGTTGGTCGGGTGTACGTATGGAGCGAGTTTCCATTAGCGATGACGTAACAATGTCACCAAGAAATTTACTATTTCGATGAGAGAAATATAAGAATGAAGCCTCTAAAAAGCTTTTCGTTTCCTGAATATGTTCTTGTGATAGTTCTGTGCTTCTTAATTCCTGAATAATCGTTGTTAGCTTCATCTCGATGGCATCCCAATTATTCGTTTCAAATAGATGAAATAACGTGGGCGGCTCATAAAGGGCTTGCAATGTCGGTATGGTTGAAGGATTCTCTTCTGCTCGTGCGCTCGATAGGTATACGCCCATCTCGGGTCCAATTCTTTGATGTATCGTTGTAATAGCAGACTGATAAAGCGATCGAGTTTTAGAAGGGATTGGCCCCCAGTCTGTTGTAACAATGGAAATTTCACCGCCGATAATTGTGTTTACATTTTTTTGAATTTGATAGGCGATATTTCGCATAAAGCGGTCTTCAGTTCCCGAAGCTGCATTAGATTTCGGAGATAGTAAAAAGATGAGATAATCATGACTGTCTTTACAGGACCATACATGGAAGTGCTCTTGCAGCATTTCACCCACTATATTAACGATCGCATATTCTAATAAAAGAAGACTGTCCATATCCTGCTTTTGAAAAAATTCCTCCAGACGAACGACCAGCAGGGCAGTCGTGTCACCGATTGCAAAAGGCAGATTGAATTTTTTCGTTTTTTCGATAAATTGAGCATCAGAGATCCGTCTACCTTGCAATAAATCATTTAGAAATTTATCTCTAAGCAAAGGAAGATGCTCACGCAGCGTTTGCATCGTACGCTGATAAGAGGCTAATTGCTCCCAATCCTGTTGAATTTCCTGCTTTATTTTAAGTAAAGATTCAATTAAATGATCATCTGTTACGGGCTTTAACAAGTAATCACTAACATTATGATTAATGGCTTTTCTGGCATACTCAAACTCCGCATAGCCTGTTAGCAGAACGCACTTCATGTGCTTCCAGTTCTTTTTAATCGTTTCAATTAACTCCAGCCCCGACATTTGAGGCATATTGATATCAGTAACCACGATATCTATTGGATGTTTGTGCAATATTTCGAGCGCTTCCATACCGGAATAGGCGACATGTACCTGATCGATATCTATATTTTCCCAAGGAATCGTTATGGAGAGATCATCTACTACATAGGGTTCATCATCAACAAGTAAAATTTGCAGCATATTATACCTCTTTTCTATCCATTCGGAGTGTCACGCAAACCCCGCCCATTTCAGAAATGGAGAGGCTTAGCCCAGAGTGCACGCCGAATACGTGTTTTAGTCTTTGTTGAACATTCCAAAGGCCATACCCACTGGTTTCATTAAATACAGGCGATTCTATTTTTTCTAGTAGCTTTATTCGATCTTGCTCGCTCATACCAGCCCCATTGTCTTCAACGCTAATATACAATCTTGTCCCTTCTGTTTTTCCAGTTATTGTAATGATTCCTTGTCCCGATATCTTTTCAATACCATGAACAATACTATTTTCTACTAACGGCTGAATGAGTAGTCTAGGAATTTGCAACTCTAGCAAAGACTCTGGTACATGAATTCGATATGCAATTCTTTGCTTTCTCAGGTTTTGTACGGATAAATAGTTTTCGAGCAGTTTAAGCTCTTGTCCAATTGTCGTATTTGATTCATCTAGCCGTGTAATATAGCGATAATACTCACCAAGATTAATCGCCATAGCTGAGACCGCATCCGTATCTCCGACGCCAGCTTTGCTTTTAATGAAAAACAAACAATTATACAAGAAGTGAGGGTTGATTTGTGATTGAAGCTGCTTTAGATATGCGTCCTTCACTCTAAGCTGTTCCATATAAACCTGCTCGATCAATGTTTGGATTTGTGAAGCCATTTCATTAAACGCTTCGTTCAATATGGAAAATTCATTGTTTGTATTTAAGTTGATTCGGTAGGACCACATCCCCTCTTTGATGCGATTGACAGCTCTAATTAACATGCTGATCGGACGATGAATTTGTCTAAATAATAAAAGCAACAGAAAAATACTAATGATTAACAGAAATATCGAAGCCATATAGAAAGCGAGACGACTGCTTTCAAGCGGTTTCAAAAAAACTTCTAATGGCGAATAGTGTATGACATGCCACTTTAAGGACTCTGACCAAGCACTGTTCACCATGTATCTTTTACCGTCAAAGTTTACTATCGTCGAGATATTTTTCTTATCTTCTAAATCTTCGATTTTACTAAGTATGCCTTTTGCTAAATCCAAATCTGAGCCGGGCTGACTTATAATTTCATTATTTTGTTGAAACAAAAAAGTATCGCCGCTATATTGAGTTTGATACTCACTTAGCATTTTCACTAGCTCTGAAGTAGAAAAGCGAACCTCCATAATCATATTCGCTTTTTCGGGTGTTTCAAGATAATGTGCAGGGCTTGCAAGATACATATGGAATTCACCTTGCGACATAGATTGAGCAGTATAAGGGACAAACGTCCAATCGGTATCAAGTGATTGTTTAAGGGCAAGCTCCCCGAATTGAGAGGTAGAATCTGTAGATAAAACTTCTTTGCTGTTCACGTTATAGACAGCAATATGATTGATTAAATTAGCCGAGCTTGTCTGAAGTGAGAGTTTTTCTAATACATTTAATTTTGTATGATTACGATTAATCAGATGCTCTAAATTATCGATTTGTCCAAAGTTTCTTATCGTAGAGTCACGAAACAGCGTATAGGCATTTGTGAAAAGCTGGTCTATATTATTATCTAGCTGCTGTGTGAAAAAATTCAATTGGTTTAAGTCGGTTAAGGTTAATTGATTCGTGATCAGCTTTATATTATTTTGATAAGAACGTCCATAGAGAAACAGCGTAATACTAATAATGACAACGATAATAAAAAGCATCTTATAAAATAAATTTATACGAAGTTTCATACGAATCACCCTAATTAATAATAGTTAATCGTGCTTGACGATTTGGACGTTTTGGTAGTTTTTCTTAGCAAGTATTATGATATGATGATAGAGTTATTTAATCAATTAGAATAGGAGCGAGTGCATTGCGGGTTGCTATAATCTTGATTGTACTGATTCTATGTGCTGGTTGCGAGGCAACATTCTCAAATAATAGCACACAACGTGAAGAAGCGGGTACTATTCAATTTGATAAGGAGCAAGGTAAATATGTGACACCTGTTACGCTTGAAACGGTAGGTGCAGTTAATCCGGACGTCGTCTTTATCAATGGCGAAACATTAGAAAATAATGTTCACACGCGCTGGGCAGAGGAGCGCTTAGGGATACGAATTAAGTATCTATGGACAATTACCGATATTAACAATTCCTATTCAAATAAATTAAGATTAGAGTTAGCAAAAGGAACGTTGCCCGATATTGTGACAACCCGAGATTTCGATCTGATCAATGAATTAATAGATTCTGGTCAATTTATGGAGGTAGGACAGCTATTTGATCAGCATGCATCCGATGTGTGGAAAGACGCAATGATGGAAGAGCCTTCAGTTTGGGATGCATTCTCTCGTGATGGGCTCAAATATGCTATTCCTATTTTGGATTTCGAATATACATCTGATCCGGTGCTATGGATACGAGAGGATTGGCTTGAAAATTTAGGATTAGCGGAACCGAAAACGTTTACAGAGCTGGAAGCGGTCATGGAGGCATTCACCAATCAAGATCCGGATGGAAATGGAGAGGATGATACCTATGGATTAACGATCAGTTTAATTCATGGAGTGAATACGTGGATGGCAGATAGCAGCTGGGTATTTGGAGCTTATGAAGCTATTCCGCAACAGTGGAACTTGCAAGCGGACAACTCGCTTGTCTATGGTTCTGTTTTACCTGGAACTAAGGAAGCGCTTCACCTATTGAAGCAATGGATTGAAAAGGGGTATATATCAGGCGATAGTCAGTGGTATGATGAAACGAAAGCCGCACAATTATTTACCTCTGGCAAAGCGGGTATAATTGCTGGACCGTATTGGATGGCAGGCTGGCCGCTATCTGATTTGAATTTGATAGATGCTCATGCCAGATATAAGGCTATTCCGTTGCCTATTGGCCCTGAAGGGACCGTATTGCGTAGAGGTAAATTGCCCGTAAATGGAGCTATTCTAATTAATAAAAAGATGGAGCATCCAGAAATATTTTTTACTTATCAAAACTATTTGTTTGATTATTATGCTGTATCTGAAGGTGAATTTACGTATGGGTTAGCAAAAGGATATGACTGGAATACGATAAATGAAACAGATGATAAGGATATTTCAGAAATTTCTCCTGAGGAGGTCATATTCGAAAATTTGCGTGTCGCAGCGTACACGTTGACTTTCGATGGGGCACGGATACCTTCATATATCGTGAACGAAACGCCTGAAGACAGCATTGAAGTTCTCCTCTCGCAGCAGGAGGCATCAAGAAAGGATATGTACACGGGACCACCAACCACAACAATGAAAGAAAAGTGGGAATTGTTGGGTAAGCTTGAGCAAAACACATTTAACAGTATTTTATTCGGTGATGCAACTATAGAGGCGTTTGATGATTTTGTCGTAAAATGGGGGGCATATGGTGGTTCAAAAATAACGGAAGAAGTAAATGATTGGTATGACAGAAAACAGAACAATTTAGAATAGATGTAAACGAAGCGTATGGCTGAATGTCACAGTCCATACGCTTCTTTGTTTTTAAATAGTGACAAATTTCGCGTTGCCTAGACGATAAGTTTAATTATTGTTATGTAGGCTAAATATTTGGTGTAGTGGTGAATTATTGATTATTGTACGATTGTCAAAGTAAACGGATACAAATTTAAATGGGGGGATAAAATTTGCGTAAATTAAAAGGGTTTTCTATCCTGATGCTTTGTCTGGTGTTTGTACTGACTGCTTGTAGTGGTAAAGGTGGAAATAATGGAACAACAACGCCAGCCAATTCAACACCGACTAATGGAGCGGCTGAAAGTACACCAGAACCAGTCGTAGAAGAAGATGTACCAGATCTTGATGGACGTGTTATTAGAATTGCTGCATGGTGGGATCAAACACCTGCAGGTGAGACTCAATCGGAATTGAATCGATTAGAAAAAATCGCAGAAGTTGAAAAAAAATATAATGTGAAAATTGAATTTGTAAATATTCCATATGACGAAATGGTTCCAAACTTCACAACGAGTGCACTTGCCGGTGAGCCTTTCGCAGATATTATCCAGCTGGAATACAAATTGGCATTGCCTCTAATTAAACAAGGATTAATCCTGCCAATTAGTGAATTCACGGATGAAACAAGCAACATCAATAATGGAGCTAATTTGGTAGAGAAGTATCCACCGATTGCTGGTGATTATTATTCCTTTGAAAGTCCTAATTCCTTAGGAGCTGGTGTTCACTACAATCGCAATTTGTTTAAAGATTTGGGTCTAGAAGATCCAAAGGAAATTTATGCAAGAGGCGAGTGGACGTGGGATAAATTTTTAGAGCTGGCTAAGGATGCGACAAGAGATACTAACAACGATGGAAAGATCGATGTTTATGGTTTCTCTGGCTGGGCTCCGGATATTTTCAGACATTTTGCAGCATCAAACGGAGTAAAGCTAGCTGACGAAGTGAGTTTAGAAGAAGGACTTACTAGCCCTGGTTCTATCGAAACAGGTGAGTTTTTGAATCGACTTTACAATATCGACAAGGTAGTTAAGATCGGCACAGGTAATCCAATGGAGTGGGATGAATATAACACATTCAAATCTGGCGATGTTGCCATGTTCACTACTGCAGAATGGAATCTAAGAGACTTAAGCTTTGATTTTGGGATTGTGCCAATTCCAAAAGGTCCAAATGCAGTTGAAGGAATTACGTATGCAGATTATCTGAAAAACGGAAAATTTATCGGTAAAGGCGTTAAGGATGCGAAGCTAGTATACAAAATTTATGAGGAAACACTTGATATTCCAATGTTAGAGGAGTATTCGGGTCAAGAATATTTAGAAAGTCTGTATGGCTTTGAAGATGATGTTGATATGCTTCGCCACCATATTTCAGGAACTGGATTAATATCGGTTGAAGATGGTTTCCCAGACTTCCCGGCGTGGCCATTCGTCAATGATATTGTTGTTAATCAGATTTCAGCAGCAGCTGCCGCTGAAACCTATAAGGCTCAAGCTGAATCATCGCTTAAAGTTTTTGATCAACAATAAACATATGTAATCATGAAAAGGGAAGTCAATCTGTCTTCCCTTTTCTAATTAACTAAGGATGCATACCACAGGCTGGAGTGAGGAGGAACTATGGTGAACGTTCAGCGTCGTACGTTAAAGAAATCTACTACGTTGCTCACAATAGGATTATGTGCATTGATCATTGTAGCCGTTATGGTGCAAATATATTTCTCGAAAAATGAATCCATATCCTCGCTAGCACTAGATGACTTTAAGAAATCTACAGTTAGTGCAGGCAGCTACGATGCCTATATAGCACAATACGAGGGAGTCGCAAAATCAGATCAGGAAATTATTATTGATGCGACGCAATACGTAAAAGAAAGTGATGGAGAATTTAAGGTTCTAAGCCAGTATGAAGGCATGGACGGAGATGCGCTTTATACGGGTGATACTGGAGAAGTGACATGGCAAGTTAATATTCCACAAGAAGGCTTATATCAACTAGAAGTCCTCTATTATCCTGTAGAGGGTAAAAGCTCTGCAATTGAAAGAATGATTTCAATTAATGGAGAGATTCCGTTTGAGGAAGCGAAATTTATTCAGTTTGATCGTTTATGGAATAACGAGTTAGATGAAGTTAAAGTAGACAATCAAGGGAACGAATTGCGCCCAAGACAGGTTGAAGTTCCAGCGTGGACGACCGCGGATGTGAAGGATTCTAACGGTTATATTACGGAACCGTTTCAATTTTATTTTAGCAAGGGTACTCATCAAATTTCATTTATAGCTTCTCGTGAGCCAATGATTATAAAACAATTGCGCTTAAAGCAGCAAGAGGAGGTACCAACCTATGAAGCGCTAGTAGAGCAGTACAAAAAAGAAGGTATTCGCGAGACATCAGGTCATGAATTGCGAATTGAAGGTGAAGCATCCATTCTGAAATCTTCACCAACGCTTTATCCAGTCTCTGAACGTACTAGTGCAGCGGTATATCCATATAGCGCTTCTCTAATAAAAATAAATACAATTGGTGGTTATAACTGGCGTATGCCAGGCCAGTGGGTGGAATGGGAAGTAGAGGTTCCAGAGGATGGCCTGTACAACATTTCATTTGTCGCACAGCAAAACTGGAAAAGAGGTATTTATTCTACTAGAAAGCTAAGTATCGATGGAAAAGTACCTTTTGAAGAAATGAATACGATCGGCTTTAAGTATGCAAGTGGTTACCGTGTAGAAACGATGGGCAATGGCGATGAACCGTATCTCTATTATTTAACGGCGGGTAAGCATCAGATTCGTATGGAGGTTACGCTGGGACCATTCGCGGAGTTGATCTCTGAGGTTGAGGATTCTCTTTACGAGTTGAATACGATGTACCGTAACATTTTGATGATTACGGGAACGAAGCCGGATGAATTTCGAGACTATCAGCTAACAAGTAAAATACCGAACATGATTGATACCTTTATAACCGAGCGTGACCGCTTGCAGGCCGTTGCGACAAGACTAAGGCAATTAGCAAATGGTTCAAGTGATCAAGAAGCATTGCTAAAAACGATGACGGTTCAGCTTAATGAGATGATTGAAAAGCCAGAGAACATTCATAGGAAACTAACAGAATACAAAACAAATGCTGGCGGTCTTGGAACATGGGTGCAGCAGGCAAGAGAGCATCCGCTTGAAATCGACGCCATCATTATTTCTTCTCCAGATCAGGATGTAAAGATTAAAGGGCTCGGTGCTTTTGCGAAGTTAACACATGAAATAAAAACATTTGTAAACTCCTTCTTCATCGACTACAACAGTATCGGCAATGTTTCTGAAGCAAAGGAGCAACGCACGATTACCGTTTGGATTGGTAGTGGACGTGACCAAGCCAACACGATGAAGGCGATGATTGATGAAACCTTTACGGAGGAAACCGGCATTAACGTGAACTTGAAGCTGGTGCAAATGCACACGTTATTGCCCGCCACGCTAGCAGGACAAGGGCCTGATGTGGCGATGCAAATTGACAATGATATTCCTGTCAACTTTGCAATGAGAAATTCATCTGTAGATTTAACACAGTTTGAAGATTATGCGGAGGTTGCGGAAAGATTCAGAGCAAGCGCTATTGTTCCGTACCAATTTTCAGATGGCGTGTACGCACTTCCAGAGCAGCAAACGTTCAATATGATGTTCTACCGAAAAGACATACTTGAAGAATTAGGTTTAGAAGTGCCGACAACTTGGGATGAAGTTTCCGAGCTGCTGGCAGTACTAAGCAAAAATCATATGGAGTTTGGGTTGCCTCAAGTGCAGCAGGCTGCTATACAGGGGCAAAACATTCCGCCTAATAGTTTATATGCCGCTTTATTGTTCCAAAACGGTGGTCAATTTTATCGAAACGATGGAAAGGAATCTGATCTGGATTCAAGAATTGCGATCGAAACCTTTAAACAATGGACAGAATATTACACCGATTACAAGCTTGAGCGTGAATATGACTTCGCCAATCGTTTTCGTACAGGGCAAATGCCGATCGGCATTATTGATTACACCATATACAATCAGCTGACGGTATTTGCACCAGAAATTAGAGGGTTATGGGGCTTTGCACCGATTCCTGGAACAGTGAATGAGGACGGGACGATCAATCGCCAAGTTCCAAGCGGTGGATCAGCGGTTATGATGCTTGAAAAAGCAGAGGATAAAGATGCGGCTTGGCAGTTTATGAAATGGTGGACTAGCGATGAAACGCAAGCAAAGTTTGGTCGCGAGATGGAAGGCCTAATGGGAGCAGCAGCACGTTATCCAACAGCTAACATTAATGCGCTTGATAGCTTGCCATGGCCAGTTGAGGATTATAAACAGCTAAAAGAGCAGTTCGATTATGTCGTTGGAATTCCAGAAGTACCTGGCGGTTACTTCACAGGCCGTCATCTATTCAATGCCTTCTACAAAACGGTCATTGGCATGGTTGAAGCAAGAGAGGCATTAATGGATTATACCACTTATATTCAGGATGAAATTACGAACAAACGAACGGAGTTTGGATTGCCACAATAGGGAGGGGAGATATAGCGTGACGAGCTGGTGGAGTCTAAAAAAACATGAGATGAAAAAGAGCAAGCATTCTTATATATTGCTTGCACCTTATATGATATTGTTCAGCGTATTTACCGTTTTGCCTGTTGTCATTTCCATCATCTTAAGCTTCACATATTTTAATATGCTTGAATTCCCTAAATTCGTTGGCTGGCACAATTACTCCAGACTGTTTTTAGAGGATGATATTTTCTTAGTAGCGATTAAAAATACGATTTTATTTGCTGTTATTACAGGTCCAATAAGCTATATTGCCTGTTTTGTGTTTGCATGGATTATTAATGAGCTGTCACCTAAATTAAGAGCATTTATGACGCTTGTTTTCTATGCTCCTTCTATTTCAGGCAACGTGTTTTTTATTTGGCTCATGATATTTTCGGGTGACCGTTATGGGATTGCTAATGGTTTTCTAATTAAATGGGGCTTGCTTATGGAGCCGGTTCAGTGGCTGAAAATAGAAGCCTATATCCTACCGATCATAATAATCGTGCAGCTGTGGTTGTCACTTGGAACAGGTTTCTTGGCATTTATTGCTGGTCTACAAACAGTGGATCGTACCTTATATGAAGCAGGGGCAGTAGATGGTGTACGTAATCGTTGGCAAGAGCTTTGGTACATTACGTTACCATCCATGAAGCCGCAGCTCATGTTTGGTGCTGTCATTCAGCTGACAACATCACTTGCCGTTGCAGATGTTTCGATCGCACTCGCAGGTTTTCCAAGTGTAAACTATGCCGCAGAAACGATCGTTACCCATCTAATTGACTATGGTACAACGAGATTTGAAATGGGGTATGCGTCATCTATTGCAACCATTCTATTCATTATTATGCTTGGAACAAACTTAATCGTACAAAAACTATTACGCAAGGTAGGTGAATGAGCATGCCCTTCTCCTTTAAACTCCGTACGAAAAGGGTGAATCGCTCGTTCTGGGGAAGCTTCAGCTTATTTATATTACTAGTTTTCTTTGGAGCATTCATGGTTCTACCCCTGGTTTATGCCATTAATAATGCATTTAAGCCGCTAGATGAAATCTTTTTGTTCCCACCAACCCTATTTGTGCGAAATCCGACGCTAAACAACTTTAGTGATTTGCTCAATCTATTAGGGGAATCGTGGGTTCCGTTCAGCAGATATATTTTCAATACGGTATTCATAACGCTAATGGGGGTTATTGGTCATGTTATTTTTGCATCGGCGGCAGCCTTTCCATTAGCGAAGCATCACTTCCCAGGTAAAAAGATGATGTTTCAAGTTGTTGTATTATCTCTAATGTTCGCACCAGCAGTAACGGCTATTCCGAACTATATGGTCATGAGCTGGTTAGGACTAGTCGATACGTATTGGGCAGTTATTGTTCCTGCTTTTGCTTATTCCTTAGGTCTATATTTAATGAAGCAATTTATGGAGCAAATGCCTGATGCCTTGCTGGAGGCAGCTAAAATTGATGGAGCAAGCGAGTATCGCATTTTTTGGACGATCGTTATGCCTAACGTAAAACCTGCATGGCTAACGCTTATTATTTTGCAATTCCAAATTTTATGGGGCAGTGACGGAAACGGATTTATTTATAGTGAACAGTTGAAGAGCTTGCACTTTGCAGCGAATCAAATCATATACGGAGGAATCGCCAGAGCAGGTGCAGCAGCGGCTGTTGCGCTTATCCTTATGAGTGTACCGATTACACTATTCGTATTTTCACAAAGTAGAATTATTGAAACGATGGCCTCTTCAGGTATGAAAGAGTAGGAGGGAAACGATGTCTATCAAAAAATGGATTAGCTCGGTACTTGCGGCTTCCCTTATTCTCTCAAGTAGTTTCCTGGAGGTAGCGGAGGCAAGCACGCCATATGAAGCTTACATCTATAATTACTGGGAAGAGTCAGTCGCTTCGCCCGCAGCTTTTGTACCAAAGAAAAGCGTGAATGGAATCGACATGGGGATTGGGGAATTGCTAGAGCCTAACGATATGGTCATTGGCAATGATGGAAGGATATACATTGCCGATACAGGCAATAAGCGAATTGTCATTACAGACCGTAATTGGCAGGTCATGAACGTACTTGACGGATATGAAACAGAGAGCGGCGAGCAGGTTTCCTTTCAAAATCCTATCGGCTTATTTGTCGATCAAGATCAATTGCTGTATGTTGCGGATTCAGGATTAGGTCAAGTCATTGGTTTTGATGAGCATGATAAGCCTCGCCTTATTATCGAAGATCCCAAGTCGGATATTATTGCAGAGGGCTTCAAATTTGTTCCGAAAAAAATAGCCGTTGATGCAGCAAAGCGTGTGTATGTTGTAGCGAATGGTGTGTTTGAAGGCATTATGCAGTTTGATACGGATGGGACTTTTCTAGGTTATATCGGTAAAAATGAAGTTCGTCGTAATTATTATGAAATTGTGTGGCGCATGTTCTCAACCCAGCAGCAACGAGACCAAATGATACTGTTCATTCCAACCGAATTTTCAAACTTGGATATTGATGCAAAAGGATTTGTGTATGCCACCAATATTGATATTAACTCTGATACACCGATCAAACGATTAAATCCTTCCGGGGAGGATGTTTTGAAGCGCTACGGTTATTTTGATGTTAAAGGCGATATTTTGTTCCGATTATCAGTTGGACCATCTGTTTTCATAGACATTAAGTACTTGGGTGATGGTCTATATAGTGCGCTGGACATGAATCAGGGCAAAGTATTTACGTATGATTCAGAAGGCAATCTGCTTTATATTTTTGGTGCAAAGGGCAATCAAGTCGGTACGTTTAAGACTGTTAGCGCGATTGAGTATGATGGGGAACATTACTATGTTTTAGATCGTGCCAGAGCGAATATTACCGTGTTCGAGCCTACGAAATTTGGCAGCACGGTATTAGAAGCGTCACGCTTGCATTATAACGGCTATTCTGAAGAAGCGGTTCCGCTGTGGAAAGAGGTGCTTTCTTTAAATAGCAACTATGATGTTGCGTATATCGGGATTGGTCGTTCGCTTGTCATGGGCAAACAAAATGAAGAAGCGATCTACTACTTTAAGCAAGGAATGGAGCGTAAGCAATATTCTGTAGCCTATAAACGGTATCGTCGTGAAGAGATGAAGGAGCATTTTAGCACAGTCATGACGGTTCTGATTGTAGGGATTGTGATCGGTCTTGCATGGACGGTTTGGCGAAAGCTACGTAAAAACAATCGTAAATCAATAATCAGTCAGTCGACAGGGAGGGATCAAGCGCTATGAAGCAGGACTTTTTCCAATTTCCACTTCAAGTGATCGTTAAGCCCTTCGAAAGCTTTTGGGATATGAAATATGAGAACAGAGGAAAGCTTAAGGTTGCTTTTACATTAATCGTCTTAACGATATTAGCGGTTATTTTGCAAAAGAAATACGCTGGATTTTTGGTGAATTACAATGATCCTCGTACGCTCAACAGCTTAGTGGATATCGCAACCATTCTGTTTCCTTTTTTCCTATGGTGTGTGGCCAATTGGTCCATTACAACGCTAATGGGAGGCGAAGGAAAGTTTAAGGAGATTGTATTAGCAACAGCTTACTCGTTAACGCCATTCATTATTGTTTATTTGCCAATGACCTTTATTAGTCGTTACATGGCTAATGAGGAGGTAGCGTTTTATTACTTGCTCCTATCTATTGCATCGTTATGGTTTGTGTGGCTGCTTTTTGTCGGGATTATGACGGTCCATCAATATACGGTGTTGAAAACAGTGACAACGATTGTTTTAACGATCATTGTAATGGGCATTATCGTATTCCTTGGAGCGCTAGTATTTAGTATGCTGCAGCAAATGTATGATTTTATTTATAACGTTTATCGTGAAATCCTGTTTAGAACATAAAAAGGGGGAGCATCCATGAAAAAGAAAAAGTTATACACCGTACTCGGTGCTCTCCTTGTGATAGGGGTTGTCATCGGTACATTGTTTTTAGTAAATAAAGGAGCTCCCGCAAGTGACTTGACGGCATTCAAGCAACTGCCGCAAATAGCTGAGGGAGTTCCGTTTACAAGTGCAGCTGCGAAAAGTCATGCAGCAGTAGATGGGATGAAGCTTGTTGCAGATAACGGTAAGCTGGCATTATTCATCAATGAGACAACGACGGAAATTGCATTAGTAAAGCTCGATACGAACGACGTATGGTACAGCAGTCCGCCTGATCTTGAGGATGATGCGATCGCTTCTCCCTATGAGAAAAATGTGCTGGCGTCTACATTAATTATTCAATATCGAGACAGACAGGGGAATTTGTTTGTAGACAACAATTATGAAAAAAGTGTAGCCAATGAACAGTTTACGATTGAAAGCATCCCAGATGGTGCTCGCGTTGTCTATACACTCGGTGATGTTTCTAAAGGAATTGATGCGCTGCCTAAATATATGAGTAAGGAGCGGTTCGAACAGAAAATTATTTCGAACTTATCTGAAGCGAGTGCGAATTATGTTAAAGCTCGTTATATGGCATCTAAAACTAATCCAGAGGTAATGGAACGTTTAGATGCACAGGTGGAGAAGCAGCTTGTCCTTAACAAAATGATAAAGGCATTTGAAGAAGCGGGCTATACGGAGGAGGATCTAGCGTTTGACGAAGCTGAACATGGCGGCGGAGCTAGTGCAGGAGGCGATAAGCCTACGTTCACCATTGCTCTTGAATATACGCTTCATAATGATCAGCTCGTTGTCAATGTACCTGCGTCAACCATTGAGGAAACCTCGACATACCTTATTCGTACCATTGATGTTTTACCATTTTTCGGTGCATCTGGCGTAGAGGATGAAGGATACATGTTCGTGCCAGACGGATCGGGCAGCTTGATTTATTTGAATAATGGAAAAATTAAGGAAGAGCAATACGTCCAGCGTGTGTATGGCGATGATCCTAACAATACGCGCTTGGCGAGAGGGATGGTTAGTGAAAGCGCGAGAATGCCGGTATTTGGCATGAAGCGTAATGATGCAGCATGGCTTGCCGAAATTACGTCTAGTGAAGCCAGTAGTAGCATAACAGGCTCCGTTAGCGGGATGAGAAATAGCTACAATAATGTATACGCATCGTTCCGACTTCGTGGTGAGGATTGGCTGGAAATGTATACAGGAAGTGTATATCAAGACATTCAAATTCTTAATGAAGAGCGTTATAACGGGAATCTTGAGATCAGATATACGCCATTAAGCAAGGAGCAGGCTTCGTATAGCGGTATGGCACAAGTGTATCGTACACATTTGGTAGAGTCTGGCGTGCTTCAGCCGATACAGGCTTCCTCGTCCATTCCGTTTTACTTGGATATGCTAGGTTCATATGATACAAGAGATTCCTTTCTAGGTGTTCCTTATCGTGATATCCAGTCACTAACGACTTATCATGAGGCTGCCGCTATCGTAGATGAACTAGCTAATCGCGGTGTCCAAAATATTAATATGAGATATTTGGGCTGGTTTAATAAAGGGATTACCCATCGTACTCCTTCTAAAATTAAACTGGATTCCGTTGTAGGCAGCAAAAAGGAGCTGCAGCAACTATCGCAGAAGCTGAAAAATTTAGGCGGTAATTTATATCCTGATGTAGCGTTTCAGTATATGTACGCGCATGATCAGGCATTTACTCCATCTTCAGATGCTGCTCGATTTGTAACGAGAGAGGTCGCAGAGCTCTATCCTTACAATCGTGCACTAAGCCGGATGAGCTCAGATCTAGGCAGCTATTATTTGTTATCGCCGTCCAAGCTGAATTACTTTGTCGATCAATTTTTGAAAAAATATTCAACTTATAATATGACGGGCCTTTCCTTGCGTGATCTTGGAAATGTTGTCGGTTCTGACTATCGAACATCAAGGGTTATACATCGTGATCCAGCTAAGCAAATCACGCAGCAGGTGCTTGAGGGCATCAATCAAAACTATGAAACAATCGTTGTCGGTGGTCATGCCTATGCCTGGGCTTACGCTGATCATATCGTGGATGCGCCAACAAGCTCTAGCGGCTTTAGTCTTACTGATGAGTCTGTGCCTTTCTATCAAATGGTATTGCATGGATTCATTCCTTATAGCGGAAGTGCGATTAATTTATCCGATGAGCAAGATGTTAACAAGCATTTGTTAAAAAGCTTAGAACTGGGGGCATCCCCGCATTTTGTATGGAGCTATGACGACTCGGCACAATTAAAGTTCACGAGATATGATCAATATTTCTCCACACAGTATCAAATCTGGTTGGATGATGCGGTTAAGATGTACAACGAAGTGAATGACGTGCTTTCGAAAGTTAGCGGTGCAGCTATGGTAGAGCGAGTGGTTCATCATCCTGAGCTTATCGAAATGAAGTATGATAATGGTCAATCTATTATTGTAAATTATAGCGATAAAGAGGCTGTAGTTCGTGGTCAAGTTATTGCACCTCAACACTACTTTATAGGAGGTGTACGTTAATGAAGATCAAGGGCATATCCTTACATCGCAAACGGTCTCTACTAGGCTTTGTCTTCATCGCACCTTGGCTGATTGGATTTCTGTTTCTTTACTTGACGCCGCTGATTCAATCGTTGAGATTTAGTTTTACGAAATTGGCGATTCAGCCTGATGGTTATGATCTTATCTCAGTAGGATGGAATAACTTTTACAATGCGCTTTTTGTTGATCTAAATTTCAATCGTGTCCTTGTAGATTCGATTGTTGAAATGGTTTACTCCGTGCCGATGATTTTGTTTTTCAGCTTATTTTCGGCAACGCTTCTTAATCAAAAGTTTCGCGGCCGTTCGTTAACGAGAGCGATCTTTTTCTTGCCGGTTATATTAGCGTCTAATGCGATTGAATCAGCTGAAAGAAGCGGGCTCATTAACTTGATCGGGACAGGTGCATACCTCGATGAAATGCAAACCTCAACGTCTAGTTTCAATGTCATGTCGATGGTTTACATGTTGTTAGATGTTGGGATACCGGCATCATTTGCCGATTATATCGTGACCGCGATCTTATCGATCTACAGCATTATTACAAGCTCAGGTGTACAGATTCTTATCTTCTTAGCAGCCTTGCAATCTGTCCCAAGCTCCATGTATGAGGTTGCCAAGATGGAAGGAGCAACCGCTTATGAATCGTTCTGGAAAATTACGTTTCCGATGGTGAGTCCATTAATCCTGACGAATATTATTTATACGGTCATTGATTCATTTAGTGGAAGCAGGATTACGACACTTATCTATGATACAGCCTTCACTACACAAAATTTCGGCTTGAGTGCTGCAATGTCTTGGATTTACTCTCTAGTTGTCTGTGTGTTCCTTGCTGTCATTGGTCTAGTGTTGGCGAAACGTATTCATTATAACTAAGAATGATTTTGGGGAAGGAGGCTATCAAGTGGATAAAATTCAAAATGACGCACGCTATTATCGAAATAAGAAGATGCAGCAAAACGTGTTTGACAAGCTATACGTTCTGTTTCGAACCTTACTCGTAATCGGGATATCCTTTATTATTATTTATCCGATTATACAAAAGATTGCAGTCGCATTTAAAGATAAGAGTGACATATACAATCCTACGATTTATATGATTCCTGTAAACTTTACTTGGGAGAATGTTCAACTCGCAATGGGTATTCTAGATTATTTCCCTATGCTCGGTAAAACTCTGCTTTTTGTAATGGTTGTAACGGTATTAACGGCAGCAAGCTGCGCACTTGCAGGGTATGGATTTGCTAGATTTGACTTTCCGGGAAATGGTCTATTTTTCGGCCTTGTCGTTGTAACGATACTTATTCCAACGACAACATTAATGCTCCCGTACTATATTCATTTCAAAAATTTTGACGTTTTTGGCTTAATACAACTGTTTACTGGAAAGTCCGGGGTCAATCTCCTGAATACGTACTGGCCGTCTATCATTACTTCGGCAACAGCGATTGGGTTGAAGGCGGGACTATTCATCTATATTTTCCGTCAGTTCTTTAAAGGGCTGCCTAAGGAGATTGAGGAGGCTTCTCTAATTGATGGGGCAGGTGGGATTGCAACATTTTTTAGAATAATGCTGCCTAACGCAATGCCGCCCATTATAACCGTTGTTTTGTTCTGCTTCGTATGGCAATATAACGATACATTTTATACGACGCTATTTATGAGTGGTATGGATTTGATGTCATTGAAGGTTGCTACACTGCCGACACAAGCAGATCAATATATACCGGTATTAATGGGGTATAGTCATAGCTCCGGGTTTAAAGCTGATCCCAATCATGTTGCAATGGTTGTGGATACAGGGATATTGCTAGCCATTATCCCATTGCTAGCGTTGTATCTTGTCGTGCAGCGTTACTTTGTGGAAAGTATTGAACGATCGGGTATTGTTGGTTAATAGCGAAATGATATCGCTAAGCCATAATAGTTATGTACTTAAGCCGAGAATCTCCAGAACGATATTCTGGAGATTCTCGGCTTTTTATTACAGCTCAATAAACGTTATAGATCGACTCTCAATGTGCCCAGCATCTTGGCGAATTTCGGATCGTGATACGATAGAAATAGTGTTTTTCCTGTATCGAGTGCAGTAATCTTCTCAATATCGTCGGCACTTAGCTCAAAATCAAAAATATTGAAGTTTTCGATGATCCGCTCCTTGTGCACCGATTTTGGAATTGCAACGACTCCACGCTGAACGAGCCAGCGCAGCACAACCTGAGCGACAGACTTGTTGTATTTTTCCCCGATCGAAGCCAGCACCTCGTTGCTGAACATGTTGCCTTGCCCTTCAGCGAACGGTGCCCACGACTGGTGCTGTACGCCCTGCCCCTTCATAAAAGCAGCACTGTCGAACTGCTGGTAGAACGGGTGCGTTTCGATCTGGTTGACGGCTGGCACGATGTCATTGTGCACGATGAGATCCATCAGACGGTCGGGCAGGAAGTTGCTGACACCGATTGCCTTGATCTTGCCTTGACGGTACAGGTCTTCCATCGCTCGCCAAGCGCCGTAGTAATCACCAAACGGCTGGTGAATAAGGTACAGATCAAGATAGTCAAGCTGCAGCTTTTTCAAGGATTTTTCGAATGCCAGCTTGGTGCTTTCATAGCCGGCATCCTGAATCCAAAGCTTGGTCGTGATGAACAGCTCCTCACGCGGTACGCCGCTGCGCTTGATCGCGCGTCCGACCGCTTCCTCATTCAGATATCCAGCAGCGGTGTCAATCAGGCGGTAACCGGCTATCAATGCTTCATACACCGCGTTCTCACATTGCTCAGCATCGGGAATCTGATAGACACCGAAGCCGAGAATCGGCATTTTCACTCCGTTGTTCAATGTTACAGTATGCATTGTCATTCCTCCCATTGTTCATATATATGATGGCAATCGGTCGAGTCTCCCCGAAAAATAGGGGCACCACAGCGAGGATTTCGCTTACGGCCGATTTGCTTTATAATAAGCCTAGCGCCTTCGTGTTACACGAAGTCAAGAGGTCTTATATTATTTTTTTTGAAGGGGGAACCATGCATGTATACGGTCAAAGATGCGGCTCGGATAACGGGTCTGACCGAGCACGCTGTACGCTTTTATACCGATAAAGGGTTGGTGCCAAGTGTACAACGCAATGAGAATAATATTCGGCTGTTCGACGAACAATCGATTAACTGGCTGCATGGCATCAAATGCCTCAAGCAGTCTGGAATGCCGATTGAAGACATTAAAATGTACGTCGATTACTGTCTCGAAGGGGATGCTACGATTCAGCAACGCTGTACATTGATGATGGAGCATAAGGAAGCGGCGCTTGTTAAGCTCGAAGAAGCAAAACTTCACGTTGCACATTTGGAACAAAAAATCGCTCTATATCAAGCCATTCTGGAGAACCGTTCTCCAGACACTACCAATCCCGGCAACTGGGAAGCCATTCAGCATATGCATTGTGATGTATTTTACTCTCCCTCCGAATCTCGTAAGGCGTAAGTAATCATGATGACGGTATCGTGAAATCGATCATAAATATTTGGTGAAATTGAAATGACCTAACAGGAGGAAAAGGCGTGAACAATCAATTGCTTAAGATGGAGAAAGAGGAACAAGAGCTACGGTTCCACACATTTACTAATGAAACCGCGCTGCAAGTAGGACTCACCATTATCGAAGAAGCGAGAAGCCTTGGCAAAAGCATTACGGTAGAAATTTATCGAGATGGTCAGCGTCTGTTCGCTCATGCTATGGCGGGTACTTCAGTGGAAAATGAGGACTGGATCCGTCGTAAAAATAATGTGGTTCAGCATTTTGGAAAAAGCTCATGGCATGTAGCTTTACTGGCCCGTCAAGAAGGAACAACGCTTGAAGAGAGGGATGGGCTGCCGCTATCCGATTATGTCGGAGCAGGTGGAGCTTTCCCGATTATGGTGGAAGGTGAAGGCCAAGTTGGTACGATTACTGTATCAGGACTGCCCGATCAGGAGGATCATGATCTATTAGTCTCTGCTTTGAGTCGTTTTCTAAACAAGCAATAGCAAGCACATAATGTATGATACAAGCTGCGTAATTAATAAGTCCAAGGAAAGGATTATGTGATGGAAGCAGGAAATCTAATTACATTAATTGTATCGCTTATAACGGTCGTCAATATTATTCTTTCGGCAGGGGTGCTGTTTTTCGAAAGAAGAGATATTGGCTATACATGGGCGTGGCTGCTCGTTTTATTTTTCATACCGATACTGGGGTTTTTGATATACATATTTTTAGGACGAAAGCTGGTTAAGGAAAATTTCTATGGGCTGTCATCTGAAGAACGAGACTTTCTTCAAGCGGAGGTTGACAAGCAGCTCGTCGAGTTCAAAGAGCCAGGCAAGCGTTCATCTCCTGTGCTGAACCGATACTCTGATCTAATTAGTATGAATCTTGAGGCAGCGCATGCATTGATGTCGGATGACAACGAAATCGAAATTCTCAATGATGGTCAGCAGAAATTCGATACGCTGTTCGCTGATATTCGCGCTGCCAAGCACGAAATTAATATCCAATATTACATCATCCAGAACGATTCCTTAGGAAAGCAATTACGAGATGAGCTAACAGTTAAAGCGCAGGAAGGCGTGAAAGTACGACTTCTGTATGACGAGGTCGGTTCGAGAAGGGTTTCACCGAAGTTCTTTCAGGAGTTGCGTCAGGCAGGCGGTGAAGTGGAGGTATTCTTTCCTTCTTTATTAAGACCGATCAATTTTCGCATCAACAACCGAAACCATCGTAAGCTGTGCATCATTGACGGTGACATCGCCTACATAGGCGGCTTTAACGTAGGGAATGAATATCTGGGAAACAATAAGCGATTCGGCTACTGGCGCGATACACATTTTCGTATTCGGGGCAGTGCAGTTAATGATATACAGGGACGTTTCATTCTCGATTGGCATCAGGCTGGAAAGCGGAACGAAAGTCCTTTCGAATTCTCATATCGAACGGAAAAGCATCATGGCACAAGTCCTGTTCAAATTATTTCCAGCGGTCCTAACTCGGAAACCGAGCGTCTTAAGTATATGTACATAAAGCTCATTATGTCTGCCAAGCAAAGCGTCTATATTCAAACACCGTACTTTATTCCTGACCCAAGCTTCATGGACGCGTGCAGAATCGCGCTATTGTCAGGCGTTGACTTGCGAATTATGATTCCGAACAAGCCTGATCATCCGTTTGTATATTGGGCAACCTGGGCTTATGCTGGTGAGCTGTTAAAGTATGGCGCGAAATTTCTGACCTATGAAAAAGGGTTTTTGCATGCCAAAACGATTGTAGTTGATCAAGAAGTGGCATCCGTTGGTACGATGAATATTGACCCACGCAGCTTCAGATTGAATTTCGAGGTCAATGCGATTGTGTACGATGAGAAGATCGCGAAGCAACTGCATGCGATGTTTCTTCAAGATAGTGAGTCGAGCACTGAGCTTACACTCGAGCGCTATAAAGAGCGATCACTCATCATAAAATTAAAAGAAGGCTTTTCGCGATTGCTTTCACCGATATTATAAATGGGCTTCGTCTATACGGAGCAGGAGACAGGAGGCTGAAAGTTGTGAAGAAAAATCAATTAGGGCAATCAGAGCTTTTCGTAAGTGAAATCGGGCTTGGCTGCATGTCGCTGGGTACAGATGAGCGGCAAGCTGCTGCAATCATCGATGCAGCGCTTGATTTAGGAGTGAATTTTCTGGATACGGCGGATTTGTACGACAACGGTCGTAATGAGGAGATCGTTGGAAAGGCAATTGCAGGCAAGCGCGATCAAGTAATTTTAGCAACTAAGGTTGGCAATCGACGTATTCCCGGGCAAGAGGGCTGGGTGTGGGATGCTTCTAAAGCATACATAGTAGAGGCTGTTAAAGGGAGCTTAAAGCGACTTGGCACTGATTATATCGATCTGTATCAGCTTCATGGCGGAATGATCGAGGACAATATTGATGAAACGATTGAAGCGTTCGAGCAGTTAAAGCAGGAAGGCGTTATTCGGGCATACGGCATTTCATCGATTCGTCCCAATGTTATTCGTGAATATGTTTCTCGTTCCTCTATCGCAAGCGTCATGAATCAATACAGCATCGTTGATCGTCGAGCAGAGGAAGAGGTGCTGCCGCTGCTTGAGCAGGCTCAAGTAAGTGTAATTGCACGCGGACCTCTAGCGAGTGGCGCATTAGCTACTGGTCGTCAGCCCGTTAAAGGAGCGCTGGATTATGAGCTGGAGGACCTCGCTTCGCTTCGTGAGCAGCTGGAGCAGATCGATCAGAATCTTACCCAGCTTGCGATTCGTTATTCCTTGAGCCATCCTGCCGTAGCAGCAGCGATCCCGGGAGCGCGTACATTGGAACAACTGAAGCAAAATGCAGCAGCAGCTGCTATGCCGCCGTTAACTAGCGATCAGATTGCCTTTATTCGTGCGATAAGCAAAGCGAATGTCTATACAGCACATCGATAAATGTTATACATGCAAACAACAGCAGTCAAAAGAGGCTGCTGCTGTTTGCATAAACACTAATACTTATACGATTGACCGCCATCAATTGGAATAACGGTTGCGTTAATAAAGGAAGCTTGCTCTGATAAAAGAAAAGCGACTAAGTAGGCGACTTCCTCTGGCTTGCCAAAGCGCTTCATCGGGTTTGATTGTACGAATTGTTTTCCTGCCTCCTCCCAATTAACCGGGTCCAATTGCTTCAATGAACCTTCGACCATTGGTGTCATAATGGCGCCTGGCGCAATCGCATTAATTGTGATTCCATACTCGCCATACTCAATACCGGAGTTGCGTGTTAGACCAACAACGCCATGCTTACTAGCTGCATAGCCTGATTGATTGCCTACTCCGCGAATCCCTCCGACGGAAGCGGTATTGACTATCGCCCCAGAACCTTGCTTCTTCATCACTTCAAGCACGTACTTTAAGCCATAAAACACACCATTTAAATTAATAGTGACGACTTTACGAAACTCCTCGATCCCATAGTCTTCTGTTAGGTTTTGCTTGCCTTCAATGCCTGCATTGTTAAAGAAGCTATCAATTCGGTTGAATGCTTGGATGGTTTGATTGACGTAGTCAGAAACAGCCTGCTCGTTTGAAACATCAGCAGTAATTAACAGTACTTCAGCCTGTGGTGCAGCTTGTTGGATTAGTTGCTTAGTGGCCTCTAAGCCTTCCTGATTTAGGTCTACTAATGAGAGCTTGGCGCCCTCCTTTGCGAGCTGCAGGGCAGTGGCTTGTCCAAGGCCAGAACCTCCACCTGTAATTAATGCTACCTTACCTTCGAAGCGATGACTCATGATATGTTCGTCCTTTCTATATTCATATGCATTGGTAAATTCGATTTGCTATTTTATTTAGCTTTTAATCCAAGTTATAACCAATGGTTAACATACAAAATCGACTGCCATTTCAGGCAGTCGATTTTGTATGTTAACTGTGGTCGCGGTGGCTAATGAACTCATTAGGTACATCATCGCCATCAGGATTATTGTTTTTCATTTGGCTGAGACGACCATTGCGGTATTCGCCGCCATGAACCTTGTTTTTACGTTGGTCATTGTTGTCAGTGCGTTCATGCTTATTATGGATAAAGTCCCTTTCGCTCATCGTATTTGCTCCTTTTCTGTCGATCTAAGATGTAGCATGGTTTATTGTGCAGCGAAATATGCAAACTCTTCAAAAGAGAATTCACAAGCGGCGAACATAATACAAAGGCCAAGTGGAAGGTTGAGAATAAAGCGAGTTATTGCTGCTTGTTAAAGCCGAAGTAGCGACATAGTATGCAAGATTGCGATAAATTACGTCATTGATTTTAAGGCATGGTTTTACTATAATTGAAATCGTACACTCAGAATGATAATCGTTTTCAACTTTCATACTGAAATAAAACATGATGAGGATGCCACATGAGACTATGGATGTTAATAATTGCCATTGTAGTCCTGTCATGCGTTTCGCTGTTTATAGGAGCAATTGATATTAGAATTAGTGATTTGATCAACGGAAACACCGATAAAATCGAAATTTTCCTTATCAGTCGAGTTCCACGCTTAATGGCGATCATATTGGCAGGCGCAGGCATGAGTATTGCCGGTTTAATTATGCAGTCTTTAAGCCGCAACAAATTTGTATCGCCAACAACTGCAGGTACGTTGGATGCAGCAAAGCTTGGAATTCTAATCTCCATGCTGTTTTTTACGAATGTAACGTACACCCAGCAAATCATATTCAGCTTTGTATTCGCGCTCTTCGGCACCTTGTTGTTTATGCAAATTCTGGACCGCATCAAATTCAAGGATGTTATCTTTGTTCCACTGATCGGAATTATGTACGGCAATATTTTGTCATCGATCACGACGTTTTTTGCGTATGAGAACGATCTCATACAAAATATTTCCTCATGGCTAATGGGCAGTTTCACACTGATTATATCTGGGCGATATGAGCTGCTGTACCTCAGTATTCCTGCTGTCATTCTCGCTTATCTATATGCGAACAAATTTACGGTTGCTGGTATGGGTGAGGACTTTGCGAAAAATTTGGGCTTAAGCTATAAAGTCGTTTTGAATATTGGACTTATTCTTGTTGCAATAATTGCTACAACTGTCGTACTTACGGTTGGGGTTATTCCGTTTTTAGGATTAATTGTACCTAATATCGTTTCTCTGTATTTGGGAGATAATTTACGCAAAACGATTCCACATACAGCAGCGCTAGGAATTGCGTTCCTATTATTATGTGACATTATTGGACGTGTTATCATTCATCCATATGAGATTCCAGTCAACGTAACCGTTGCAGTAATCGGTAGTGCGATCTTCTTAATTATGCTGTTTAGGGGGAGAGCCTATGCGAAAAAATAGTACGAAGCTGATTGGACTAGGAATACTGGCTATTATATGTATATTATTTTATGGGTTATACGATATTAAGGGCGGTTTCGATTACGCATTTCCACGCCGTATGATTCGAGTAGCAGCAATGGTCATTACAGGCATCGCGATTGCGTATTCAACGGTTATATTTCAGACGATTACGCATAATCGAATTTTAACGCCTTCCGTTATGGGGCTCGACTCGATGTATGAGGTCGTGCAAACGCTGATTTACTTTTTTGCAGGATCGGTATCGATCTGGGTATTGAATAAGTATCTCAATTTTGGAGCAGCTATTTTCGCGATGGTATTGTTCGCGCTTGTATTATATAGGTTTCTGTTCCGAGCCGATAAGCATCCGATCTATTTATTGCTGTTGATCGGGATGATTATCGGGACGCTGCTTGGCAGCTTGGTGACATTCCTGCAGGTCATTATCGATCCTGTTGAATATTTAAGCCTGCAGAATCGTTTGTTTGCTAACTTTACCAATGTGAAGAAGGATTTGCTGGTAATTGCTGCTGCGATTTTGGTGCTAGCCTTTATAGTAGGCTATCGCATGCTGCATAAGCTCGATGTCATGTCACTTGGTCGTGAGAATGCAATGAATTTGGGAATCAATTACGATCGCGTGACGATGAATATGCTGATTTTATCAGCTGTGCTTATTGCGACTTCCACGGCATTAGTAGGGCCGATAACGTTTTTAGGCTTAATTGTAGCGAATTTGGCATATCAATTTTTAGTGACCTACAAGCATTCGGTGTTGATTTTAGGCGCAAGCCTGATTGCGATTATCGCCATTGTAGGAGGTCAGTTCCTCGTCGAGCATATTTTTGAATTGCGTACAACGCTTAGCGTCATTATTAACTTTGTAGGCGGCGTGTACTTTATTTACTTATTACTCAAAGAAAGTAGGGCAGCGGGATGATTGAAATCAAAGGACTAACGAAACGATTCGGCAAAAAGCCGGTTGTAGAGGATGTATCCATTACGATTGAGCCCAAAACGATTACGTCATTTATCGGACCGAACGGTGCCGGTAAATCTACGCTGCTTTCTATGGTCAGCCGACTGCTTGAAGCAGATACGGGCGAGGTGCTGCTTGATCAAAACAACGTGAAGAAGTGGAAATCAGGCGAATTTGCCAAGCGCGTCTCGATTCTAAAGCAGTCTAATCATATTAGCGTACGGTTAACAGTACGCGAGCTGGTGGCGTTTGGGCGCTATCCGTATTCAAAAGGTCGTCTAACGCCGGAGGATGAGCAGTTTGTCGATCAAGCAATTGAGTATATGAATCTGGCGGATATGCAGGATAAGTTTTTGGATGAGCTGTCTGGCGGTCAGAAGCAGCGCGCGTTTATTGCGATGGTCATCGCACAGGATACAGAATATATTTTGCTGGATGAGCCGCTTAACAATTTGGATATGAAGCATTCGGTGCAAATTATGAAAATATTGCGCAGACTAGTTGATGAGCTGGGCAAAACGGTTATTATCGTGCTGCATGACATTAACTTTGCTTCCGTATATTCCGATCGCATTGTTGCGCTGAAGGATGGCAAGCTGGTGAAAAACGGTCCTACCCATGAAATTATTAATTCGGACGCCTTGCGCGATATCTACGATATGGAAATCCCGATTCAAGAACAGAATGGCTGCCGAATTTGCGTATATTTTAATTCTCATACGTAAGATAACTGTCTGGAGTGATCCAGGCAGTTTTTTTGTAAAGTTCTGGTGCAGCCGCAATGGTTTGGAATGCAGGACGCTCGTCATTCCGTTATCCACTACCGTGTATACATGTGCGACAAAGTGATTAATTTTGCAAAATAGTATTGACGTTATCGCAAATTACATCTATAATGAGAATCGTTGTCAGTGATAATGATTATCATTGTATAGAATTGTAATATAACATAGAAATAAGGGGAGAGCGTACATGAAAAAGATGTGGAAGGTAGCAGGTGCAGTTTTAGCCATTTCTCTAGCACTGGTTGGTTGCGGTACAGAGAAGGAAGAAGCAGTAAATCAAACGACCGCTGGAAATACAGCAGCACAGGGCAATGATACAGAGGAACCAGCTGTTGCGGCACAAGGCTCTGCAGTTTACCCGTTAACCATTTCCTCTACTGTAGCTTCAGCTGAAACAGAAGATAAAGGCACAATTGCGTTTGAAGATGTTACATTTGAAACGATGCCAGAAAAAATCGTAGTATTCGATTATGGCTTCCTTGATACATTGGATGCGCTAGGCGTTGAAGGAATTATTGGGGTAGCCAAGGATTCAACGCTTCCAGCTCATCTTTCTAAATATTCTGCTGACGAATATGTAAGCATCGGAAACTTGAAGACGCCTTTGCTTGAAGATATTGCAGAAATCAAACCAGACGTTATTTTCATCTCTGGTCGTCAATCTACGTTCTATGAAGAGTTCCAAGAAATTGCGCCTGTCGTATTCGTAGGTGCAACACAAGACGATTACTGGAATACATTCCTGTCATCTGTGGATGTAGCAGCGAAAATGTTCGGCAAAGAAGCTGAAGCTGAAGAGTATTTGGCTCAATTCGATTCCAAATTGGAAGAAATCAAAGCACTGGCAGGCAATTTTGAAAATACATTAGTAACGATGTACAACGAGGGCAAGCTGTCTGGCTTCGCTACCAATTCTCGTTTCGGCTATATGTATGACATTTACGGCTTCAAGCCAGTAACGGAAGATATTCAATCTTCTTCTCACGGCTCTAACTTTGGCTTTGAAGCAATTCTTGAATTCAACCCAGAAGTGCTGTTCGTCATTGACCGCACAGCTGCTACTGGTGGAGAGTCCAATATCCAAGCAGATATGGAAAATGATATTATTAAGAAAACGACTGCATACCAAAACAACCGCATCGTATACCTGGATGGTCCGCTATGGTACCTAAGCGGTGGCGGCTTGCAATCTGAGCTTGCTAAAATTGATGAAATTTTGGCTGAATTGAAATAAATAATTGCATGTATGTAAAGTAAAGCCGTCAGGCACTGATTGCAGCTCCAACCTTCATTGGATGGAGTGAAGACCAGAGCCTGACGGCTTTTATTCTTCTACTTGAGCATTTCTTTAGTTCGAACGTATCTTTTCTCCAAATGCGCAATACCTTTGTTGCTGCCAATAATGACAAGAATATCTCCATGAGATATCTGATCATCAGCAGTCGGCGATATATTCATTTGGTTATCCTTTGTTCGGATCGCAATAATATTGCAGCCATAGCTGGCGCGCATTTTAAGCTGTTTTAATGATTTACCACACATGGAGGGCGGCGCATAGATCTCGACCAGACTATACTCAGGCGCTACCTCCAAAAATTCAATCAAATGCTGTGACGTAATCTGATGCGCAACCCTCACTCCAGTATCGCGCTCAGGATGAATAATGTGATCGACGCCGAGTTTCTCAAGCACCTTGTGGTGCAGGTCACTAACAGCCTTTGCAGTGATCGTTTTTACGCCTAAATTTTTTAATTGAATGGTTGCTAAAATATTTGCCTGCAGATCATCTCCAATAGCAACAATCGCATGATCCATATTATGGACACCTAGCTCAAGCAGTGTTTTCTCGTCTGTAGCTTCAGCACGGTATACATCGGTAGCAAAGGAAGCACATTCCTGCACTTTTTTAGGATCCTTATCTATAGCTAGAACCTCATATCCCATCGATAGTAAGGTTTTCGTTACACTTAATCCAAAACGGCCCAATCCAACTACGATAAATTGCTTCACAGTATCCTCTCCTACACAGTGATCGTTCGATATAAAAACGCAAAAAACCACAGGGGACTCCCCTGTGGTCATAGATTGCTTATGAGCACAAGCTTCAACACCCTCTCAATACGCTTACGAGGTTAGCTGACGGATTCGGACGATTGAGAGTTGCCCTACCTTAAGCCATACCGTGACTAAAGGATTCACCCCGAAAATTGGTTCCCCCGGTTCCCCTAACAGGAAGTTCAGCGATCAGATTATAGTTTGCATCGTATATGGATGAATCATACTCCCATTCATAGTTGAAGTAAAGCTCGCAGGAATACGATTAAGCTTGATTTTGAGAGGTTAGCAATCAGCTTAACACGATAATCAGTTCATTCCAGTGTCTAGCTTGCGCTTGCTATCGTTTTTGCAAGCAAGCTATTACAGGTCTTGTCTTAGTCGACAACAATGTATCCGCCGTGCTCCATGCTAACGATATATTCTGGCTGTGGTGGTTTTCCATCCTTCAGCTTTGCACGATGCCCTGCAATATGCTCGGGGCTTTTCTCCCACGCCTTCCAGGCCTCTTCTGACTCCCAACGGACCATCATAATGACTTCTTCATCGCCGCGGCGTGTCTTTTTGACTAGCAGCTCACGACCGAGAAATCCTTCACGCTGTTCAATAAGCGACGGACCATCCTCTGGCTTTTTCTTAAATCGCTTTAAAATTTTATCTGAATTTCCTTCGGTTACGACCCATTTTCGCATTTGTACAAACATATAATTGCCTCCTTATCGGATAGAGTATTTTCTTACTCAATATTTTTCAGTAAATAATAATGAGAATCAATCCCAATACAACCAGTATACCTTAAATTTGACCGTAACGTAATAGCGGATATGGCGTAGACCATGATTATTGTTCTAAAAGGAAAAGGTTACAAATATTAGCTTGATTCTAACGTTACGTCAGCATTTATAATAAAGCCAACAGGGAGGGATATGAGATGTATACCATTGGACAGTTCTCGAAGAAGACCGGGGTCACGATACGCGCCTTGCGATATTACGATGAAAAAAATTTACTTAAGCCGGCTTATATCTCGCCAGCAGGCAGGCGGTATTACGAGGATCAGGACCTTGTAACCCTTCAAAGAATATTAATCTTTAAGTATCTCGGATATGCACTGGAGGATATTCAAGGCATGCTGATGAGCAGTACGCACAATCTTCATGATTCATTGCTGCAGCAGAAGCAGGAAATGCTCATTAAAAAAGCGCAGCTTGAAAAAACGATCGAGACACTCGATCATGCTATTGCGCTTTCTGAAAAGCAAGAACAGGTTCATACTGACATTTTTCTTGCATTGATACATGATTTGATTCGTGGTGATGAACAGAAGTCATATTTGAAGACGTTTTTACCAGAGGATTTGGTTGAGGACTTGTATGATTTTTCGAATGAAGAGCTGATCTTATTAAACAAGCATTTCATGGCGGTTGGTTTGAAAATCAAGGAGGCTTATCGCTTGCAGCTGACAGAGGAGGAGGTACTGCCGCTTCTTGAGGAGCTATTCGCTGTTATACCTCAGCATATTATGGATCGTATCGTTGAGGTTTCCTTACAGATTGATGAACAGAAGCTGCAACTTGATTCAGCACTTTTTAATATGCCGTTTACGAAGGAAGAGGAAAAGTGGCTGGAGCCAATGATAGAAAAACTTAGCCTGTGGGGAGAGATGTCTAATGAATCATCAACTTAAAAAACTACTAGCATTGATAAAGGATACGAAGCCCCCAAAGTGGATGATGGTAGTAGCTGTTCTGCTCGGTATTGTTGAAACAACAATGGGCCTAGCTGTACCCCTATTAACGATGGAGGTCATCAACTCCTTTCAGGATCAAGGCATGTCGTGGTCAGCGCTGCTGCTGGTAGGATTGGCTTTGCTTGTGCAAACCGCGATATCAGGTATTGCCTTCTATCTTATGTCCGCGATTGGTGGGAAAATTGTCGCTGGTATACGGGAGCGTGTATGGAGTCATGTGCTGCGATTACGGGTTGCTTATTTTGACAAGCATGAGTCTGGGGAGACGATGAGCCGCATTACGCAGGATACGAATGTCATTAAGGAGCTGATTACGCAGCATTTTATTTCATTCTTCACGGGGCTGCTGACGGTTGTAGGCTCTGTTGCGATTCTACTGTGGATTGACTGGAAAATGACGTTGTTGATGCTAATCGCTGTGCCGCTGTCGATTGCGGTATTGCTGCCGCTTGGCAGTCGCATGAATCAAATTTCCCTCGCTCATCAAGATGCGCTCGCTCACTTTAACGGCCATCTGGGACGCGTACTGACGAATATTCGACTAGTGAAGGCATATCAGGCTGAAAAGGTTGAAGACGAGCGCGGACAATCGCAAATTAGAAGTCTGTATCGCATAGGTCTTAAAGAAGCAAAAATCTTATCGATCCTGTCTCCAGTAATGACGCTGGTCATAATGATTGTGCTTATTGCGATTTTCGGCTATGGCGGAGCTCAGGTTGCCTCAGGAGCGATTACAGCAGGCGCACTAGTCGCGATTATGTTTTATTTGGTGCAAATTGTTGTGCCGTTTACGCAGATGGCTACTTTTTTCACATCCGTTCAAAAAGCGCTTGGGGCAACCGAACGCTTGCATGAGATGCTTGAGCAGCCAGTAGAAGGCGGAGGAGAGACTGTGCTGAAAGCAAAACAGTCGGAGCTCGTATTCGATCAAGTGGACTTCCGTTACGAGGAAAAGCAAATTTTCAATAAACTGTCCTTGGCAATTCCACATGGAAAAACAACTGCACTTGTTGGAACTAGTGGGGGCGGCAAAACAACGATTTTCTCTTTAATTGAAAGGTTCTATGACAATCACGGCGGTACAATTCGTTACGGGGATCAACCAATCGAGCAGATTAAGCTTCACGAATGGCGCAGCTTGTTTGGTTATGTATCGCAGGAGAGTCCACTTACGAGCGGGACGATTCGAGATAATGTAGCTTATGGCGATGTAGCGGCAAGTGAGCAAGATATCATAGAAGCGCTGAAGAAGGCAAATGCTTGGGAATTCATCAGCCGCTTGGAGCATGGCATCGATACGCAAGTAGGCGAGGCGGGCATTAAGCTATCAGGTGGACAGCGTCAACGAATTGCGATTGCGCGAGCCTTGCTTCGAGATCCGAAAATTTTACTGCTGGATGAAGCGACGTCGAATCTGGACAATGAATCGGAGGCGTATGTACAAGAAGCATTGAAGGAAGCAATGAAGGGAAGAACGACGATCATTATTGCACACCGTTTATCGACGGTGACCCATGCCGACCAGCTTATTGTGCTGGAGAATGGCGTCATAACCGGCAGAGGCACGCATCAAGAGCTGATGCATGGACATGACTACTATCAAAAGCTTGTGAAACGATCAGCCGAAGCGATCTAACAAATTAATAATTAGACGACGTCGCTGTTTTGTAAACGAGATGGGGGTGAAAAAGTGGAAATTGCATTTTGGCTAGTCATCATATTTATCGTGTTGTATGAACCTATTGTTGGTTATTTTGATTTTCAAAAATTCAAGATAGATGTTAAAACGAAAGATAAAGCAAGGATCAACTATTATATCCATTCAATGATAGGTCTATGGATCCCCACCATTTTTATACTGCTCTTAGTTGCATTTACAGACCTAACGTTCACGAATATTGGATTAACAATGCCAATGATTAACACTGAAGAACTTGGTCCAATCATTACCTACGCTACATTTGGTGTTGCTTTATTATATTTACTCGGTATCTTATACTATTTAATTGGTTATCATTATAGCAGTAAGATTAGAAACAAATTTTTGCAAGCAAAAGAAAAAGAATGGGATAAAGTAGAATTTTCAGAAATACTTCCAGCAACAAAAAAAGAGAAAACCTTGTGGAGCTACGTTTCAATTACCGCAGGGGTAACTGAGGAAATTATATATAGAGGATTTTTAATTTTCGCTTTAGGGTTCTTATTTCCTAATTTTCCAATTTGGATAAATATTATGTTAGCCTCATTATTGTTTGGTCTCGCTCACACTTATCAAGGCTTTTTAACGGGAGTAGTAAGAACAACAATTTTTGGAATGTTATTTTCTATCCTTTATATTGGCTTAGGGTCAATTTTACCGCTTATTGTTTTTCATTTCTTAATAGATTATTTTGCGAAATTAGGAGAAAAAGAATTGAAAAATCAATAACAGTTGACATATTCATACGTATTTATGAAAACAGCCAAGAGGCTCACTTTGCCTCTTGGTTGACTTTCAAAAGCATCGTATGCTACAATTATCTTAAATTAAAGATTTTTGTATTTCACTTATTACAGAAGCTGCAACTATTTTTTTAGAGATATATCTTAAATTTAAGACATTTAACATTGGAGGGTTTACGATGAATCAGTTAAGAGGTATTCACCACGTTACTGCAATCACGAGCAGTGCAGAGAAAAACTATCAATTTTTTACGTATGTGCTGGGCATGAGACTTGTGAAAAAAACAGTCAATCAGGATGATATTCAAACCTATCACTTATTTTTTGCCGATGATACAGGCGCACCAGGAACAGATATGACGTTTTTTGACTTCCCCGGCATTCGAAAAGGAACACATGGTACGAACGAAATATACAAAACCGCGTTTCGTGTTCCTTCAGACGCCGCACTGGCATATTGGGTGAAGCGTTTCGACAAATACGATGTAAAGCACACAGGCATTAAGGAGCTGTTCGGCAAAAAGACGATATCCTTTTCTGACTTTGACGACCAGCAATATATGCTGATTTCCGATGAGCTGAATGAGGGGGTTGCTTCAGGGACACCGTGGCAACAGGGACCTGCACCGCTTGATTACGCGATTACAGGGCTAGGGCCAATTCATATTCGTGTGGCGCAGATAGACTATATCAAGGAAGTGCTTGAGAAAACCATGCTAATGCGCCAGATTGCCAAGGAAGGCTCGTTGTATTTGTTTGAGGTTGGCGAAGGCGGAAATGGCGCTCAAGTCATTGTCGAGCACAATATACTGCTTCCGCAAGGACAGCAAGGTTATGGTACTGTCCATCATGCTGCATTTCGAGTAGCAGACACCGATGCGCTGAAGGAATGGATTAAACAAATGGAAAGCTTCGGCTTCATGACCTCCGGTTATGTAGATCGTTTCTTCTTCGAATCGTTATATGTACGTGTTGCCCCAGGCATACTATTTGAATGGGCGACAGACGGACCGGGCTTTATGGGCGATGAGCCCTATGAAACGTTGGGTGAGAAGCTGAGTCTGCCACCGTTCTTGGAATCAAAACGAGCACAGATCGAACGGATGGTTCGGCCAATTGATACAGTTCGAAGCACGTTGAAGCTGGAAAAGGAAGTATTGTAACTTAAATGTTGAAACGAGTAGGAGTGGATTACAGTGATGACAAAGCATACAGCAGGAATTCATCATATTACCGCTATCGTCGGCCATCCGCAGGAGAACGTTGATTTTTATGCAGGTGTATTAGGCCTTCGTCTAGTAAAGCGAACGGTTAATTTTGACGATCCTGGAACCTATCACTTATATTTTGGAGATGATCAAGGCAGACCGGGTACGATCATTACATTTTTTCCTTGGGCTCAAGCACATCCTGGGAAAATTGGCGATGGTCAGGTTGGTGTAACTACGTATGCCGTTCCATCAGGAGCGCTTGAATATTGGAAGCAGCGTCTCACAGCCTTCCATATTCCTTATGTGCTCTCAGAGCGCTTTGGCGAGGCGTACATTCAATTCGAAGATCCGCATGGCTTGCAGCTTGAACTCGTTGAACGAGAGGCGGGAGCGCTCAATAGGTGGTCCTTTGGAGGGGTTACGAAGGATGTCGCGATCAAAGGCTTTGGCGGCGCGGTGCTGTTCTCAAGTAGCCCTGAGCGTACAGCAGAAGTACTGACAGATGTGATGGGACTGGAGCTTGTAGGTACAGAAGGCGATTATGCCAGATACCGCGCTTCGTCTGATATTGGCAATATTGTTGACGTGAAGCTGACGACTGGACAACGTGGCATTATGGGGCCGGGAACGGTGCATCATCTAGCCTGGAGAGCGGTAGACAACGAGGATCAGCTAAGCTGGCAGCAGCATGTTGCAGAGCGAGGACTGCATGTGACTGATGTGCGTGACCGTAACTATTTTAACGCGATCTATTTCCGTGAGCCTGGCAATATTCTATTTGAGATCGCGACAGATCCACCAGGCTTTGCTCATGACGAGTCTTACGAGAGCATGGGCAGCAAGCTGATGCTGCCTGCACAATATGAGCAGCATCGCAAGCAGCTGGAGCAGATGTTGATTCCAATCGAGGTACGTCAGCTGGAGCAATAACGCATAGCAACTGAAAACGTAACCAGCAGTAAACGGAAGCTTGCAAAGCTTCCGTTTTTTTGCAAGCGAATGTTGCTACTCTACGGAGCGTTGATTGAGACAAAGCATGTAAAAGGTTTATGATGGAGAGGCTGGAGGTGATACGGGAATGGATTGCTTAAAAGTTGGCAAGCTCATTCACCAGCTGCGCAAGGAAAAGGGTATGACGCAAAAGCAGCTGGCAGATCAGATGAATATAAGCGATAAAACAATTTCCAAATGGGAGCGAGGTTCAGGCTGCCCTGATGTATCTTTACTTGGGGAACTAAGTGCGATACTCGGTGTAGATATTGATAAGCTGCTGGATGGAGAATTGAATCCAAATGAACAGGATAGAGGGAATATGAAATCAATCAAATTTTACGGTTGCCACACATGTGGAAATGTAATGACGAGCACAGGCCAAGGCAGCCTGTCCTGCTGCGGGAGAGTGCTGGAGCCTTTAAAGGCGCAGTCTGCTGCAGGAGAGCATGAGATGAAGGTAGAAAGAATCGATCATGAATTCTACGTTACGTTGAAGCATGAGATGAGCAAGAAGCATTATTTATCATTCGCCGCGCTCGTTACGTATGATCGCGTGCATCTGATTAAGCTCTACCCAGAGCAGAATGCAGAATTTCGCTTGCCGCTTCTGAATCGCGGCGCACTTTATGTATACTGTACGCAGCATGGATTGTTCAAGCTTGATCGCATACCGAGCTATTAAGCAGACGCACTACTACTCGAGCATGACAACAAAGCTTAGTTATCGCACATGTATGAACGGCTCCCCTATGGTTAAGAGACTTTAGATTCCCTCTTCTACCATAAGAGGAGCAGTTTTGCGTTTTGGACTAGTTTTGCTTATGAAAACATGCATGCACTGATCAAGCGCGGACATACTAATGCCAAACAATCCGAATGGAAGGAGCGCTTGGAATGGGTGTATGTCCGTTATGCAATGCCTTGCAGGAATTCAGCGGCTCATGTCCTCGCTGTCGTCATAACATGGAGGATGCCGGCAAGGTATCTGACTATCTTGATCCGTATGGACATTATAATGACGATGAAACAGTAAAGATGGGGGATGGCTTTCCTCATACTGCAGACGAGCCGGCTTGTCCGCATTTGATCGTATGTGCAAGCTGCGGCTACGATCACGTGCAGCTCATTACTTATTGGTAGCACCTGGCACAGCCACCGTGCAATTACCCTTGAGAATCCAGCTCCTCATAAATCTCCAGCTGCTCCTTATCTGGCGTATAAGCAATAAGATTCACAGAAACCCCCAGCTGCTGCTCGATTTTTTCCTCTAAATTTTGCAATTCCTTTAATAGCTCCGGCTTGTCCTCCAAATTGGCAAACGTATAGTCTTCTCTCACTGTTCGTCCCTCACATTCTAATAAGATATCGTTATTGTTGACAGCCATGCTATCCTTATTCGCTCCCATTTTCGCAATTTTTATCAAAAATAAGTCGAATCGCTGCGGTACAATAAACATGAGGTGAGCGAATGAAATATAGTAACGTTACGCAGCGAACCATTCACTATATCGAACAGCATCTAACAAGCAAGATGGTTTTAGACGATTTTGCGCAAATTGTCGGCTATTCCAAATTTCATTTAACACGCGTGTTTAAGCAAGAGGTAGGTATGGCCATTAGCGAATACATTCGCATGCGGCGATTGGCTGTGGCCGCGATGCTGCTCATGCATAGCGAGGAATCCATATTGATGATTGCCCTGGAACTGCAGTTTCAGTCGCAGGAGGCATTTACACGCTCATTCAGAGAAAGCTATGCGATGCCGCCAGGGAAATATCGAAAAATGATGAAAACGTTAATCGGAATGGAGGAAGAAAATATGAATAATGAAAGCATGGCGTCTGAGCAATCGCCAATCAAAGGATGGTTTTTAAGCGGATCGCATCCGTGGCAGTATACGATTGGGATAGATGAAAAAGTATTTCATTCTGGAGCCAAGTCAGGCGTTCTGCAATCTTCATCACAAGAGGTAGAGGATACGGAGCAATTTGGAACGATGATGCAGAGCTTTCAAGCTGACGACTACTTGGGTAAACGACTTAAAATGTCCTGCTACATAAAGTCAGAGGACGCTTATAAATGCGCGGCTTGGTGCCGGGTAGACAATGCAGCAGGCGATTCTATCCAATTTGACAATATGCATAATCGATTAATTACAGGGACTACCGATTGGAATTACTACACGATCGTGCTGGATGTGCCCGAGGGTAGCGAGTCCATTCATTTCGGAGTACTGCTAATTGGAAAAGGGAAGGTTTGGGCTGATGGGTTCCGCTTCGAAGTGGTTGACCATAAAACCCCAGTAACAAATATGCTGGATCAGATTCAGCTGCCCAAGCAGCCGCTGAATCTTGATTTTAGCGAATAGCATAGATTGCTGCAAGGCTAATGAAAAAAAAGACACGACAAAGCAGAGGGTGTGCTAATGAGAAATTGCACCCTCTGCTTTTTACGAATTTGACCGAATGCGTGGCTGCCAAGTTGTTTTGCCGCTGTTCCAGCTGCAAAACAATGCATTAGCCCGTATTATACAAGCCTCATCGAGCTTAGCTTGAACTGATTATCGATCAGCTTATAGTTCATTTCCAAGGTTCCTACCGTAATCGTTGGCGCAACCTGAAGCGAAAGCGAAAGAATAAGCTCATTTTGCTCAATACGATACGTCGTAGACTTGCCTACTACGATTTCTTCGAACCACATCGCAGCTTCATCATGCTGGTAGGTATAAGTGTACGCTCGTTTATTTAATTGCAGTGTATAAATTTGCTCGCTGTCGTTCTCATCAACGGTCGAAGTAAGCTTTCCTTTCAAATCAACAAAAGGGTTCGGTGGAGTGAATTCAGTAAAATTTTTGCGCAAAATGTGAATCTGTGTATCCACGACGCCAGTTCCATAGCCCTTTGTTAAGAACAAATAGATTTCATCCTGTCCATCCGCATTCAGATCGGTTACGACAAGCTCTGGATAATACTCCACATCAGCAACGTTTTGCCACTGATAGGTTTTTTGTTCCCCGTCAATATGAACGGTAATAGGTGCAATAGTTTCAGTGTCCTGCTGAACACCGGTAATAGAAACACGAGCAGCTTCATGCTCTGCTAGCAATATATCGGATGAGAGCTGTTCAACCATGACTGGTTCATTAGACGGCTGGACTTGCTCTTTGTTTGCATTATTTTGATTCGTCATGCTTGCACAGCTTAATAAGACGATGCCTAATAGGCCAAGCAGAATAAAGGTTTTCGTAAGCTTGGTCAAGGAGATTTCTCCTTTCTAGGGTATAGTTTTTTCACTAAATCAGATGATGTCCATTACTAAGACTACCAAATGTTTTGATATGTTGCAAAAAGTGGATAATGAAAAGGGAAAGCTGATAAAAGTAGATATGACATATCATTCAACACGACTAGTGAAAAATCCTCTTGATCATTGTATTACGAGATTGATACATTTTACAAAGCTTTTAGCAAAGAATGCCATCTATTCGTATAGCCGCACATGTAGACATGTGAAAATTAATAACTGGACTATCTATTTTTTCTTGAAAATGTAACGTAAATATTAATTATACACGATGAATACAACCTTATTTTATAGTTAATAAGAATAATTTATGATTATTTTAAGAATAAAAAAGGATGAAACGTTATCGTCAGCTCGGAAGTGACGAACGTTTCATCCTTTTTATCTATATAAAGCGGCACATGCTTAGGCCGTTTACGGGCTAATGAGCATTAGCTGTTGCCTGCTGCAGCTTCAACCTCGCTAAGATCAACGCCAAGCGCTCTAGCAACGCCTTCGCCGTATGCAGGATCAGCCTTGTAGCAGTTGTTGATATGGCGCAATTGAACCTCTTTCGTTGTTCCTTGCATCGCAGCTGCCGTATTGGAGAATAGTCGCTGCTTCTCATCGTCTGAGAACAGATTGAACAACTTGCCAGGCTGCTCATAGTAATTGTCATCATCGTCACGGAAGTTCCAATGATCTGCTGCACCGAATAGATCAAGCGCTGGCTCTTGATGCTCCTTGCTGCTTTCATTGTGTCCATAGCTGTTAGGCGCATACGGAACGCTAGGGCTGTTGTTATAGACGCGACCCGCACCGTCACGATGGAATGGGCAGAAGTTTTCAACGTTTTTCGGGTAGTTGACCGGAATCTGCCAGTGGTTGACACCAAGGCGGTAGCGCTGTGCATCACCGTATGAGAATAGACGGCCTTGCAGCATTTTATCTGGAGAGAAGCCGATACCTGGAACGATGCTTGCAGGTGAGAATGCAGCTTGCTCAACGTCGATAAAGTAGTTTTCAGGGTTGCGGTTCAGTTCCAGCACTCCAACCTCGATAAGAGGGAAGTCCTTCTTATACCACACCTTCGTTAGATCAAAAGGATTGTATCTCATGTTGTTTGCTTGCTCTTCCGTCATAACCTGAATGTACATTTTCCAGCGCGGGAAGTTGCCGTCCTCAATCGCTTGGAACAGATCTCTTTGGTGTGATTCACGATCTGCACCGACAACTTTAGCTGCCTCTTCATTCGTAAGGTTTTTAATGCCCTGCTCGCTGTAGAAGTGGAATTTCACCCATACGCGCTCGTTGTCCGCATTGTACATGCTGAATGTATGGCTGCCGAACATATGCATTTGCCGGTAGGAAGCTGGAAGCCCCCGGTCGCTCATCACGATTGTAACCTGGTGCAGCGCCTCAGGCAGGCTAGTCCAGAAATCCCAGTTCGCTTGCGGGTTGTGCATGTTCGTTTTAGGATCACGCTTCACGACATGGTTAAGATCAGGGAAACGTTTTGGATCACGGAAGAAGAATACAGGCGTATTGTTTCCTACAATATCCCAGTTGCCTTCCTCTGTATAAAACTTGATTGCAGTACCGCGAATATCACGTTCTGCATCGGCAGCGCCACGCTCTCCCGCAACGGTAGAGAAGCGGATAAACACTTCTGTTTGCTTGCCTATTTCAGAGAATAATTTAGCTTTTGTATATGAAGTAATATCATTCGTAACGGTAAATGTACCAAAAGCACCGGAGCCTTTAGCATGCATACGTCGTTCAGGAATGACTTCACGGTCAAAATGAGCCAATTTTTCAAGAAGCCATACATCTTGAAGTAGGACGGGTCCGCGAGGACCTGCTGTTAATGAATCATCATCGTTAGCTACTGGAGCACCAAATGCTGTGTGTAATTTTTTGTTAATATCAGACACGCTAATCCCTCCTAAAAATAATTTGAATATGAACTTATACTAAGTATAAATTATATTTAGTCTAAAAGTAAAATGAAAATCTGATGATAATTTTCTAATAGACGGTCATAGGCACAGGAGATATATAAAACAATAAACGTGTGAGAAGAACTAGCGGCATAAGATGGAATATATAGCTGAAGCATAATTGTAATTATGTATAGGATTGCAGAGCTATGAAGGTTATGTAGCGCTATTGCTATTCATGAGGAGTAGAGCATATGTCTATCATAAACGAAATAAATAGACTGTTCTAGCAGAGATAATGTAGAGAATTGTAGAATCTCTCATATATTTATAGCGTAAATGTGACAAGCTTCGTCCTGGAAATAAAATTGCTAAAGCAACGTGCTCTACCTGTAACATCAGCTAGTCTGTGAGCGTTATTAAAAGAAAGAAAGAAAGAAGGAAGGGGCGTGCAGACATGAATAAAGCGATAAGCATCCTGATTGTCATCAGTTTATTGTTGCTGAGCGGCTGTTCGATAAATCCTAAGAAAACACTCAACCCTGCTCAGTCAAGCATTGACTGGGTTGATTTTGTAAAGCTTGGCAGCGTACAGTACTCAGGCTTGTTCAGTGTTGTACTGCTTGAGCCTGAGCGAGTATCAGAGGAGGCCGCAGGAGAGGTCCGCTTCCATGTTGCAGATAATGTGACCAACCCAAGCTATCGCATACAATCGGGAGACGCTGCTTATTTGAGCAAAGGCACGAAGCTATACCAGGTTGAGGGCTACGATCCTGACGAACTGCTTGCCGTTGAAAGTTCGACGCATCCATATGGCTATAAGCTGTATGCCGCTGAAGATGCACGAGCACAATTCCATACATCCTACGATAAGCTCGATAAGCAAGCGATCAAGCATGTTTATCTTTATAGGGATGAGCAAGGTATGCCTGTTGAAGTAGCGGCACTTGACGCAGAGGAGAGCCAGACTTTAACGGATATACTGGATGCTGGCGTGGTCCAAACGAGCTTTACGCCTAGCCGTTCATTTGGCGATCCGATATATTATGAACTGGTCATTGATACTGGAGAGCCGATTGCAACATCTTATTCCCTTGTTGATGATGGCTTGCAGATCGCATTTTATTCATCTGCTACACGAATCGTTGATGACTCGATTCGGCAATGGTTGAATTGATCAAGGTCAGTAGTCGAAACAAAATTGACAGATTTTTGTTGCATTTCTTCTACATGTGCAGTGCAGCGTTTCATGTATAATGAAGAGAAAACAATAGATAAGGAACATGCACATATGAGTATAAGAAAACAAAAACTACCGATACAATGCCTGCGAGTGCTAGGTTTGCTGGACGGGATATCACTGCTCGTGCTGCTGTTTATCGCGATGCCGCTGAAGTATTGGGCGGGCATGCCTCTTGCGGTTACGATTGTTGGTGCAATTCACGGACTTATTTTTACACTGTATGCCTTGTCCATTGCAGCGGCGCAGCTCTTTATTCAATGGAAGCTTTATTGGAGTGTGCTCGCTGTCGCAGTTGCCTTTATTCCGTTTGGCAACTTTGTGCTGGATCGATATTTGAAAAAGCGAGAGGACTCTTTCTTGGCTAAGCCCATCCCTTTGCTATGGCTCGTGTACAGCATCATCTTCTTTACCTTTATTGATCTGTTTACACAACTTCCTGTGATGAGCACGTATGCTGAATCGCTAGGCGCTTCTTTAACGGTAGCCGGCTTTATTGTAGGAGCTTACTCTCTGGCTAACACAGGCGGGAATATATTAGCGGGTAACCTTACAGATCGCATCGGCGCCTTCAAGGTGCTCGCTGCGGGCTTGATTGGGACATGCCTGCTGCTCGTCTCCTACAGCTTAGTGGATTCGCCAGCCATGCTGCTCGTTGTACGGTTTGTTCACGGCTTTATTGGCGGCTTTATCGTGCCGGCTGCCTTTACATTTGTAGCGAATCAGAGCAAAAAGAATAAGGAAGGCAGTCAAAATGCGGTTACAGGAGCATTTGTTGGCGTTGCGGCGATCGTTGGGCCTGCATTTAGCGGAATTGTGGCGGCACGAACTTCAGCACCAACGGTTTTTCTAATTGTAGCCGCAGCTGGAGCAGTATTGACGGTCATTACGTTCATCTTCATGCGCAAGCTTGTGTTTAAGAAGGATGCCGAGCAGAAGTCCTTGCCTTTTGTATGGAACAATCAGGTTGGACTTTCGTTCGCAGGCGCGTTTCTGCTAATGTTCTCTCAAGGGGCACTGGCTTATCTTCTGCCGCTGAGAGTAGGAAAGTTCGGCTATGATTCCTCCTTTAGCGGTACGCTGCTCAGCGTATTTGGCCTTGTTGTCGTATGTATTTTTGTGCTTCGCACAAAGAACCTGTTTGACCGTATTGCACCACAGACAGGACTGATGATTGGCCTGCTTCTGCTAGGTGTGAGTCAGCTTTTGCTTGGACTTATTGATGATGTACGCATTTACTATGGCATTATGGCCCTATATGGCATTGGCTTTGCTTTCTTATTCCCTTCCATCAATGTATTGCTGATGCGCGGGACAACGAAGGAAAATCGCGGTAAAGCATATGGCTATTTCTATGCCTTTTTCTCGCTTGGTGTAGTTGCAGGCTCATCTGGACTAGGTCTGCTGCAGACGACAATCGAGACATTGTTTATCGTCACAAGCGGACTATTGCTATTCGGCACGCTTTCCATGCTGTTGCTGAAACGTACGCGTGATCGCGGCATGCACATGTCCAGTCCTTCATAACGATACCATCCATAAGGCAAGGGTCCGCGACCTTTGCCTTTTTAGTGGAAATTCCTCGTTGTTTATTTGCCTATTTTAATAACCGCAAGCGGAGCTATGCACATATATTGATCATGAAGAATAAAACACATTGGAGGAGGACTTTGCATGGCACTAGGGCCATATGATCCGTTTCGGCAATTAAGCAAATTCAGAAAGGAAATCGATAGCTGGTTTCAAGAGATGCCGCTCTCACTGGGACGCGACCAATTTTTCGGCGGTGTTCGCATCGATGTCTATGAAACAGCGAATGAAGTGGTCGCAAGCTGCGACCTGCCTGGCATTGTAAGTAAGGACGACATTACGATTAAAATTGATCGCAATGTTCTTCATATCGCTGGTACAGTGAAACGATTCAATGACATACAGGATGAGCAGATTCATCGACAGGAGCGGTTTGTAGGCAGCTTCCAGCGATCAGTAACCTTGCCTTGTGCTGTGTCGCAGGATGATATCAAGGCCGTATACAAAAACGGTGTGCTGGAAGTAAGGATGCCGAAGTCGCAGGACAGCACGAGCAATCGCATTGAGGTAGAGTTTGATTAAGCAATTCGCAATTAATTTTGACACCACCCGATCAAGGGTGGTATTTTTGTTTCATCCATGAACAATCTAACAATGATCGAGCCCCTATCATTTAACCAACATGATGAAAAGGAGGGACATAGATGATACGTATTGCTATTGTCGAAGATGAAGCCCATTACAAGGATCAGCTGATGGAGTATTTACATAAATTCGAACAAGAGCTGGGCGAGCATATCGAGATCGCGACATATGCAGATGGAGATGAATTTGTAGAGGATTATAAGGCCCAATTTGACATCATTTTAATGGATGTGCAAATGCGATTTATGGATGGCATGTCGGCAGCAGAGGAAATTAGAAAGGTCGACTCAGAAGTTGTCATCATCTTTATTACAAATATGGCGCAATATGCAATTAAAGGATACGCAGTCGATGCGCTTGATTATGTTTTGAAGCCGATCTCATATTTCCAATTTTCACAGCGCTTAAATCGTGCGATTGAACGGATGAAAAGGCGTGAGGAGCATTTTATTACGATAAAAATAAAAGGCGGGGTAAAGCGCTTCCAGATTTCGGATATTTATTATATTGAGAGTCAGGGTCATAAGCTTATTTTCTATACGAAAACAGGAGAAGTGGAAACTTCAGGGACGATGAAGGAGCTGGAGGAGCAGCTGGAAGGGTATCATTTTTTCCGCGGCAATAAAGGCTACTTTATTAATTTGGAGCATGTAGAAGGGATGGACGATATATTCGCCATTGTGAAAGGCAATCAGCTGCTCATTAGTCGTCCCAAGCGCAAAGCCTTCATGGAAGCCTTATCGAATTATTGGGGAGAAGTGATCAAATGAACACGGTGCTCCCGGAAATACCTCGATTGTATACGGCATTAGCGGAATGGCTTGCATGCATGATCTATATATTGCCATTGAGAAAGCGTCTTAAAGGCTGGGGGCTGATTGCTTTTTCAGGTGGATTTCTAGTCGTACAGTCTTTGTTTTTGGTGCTAACGAAGAATCTTCCCATTTACTTCTGGATCCCTTGTATGATTGCAGCAATCGGCATTATGTTTTATTTCATTTATACGAGCTGTAATATTAGCGTGCAGGAAGCGGGCTATTTTAGCGTCAGAGCATTTGTAGCCGCTGAGTTTGTAGCTTCTTTGGAATGGCAGGTGCATGTGTTTATTTGGCAGGGCAAGCAGGCTCCAGTTTGGCAGGAAGCCTTGCTGCTAATTGTAATCTATGGGGCTGCATTTGCAATGATTTGGCTGCTGGAAAAACGGCATATCCCCGAGGATGGCAAGCTGAATATTAGACATCGCGAGCTTTTGTCAACTGTATTTATTGGCGCTGCTGTATTTGGTATCAGCAATTTAAGCTTTGTTAGCTCGCAAACCCCATTTAGCGGACAATATGCACAGGAAATTATAAATATTCGGACTCTCGTTGATCTTGGAGGCTTTGCGATTCTGTATGCCTATCATATTCAGTTAAATGAGCTGCGAACTCGCCATGAGCTAAAGGCGGTACAAAACATTCTTCATCATCAATACTCGCAATATCAGCAGTCCAAGGAAAGTATGGAGCTGATTAACTATAAGTATCATGACTTGAAAAATCAAATTATTGCGCTGCGTGCAGAAGAGGATGCGGAGAAACGAAACGCATATCTGAAGAAGATGGAGGAGGAGATCAAGTTTTTCGAAGCGCAAAACAAGACGGGGAATCATGTGCTCGATACACTGCTTGCCAGCAAAAATATGTTCTGCATTAAAAATGGAATTACGCTCACCTGCGTAGCAGACGGCAGTCTGCTGAATCATATAGACGTCATTGATATCTGTACGATATTCGGCAATGCGCTGGACAACGCCATTGAATATGAGCAGCGTATTGAAGAGGAAGAAAAACGCCTAATTCATGTTTCGGTGTTCGCACAAAAAGGATTTATTATGATTCGCTTCGAAAACTATTTTGAGGGAGAGCTTAAGCTGGAGGGCGACCTGCCTGTAACGACAAAGCTGGATACGTTTAATCATGGCTACGGCTTGAAAAGTATTCGCTATTCCGTAGAAAAATACGGTGGTGTCGTAAGTGTAGGACAGCAGGATAATTGGTTCGAGTTGAAAATCTTAATTCCGATGTAACGGGCATCTGGTTATAGGCATTTTTGTGAAACAGTCAGTTAAGTTAACTGACTGTTTTTTTGTGTCACAACAGTTCATGCAGAAATCATGACAGTTTATGCAAGGGATCAAGAGCTAGAGAGAACATATGATAGATTCAAATATGTGCCAAAAAATGAAATAACAGAGTGAAGCTAGAAAGGAGAAATAGAGATGGGTCGTATCGATGAGGTGTATTTGAAGCGTAATAAAGTGATCATGCTGTTTAGCTGGCTGTTGTTTGTTTTTATAGGATGCATATTGCTCGCAAGTGCAAGTATGCCGCTGATCGGGATTGCGGTTGGAATATTTGCAATGAGTTTGTTTATAACGATCTCAGTTTATATGCGAATATTAATCCGAAAGATACCTTATATTTTACTCGTTCTTTTAATTTTAATCTCAGGCATGATGAGTCTGATATCGCCCGAAGCTTATTTTGCAAGCTCTATTTTATGGCTTGCACCGCTTATGCTGTATCCCAACTACCGACTGACATTGATTTATAGTGTAGTCGTCGTAGCATTGTTGCTAAGAATTGATATGTCGGTTGGAAGGAGTCTAGCTGAGCTTTTAACGAATCGAACGACAGACATTCTCATCTATGCATTGTTTCTGCTTGTGAGCATTTTGAACGAACGACTGTTTTTGGAGGCGGAGAAGCGCACAACAGAAGCAATTGAGGCAGGGAGCAAAATAGAGAACATTATCGATGAAATTCGAAATACTGCAACAACGCTTACACAATATAGTGAGCTGCTTCGTGAAAATGTTGATATTACTGGGAAGCTATCGAACGAAGTAACTCAGGCATTCAGTGAAGTGGCCAGTGGAGTAGGGATGCAGGCTAGCAGAGTTGCAAGTATCAACACCACGATTTCAAGGAACAGCGAGCAAATCACAAGGGTAGCAGAAAGTGCAACGATGATGAAGGAGCTTTCGGTACATACAGCTTCCACAACAGATCGAGGACGTGAGCAGGTTGAACAGCTTAATAAGCAAATGCTTAGGGTGGATGCAGATATGGGCAATATAGTCTCATCTATGGCTATTCTAAATCAGCAAAGTGAGCAAATTGTCGGCATGCTGTCTGCCATTAAGGACATTGCAGAGCAGACACAGCTTCTTTCCCTGAATGCTGCAATTGAAGCAGCAAGAGCTGGCGAGCAGGGACGAGGCTTTGCTGTTGTATCCAACGAGGTACGTAAGCTTGCGGCGAGCTCTCAGACGGTAACGGAGCAAATAGGCGTTGTACTAACAGACATTCAGCGAACATGTCACTCGTTAACAGATCAAGTAGAAGCAAGTAAAAGCTCGATTGATCAAAGTCAGCTGTCCGTCTTAACCTCACAGCAGCTGTTTCAGCAAATTGCTGAAAATACCTATGAGGTGGTTAAGCAAGCGACTGAGGTTAATGAGAACACAGTACGCATACAGCATTCCTCGGAATCTATAGTGGATGAGGTTTCTGATATATCCAGCATCACGCAGCAATCCACCGCATCAGTTGAGCAAATATTAGTCAATATGGAGGAGCAACGAGAGAAGGTTAGTCATATTGTCGCGAGCTTTAGAGAACTTGATCGGCTTATTAAAAACCTGGAAGTTATAGCAAAAAGACAAAGAGTACGATACAGTTCATGCAAAAAACAATACAGTTTGTGCGGATTTACGGAGATAAAAAAAATACATGCTAGAATCTTTCCATGATAGCTCCAAATGTATATGCGGCATAATCGAACTAAAGCAGGGTGGTGAGGGAGTACGATCAACAGGAAATAAATGAATACGCTTTATTTTTTTGAAGCAAATGACAACAAATAGATTAGCAACGACAAAGAACGGATAGATCAATGAAGCATTAATTTTCAAAATAAGTGGATTAAGTGGAGAGCCTGTATGAAATATAGAGATTTAATCAAACATATGACGTTGGAAGAAAAAGCATCTTTAATGTCCGGCAAAGATTTTTGGCAGACACAAGAGATTGAACGGCTTGGCGTTAAAAGTATTTTTCTAGCTGATGGACCGCACGGTATTCGTAAGCAAGCGGCGGCAGCCGATCATCTTGGGTTGAATCCAAGTATTCCTGCTACCTGTTTTCCAACGGCTGCAACAGTAGCAAATAGCTGGAATGTAGAGCTTGGAGAAAAAATTGGACATTATCTCGGCAAGGAAGCCGTTTCGCAAAAGCTTAATGTTTTGCTCGGTCCAGGTATTAACATGAAGCGTGATCCTTTATGTGGCCGGAATTTTGAGTACTTTAGCGAGGACCCTTATCTCGCGGGAAAGCTGGCAGCTGGCTATATTAAAGGCATTCAGGAGCATGGCATTTCTGCATGCGTGAAGCATTTTGCAGCTAACAATCAGGAAGAACGTAGAATGTCGATTGACACGATTGTCGATGAACGAACATTGCGTGAAATCTATCTGACCGCCTTTGAAATCGCAATCACGGAGAGCAAGCCGTTAACGGTTATGTCCTCCTACAACAAGGTAAATGGCGCATACACCAATGAAAACCTCCATCTCATGCAGGATATTTTGCGAGAGGAGTGGGGCTATGATGGCGTAGTTGTAACCGACTGGGGTGGTAGCAACGACCGTGTTGCAGGGCTAATTGCAGGAAATGAACTGGAGATGCCTACAACTGCAGGCGAAACGAATGCTGAGATCGTAGAAGCGATCAAGAGCGGCGAGCTGGATGAAGACGTGCTGGATCAGTGCGTGGACCGTCTATTGGATCTCATTTTTACGACGGAGCAGGCGTTTGCTGGTGAGCATAAGCCGGTTATTGATGTTAAGGAGCATCATGCTGCAGCGCAGCAGGCTGCGGAAGAATCTATTGTATTGCTGAAAAATGAAGACAGTATTTTGCCGCTGAACCCGCAAAGCAAGGTAGCTATTATCGGTGACTTCGCGGATCAGCCTCGTTATCAGGGAGCAGGTTCGTCAATTGTTAATCCAACGATGCTGGATAATACATTGAATGCACTGAAGCACGTTAACATCAACAGCATCGGCTACGAGCCAGGCTATGATCGTTATGGCAACAAAAACAGCGCAAAACTAGCTAGAGCTTGTGCACTTGCCAAGCAGGCTGATGTTGTTTTGCTGTATATCGGGCTGGATGAAGCAACGGAGGCCGAAGGGCTGGATCGGCAAAATATGAAGCTTCCAGCTAATCAGATCGCATTGCTGGATGCTCTCTATCAAGCTAATCCGAACATCATTGCTGTACTATCATGCGGCTCGGCAATCGAAATGCCGTGGATTCATCAGGTGAAAGGCTTGGTGCATGGCTATTTAAGCGGTCAGGCAGGTGCTCTAGCAGTTCTTCGCGTCTTGACCGGTGAGGTCAACCCTTCAGGTAAGCTGGCTGAATCGTATCCACTTCGTTATGAGGACACGCCAGCCTCTCGTAATTTTCCTGGCAAGGAAGTTAGCGTCGAGTATCGTGAGGGGCTATTTATTGGTTACCGCTACTATGATACCGCTAATGTGCAGGTGCTCTATCCGTTTGGTTATGGATTAAGCTACACATCCTTCGATTATTCTGATCTGACTGTCAATGAGACTGGCGCGGAGTTCACGATAACGAACAGTGGCAAGCTTGATGGCATGGAAATCGCTCAGCTATATGTTGGATGTGCGACAAGTAGCATCTTTCGAGCAAGCAAGGAGCTAAAAGGCTTTACGAAACTATTTTTGCGAGCAGGAGAAAGCAAAACGGTTCATATTCCTTTTGATGACAAAACCTTCCGCTACTTTAACGTTAAAACCAATCGCTGGGAAGTGGAAGAAGCGAATTATACGATTATGATAGGGGCTTCAAGCGCGGATATTCGTTTGCAGGCGAGTCTGCATGTTGCAGGCAGCGGTGCTCCTGTGCCATATGAGAAGGAGCAGCTTCCTTCCTATTACAGTGGTCAGGCAAGCAACGTCTCACAGGCTGAATTCGAACAGCTGCTTGGCCATGCAGTGCCAACAGCAACGTGGGATCGCTCGCAGCCACTTGGCTACAATGATACGATTGCACAGTGCCAGTATGCGAAGGGGTGGATTGCGAGACTCGCGTTTCATGGGATTACCTTTGCACATTGGTTTTTACAGAAAATTGGAAAAAGAAGTACTGCTAACTTGATTATGATGTCTGTTTACCATATGCCGTTTCGAGGTATTGCAAGAATGACAGGCGGTATCGTGAATATGCCGATGCTTGATGGCATACTGATGATGGCCAATGGCAGCTTCTTTAAAGGGTTGCGTCATCTGCTTAAGGAAAGAAAGAAGCTCATGCAGACGGCGAAATCAAAATAAGGAGAGCAGCTAATGAAACAACAATCTAGAGGATTAATCAGCTTATGGAATACCTACACAGAGAAGCATCCTAATCTTGCTCAGTTTCTTATGTTTTTTCTGCTGAGCAATGGCGTAACCGTATTGCAGATAGTCGTCATGCCGCTGTTCAAATCCTTGTTCGGCAAAACAACACTGGTTGATACCAGCTTTCAAGTATTGCAGCTCGGCAGCAACTTTGATGGCAGTCCATACTTTGTGTTTGACTATGCGGCAGGTGCTCTATCAGCTGGAGGCGGCGGTGGTCTTGCCTATTTTCTCGCTGTTCAGCTGTCCATTGCCATTGCGCAAATCATTAACTTCTTTGCCCAACGAAATATTACGTTCAAGTCGAACAGCAATATATGGAAAGCAGCCTTTTGGTACATCCTTGCGTACATTGTCATTTCAATAGGCGCTGCTGCACTTCAAGGACTATATAAAGCACCAATTTACGATTTGCTAATGAATACCTGGGGAATGGGCAGTGCTGGAGAAACAACGGCTGATGTGATTACGATGATTATTAACAGTGCGATTTCATTCTGGGTGTTTTTCCCGATATTCAAAATTATTTTCAAGCAACAGCCTAAAGAAGATGGCGAGCTATTGGATAGATAAAGAGAGAGCACTGTAACACTAGAAAGGGGATAGTAAAATGAGTTCAATGAGCAAGAAAAAGCGAAACTGGCTAATTGCACTAGGAGCACTAATTGTTATTATAATTGGCGTACTTTATTATGCGTTTGTCGTTACATCTGCAGGCAACTGGCTGCTTGCCAAGTTTAAGCCAGATACGGAGGAGCAACGTCTTTCCTACACCACTGCAACAGAAACAATTGAGCAAATAACCGATGAAGGCTTTGTGTTAATGCAGAATAACGATAATTTCCTGCCACTCGCTACATCGGAAGAGAATAAAACGAAGCTGAATGTATTCGGCACACGTTCTGTCGTGACACTATTCAACTCTGGTGGTTCGACTGCAACGGATGTTACGAAGGCTGTTAAGCTTGAGGATGCATTACGTGATGTCGGTCATTACGAATTGAATCAGGATTTGCTTTACTTGCATTACAATTTTTATAAAAGCGGCAAGGTATCGATCAACGAAACAGCTGCACCTAAAAACCGCAGTGACTCAGAAATTTTAGGAGAAGTAACTAATCTGGCATTACCTGAAGTACCGGTAACCGCTTATACGGACAGTTCGCTCTACAGCGATGGGTCAACATTGCTTGAACAAGCGAAGGAATTCTCTGATACGGCTCTAGTCGTACTGGGAAGAGGTGGTGGTGAGGATAATGACCTAACACCAGCACAGCTAGCGTTAACTGATGAAGAAGCAGCGATGCTTGATGTTGTTGCAAGCGAATTTGCCAATGTTATTTTAGTGATTAACTCTGCCAATGTGATGCAGCTTGATTTTCTTAACAATTATCCAGCGATTAAAAGCGTGATCTGGATTAGCTATCCTGGTGAAACAGGAACAAAATCATTGGCTAAAATCTTGAATGGTACTGTTAATCCATCAGGTCGTCTAGTGGATACATGGCCAACTAACTTGATGAATAATCCGGCAGCCAACAACTATAATGCGCTAGATAATGATGGCATTATGACGGGGGCTTCCAATAAATACAACAACATCGAAGGCAACTCAGGATATTTCAGTCATTATGCAGAAGGCATTTATGTAGGCTACAAATATTATGAGACACGTCATGCAACGGACGACAGCTATAACTACGATGAGGAAGTGCTGTTCCCGTTCGGTCATGGACTTAGCTATACGAGCTTCAATAAGGATATTGTCGATATGAAGGAAGAGGATGGCACGATTACACTGCGTGTCTCCGTAGAGAACACAGGAAATGTAGCGGGTAAGGATGTCGTTCAAATTTATGCGAATCCTCCGTACACAGGTGCAATTGAAAAAGCTTCCGTCAACCTAGTGACTTTCAAGAAAACAAATATGATTGAGCCAGGGCAAACCGATTATTATTCGTTATCATTTAGTTTAGAGGAGCTAGCTTCTTACGACTATAAAGAGCATAAGGCGTATGTGCTTGAAGCAGGCGATTATGAGCTCATGCTTATGGAAAATGCACATGATAAGCTTGATACTGAGACATATAAGGTTCGAGATACGATTATCTATAATGAAGAACATGACGGCAAACGTCCTTCCGATCACCAAACAGCAACGAATCAATTCGACGATGCATTCGGAGTGGATGACTATTTGAAACGTGAATGGAATGCTGAGAGCCGTGCCTTTACTGGACCACAGCAAGCAGATTTCACTGCAAACCAAGACGTGCTTGATGCATTAACTGCACAAGTACCGACAGATGCGGAGCTAGGCTATAGCGAGGCTGATCTTCCTGAGTTTGGGAAGACGTTAGAGCAAACGATTATGCTCGCAGATATGAAGGACGTACCATATGACGATCCACGCTGGGATGAATTCCTGTCACAGCTAACGCTTGATGAAATGGCGAATATCGCAGGAATGGGTGCGTATCAACTACTAGCGATTGATCGTTTGGGTGTACCAAAAACGCTTCAGCCAGATGGCTCGATGGCAATAGCGTCCAACATTTATTCTGGTCCGATTATGGGAACAGAAGGGGTTGGCGTAACGTATGCAGCACCAAGTGTGCTTGCAGCAACATGGAATACAGATGCTGCCTTCCTGATGGGAACAAGCATTGGACAGGAAGCGCAAGCATTTGGCTATAACGGCTGGTACTCTCCAGCGATGAGCATTCACCGTACGCCATTCAACGGCAGAAACTTCGAGTACTATAGTGAAGACGGAGTGCTATCTGGTAAAATTGCCGCACAGGTTGTGAAGGCAGCGCGTGAAAAAGGCGTTATTACCTACATCAAGCATTTCGCGGTGAATGATAAGGAGAAGGATGCCCGTAATCAATTTTTCGTATGGGCGAACGAACAGGCAATTCGCGAAATCTACTTGAAGCCGTTTGAGCTGGCTGTTAAGGAAGGCGGAAGCTTGGGCGTGATGTCATCCTTTAACTTCATCGGCTTGAGCTGGGCAGGTGCACATCAAGGCTTGCTAACAGAGGTTCTTCGCAATGAATGGGGCTTTGAAGGACTAGTCATTACCGATGCTAATATGTATCCGCACATGGACCCAGTGAAAATGATCTATGCAGGCGGTGACGTATCGCTCGATGTGATGGCAGTATGGCAGGGTGGCGATAATCACAACAAAGTGATGCTCGCAGCAGCTAAGGACCCTGCTACACAAATCGGTGCAACAAAGAGCTTGTATGAGGTGAGCAAGCATGTATTGTTTGCTGTTTCACGCTCATGGAAAGTAACCGAATAAGATAGAAAACGCTGTTGAGCGGTACTCCTTCCTGGAGTGCCGCTAGTTTTCAGTTGGTGAGACTTTTGGTGAAATTACCCTTCTTATCATCGGCACTAGAATGATAGGAAGTGTGCTATACTTTCGGTATCTTATGCCGTAATACAAAAACGAATGTAATAATACAGAATAAGTAAAGGTTGTGTGAACGTGAAGCTATTATCAGTCATCATTCCTTGCTACAATTCACAAGATTATATGAGAGCTTGCATAGAGTCTTTACTGCCTGGCGGGGAAAACGTAGAAATACTGATAGTAAATGACGGTTCAAGCGACAAAACTGCTCAGCTTGCAGATGAGTATGCAGCCAAGTATCCGACGATCATTAAAGCTATTCATCAGGCCAATGGAGGCCATGGCGAAGCAGTCAATACCGGGATCAGACATGCTCACGGGTTTTATATAAAAGTAGTAGATAGTGACGATTGGGTCGATACGAAAGCTTATTTGAATATATTAAGCACGCTGCAGCAGTTTGTTGAAGATCAACAGCCGGTAGATTTGCTGATCAGCAATTTTGTCTATGAAAAAGAGGGCGCAAAGTACAAAAAAGTAATGAAATATAAAAACGTATTGCCCGAAAATAAAGTATTTACTTGGGACGAGATTGGCCGCTTTAGAAAAGGCCAATACTTGATGATGCACTCGCTCATTTATCGAACGGAGCTGCTGCGGGAATGTGGTCTCGTGCTGCCTAAGCATACGTTTTATGTAGATAACTTATATGTGACGACTCCTTTGCCTTACGTAAACAGCATGTATTATCTTAATGTTGATTTCTATAACTATTTCATTGGACGTGCTGATCAATCCGTCAATGAGAAGGTTATGATAAGCCGAATTGATCAGCAATTAAAAGTAAATAAGCTGATGATTGAGCAGATTGATCTGGAACGGATTAGAAGCTGCAAGCTGCGCCTTTATCTATTCAATCATTTGGAAATTGTCACGATGATTTCGACTATATTGCTGATTCGCTCAGGCTCTAAAGAAAATTTACTAAAAAAGAAAGCATTTTGGTGCTTTATTAAGGAATATGACGTTGAGCTATATCATCATTTGCGTTACGGTATGATGGGGCGGCTGCTCAGCCTGCCAGGACGAATCGGACGCAGTATTTCGGTCGGCGTTTACAAGATTACGCAGAAGGTTGTCGGCTTTAACTAGTATGGAGGCAGGCATATGCATACAAAATACGATTTCCTGATTGTTGGAGCCGGGCTCTATGGTGCGGTATTCGCACATGAAGCGAAGAAGGCAGGCAAGACCTGCTTGATCATTGATAAGCGGAATCATATAGGCGGCAATGTGTATACAGAGAAGGTTGAGGATATTCAAGTTCATCGATATGGCGCACATATTTTTCATACGAGCAGTAAGGAAATATGGCAGTATGTGAACCAGTTTGCTGAATTTAACCGCTATACAAACAGCCCAATAGCTAACTATAAAGGTGAGCTGTATAATCTGCCGTTTAATATGAATACGTTTAACAAAATGTGGGGAGTGAACACTCCTCAAGAAGCCAAGCAAAAAATTGAACAGCAGCGTAGAGACAGCTATGTTGAAAATCCTCGCACGTTAGAGGAGCAGGCGATTAATTTGGTTGGGCGCGACATTTATGAGAAGCTGATTCGCGGCTATACAGAAAAGCAATGGGGACGACCTTGTCATGAACTCCCGGCCTTTATCATTCGCAGGCTGCCTGTACGGTTTACGTATGACAACAATTATTTCAATGACCCATACCAAGGCATACCGATTGGCGGTTATACCGCGATGGTTGAGAAGATGATAGAAGGTATCGAGGTGCAGCTTGATACCGATTATCTTGCAGACAAAGCTTATTGGGACAGTAAGGCCGATCGCATTGTATACACCGGGCCAATCGATGCTTATTTTGATTATACGTTCGGCGTGTTAGCATACCGCAGTCTGAACTTTGATACGGAATTGCTTGATACAGACAACTATCAAGGCAATGCGGTTGTGAATTACACGGACCTCGAAACTCCGTATACGCGAATTATCGAGCATAAGCATTTTGAGCTTGGCACGCAGCCTCGTACGATTATAACGCGAGAGTATAGTGTGGAATGGAAGCTGGGCGACGAGCCTTACTACCCCATTAATGATGAACAAAACAGCAAGCTTTACGACCAATACAAGCAATTAGCTGAAGCCGAGCCTCATGTAATTTTTGGCGGACGACTCGGTGAATACAAATATTATGATATGGACAAGGTCATTGCTGCAGCGCTGCAAAGAGCCCATGAGGTATTGACTTAAAAGTGACGGCATGACGAGACGAGAAGGATATCCTCCTTCTCTTTTTTTTGTTTTGCTGAAATGTTGTTCTAACACGTCCTTAACCTCTCTAATAAAGAAGGATATGTAAAATAAGGAGCGAATAACCTAAGTTAGAGCTTTAATTATTGAGGGGAGTGATGTGGTATGAAGAATATTCATATTGCAGGTTTTAGAAGGAAGGTTACGAATTAATCGTAGAGGATGAATTCCTCTGCGAATGATGGGAGGAATTACGTGTGACGGTTGTATTAAAGTCAGTTTCAATTGAAAACTGGTATCAATGTAGTCAGCTAAACGTGAAGCCAGAGCAGCTAAGTGTCTTTCCTGCACCTGTTGTTTATTGGATAGCAGAATCAAAATACGTCGAAGAATTTGAATTACGGGCGATTTACTCGAATGAAAGCCTGGTCGGATTTCTTGTATATTGTACAAGACCAGATCAGGATGATAACTATTGGATTCCTGCCATAATGATTGATGAGAAACATCAAGGCAAAGGCTATGGTAAGGCAGCTTTAAAAGAACTGATTCAAATGATGAGCCAATCACATTGTACAAGAATCATGATCGGACATCGTCCTAATAATGTAATTGCAGGAAAGCTGTATGAATCGTTAGGTTTTCATAGGATCAGTGAAGAGGTAATAGAAGAGGAGATAATCCGTCTCCTTCAAATTATTTAGCCTGTATTACGGACTGTCGGCAACTGCCGGCAGTCTTCTTATAGTATCGTAAATCAAGCCTGACCTTTTGATCATACATATATAGCCCGACTAAATGCCAATGAAATAAAAACAAATTAAAATGTTGCATGAGCAGAAAAAACTATTGTAATGAAAGCGGTTTTATGTTAATTTCATAAGTATAAAAACGTTTTTATTTGAAAAGGAAGAAACAGATGAAAAAAGTTACTATCAAAGATGTGGCAAAAGAAGCGGGGGTTTCAATCTCTACCGTTTCAAATGCGTTAAACGATGTCGATGTGCTGAATCCTGTAACGAAGAAGCACGTTCTTGATGTTGCCAAGCGCTTGAATTATGTTCCGAATTTGAATGGCAAGCTGTTGAAGTCTGGTAAAACGAAAATGCTTGGCTTCTTTACGACGAGTGTATCCGGCCCTTATTTTTATATTTTAGTAGATACGATGTCCAGAGAATGCGAAAAGCGTGGATATGGCTTGAATGTATTCGTCACCAAGGATAAAAAGACGATTATGAGCAATATTCTCGGCGGAAGAGTCGATGGCGTCATCATATTTGAAGAGGAACGGATTTCTGAAAAAGAGCTGGCAGCGATGGAAAAAAACAATATTAAAGCAGTGTTTCTGGATCGTATGTATCAGAATACGACGATGGGAAGCATTATATTTGATTCGTATGTAGCAGGCTATGAAGCAACGAAATATTTGATTAATCTAGGCCATAAGCAGATTGCTTATATATCGGGTGTCGAATCGATGTTCGATAGCGTTCAGCGTAAAAACGGTTACCTGGCTGCGCTAAAGGAATTTAACTATCCGATTGATCCAGATTATATTTTGCAGGGGTATTTCGAGGAGGAAGGTTCCTATAATGCGGTCAAGTACTTTATGTATACGCATGCCGACAAGCTTCCTACTGCATTTTTAGCAGGGAATGACTTAAGCGCAATTGGCTGTATTAGAGCATTGAAGTCAGAAGGCTATGATGTGCCGAAAGATTTTAGTGTACTGGGCTTTGACGATATCGATATAGCCCCATACTTCAATCCTCCGCTAACAACGGTACGCAACCCGATCAAAAAACAAGGGGTTATGGTCATTGAGCATCTTATTAATATGATTCAACAGAAAGAGCAAGGTCGTATAGATAAATTGCCTGGGGAAATGATCGTTCGAAATTCAACACAAATCCGATACTAGCAAGTTTTATATTATTTTTTTACGGAAAAATAAAAACGTTTTTATTGAAGCGGTGGTTTATAACATTTTCCTAAATGGAGGAGGCTGAAAGATGGGCAAAGCAGTAGGCTATGCAACCGAAAAGCCAACAGTCGTGCAGAGGACAAAGCATTTCTTCGCTGATTTCGTTCGGCAATGGGAAATTCAATCGATGATTTGGCCTGGTGTCATCTTTATGTTTATTTTTTGCTATATACCAATTTACGGCCTAACGATAGCCTTCAAGCGCTATACCGTGATAGACCGTATTGATTCGGCACCATGGGTAGGGCTTGAAAACTTTCAAATTATATTGAGTGACAAATTTTTTTGGGAGTCGGTTGTCAATACGCTCGGTATCAGCTTTTTGAAGCTGGCGATAGGCTTTGTCGTGCCGATTATTCTCGCCATTATGATTTACGAGGTCAGCTTAAGCGGCTTTAAAAAATTCGTTCAAACGATATCGTACTTACCTCACTTTTTATCGTGGATCGTACTCGGCGGGATGCTGATTAACTGGTTTGCGACAACTGGCTTGTTCAACGAGCTGCTGCTGACGTTAGGCGTCATTAAGGAGCCGCGCAACATATTGCTCGATCCAGACAAGTATTGGTGGATTGCAACGCTGTCTGATATTTGGAAGGAAGCTGGCTGGGGAACGATCTTGTACTTGGCGGTTATGGCTAAAATCGATCCAACCTATTATGAGGCAGCGAAAATAGACGGTGCCAATCGTCTCAAGCAGATTTGGCATATTACAGTTCCGAACTTGAAGCTGATGATCAGCTTGAACCTGATCCTGACGATTAGCGGACTGCTTGGCTCCAATCTCGATCAGACGTTGGTGCTCATGAACTCGCAAAACCGTGAAAAGGCAGAGGTTATCAATTCTTACGTATATCGAATGGGTATGACGCAGGGCGACTTCTCTTATGCAACAGCAGTTGGCTTGGGTGTTTCGATCGTATCTGTGATCTTGCTTGTATCAGCTAACGCGATAACCAAGAGACTGAACGATAATCAGTCGGTATTGTAAATGCAGAGGAGGAAATGGTCGTGAAATCAAGAACAATGCGCCGTGACTGGGACAGTCGTCTATTCGATACATTCAATATTACGTTGTTAATGCTATTCATGGTTGTCATATTAGTGCCGCTATGGAATGTTGTAATCTCGTCCTTTAGCTCCAGTAGAGCCCTTGCTGAAGGCGGTTTCATATTTTGGCCTTCTGAGCTTTCACTAGAAAACTACCGTGCCGTATTCCGTGATGATTCGATTGGTCAGTCGTTCTTTATCTCCGTTGCCAAAACAGTGATTGGGGTTGTCACGCACGTGTTTTTTTGTGCAATGGTTGGATATGGTTTAAGCAAAAGCAATGTAAGAGGCCGCAAGTTTTATGTGACGATGGGTGTCATTACGATGTTCTTCTCGGGCGGGATGATTCCAACCTACTTGCTTATCAAATCACTTGGCTTGCTCAACAGCTTTTGGGTTTATATTATTCCAGCTCTTTTGAGCTTTTACGATGTCATCATTTTGATGAATTTCTTCAGAAATGTGCCGGGATCATTGGAGGAATCGGCCAAAATCGATGGGGCTGGCGATTGGCGCGTATTTTTAAGCATCTTTATTCCTCTTTCGATGCCAGCAATGGCTACGATTGCGATGTTTAATGGTGTGAGCCAGTGGAACGACTTCATGACAACCAAGCTATATGTCACGAATGAAGCGCTCTATCCGCTGCAGATGAAGCTGTACGAGATCATCGTCCAGTCACAGACACAATCTATGCAGAACATAGGCGGCTCTGTTGTCATTGAAACAGCAACCAAAGGGGTGCAACTAGCAACAATTGTCATTACAACCTTGCCGATTGTTGTTATTTATCCACTATTACAACGTTATTTCATTTCTGGAATGATGCTGGGGGCGGTGAAGGAATAGACCAATATGGAAGCTTGCAGCAAGATGACATCAGAGAATGTGCACCCAAAAATTAAAACGTTTTTATTAAAGGGAGGTTTTTTTAATGGCAACTGCAAGAGAGAAGAAGACAAATAAAGGCTTTGTCGTATTGTCACTGTTAATGGTTGTTGCGCTTATTGTATCAGCGTGCGGCAAGGATAAAGGTCGCACCGAAAACGTAGAGATTTCACTTGAGGATCGTTATACGCCTGATGCAAGCACGCCGGCTTGGAAGCTTGATGCGAAAGAAGAAACAACCTCGTTGACATGGTATGTGAATGCGGACTGGTGGAATACCGACTACGGCAATGATGTCGTAACGAAGAAAATTAAAGAAGACTTGAACCTCGACATTACCTTTATAACAGGTGATGACACGAAGCTGAATACATTCTTTGCCGGAGATGAAATGCCGGATCTGATTACAGTTTTTGATTCCAATTCCTCGATCGTACAGAAAGCGGATACATGGGCACTCCCTCTGAACGATTTGGCAGAGAAATACGATCCTCATTTTTTTGAGGTTGCTGCGCAGGATACGTTGAACTGGTTCCAGCTTGAAGACGGTAAAACGTATGGCTATCCGAACTATTCCAACACTCAGGAAGACTATGAAAAGGGCACAATTCCAGCGAAAACGGCATTTATCATTCGCAAAGATGTCTATGATGCAATCGGTCAGCCGGATTTTGGAACACCTGAGCAGTTTGTTGCCGCGCTTCAAGATATTAAATCAAAATTCCCTGATTTGCTGCCATTCGGCTTTAACGCGATCGGAACAGGCACAGGCTCTCTAGGCGATGTGTTCCAGGACTTTATCGGTGTGCCTCTGACGAATGAAGACGGCACCTTCTACAATCGCAATTTGGATGAAGACTATGTAACATGGCTTGCTACGTTGAATGAAGCTTACCGTGGTGGTCTAATTAGCGATGACAGCTTCGCTGATGACGGAACGGCATTTGAAGAAAAAGTGAAGTCGGGTCGCTATGCAACGATTATGCTCGACGGTACACCTCAGCAAGGCGGTAACCTGCAAATGTTCGCGACAAGCAACCCAGGCAAGGAGTATATTGCGATTGATGGCCCGCAAAGCACAGTAGGCAACGCTCCGAAATTAAATCAATCCGGTATTACAGGCTGGATGATCAGCTTTATTACGAAATACAATGCAGAGCCTGCAAAATCAATTCAGTTGTTCACGTATTTGCTGAGTGAAGAAGGGCAAATGCTGATGAACTATGGTATCGAAGGCGAAACGTATCAAATCAATGCAGAAGGCAAGGTTGAGCTCATGCCTGAAGTAAAAGATATGCAGATAAACAACGCAGACCAATTCAAGCGTGAATATCGCTTCGGAGAATTTATGTTCTTCGGCCATGACCGCCATAAAACGTTAAGTGATGATGCATTCCCAGACTCTATTAAGCAAATGCAGGAGTGGGGCAAGGGCAAGCTGGTTCCTCACTTTATTCTTGAGAACAGAAACCCTGAGCAGGGTACTCCTGAAGCACGCTCATTAAGTGCAATTGATACACAATGGAATACGACACTAGTAAGCTTGGTGCGTTCGAAGGATGATGCAACGTTCAATAGCACACTGGAGCAATATAAAGCCTTCCTTAACGACAACAACTTTGATGCGATTATCGAGATCTACAATGAGAAGATGGCTAGAAACAAAGAAAAGCTAGGATTGTAATACGAAGACAGCTTAGAGAAAAGGAGTGGGAATAATGGCAAGCAACGTAATGATCTATTATTCAAGCGGAGAGCAAGAACTGTTTGCAGAGAAAACTCTGGAGCAGCTGCAGCCGCAGGAAGAGCAATCAGCAGTAAAGGTTACGATTGATCCTGAGCAGAGCTATCAGGAGGTTGACGGATTTGGTGCTTCATTTACCGATTCAGCAGCTTATTTGATCAATCAGGTGTTAACCGAGAAGCAGCGTCAGGAAGCAATGGTGAAGCTGTTTGATCCAATCGAGGGTATTGGCTTATCGGTCATTCGCAATCCGATGGGTGCTTCCGACTATGCGCGTGACTTTTACAGCTATAACGATCTTCCAGCTGGCGAGACTGATCCGGAGCAATTGCGCTTTTCGATTCAACATGATACAGCTGACATTATTCCGCTGACGAAGCAGGCACAAGCGCTTAATCCGCAGTTAAAGCTGATGGGCTCGCCGTGGAGTGCGCCGGGCTGGATGAAAACGAGCGGCTCGATGATTGGCGGAGAGCTGAAGCCGGAATACTATGCGTCGTATGCAGCTTACTTTGTAAAGTACATTCAAGCCTATGCAGCGCAAGGCCTTCATATTTATGCTGTCACACCACAGAATGAGCCGCTTTATTGCCCGAATCATTACCCAGGCATGCTGATGCTGCCAGAGGTGCAGAGCGAGTTTGTTAAGCATCATTTGAAGCCTGCATTTGAAGCGAATGGCATCACGACAAAAATACTGTGCTACGACCACAACTGGGATAAACCTGAATATCCGCTTCATATGCTTGAAGAAGCTAGAGATGCGATTGATGGTGTAGCATGGCATTGGTATGGCGGCAGAGCAAGCGCGCAAAGCGAGGTGTTCCTTGCCGATCCAAGCAAGGAGGTACACTTCACGGAGGGCTCGGGCGGCGAGTGGATTCCTGCTTTCGAGCCGGCATTCTCTAACGTTATGCGCACAGGTATCGATATTATTCGCAACTACAGCAAAAGCTTGGTGCTGTGGAATATGGCGCTGGATGAGGAGAATGGCCCGTTTGTGCCAGGCTTCGGCAAAAGCACATGTCGCGGCATTTTGAAGGTAAATCAGCAAACAAAAGAGCTTGAATATACACTGGATTATTACGCGCTTGCACATTTTAGCAAATGTGTCCGTCCAAAGGCAGTACGCCTGGAGACGGCCTCTGCGGATGAAGCGATTCGCGCAGTTGCACTGCGCAATGTGGATCAATCAATTGCTGTCATTGCCTTCAATGATTACGAGCAGGCACAGGATATCTCGATTGAGCTGCCGAATCATCAGCCGCTTGTTCTTCATCTTGAAGCAAAAAGCGCAGTTACGGTTCACGTGAAAAACGTGTAAGCGGCAGCAGGCTCGTCGCTCTGAACAGAGTAAAGCAGCCTGTGTAAGGCTTATATGCTTAATTGACGCGAATGATTAACTAGATCAACTATATAGCATAGAAAGGAGCATGGCTTCCAGTTCAACTGGTGCCATGCTCCTTTTTGCTGCCCGTTATGCTGGTGCTGAGCAGTAGAATCGTACTGCTGATTGTGTGGAGCTAGCTGCGCTGCATAATAAGAAGCTGTGTTCTATGTACTTGATTCATGCTTTTTCTGCTGCTGATGCCGAGTTACCTTCATGCGGTTGCCGCATATTTTCATCGAGCACCATTTGCGACGAGGGTTGTTATCAATGAATAACAGTACACATTCCTTGTTGTCACATCGATGCACATGCTGCAAACGATCATCTGCTTTCAGTTGAAGCAGATTAAATGCAATAAGCGCTAGTAAGGCATCCTTTGGTGAACCAGATGGAACGGGAAGCAGTCGATTATTGCGCAATTGATAGGCGAATGGTGCTAGTCCGATTAAACGCTCCATAACGGAAACGGTATGCTGCTCGAACCCCTGCCCGTCCGCAAGCTGCTCGAATTGCTGGCGCAGCAATGCTCGGATCTGTCGCAAGGCAGGTAGCGCTTCCTCTGCCCACTTCTCGACCTCGGCCGAAAATTGAGCATCCTCAATATAGCCGGATGACTTAATCGCATGAAACCATGCGACCAAATGGCCTGGCTCGGTCAGCAGATCGTGACGCTGGTTGTGGCGAACGACTTCTGTATTGATCAGATCGATTGAAATATCTCCAGATAGCAGCGGGAATTTTACATCTATATGCATGGTGTCATCATCCTAGTGAATTTTAACCTATTATAACACGATTGACAGGTTAATGCTCAAGGTGTATAGTATTAACCATTAAATGGTTAACTAAACGGTTAATATGAATCGGAGAAGGGGTTGTATCGAATGAGTAATTGGATCGTGAACCAGGTCAATTTTTCACGCAATCAAACCTTGCTTGCAGCCAGTCGGCTGACAGATGCAGAATCGGCAATTATCCCTGAGGGGCTCAACAACAATGTGAAGTGGAATCTTGGTCATATTTATGTTGTAACGGAGAAGTTCGGCTTTGCTTTGACGGGTGGAGAGACGAATACGACTGAGCAGTTCCTGGAGTGGTTCGCGTCGGGCACTTCTCCAAGAGGCTGGACGAGTGAGCCGCCAATGCTTAATGAGCTAATAAGCTTGCTTCAGCAGCAGCTGCACAGAATAAGCGAGAGCGCAAGCAATGTCGAGCAGCTTAGCAGGCCGCTAACAGAAAGCTATACAACCTCAACAGGGCTGCATATGAGCACGGTGCAGGAAAGCTTGAATTTCTGCATCTATCACGAGGCAATGCATTTCGCAGCAATTAAAAGCATCGCGAGATTGGTACAATACGCGAATCAGTAATGGTTAGTACAGGAAACAGGCGCAGCGAATCGCACATAGTAAGCGATAAGCTGTGCCTGTTCGTTGTTAGCTAGAGCTGCCCACCCCTGATTATGGCTGCTGCTAAAGCAGCCTACCGTCACTTAGCAATACTACCGAATTACGGTCTCTGCTGAAGCAATAGTGACATCAGCCATTCTTGCAGGGCGACAAGTCTCTGATCTTCAAGTGGCGTATCTGTGCCTGTTACAATAAGCGGTACGAGAGAGTCTGCCTTATGAAGCGAGCCGTGTGAGCCGCCGCCCACGTGGTTGTAGCTGTTATGCTCCACAATTTCATACGAAGGCTTCGCATCGATCACGATGATATTGCCTTGCTGGGCATGCAGTGCGCCATGCAGCCTGGCGAGTGCATCAGGGTAGTCGTTATATTGAACCTGGTGATCGGCGATATACAGATCAAGTAGAGATAAATCCCCCTCAAGCTGCCACGTCTGACCATATTCATCACGATACGATCCTCCGCGGCTATATACGAGCAGCTGCTCAGATTCTGGACCGGCGACATAGTTTTTACCGTCTTCCTGCCAAGCTATAAATTGAAGGCGCTTCTCCTGCTTAAGCTTCTGAACAATCTCATCACGCGACAGCTTGTTGTCGCGAATATGGATATAGCCCATACGCTCATTTAGTGCAAATGCGAGCTGTCCATTCTGCTTCTTATGACTCCATAAGCTATAGCCGCTCAGTACTTCATTCATATCAATCAACGCTTGCTTCTTGTCTGATTCGACCAGAGATTGTCCGCTATCTCCCAGTACGATCCAGATTGCTTCATCCAGTGCCTCCTGCCAAGAGGGGTATAGATTAAGCGCCTTCTGCAAAGCTTCATCAGCTTGCTTGATCGCTTCCAGATCACTCGGGCCTTTTCGATGCAGCTTGGCATCTGCATCAGGCAAGTAAGCAAGGGTGAACGGAGGAAGCTTGTCCTCTTGTATGAAATAGGCCAACTCATTAATCGTGAACTCGTTGTTGATGCCAAGCCTGTTCCATGCATAATTGTATTGATCATTGCCTTTGTTGTATTGCGACATCACCCCCAGCGACAGAAGAGTGGGGCCATTCATCGTCACTTCATGAGGCATCATCTGACTGCGCGTAAGCAGTCCGGGAATATGCAGCTCATGCGGCGTGTTGCCGCGATAAATAATGCCGTTAATTGAGGCGCTTTGTATGCCGAGCTCATCCAAGCGCTCATAGATCGTATTTACATCACGGCTCAGGTGCTCGCTGTTCAGCTTAAGCACACCGTTTTGCAACACTTCCTTTATGCTATTGTCTCGTATTTCATGCGGTCCACTGCCATAGCTGACCAATTTCTGTTCCTGCTCATTAAACCAGAGCAGTCCAGGAACATGATGCTTATCAGCATACGTGCCTGTCAGAATCGTGCTGTCAATCGCAACGGACATAGTGGGATAAGAGCTGACAACCTCCGAATAATAAGTGCCATGTTTAATGAGATAGGAAAATGCAGGCGCATCTCCCGACTGTATAGCTTGCTGCAACGGTTCATGCATAAGCGAATCATACAGCAGCATAATGACGGGCTTGCTGCTTTGTTCTATCGGTGCAGCAATTATCCGTTCCTTCGTAATAGAAAGCGAGATAATGAGCCAAGCTGTGGTACTAACGAGTAAGATCAGCAGTGCGCTAACGAACGAAACAATTCGTACAGTAGGTTTTTTCATAGCCGCTCCTTTATGATGATCGTAATTAGTTATCTATTACCCTGCCATTTGGTACCATAATTTATTCATGAATAAAAGGAAAAAGCTCGGTTGTTTTCCGCCATTGATAGTGCTAACCGCTATTTTGTGCATATGTTCATTTGCATCTGCTTGACGTGCAGAACTGTTCATTCTATTGAGAACATTTAGGTCGATAAAGCAGGATAAGGCTTCCAGCTGCAGAAATATATATACATCATGTAGATTGAGCTAATTACGCAAGTCTAGTCACAAGAAGATGAGGTGAGCACGATGGTTTATGAGGAATATGGAGATAAGGATCGACCTATGCTGGTATTTTTGCATGGGGGCGGCGTAAGCGGCTGGATGTGGAATAAGCAGATTGAACATTTTTCAGATTATTATTGCGTTGTACCTGATCTACCAGAGCATGGTCGAAGCCAGTCGGATGTTTTTGCCATGGAATCATGTGCAGAGTCCGTACTGGAGCTTATTGATGCACTTGCGGGCGATCAGCCGGTTATTGTCGTTGGGTTCTCTTTAGGTGCGCAGGTTCTAGTTGAGATGCTCAGCAGAAGACCGGAACGAATTGACTACGCGATGATTAATAGCGCATTGGTTGTGCCGCAGCTGCAAATGGTTAAGTGGCTGGCGCCAGCGATTAAGCTGATGTTTCCGCTTGTAAGAAACCGTACCTTCGCAAAGCTGCAGGCAAAAACGCTATATGTCAGCGAAGCGGATTTTGAGCTTTATTTTGAGGAAAGCAAGAAGATGACGCAGGAAGGGCTCATTCGAGTACTCACAGAAAATATGTCTTACCAAGTGCCAGCCTCCTTTTCCCAAGCGGACACGCGAATACTTGTTACCGTTGGAGAAAAAGAAAAAGGATTGATGCAGCAATCTGCACGAAGCCTCGTCGCGAGCAATCGTTATTCGGTTGGTGTCGTACTGCAGCAGATTGGGCATGGAATATCGCTCGCGGAGCCAGCTCGCTTCAATCAAATGCTGAGAGCATGGATCGAGGAGGATAAGCTGCCAATAGATAAAGCCACCCGCATCGCTAATTAGTGAGTGTATTCTATCATTAGTGAGTGTATTCTATCATTAGTGGTGTAAAATATACATGGAGTTAACCAGTTGCCGGAATCAGGCAGCTGGTTTTTTCATATTCGATTGTCATTGATTCGTAATCGCATAGTTAACTATTGACCTTGGAGTATACTCCAATGATACGCTGTCATTAAAAGGAGGCCGCCTACATGAAAATCAAGCAATTTACTGAAAAATATCGGATCTCAAGCGATACTGCCAGATACTATGAGTCTGAGGGGCTGCTTGCACCTGTCCGTCTAGGGAACGGCTATCGAGTGTACGACGAGCGCTGTGAAAAAACGATCAAGTACATTCTCGTATTAAAGCAGGTTGGATTTTCACTGCAAGAAATTAAATTGCTGCTGACGCTGGAGCAGCTTCCGGTATCACAGGAGTGCAATATCGCTTCCGTCTCAGTGTTTCAACACAAAATAGAAGAAGTGGAACGAAAAATACAATTTTATCAGTCAGCCTTGCAAGCGCTGCGACTGACAAGCGACTATATGCGAGATGGCAAATACGCTGAGAATCAAACGAAAATCGATGAGCTCGTTGATGAGATGTACAACAGCTTAGTTGACATCAGCGATGATACAGGGCGAACAGAATAAGGCTTCGCTTAAAGAGGAATGGAGAGAATGTCTATGAAAGTACGAAAACTATCACCACACATTACAAAGCTTGAGACATGGGCGATATTCAAAATGAGCGCATGGCTTGTTCAATGTCATGATGGTGTTTATATTATCGATTCAGGAATGGCGCATATGGGCAAGCGTATATTGCAGGAGGCAGAGAAGCTCGGTGAAGTGAAGGCAATTCTGCTTACTCACGGTCATTCTGATCATATTGGAGGGGTTCAGCCGATACTAGCTCAGAAGGATATACCTGTATATGCCCACTCACTAGAGCATGTGTATATTGAAGGGAAGGAGCCGTTCCCTGGCAGAAAGGCGCGGGAAAAGCTTTTGCCAGAGGGCATCATTCAGCCCCTTCCAACTGATGAGCAAGGTCACTTGTCTGTTATTCAAGATTTGGTGCCCTACCATACGCCAGGACATTCACCGGGTCATGTCGTTTACTATCATACGAAGGACAATGTGCTGATTAGTGGAGATTTATTCACATCGAAAAGAGGACGTCTGCAAAAGCCGATGAAAATGTTTACGGCCAACATGGCAGAAGCGGTTAGAAGCGGAAGCATTGTGCGTGAATTAAAGCCTGCTCTTGTGAGCATCGCTCATAGCCATGACGTAGCGGATGCGCATATGCAGATTGATCATTACATTCAGGCCAATGCCTGATCCTGAAAACTATAAAAACAACAGCAATGGAGCAAAGCAATTCCGAAAAACGGACGTGAGTAAAGCGACTGGAGGAATGTTTTGCTCCGCAGCGATGAACGCTAGAGTCTCATTGCTGGATGGAAAAGGTGTAGGCTATAATGACTCTATCGGATAAGAACGGAGTTGATGAATACTATGCCACACTTGTTGTACATAGAGGATGATCAGGAAATCGGCACATGGCTGTCGAATGAGCTAGAAAGCAAAGGCTATCAGGTGACATGGCTTAAGTCAGGAGAAGGAGCAGAAGCACACGCGAATCAAGCTGATCTTGCGATATTAGACGTGATGCTGCCAGGCTTGGACGGCTTTTCCGTAGGCAAACGGCTAAAGCGGGAAAACAGCACGTTACCGATCCTTATGTTATCCGCTCGCACAGCGGTTGAGGATAAGCTGGAAGGATTAAGCTTTGCTGATGATTATGTGACTAAGCCGTTTCACCCTGATGAGCTTGCTGCGCGTATTGAAGTGCTGCTGCGTCGTTTTCAGAAGCATGAGCAAATGATAGAGCTGCAGCATTTGCGTATTCATCCGAAGGAGCTGCATATCGTCAATATAATAACAAATGAAGAAGTGCTGCTGACAGGCAAGCAGTTTCACCTGTTTCAATGCTTTTTACGCCACCTGAATCAAATCTTGACCAAGGAGCAGCTGTATGAGCAGGTGTGGGGCGAGAGCTACATCGAGGGAGACAAAACGCTTATGGTGCATATTCGCTACCTGCGCGAAAAGATTGAGCTTGATCCATCACAGCCAACGATCATTGAAACGATACGCGGGATTGGCTATCGGGTGAAGCTATGAGAAGAAAGTGGTTTAGCTCCCTGCAGTCCAAGTACATGCTGATTATACTCGTCGCGCTCGTTTTATTTCAGCTTTCGTACCTTTTAGTTGTAATTGTATTTACAGGCATATCGAATCAGCAAGAGAATAGTGATATACCGAAGTACGTAGATGTCGAGCAGAGCTGGCATGGTTCGTTAAGGATCGTCTCAGACCAGCCAGAGGAAATTGATCTAGTATTCAGCACTTGGAAGAAAAAATATCCCGAAGCCGCAATGTTTTGGGTTAATGGTCAAGGACAGCTAATGGATACACTCGGCATCGAGCGTGAGCTGCCTGAACAGTGGACATCGACCTATACCATATCCTATATGAAAGAAAGCTATGGGAATGATCCCTATACAGTAGTGGCCTTCATTAGCGGTGAAGTGGATAAGGGGTTTGCTGTCATTGAGCTGCCACGTTATGTATTTCAGCCGCCAGCGATAGATATGATAGATCGGTTTGGAATCTGGATGCTGATTGGAGTTACCATCGTCGTAGTGTGGTTCATTGTAATCTCCTATTTATTTTTTCGTCAAATTCGCAAGCGACTGCTGCGCTTGCAGCGTGCTATGAGCACAAGAAATAATGATGAATTGCCAGTGCCGATTACGGTAAAAAAATCGGATGAAATTGGGCAGCTAGAGCACGCTTTTAACCGCATGGTAGGAGAACTAAGCGAAAGCCGTAGACGTGAGCTGGATGAAGAGCGAATTCGCCGTGAGCTGATTGCGAATTTGTCGCATGATATACGCACGCCGTTAACGAAGCTGCGAGCCAATGCCTATACCGTCAGCAAATTCGAGCTGCCTGCTGAAGGGAGCTCGGCCCTCACAGCACTCGACAGCTCCGTTCGCCATATTGATGAATTAGTCGATAACCTGCTTGCCTATACACTGCTTTCGAGCGAGCAATATCGTTACGAGCCGCAGGAACTGCATATGCATCGCTTTCTGCGGGAGCATGTAGCAGCATGGTATGCAGTGTTTGAGCAGGAGGGCTTTGAGATCGAGATGAAGCTGGAGCCACTTGATCAGGCGAGCTGGCAGGTCGATCCGATCTGGATGAAGCGCATCATCGATAATTTGCTGCAAAATGTACTCCGACACGCCAAGGAAGGACGATATGTAGCGATTGAAACGGAGGCCTTCAGCGGCTTTGATGTCATACGTATTGTGGATCGCGGTGCTGGAATGGACGGCAATACGGCTCAAAAAGGTGCAGGCATAGGCCTGTCAATTGTAGATATGATGGTGGAAGGAATGGGCTTAACGTGGACGAGCTATCATCGGGATCGTCAGTTTGTTGTCGAGCTTCGCCATCCCTATGGGTTAAGCACGAGTAGCTAGAAAGCGACGATCGTTTTCGAGCGATAGAATGATCACAAAAGAAAAGAGGTCGTTCGAAAGTCGATGTAATTTGACTTTCTGAACGACCTCTTATTTATTGACGTTTTATCAACCTTATTGCTAATGGAGATATCTATTCTTCGAGCACATGCTGCAGTCTGCAATTTAAACAAAATTTAACCTTGCCTCGCACCGTACTTTAACCTTGCGCCTTTATACTGACTTTCGAGGTGAGGAAAACGATGAGTATGATTATACAAACGGAACAATTAACGAAAACTTTTCAGAAGCAGCATGCAGTAGACCATATCAATATGTCGATTCAAGAAGGGGAGATTTACGGATTTTTAGGACCGAATGGAGCGGGTAAAACGACAACGATCCGCATGCTGCTTGGCTTAATGAAGCCGACTAGCGGCAGTGTTCGCATTTTTGACAAGCAGCTGAATAAGCATAAGCTTGATATATTGCGGCAGGTAGGTTCGCTTGTTGAGAATCCGTCCTACTATCCGCATCTAACTGCCTATGAAAACTTGAATGTCATCCGCCAGCTTGTCGGCGTACCGCAAAAACGGATAACTGAGGTGCTGGAAACGGTACGACTTACCGAGGCTGCACACCGCAAGGTCAAGGGCTTCTCTCTTGGTATGAAGCAGCGATTAGGCATCGCGGCAGCATTGCTTCATAAGCCGAGGCTGCTCATATTGGATGAACCTACGAATGGGCTCGATCCTTCCGGCATTATTGAAATTCGCGAGCTAATCAAAAGCTTGCCGAAGCAATACGGCATGACGGTGCTTATATCCAGTCACCTATTGTCTGAAATTGATCAAATCGCTACAGCTGTCGGCGTGGTCTCCAAAGGCAAGCTTATTTATCAGGATAGAATGTCCAATCTTCGTAAGCTGGCGGAATCCACCATTAATATTCAGTGCAGCGACTTAGAACAGGCCGCGATTAAGCTTAAGCAGCTTGAGCTTGCTGCTACTGTAGAGGAGGAGTATATCTCACTAGGCAATTGCTCGAATCGAAGTGTATCGGATGCAGTATCGCTGCTCGTTCATCAGGGACATGAGATCTACCGTGTAGAAGAAAGAAAACAAACGCTGGAGCAGATCTTTTTAGGCATGACGGATGGGGTGAGTTTGTAATGCTTAACAAACTGCTTCGTTCAGAATGGATGAAAATTAAACGAAAAGGATTGTGGTTTCTTGCCTTTCTAGGTCCGATCGGCGTGATTGGCTTGACGATGGTCAATTTTGAATTGCGTAAAGACTATCTATTATCGCTTACGGATGATGATTGGCAGCTGTACCTAGACAGTGTGCTTATCTTAAGCTCAATGGCACTGACACTAGGGATTGTTATTTTGACCTCAATGATGGCAAGCATAGAAGGCTACACGAACGCTTGGAAGCAGTGGCTGGCGTTGCCGGTGCGTAGATCGGCGGTCTACTTGTCCAAATACTTAATCGCCTCCTGCTTGCTGCTTGTTTCCTCCATCGTATTAGCGATAGGAACGCTTGTCTATGGCTTGACGCTCGGCTTAGGCGACGATATTCCATGGCTGAGCATTTTACAGACGAGTCTTTATCCGTGGCTTGCTTCTCAAGCTCTAATCGCTTTCCATTTGTGGATTGCGGTAGCAAACAGCAACCAAGGTATTACCGTAAGTATTGGAGTCGTCGGTGTCATTTTATCAATGGTGCCCGTATTATTGCCGGATTGGATGATTTGGAAATGGCCAACGCTAGCCAATGAATGGGAGAACCCTTTCATTAACGTAGCACTTGGCATAAGCGGTGGCTTGCTGCTATTTATGGCGGGCATGCTGCACTTCTGCAGAAAGGACGTGAGCTGATGGGAGCATTGCTGCGTGTGGAATGGTTTAAGCTATGGAAAACCAATATAATTCCTTTTATTCTATTGGCTCCAGCTATTGTGTTTATGGTAGCTTGGAATACTAATATAGATACAGAAGAATTGAGCGGATCGAAGTATCTTTATGCTGCAATGTATGCCAATATGGCCTATGCTGTGATGTTTTTGCCGCTTATGACGGGCGTGCTGGCAACCTTGATTTGCCGCTATGAGCATCAATCTGGCGGCTGGAAGCAGCTGTTTGCCCTGCCAACGACTCGAGGCCGTGTTTATGTCGCGAAGTTTACCGTTGTCAGCATGCTGACGCTATGTATGCAGCTGCTCGTATTGCTTGCCTTGTTGCTTGTTGGTTACCTGAAGCAATATGGAGAGCCTTTTCCGACCGAGCTGCTGCTGCGCGGCATTATTGGCGGCTGGGTAGCGACGCTTCCACTTATTGCCTTGATGCTCTGGCTGTCAACGCTGTTTCAATCATTGGCAGCTCCATTTGCAGTCAATGTTATTTTTACAATACCGACGATGCTTGTGCTGAACTCAGAAAAAGTTGCGCCTTATTATCCGTGGGGTCAGCCGTTTCTTATGATGTACGTGACGGGCGATGAAGTTGATCTATTCTATGTTCCGTGGCAGCAACTGCTAACAGTAGTCGGTGGAAGCTTCGTGCTGTTTTTTGCAATCGGCTTTATTTATTTGCAGCGCAAGGAAGTGTAGAAGATCGTATTCTTTTAACCTCAAAACTAGACTGGTTAATCATTCGCATGCTAACTTATTAGCCGTATTAATGTTGGATGAGGCTGCATATAGGCACGAGCCTAACATTAATTCTGAACTTGAATCAATAGTGATGTTGTTGTATAGCACTCTTTGCTATAATTTCTATAAGAATAGGAACTATGTACAGAGGAGCTATGAATGATGAAGCAAATCACGATATACGATATCGCCAGGCTCGCTAATGTATCAGTAGCTACTGTATCAAGAGTCATCAATGGAACGGCCCCAGTAAAGCACTCTACACGCGAGAGAATTGAAGCACTGATTCAGCAGTATCAATTTCAGCCTAACGCAATGGCGCGCAGCTTGTTAAAAAAAGAAACTGGCATTATCGGAATTATCGTTCCCGATCTAACCAATCCTTTTTATACTGAGGTTCTGTCTGGTGCAGAGCAGGAAGCATTGACGACCGGCCATACCTTCTTATTGACAAACTCGGTTGGTGATTATCAGAAAGAATCTCAATATTTGAGTATTATGCGTGAAAAGCGTGTAGACGGAATGATTTTTCTTGGCGGGCGAATCAACTTGAGAAATGGGAATGAGACGCTTGATCAGGAGTTGATTCAGCACGCCAATACGATTCCTACAGTTTTAATCAACGGAACGGTAAAAGGCAATGCCATCACGCGGGTGGCGACAGATGAATATGCGGGAACATGCATGGCAGTCCAGCATCTGATTGATAACGGGCATGAGCATATCGCTTTTCTGGGCGGAGAGATGCATATGAGCACGACCTCCAATAAGCTGCGCGCGTTTAAGAAAACGTTAAAGGACGCAGGTCTCCAGGTACGCGAGGAATGGATTTTGCCGGACAGCTTCTCTATTGATTCAGGCCGTGGGCTGATGCATAAGCTGCTGGAGCTGAGAAAAAAGCCAACAGCTGTAATGTGTATCAATGATTTCGTTGCAATTGGTGCAATTAAAACAGCAGTTGACCATGGCTTGTTTATCCCCGATGATATGTCAATCGTTGGTTTTGACGATATCCCGCTAGCTCATCATTTTATTCCTGAAATTACGACCGTATCGCAAGAGGCCAACGAGCTCGGGCGGACAGCGATTCGAGTGCTGCAAAAATTAATGAATCGGGAAAAAGTAAAAAAACATACGGTGATTGAACCGAAGCTAATGCTAAGAAAAAGCTCAGCACCGTTTAGGTGAAGATGGTATTGGATAACGCGAAATGAGATCTCTCCAGGTGAACATTTGGCTTGCTGTAAGGTGAAGCCGAATCGTCACGTGAGGAGGTCTTTTTTTATGCCTGCGATACGATTGACCAGCATCACAGTATGAACCTGATAAATTAGGAAAGCCTACCTATGTTGGAAAAAGAGAGGAAATAGACAACTATCATTCTAATCATCACTTGAATATATAAATGAAGAAGGCTATATTTATATTCAAATACACATTTGAATGACAAGGGGAATGGGATGAGTCAGTGCGAGATTTATTGCTATAACGAGGAAAAGGTACAAGAGGTTCAATCGTCCATGCGACTTGAGGAGCTGGAAATGGTTGCCCAGCTGTTTAAGGCGCTATCAGACGTCAATCGTTCTAAAATCATATATGCGCTGTGCCAAAGCGAGGAGCTATGCGTCTGCGATTTGGCTAATATTATTGGTGCTTCTGTAGCGACCACCTCACATCATTTGCGTGCTATGAACAAAAGAGGGCTCGTAAAGTTTCGCAAGGAGGGCAAGCTTGCGTTTTATGCACTTGATGATGAGCATATTCGTTCTTTGATGACAATTGCTTTAGAGCACAACAAGGAGTTGAAGCAGCATGAGCAAGTTGAATGAGCATGAGGCAACTTACCGATCTTATCGGGTAGAAGGCTTTACATGCGCGAATTGTGCAGGCAAATTTGAACGCAATGTTAAGCAGATTGAAGGTGTTCAGGATGCCAAAGTTAATTTTGGTGCTTCAAAAATTTCAGTCGCAGGAGAGGTGTCGATTGCTCAGCTTGAGCAGGCGGGAGCCTTTGAATCGTTAAAAATTAAAGCTGATGAACCAGCACACATGCGCCGATCCGCCAAGGTATCCTCCGACCAAGGCGAAGAACTGAGAAAGAAGCCATTTTGGCAAACCTATCACGTACTGCTATATTCGGTGCTGCTTATTGTGCTCGGTTATATCTCATACGGCACAAACGGCGAGCACAATCTGATTACGATCTTATTATTTTTATCTGCAACGCTCATTAGCGGCTTACCGCTGCTTAGAACAGGGATTGCCAATTTGCTTCGTCTAGATTTTGATATGCGGACGCTGATGACTGTTGCGGTTATTGGGGGTGCCATCATTGGCGAGTGGGCTGAAGTAGCCGTTGTTGTCATCTTGTTTGCTGTCAGTGAGGCGCTGGAGCGCTATTCAATGGAACGCGCCAGACAATCGATTCGCGAGCTAATGGATATTGCACCTAAGGAAGCGCAAATTAGACGCGGTCAGCAGGAGCTGACAATTCCAGTAGAGGATATTGAAATCGGTGATATTATGCTCGTTAAGCCAGGGCAGAAGATTGCAATGGATGGTATCGTCATTCATGGCCAATCTGCCGTGAATCAGGCCGCTATTACAGGAGAGTCGCTTCCAGCAGCAAAAGCGTCTGGCGATGAGGTTTATGCAGGAACCTTGAATGGCGAAGGCTGGCTTGAGGTTCGTATTACGAAGCGCGCTGAGGATACGACGATTTCACGCATCATTCATCTTGTTGAGGATGCACAGGCAGATCGGGCGCCGGCACAAGCCTTTATCGACCGTTTTGCTCGGGTCTATACGCCGGCTATTATTGTGATTGCGGCATTGGTCGCAATCGTGCCGCCGCTATTATTTGATGGGGCGTGGTCGACTTGGGTTTATCAAGGGCTCGCGGTGCTTGTTGTAGGCTGCCCTTGTGCGCTCGTCATTTCGACCCCTATATCTATTGTTTCTGCGATTGGCAATGCAGCAAAGCAGGGAGTGCTGATAAAAGGCGGCATATATTTAGAAGAGATCGGGGCGCTTCGTGCTGTTGCATTCGATAAAACGGGAACGCTCACGGAAGGTCATCCCCAAGTAACGGAGTATGAGGTCGTAGATGAGGATACTGATCCCAAGCAGCTGCTAGCTGTTATAGCTGCACTGGAGCATCGTTCCCAGCATCCGCTTGCTGCTGCGATAATAGGCAAGGCGCATGACATGCATGCACTTCACCATGATCTGGAGATCACAGCGTTTTCAGCGGTAACGGGCAAAGGGATCCGTGGACACGTCTATGATAAGTGGTTTTATGTAGGCAGTCCCAAGTGGTTCGCAGAGGATTTGGCTGTGCAGCTGCCGTCAGCGCTTCAGCAGAAAATTGATGCGCTCCAGTTGCAAGGGAAAACAGTAATGCTTGCCGGAATTGAGAATAGAGTGCTTGGATTAATCGCCGTAGCTGATCAACTTCGTACCTCAAGCAAGCAAGTGCTTGATGAGCTTCGTGAGCTAGGGATAGCGCATACCGTCATGCTGACAGGCGATGCTCGCAGCACGGCACATGCGATTGGACAGCAAGCAGGCGTATCCGCTGTTGAAGCCGAATTGATGCCAGAGGATAAGCTTCGTATTGTGAAGCAGCTGAAGGACCAGTATGGCAAAGTCGCAATGGTCGGAGACGGGGTGAATGATGCGCCTGCATTAGCTGCGTCTACAGTAGGAATTGCAATGGGAGGCGCTGGCACAGATACGGCGATGGAAACAGCGGATGTTGCGTTAATGGCAGATGATCTAAGCAAGCTTCCATTTGCCGTAAAGCTCAGCCGCAAGGCGCTGCGTGTTATTAAAAGCAACATAGCATTTTCTATTAGTATTAAGCTGCTGGCGTTGCTGCTAGTGATACCGGGCTGGCTGACGCTGTGGATCGCGATAGCTGCGGACATTGGGGCAACGCTCGCTGTAACCTTGAATAGCATGCGTCTCATGCGTATGAAGTCGTAGTCAGCTTCAACGAGCCGATGCGTTAGATGCCATCACTGAACGAGCAATAACTATCATTTCGATAAGCATGCTGCAAGGCTTGCAGATTTAGCGGATAGTAGAGCCGCTGCTCTGCAAGCTTTTTTATGTAGTTGTAAGTGGTTGGAAAATAATGTATGATGTCAGTGGTGGAGGTGGAAGCGGTATGATATGGATCATCGTGATCGTGATATTATTCCTTTTAATATGGGGCGCTTTTACATCTGAAAGCTTTGGGTGTGGCACATGTCTAGTCGTTCTGCTCCTGTTTACTATACTATGGTGGCTTGGCGGGCTAGGATATGTACTGAAGGTTTTAAAGTTTATGTTTAACCTATTGAGCAGGCTGTTAATGTGAAGCACCTGAAAAGGTGTTTTTTTGTTGCCTGTTTTCTAAGATATTGTTGTTTTGATGAGATGCAGCAATTACTACATATGTCACAGCAGCTTCAAGCTGATTTAAGCACATTTATTCTAAAAGGAAATAATCGTTAGGTATCTGTACAGGATGTACAGCATCAAAATCACCGCTCGATTTGTTAGACTTGTCAGAAGTACACGCTTCATAATGACATGTCGCAAGAAAAGGCGGTGATTTTTTGTGCTCGATTCAACCAATGGTTGAATGTTCGGACAAAAGATAACAAATAATCGATAGCGTATTCAACGGAATCGAATTATGCTTATAAAGAAGGGAGCGAATCTTATGCATCGATTAAAATTTGCAGAGATATTCAGTAGTCGCCGTAAGCAGCTCGGCATGACACAGGCTGATGTTGCCGCTTTTGTCGGGGTATCCAGCGCGGCTGTTTCAAAATGGGAGCAAGGTGTAAGCTATCCCGAGCTGACGCTGCTGCCGAGACTTGCGACCTTGCTGAACATTACGATAGATGATTTACTCGGCTATAATCCGCAATTGACGAGGGAAGCTATGAACAAGCTGTATGCCGAATTTGCCAAGCGACTTGGCTCGGAGTCATTTGAGCAAGTGCAGACAGATATTGAGGCTATGGTTCATGAATATTATGCCTGTTATCCGTTTCTCGTTATGATCGCTCAGCTCTATCTGAATTATTATGTGAAGGCGCCTGAGCCAAATCAGGTGCTGGAACGCGTTGTTGAGCTGTGTGATCGAGCTATTGATCATGGTGATGACTACCGGTTAACGAATGAGGCGAGGATGATTCAGGCATATGTTTTACTGTTAACGGGCAAACCTCAGGAGCTGCTGACCTTTTTGGGAGAGGATGTCCCGATTCAGTATGGCTCCGAGCTGTTAATTGCTCATGCCCATGTGGCGCTAGGTGATCAAGAAAGGGCGAAGGTTGTTGTCCAAGCAAGCATGTATCAATATATGATTATTCTTGTTTCGACTGCCACTGAAAATTTGATGCTTGAGGTTGATCATAAGGAGCATTTTGATGCTTCGATTCACCGTATTGAGGGGCTGCTGCAGCTATTCGGGATTGAAGCGCTGAACGTCAATCTTAGTCTCGTATTTTATTATAAAGCAGCATCTGGATACATGAAGCAGCATCGAAAAAAAGAGGCGCTGCACATGCTGGAGCAGTATTACCGTACATGCTGCAAGCTGGAGCTGCCATTTCAGCTTCGTGGCGATTCGTATTTTTATTTGATTGATGATTGGATTGCAAAGCATATTCAACTGGGCTCTCAGGCTCCGCGCGATGAACATTCCATCAAGCAGGGGATAGTAAACAATTTGCTCTACGATCCTGGTTTTGCGGACTTGCAAGAGGAGCCTGCATTTCAAGCGATTATTACGAATTTGAAGCATGTGCTTCAATTGAAGGAGGAGAAATAACATGAGCGAGCTTGCAACGATTCGCTGGGATTTACTGCTTCCCGTTATCGTGATTCAATTTATACTCATGCTTATCGCGATTATTGATCTTGTGCGTTCCCAAGAAACACGAGGTCCCAAGTGGATGTGGCTAGTCATTATATTAGTAAGCGGCATGTTTGGCTCGATCATTTACTTTATTGTGGGGAGAAAACAATCATGACTCTATTGCGTGTAGAAGCACTTACGAAAAAGTATGGAAGCAAAACAAGTGTAGATCAACTAAGCTTTTCACTTGAGCCTAACACAGCTACAGCATTAATTGGGCCCAACGGAGCGGGCAAAACAACGACTATGTCCATGATAACAGGCTTGTTAACCCCAACAAGCGGCTCGGTGCAGCTGAATGGAAGTGGTGATATTCGCAAGCATATCGGTTTTTTGCCGCAATATCCAACGTTCTACTCATGGCTGACAGCGATAGAATATGTTGAGATGGCTGCGGGACTAAGCGGCATACCTGCAAGAGAAGCAAGAAAACGCAGTGAGAAAATACTAGAATATGTAGGCCTAGGCAAGGACATGAAGCGGCAGACGTCAACCTTCTCAGGAGGAATGAAGCAACGGCTTGGTATTGCACAGGCGATTATTCATGAGCCCAAGCTGTTACTGCTTGATGAGCCCGTATCTGCACTTGATCCACTTGGACGTGCAGAGATCATGGAGCTGCTGAAGGAGCTCCAGCAGCAAACGACGATTCTGTATTCCACACATATTTTACATGATGCTGAGAAAATGACCGATCAAGTATTGTTTATGAAAGAAGGCAAGCTTGTAGAGCAAGGCACGCTGCTCGAGGTTCAGCAGCGCTATGCAGATCCTCAGTACATGATCGTATTTGCAAGCGAGCAGGAAGCAGAATCGTTTGTTGAGCTTCATGGTGCCCAAGGAAAAAGAGATGGCAGCAGGGTAACCATGCCAATTACCGAGGAACTGCCGACATTGAATACGTTGATGAGCCTGCTGTCGAAAACGTCGTTCGATATTTTGAAAGTAGAACGAGAGAGCGCTTCATTAGATCAAATATTCAAGAAGGTGGCTGGTGCGCATGAATTCGCTGCAGATATTGCTCGTTAAGGAATTAAGAGAAAGCTGGCGCAGCTTTAAGCTGATATGGATTCCAATTGTTTTTATATTGCTTGGTGTTAGTGATCCGTTAATGAATTATTATATGGAAGATATTTTGCAGGCTGTCGGCAATATGCCCGAGGGCATTGAAATTGTAGGTCTGGCGCTTCAGCCGCTGGATGTGCTGATGGCTTCGACTGGTCAGTTTCAGCTGACTGGAGTTATTGTGATTATTGCTGTATTTATTGGGTCAATTAGTCGAGAGCGAAGCAATGGAACGGCTACGCTAATCTATATAAGGCCAGTATCTGCAACTGCGATTGTAATGAGCAAGTGGCTAGTTTCAACGCTGGTTGCAGGTGTTAGCGCATTATTAGGCTACGCTGGGAGCATGTATTATACGAGCATTCTATATGGAGGCATATCGCTTCAGGCTGGTGCAACGATTATTGGGACATACTTTGTATGGCTATTGTTTGTCATGGCAGTAACGGTTGCCTTGAGCGCAGCTTTTAGTACAGGTGTTGCTGCAACAATCGCGATCATCCTTATTCCGATCGGAGGTATGATTGACTCTTTGCTAGGAAGCTACTGGCACATCTCTCCATGGAAGCTTGTCAACTATGGCGTTATGCTGACGGCCAATGATCAACTAAACGATTACTATTGGAAGACATTAAGTATAACCATTGCTATAACGGTTGTTATACTTGCTTTAGGCATATGGTCCGCTCGAGTTAATCGTTCATTAACGAAAGTGTAAGAGCGTAATATAAAGCGTCACTTGTCGATATGAGCTGGAATACAGTCGGCATGCGGCGTTTTTGTGTATAGAAAAAGAATAATATCACCTCTTTACATACCCTACATGGGTATAGTATACTTACTATTAAGTTAGGAGGTCGATCAAGATGCATAACGAGCAAAAGTCGGTACATGAAGCAGAAGCAATAAATCATCACGATCATCACGGGCATCATGGCGATGATGCAGCATGTCGAAAGAGCCATCATCCAGATAAAGTAAAAAAGGATATGATTACGCGGCTTAATCGAGTGGAAGGTCAAATTCGCGGCATTAAGGGCATGATCGAAAAAGATGTTTATTGCGATGATGTGATTACTCAGCTTGCGGCTACGCAATCTGCTTTGAATAGTGTAGCTAAAATTTTGCTTGAAGGTCATATCAAGGGCTGTGTCGTTGATCGTCTTGGTGAAGGCGATGAAGCGGTGCTTGATGAGCTGCTCATCACCATTCAAAAGCTAATGAAAAAATAACGTATAGTCATAGTTGAAATAAGATACGCTACGATAAGGGAGGAATAACAAATGGCAGAGGTAACATTGAAGGTACAAGGAATGAGCTGCAATCACTGCGTACAATCAATTGAGCGCAATGTTGGAGCGATTGCAGGTGTTGATCAAGTGAAGGTAAGTCTTGCAGATGGCAAGGTTGACGTTGTATATGATGAAGCGAAGGTATCTCGCGCTCAGATTGAAGCTGTTATCGATGATCAAGGCTATACTGTCGTATAGACAATAAGCGAATATCACTAATCCAAGATGAGAAGAACATAACGTAGAGTGCCTTGTGCACTCTATATTTTGCATATCAATATACCCCCATGTGGTATGAGGAGATGAAGACCTTGAGTAGTCAGCAGGAGAAGGAGCTAACGTTTCACATTACAGGGATGACCTGTGCGGCTTGTGCGCTGCGAATTGAAAAGGGCTTGAATCGTCTTGAGGGTGTGTCTGAAGCAGCTGTGAATCTGGCACTGGAAACATCTACGGTTTCCTACAACCCTGAACACATTACAGCTCACGAGCTGGAGCAGCGCATCACATCACTTGGATACGGTGTAGCCAAGCAGCATGTTGAGCTAGATATAACAGGCATGACATGTGCGGCATGCTCAGCCCGTATCGAGAAAGGACTTAATAAGCTTGATGGTGTCGCTTCTGCTCATGTGAATCTGGCACTGGAGCGAGCAAGCATTGAGTATTCTAGCAGCGAGCTTGATCCTGCTCAGCTTATTGCAGCAGTAGAGAAGCTTGGCTATAAAGCGCAGCTTCGGCAGGAGGAAGGTCAGAATGAAGATCACCGCAATCAGGCGATCAAGCTTCAGCAGCGCAAATTTATACTCTCGGCAATGTTGTCACTGCCATTGCTATGGACGATGATTGGACATTTTTCATTTACTTCGTTTTTGTATGTGCCAGATATGCTTATGAATCCGTGGGTACAGATGGCGCTTGCAACGCCTGTACAATTTATTATTGGTTGGCCGTTTTATGTCAGTGCTTATCGTGCACTGCGCAATCGCAGCGCCAATATGGATGTACTCGTTGCAATGGGGACCTCAGCGGCATACGGCTATAGCGTCTATCAGGCTATCATATCGAATGGCGCGCACCATGCACCGCAGCTTTACTTTGAGACGAGCGCTGTAATTATTACATTAATTTTGCTGGGCAAGCTGTTCGAAGCAAAGGCAAAGGGCAGATCAACGGAAGCGATTAAAAAACTGCTTGGTCTGCAGGCGAAGCATGCGACAATCGTGCGAGATGGGATTGAGCTTGTCGTTCCGCTGGAGCATGTAAGGCAAGGCGATTGGCTGATTGTAAAACCGGGTGAAAAGATTCCGGTTGACGGGATTGTTGTAGAAGGCAGCACTGCGATTGATGAATCGATGCTGACGGGGGAAAGCATACCTGTCGATAAGACGGTAGATGACCAGGTATACGGCTCTACACTGAATCGAAACGGTTTTATCAAGATGAAAGCGACTCGCGTTGGCAAAGACACCGTTCTGGCGCAAATTATTAAAGTTGTTGAAGAAGCGCAAGGCTCCAAAGCGCCGATTCAGCGGCTTGCTGACCGAATATCCGGCATATTTGTACCAATTGTTGTAGCAATTGCAGTAGTTGCGTTCATCGTCTGGATTACAATGATAAAGCCTGGTGAGTTTACGCAGGCGCTTGAGGTATTTATTACGGTGCTCGTTATTGCTTGTCCTTGTGCGCTTGGGTTGGCTACGCCAACCTCGATAATGGCAGGGTCTGGACGAGCAGCAGAGCTTGGTATTCTATTCAAGGGCGGCGCTTTCCTGGAAACAACCGGTCAGATTGACACGATTGTATTGGATAAGACAGGAACCGTTACGAATGGACGACCTGAGCTGACTGATATTCAGCTATTGCCTCAAGGAGGACTTGCGGAAGATCAGCTGCTGGCATTAGTAGCGGGTGCTGAGCAGCGATCCGAGCATCCGCTTGCGCAAGCGATTGTCGAAGGATTGGCTGCAAGAGGGATACAACCAGCTCAATCAGAGCAGTTTCAAGCGATTCCCGGGTATGGGATTGAAGCGGTTGTTCAGGGACAGCAGCTGCTAGTAGGGACGCGCTCGCTTATGGAGAAGCACAACGTCAATTATGCAGCAGCGGAGGAAGCGATGACCGCACTTGAATACGAAGGGAAAACAGCGATGCTGATCGGCTTGAATGGCAGCTATGCTGGATTGATTGCAGTTGCTGATACGGTTAAGGAGACTTCAAGGGCTGCTGTCCAGCGTCTTAAGGCAATGGGCCTGGAGGTTATAATGCTTACTGGTGATAATATTCGAACAGCCGAAGCGATTAGCACTCAGGTTGGAGTTGATCATACAATTGCAGGTGTGCTGCCAGAAGGAAAAGCTGAAGAAATTAAAAAGCTTCAGCAGCAGGGAAAAAAGGTAGCGATGGTTGGCGATGGCATCAATGATGCGCCGGCGCTTGCAACTGCAGATATTGGCATGGCAATTGGCACGGGCACTGATATTGCGATTGAAGCAGCTGATGTTACGTTGATTCGCGGTGATTTGCAGAGTATTGCAGATTCAATCGTAATGAGCCGTAAAACGATGCGCAATATTAAGCAGAACCTATTTTGGGCATTTGCCTACAATACGCTTGGTATTCCAATAGCTGCAGCAGGCTTGTTGGCACCTTGGGTGGCTGGCGCTGCGATGGCATTCAGTTCAGTTTCTGTTGTACTCAATGCGCTTCGCTTGCAGCGTGTGAAGCTATAGGTTCGAGTAAATAAAAGTCATGTAGATAATTGACAGAAAATTTCAATCGATGAATTCTATAGAATTGATGTTCTTGAAGCGAATATCATTTATAATGAATAGATAGTGGTTCGTCATACTGAATGGGTATGGCAGATCATTATGCTTGATGAAAAATATGCAACCAGATAGTCTGTGCTGCGTAAATAGTCACTATAAGTAATCAAGTGTTTCAATTTAATTCAGTTTAATAGATGAGGGGGAAGAGCAGTGGGAAGGATAAGCTTCATTACTGTAAGCTAGTCGTTGCAGGTTTCGTTCGCATGAAGGCGCAAGACGAATCATTTGCAACAGCTGGCTAATACGGGATAAATGAGGTAGCCCATCTTTAACAATTTCCTTAACGTAACGGTCAGCTCTGCAATATGATCGATCTGCGTCAGTACGTAAGATCAAATAATCATATTGTAGGAGGTGAAGTCTTACTTTATATAAAGTAAGACAACTAATTGGGAACAACGATTAACATTATTATTTTTATTATATTAATTGCATTAACTGCATTTTTCGTAGCGACAGAGTTTGCGATCGTTAAGGTGCGCAGCTCACGAATTGATCAGCTTGTCGCTGAAGGCCGCAAGGGCTCAAAAGCTGCTAGGCATGTAACCTCTCATTTGGATGAGTATTTATCTGCCTGTCAGTTAGGGATTACCGTAACAGCTCTAGGGATTGGTATGGTCGGCGAAAAAACATTTGAGTTCATTTTGCATCCGATGTTCGAAGCGGTAGGCTTGCCGACGAGTCTGATTTCGGTATTTACGATTGGTGCAGCGTTTCTAATTGCAACATTTTTGCATGTTGTAGTAGGTGAGCTTGCTCCGAAAACAGTCGCTATTCAGAAGGCAGAGACGGTTACGCTGCTTTTTGCTAAACCGATCATGCTGTTCTATAAGTTATTATTCCCGTTCATTTGGTTTTTAAATGGTTCAGCACGTATACTTGTCGGCATGTTTGGCTTGAAGCAAGTAAGCGAGCATGAAGTGACGCATACACAGGAAGAAATTCGCCTCCTGATTGCTGAAAGCAATAAATCAGGTGAAATTAACAATAGCGAGATGAAATTTGTAAACAATGTGTTTGAATTTGACGATCGTCTTGCTCGTGAAATTATGATTCCGCGAACAGAGATGGTTGCTTTTGATATAGATACACCGTATGAGCAAATTTTGAAGCGTGTATCTCAGGAAAAATACACGCGCTACCCGATTTATGATGGGGACCGAGACAATATTATCGGCTTTTTCAACATTAAAGACTTTTTGATTCGCGGGCTTGAGAACCCGGACAGAGCGAGATCATCCTTCGACCTAACCAAGTTTATTAAGCCGGTTATTAGTGTAATCGAAACGACACCGATCAAGGAAGTATTGCAAAAAATGCAGAAGGAACGCATTCATATGGCAATACTGGTCGATGAATATGGCGGAACCTCAGGTCTCGTTACAGCGGAGGACATTATTGAAGAGCTTGTCGGAGAGATTCGAGACGAGTTTGACGGTGATGAAGTTGCACATATACGAGCGGTAAGTGAAGGCCATTATATTATTGATGCTAAGGTATTGCTGGAAGAGGTATCAGAGCTGCTTCAGATTCCTTTGGAAAATGAAAACGTTGATACGTTAGGCGGTTGGATCTTCGCACAGAATACCGATCTGGATGTCAATAAAGTGATTAACCACGAAGGATTTATTTTTACAATTAAGCAGAAAAAAGGCTTAGTGCTGCAATTTATCGAGGTGAAAAAGCAGCCTGCTGAAGTTGTTAAACTGGCTATTGAAGCATAATGGTTTCGCAATCTATGTTGATCGTGAATCTCGATGTGAGCAAGCCCGTTATCGTTTGTATAACAAACGATAACGGGCTTTTTTGAGTTCTTTACTTTCGTATGTTGTAGCGTTAAAGTAGAGGGTGTAGGAGGCGATATAGTATGGCAATTGCTGAAGTGACCATTATCCCGATCGGTACAGGCAGCACGAGCCTTAGTCCTTATGTAGCCGAGCTGCAACGGGTACTTCAAAAGCAAGAAGGAATTCAATACACGTTAACATCGATGAGTACGATTATTGAAGGACCGCTGGAGCATGTATGGAAGGCGATTGCTGCACTTCACGAAGCACCGTTCCTATCAGGTGCACAGCGGGTGTCTACATCGGTGAAAATTGATGACCGCCGCGACAAGGAAAGCTCGTCCGAGCAAAAGCTGCGCTCTGTTATGGAAAAGCTGGCGGATCGTTAATGCAGCATGCATGTACCGTGGCAACAGGCTAGCTATAAACAAGCTATAAACAAATAATGATTTCTTCATGCACCTCATTCGTTAGCCTAAGGCTAATGAATGAGGTGCATTTTTTAATGACTGCAGCTCTCGTACATAACAATAATTACTAAGGTTTATCTCATGCTTACGTTTTCTTACAATGTGATGTATGAGTATGAGTATGAGTATGAGTATGAGTTGATGGAGGGGGGAATAGTTTTGTTACAAGAGCTGAAAGGGAAACAGGTTGCTATTCGAGAGGGAGAATTAAAGCGCAGGGAAGCTGCAAACCGTTCATATTTGATGAAGCTGGAAAGTGAGCATTTGTTGTTTAATTATAAGGTAGAGGCTGGAAGGTTTTCTGGAAGAGGAATACCGAAAGGGGCGCATGGCGGCTGGGAATCGCCTGTGTGCCAGCTACGAGGACACTTTCTAGGGCATTGGATGAGTGCGGCGGCCTTTCATTATTTCGAAACAGGAGATAAGGAGCTAAAGGTAAAGCTCGATGTTATAATTGACGAGCTAGTTGAATGTCAAAAGGATAACGGGGGAGAATGGATCGGTCCGATCCCGGAAAAATATTTGCATTGGATTGCATCTGGAAAATGGATATGGGCACCGCAATATAACCTCCATAAAATATTGATGGGTCTAGTAGATGCCTACGTGTATGCAGAAAATCAAAAGGCTCTAGAAATCGCGGATCGATTTGCTGATTGGTTTTTTGAATGGAGCGGTAAATTTTCCAGAGAAAAATTTGACGATATATTAGATGTCGAAACAGGCGGGATGCTTGAGGTATGGGCAGACTTGCTGCATATTACAGGTCACGAGAAATATAAAATTTTGCTTGAACGTTATTATCGAAGCAGATTGTTTAAGCCGCTGCTCGAAGGCAAGGACCCTCTGACGAATATGCATGCGAATACAACTATTCCAGAGGTGCTTGGCTGCGCCAGAGCATACGAGGTAACCGGAGAGTCAAGGTGGCTGGACATCGTGAAAGCGTACTGGAACTGTGCGGTAACAGAGAGAGGCTATCTAGCTACAGGAGGTCAAACTGCAGGAGAGGTTTGGATGCCTAAAATGAAAATGAAGGCTCGGCTTGGTGACAAAAATCAAGAGCATTGTACAGTATACAATATGATTCGAACGGCTGAGTTTTTATTTCGTCATACAGGCGATCCTGCTTACATGCAATATATCGAATATAACAATTACAATGGTTTAATGGCGCAGGCCTACTATCAGGAATACTACTTGACGGGCAACAAGCACGGTCATCCAGGACAAGGTCTGCTAACGTATTTCCTGCCGATGAAGGCTGGACTGAGCAAGGATTGGAGCTCAGAGACCGATAGCTTTTTTTGCTGTCATGGTTCGATGGTGCAGGCCAATGCTGCATGGAATAGAGGGATTTACTATCAATCGGAAGATCAACTATTTCTCTGTCAATATGTAGACTCTGAGTTGACAACCAAAGTAGACGGTGAGGAAATTCGAATTATCCAGACTCAGGATCGGATGAGCGGAAGCTTGCTTAACTCATCCAATACAGCAGGCTATCAAGAGATTAATGATATTACGGCTTCTCATGAAAATATGCCGTCCTATCGTAAATATGATGTCGTTGTACGTACTCAATCACCGATAACATTTTCGCTGAACTTAAGAATCCCTGAATGGATTATGTCTGAGGCAGTGATCTATGTCAATGAGGAGCAGCAAGGCAAAATAACCGATAGTAGCACATTTTATGAGCTGAAGCGAACATGGAAGGACGGAGACAAGATCAGTATCCTTTTGCCAATTGGCATTCGGTTTATTTCACTTCCAGACGATGAAAGCATGGGGGCTTTTCGCTACGGGCCGGAAGTGCTTGCAGGTGTGTGTGAGAAGGAAAGAATACTCTATACAGAGAGCGATAATATTGCTTCAGAGATTGAAATGGAAAATGAGCGCGAATGGGGGAGTTGGCGATACTTCTTTAAAACCGTCAATCAGGACCCGGGTATCCATTTCAAACGAATTCGGGACATTGGCTATGAACCCTATCAGATCTACTTTAAAGTTAAGAAAAGACTGCAATAATAGTCGATAGGCAGGACGTAAAAAGGTTGGACCGAGAAACGGGTCCAACCTTATTATTTTAGTCTATATTAAATAGTCCCAATATTAATGCGCAACCGCTTATTGTTGAGAATCCTGTTGATTGCTAGCTGCTGCTAAATAGTCAACGACGCGAACCATGACGGTAGCAGCCTCAGCTCGAGTTGTAGAAGCGGTAGCATCAAAATGACCATTTGCCTTGCCATTCATCAGCTTCAGATCAGTAACCAGTGCGATTTCGTTTTGAGCCCATGACGGAATACTGGCTTGATCCGGATAGCTCGCTGCTGCTGGGCCTTCCAGCTTCAGTGCACGAGCAATAATAACGGCAAGCTCCGCACGTGTAACGTGCTGCTTCGGACGGAATGAGCCATCCGTGTAGCCGTTAATAATCTGCAGCTGAGCAAGCTGTGTAATAAAGGACTTGGCATAGGCTGGGATCGAAGCCTCATCTGCAAACAATGTCTCGTTGGTAGTGTCTGCTCGCAGCTGCAGTGCGCGTCCAATCATAACTGCGAGATCAGCACGGCTTAGCGCCTGATCAGGATGGAATGAGCCATCCGTATTGCCAGTCACAATGCCTAGCTCAGCTGCGCGAGCGACACCCGCAAAGCTCCAGTGAGAAGCGATATCGCGATATGGCGGGGTTATGGAGCCTATAACAGCTGTTCCATTTTTCGTAATCGTGTATTCAAGCAGCTCTCCGCTCCAGAAATGCAGCTTAAGCTTAACGTTGCCATCATTAACCTCGTTAAAGAAGTTGCTCGTTAACGTTAAGGTGTTGTTGGTGTAATCAGGCTTAAACGTATACGCAAACTCCTTGAAGGAGGTCCAGTTCTGCGGGCCTGCATTGCTGCCATCCTCGTATAGCGCTTCCATCGTAGCCAGCTGATCGCCATTGTATGCAACAGGAATATGGAATTGCTCTGTTGTGCCGCTTGCGCTGCCTAGTACAGGTGTGTCATACGTAATGATAAACAGCTTCCAGTCTTTACCTTGGTTGAACTCAATCGTCAGCTCTGCATTTCTGCCTAGCTCACCTTGAGATGTAAGCTCCTCAAGCAGGCTTGCTTTCAATGTCAGAACGCTGCTATTTAGCACATAATTCTCGTTAGCAATGAGTGCATTGCCTTGGTGGGTTAATGCGCTAAACTGATTGCCATGAAGCTGAAGCTCGATCTCTACATCCTCAATAGCGCTGTTGCCTTTAATAAAGACAGAGTCGGTTTCAGCTGTAGCTGAACGACCTGCCCAGCTCGCTTTCATCATGTCATAAAGCTCTTGATCAGACCACTGGTAGGACTGACGACCAAAATGTTGACCATTGTCCCAAAGCATATGAGTCAATTGTTTTTCTTGTGCGTAATGGATCATGAATTCGAAAAACTTCAGCTTTTCCCCTTGTTGAATAGCATATAGATCCGTATCAAAGCCAAGCAAACCAAATTCGCCGATGACGACAGGAATCCCCTTCGCTACGAAGTTGTCGTACGCTCTGTTGAAGGTAGTGATGACATCATTTTTTGTCTCTTCATTAAATGTTGTAACTCCAGCGATATTCACGCTGAATGGCCAGAAGCCGTAGTAATGAATGGTCGCAATCACATTAGGATCATCAAGTTTCACGATGAAATCATACAATGCGTCGATTTTATGCTGCTCACTTCCTGTATCAAGTGTAGGCAGGACGATTGGACGAACAGCGTTATTTCCGCCAGAATTTCTGACAATTTCATAGAAGGCGGTGTTCAGCTCATCCAAATACGTTTGCTTTTCTTCTTCGGAGCCCCAGAAGCGCGGCTCATTGATGCTTTCGAACATGAGCTTTGTCGTATAGTCCTTATAACGATCTGCCAGCTGCGTCCAGATAGCTTCAAAGCGAGCAAGTGATTCATCATGATTTTGCTGCATGCCAGACTCCAGCCAAATCCAGGAATCGTGGTGGACATTAATCATGACATAAAGTCCTTCATCAAGCGACCATTGAATGGCTTGATCCAGACGGCTTAAAAACTGCTCGTCAATCGTAAAGTCTGAAGCAGTAGACATTCTTTGATCAAAGGTCACAGGGATGCGGATGCTCTTAAAGCCTTGATCCGCCAGATTTTCAATAAATTGCTGTGTGACGCGTGGATTGCCCCATGCTGTCTCATCTGCACCTACAGCATCGAACGTATTGCCAAGATTCCAGCCAGGCTGCATGTCGTTCACATATTGCTGAATGGGTGCTGGCTCCTCATTAGCTTCAGATGCATAGCTAACAGCAGGTACTGTGAGTGCTAGCAGCATAACGGTAAGCAGCATGAATTTCTTTACATGTTTCAAGATTATACCCCCTTAAATAGTCGTAAGCGCATTACGAATATACAAGGATGTCTGCTGTGATCGGTTCTTTGTTAGCGCTTGCATAAAAATTTACCATAGACACAATATTGGTAATACATACTAAATTAGTGGGGAATTCATATAAAAACTAGCTATAAGAACGCGGTGAAGCATATTAAACAAAATGAACGATATGAACAGGCCCCCACATGCTTGATCAAGCTGCATGTGGGGGCCTGTTTCGAATTCATGTGCCCGTATGATAAGCACTAGCCAATATGACGAAGCTCTTGCGCATGTAGTATCGCTGCATGGAGCTGCTCGCGAATGCGAACAACATCACCAATAATAATAAGCGAGGGGTTGATCAGCTTGCTAGTATTCGCAAGCTCGTTCATTCCCCCTAATGTTCCAATTATAATGCGTTGCTCAGGCAACGTTCCTTGTTCAATGAATGCAATTGGAGTGGAGGCAGCTTTGCCAGCTTGCAGCAGTTCTTGTTGAATACTAGCAAGCTGGCTAACGCCCATATATATAGCAAGTGTATCGACGCTGTGTGCAAGCAAATCCCAGCGTACTGGCTTGTGATTGTCAGGACTGCGATAGCCAGTTACACATGCAAAGGACGTCGCAACATGGCGATGCGTCATTGGTATGCCAGCTGCCGCTGCTGCTCCAATAGCTGAGGTTATGCCGGGAATAATCGTATAAGCAATACCTGCCGCTGCAAGCTCTAAAGCTTCCTCACCACCACGCCCAAAAATAAAGGGATCACCGCCCTTAAGCCGAACAATCCTTTTCCCTTGAAACGCATACTGAACAAGCGCAGCATTGATATCGGTCTGAGTCATAGCGTGCTTGCTAGGTGCTTTGCCGCAATAGACAAGCTCAACGTCAGGCTTGGCATATTGCAGCACCTCCTTGTTCACGAGTCGGTCATACATAATGACATCCGCAGCTTCAATGGCACGCATCGCTTTCACCGTAAGCAGCTCGGGATCCCCTGGTCCTGCTCCGATAATTGACACATGTCCTGAAGACCCGCTGCTCTTCATACCGCCGGCAGCTTCTGTATGAAGACTATCGTTCGCTAGGCGTGACCGATGTACGGTCCGAATCGTTGGTTTCATAGTACTTCACTCTTTTCTTGTAGGGATTCACTCTCACTGAAGAAGAAAATTACAATTTACTGCAGTGATTTTATCTATCATGAATCGGGTTATATTGTAATGTAAATATCACCGCTTTGTTCATCGACCTCTGTCGTGAATGTTGTTACACAGCCCTCATCTGGTTCCTGCACCTTGCCGCTTCGTAGATCAACTTTCCAGTCATGCAGCGGACAATGCACCTTTCCGCCGCAAACCATTCCTTCTGATAGCAATCCGCCCTTATGCGGACATTTATTTTCAACCGCTAGTACACTACCGTCAGAGAGGTGAAAGAGGGCGATGTCGATATTTTCAATCCGCAGCTTGCGTGAGCTCTTTACATCAATTTCTGAGCGTTTTCCAACGAAAATTTTTGTAGCCATCTCCTGTACCTCCTAACGTGTAACCGATTCGATTTCGGTAAGCTGTTCAAAATTTTTGCGAAGCTCTTTATCATGGATAATTTCCTTCCAAGGATCTCTTGTAAGACTTAATGTTTTTTCGATACGTGCTACAAGTGCGATTCGGTCTTCTTTTTTCTCGAGTGCCTTTTTCACGTAGTCCAGTCCGACACGCTCAATCCATTGTGCTGTCCGTTCATTCCATACCGCTTGCTCACGATACAATTGAAGGAAAGCAGAGGACCATTCCATTACTTCATCCTCGGTTTTCACCACGCAAAGCAGATCGGTAGCTCTGACTTTTACTCCGCCATTTCCACCAATATGGATCTCCCAGCCGCCGTCAATCGCTACTACGCCAAGGTCCTTAATCGTCGCTTCCGCACAGTTGCGCGGACATCCAGACACGGCAAGCTTTACCTTAGATGGCGTGTTTAGTCGCTCGAAAGCCTTTTCCATTTGAATACCCATTGAGATAGAATCCTGTGTACCGAATCGGCAGAAGGTAGAGCCGACACAGGTTTTTACGGTACGAAGCGTTTTGCCGTAAGCATGACCGGAAGGCATATCAAGCTCTTCCCACATTTGTGGCAAATCTTCTTTTTTGACGCCTAATAGATCGAGACGCTGACCGCCTGTGAATTTCACCATTGGCACATTGAACTTCTCTGCTACCTCGGCAATCTTTTTAAGATCAGATGGTGTCGTGACCCCGCCATATACACGAGGGACAACGGAGAATGTTCCGTCCTTTTGAATGTTCGCATGGAAGCGCTCATTGGTAATACGTGATTCTTTCTCGTCCACGTAATCCTCCGGGAACAGCATACCAATATAATAGTTCAATGCAGGACGGCATTTTGAGCAGCCCTCCGGTTCTTCCCAACCAAGCACATTCATAGCTTCTTTAATGGAAAGCAGCTTCATGCGCTCGATTTCAGCTACGATTTCATCGCGAGACAAGGTTGTGCAGCCGCAGATGCCTTCCTTAACAGGCTCAGCAGCTGCATCTCCTGCATACACCTTGAGCAAACCTTCAACAATCGGTTTACACCCTCCGCAGGAGGCGGAAGCCTTCGTACATGCTTTAATACTGGAAACGCTGCTGCAGCCTTTCGTATGAATCGCGTCTACAATCGTTGCTTTTGAGACACCGTTGCAACCACATACAATTTCATCGGCTGGCATTGCTTCGTATTTGGCGAGTGGGTCGCCGCCATTCATTTGATCGAGGGAGAAGCCCAGCAGAAGCTCCTTTTCTCGTCCTTCGACGTTTTCTCCTCGCTTGATAAGGGAGAATAGCTCAGTTCCATCTGTTGTATCGCCGAACAGCACAGCTCCTACCAGCTTGCCCTGCTCGATAACGATTTTTTTATAGGTGCTGCCAAGATCATCCTGAATGCGCAGCGCCTTGTTGCCAGCGTTTTCTGTGAAGTTGCCAGCAGAGAACACATCTACGCCAGACACCTTTAGCTTGGTTGAGGTAACGGAGCCCTGATAGCCTTGCGTTTCGACGCCTGCCAGACGCTTCGCTAATACTGCACCTTGTTCATAAAGCGGCGCCACTAGACCATAAGCGATGCCGCGATGCTCTGCGCATTCGCCTACTGCGTATATATTAGGGATGCTTGTTTCCATGAAGTCGTTGACGATGATCCCGCGATTGATATCGATGCCTGATGCTTTAGCCAACTCTACATTCGGTCTAATCCCGACTGCCATGACGATAAGATCAGCTTGCACTTCGCTGCCGTCGATAAATTGCAGCCCTTTGACGCGTTTGCGTCCTGTAATTCCCGCAGTATGCTTGTTCAGTAAAAATGTCATGCCTTGTGCTTCGAGCTCGCGCTGCAGCATTTTGGCTGCAGGCTCATCCAGCTGTCGTTCCATCAAATAGTCATGGATGTGAACAACTGTCGTTTCCATACCGAGATGAATAAGTCCTCTAGCCGCTTCGAGTCCAAGCAAGCCTCCGCCGATTACGACTGCCTTTTTACATTGCTTGGATGCCTCCAGCATCATTTCACAATCACGAATATTGCGGAAAGCAATGACACCTTCTTTATCTGCTCCTGGAATAGGCAGAATAAACGGATGAGAACCGGTTGCGAGAATGACGCTGTCGTAGGAAAATTGCTTCCCTGCATCCGTTGTGATGACTCGCTGCTTCGTATCAATAGTGGTTGCTTTTTGGCCTACGGCGAGCGAAATGTGATTCTCTCTGTACCACTCCCAGTCGTTTATGACAATTTCGCTCATCTCTGTGCCTCCAGCCAAAACTGAGGAAAGCATGATGCGGTTATAGTTTGGATGAGGTTCCTCGCCAATAATCGTTATGTCGTATGCTTCGGGTGCTATCTTGAGCAAATGTTCGATTGTCCGAACACCTGCCATACCGTTTCCAATTAACACTAACTTCTTTCGGTTATTCATTATATCTCTCTCCTCTCCAGTACGCTAAAACTAGAAAAGCCTGCTTCACATAGCGAACCAGACACACAGGTCATGTGTAATCTAAATTCATCATGCGAAGCAGGCTTCATCGCCACTTCATTCGAATACGCCATTGTATTCGAGTCGTTATTATAGGGTTATAGAAAATGAGAACTTCTATGACACACACTATACTATATAAACGAGTTTATGTAAATATATCTAACGTAAAAAATAGGATTTTTGTCATTATCGACAAAACTACGAGATATATGTTATATATAATGACATAAACATTGAGGCGCGACTGTTAAGCGCTGAGCAGGAGGGGGGAGAGCTACCATATGCGTTCGATTTTATTGATCTCTGGTTTGCCGATTCAAGCTGAGCATGAAGCTACTTGCGATCCGATCCTTCCGAAGGAAACATTAGAAACAGTTGGTTATATCGTCAGCTGTGCCAAGCGAATGGATCAGGTGAAAACAGGCATTCAGGACGCAGATGCAGTCGTGTTGAATATGCCCTTAGAGGACACGAAACGATGGGTTCATCCGCTTATGCAATGGAAGCGGCTACCTTTGCTGTGGTGGTGCAGTGCATATACGAGTGAGCTTTCCAAGGCATTTTGTGATAGTGATATCCTCCTCGACGGCTTACTGACACCCGCGATGAATGAACAGGAGCTGCATTGGGCGTTGTATTTTGCTTCCAAACAGTGCTTCGAACGGCAACAATGGCTTACAGAACGGAAAATGCTAGAGGGAAAAATCGAAGAAAGAAAGTGGATCGAGCTAGCAAAGGGCATTTTGTGCAAAACAAAACGAATTTCTGAGGCTGATGCGTATGATTTATTGCGAAAACAAGCCATGAATGAGCGGAAGCGGCTGGTTGATGTGGCGTCTTCTATAGTTAAGGTTTATCAGCTGCTGGAGAAATGACGAAAGGGGTGCCATCATGTTTATAAAACTATTAAAAGAGGTTGGGCGCGGCAAGCGAGGCGCGCGTGATTTGACATATGAGGAAGCGCTCGAAGCAGCGGATTGGATACTGTCAGGAAAAGCAACTCCCGTTCAGATCGGTGCATTTTTTGTAGCGCAGCGCATCAAAATGGAGAGTGTTTCTGAGCTTAAAGCTTTTGTAGATGCGAGCCGCGCTCTTGCTTATCGCGCTCCAATCCAGCAGGGAATCGATTGCAGCGGGCCATATGATGGCAGGAAGAAGTCGTTTTACGCTTCATTAGCTACGGCATTTGTGCTGGCTGAAGCTGGCTTGCCTGTTACCCTTCATGGCTCGGCGACTTTGCCGCCAAAACGCGGAATTACACTACATGATATGCTGCTGGCGATGGGGGCGGATTTAGAGCGACTGCCCAAAGAACGAGTAATCGAGCTTGCGCGGCTTACGGGGGTGCTGGTTGTACCAGCCGAAAGCTGGTTCCCGCCGCTCGCTAATTTGCGCAGCATTCGCGAGGAGCTTGATATGCGCACCATATTAAATACAGTGGAAAAACTGATGGACTATAGCTGCTCGCCCTATCTTGTATTTGGCGTTTTTCACAATACGGTATTCAACCGCATGAGTGAGCTTCTGCAGCATTTGGACTATAAGCAAGCGCTAATCGTGCAAGGTGTGGAAGGGTCAGAGGATTTGTTTATTGATCGTCCGACGCGTGTCTTCGCGGTAGAGCCAGGAAAGGCGGAGCTTAACGTGATTGATCCTGAACTGTATGGGCTGGAAACCGCTCTGCCTGAGCAGGGTTGTTGGACGGCTGAAGAACAGGTACGCGTTACTGAGGAAGTGCTGCAGGGCGCAGGGCATGCTGCTTATTCCAATCAAGTGCTGTTGAATGCAGCAATGCGCCTTTATGCAGCGAAGCGAGTCGATTCGATTGAGCAGGGCTTGTATGTGTGCAAGCCAATTATCGAAAATGGGTCGGCATGGAAGCTTTATGAGAAGTGGAAGCAAGCGCTCTTGAATGAAGAGCCGAAGCTGGAGCCGAAGCATTAATGAATAGAAAAAATAGACAATAGGGAGCTCTGTCTTTAGTCCGCATGTAACCGTTCTGGTTGATGCTTGGGCTGTAGGCGGAGTTTTTTTGTTCATCTTGCAGCATATTAACACTAAAAATAAGTGTGGATATGACAAAAACTATTTTCATACGGCTGTACGTTATATATACGAAGGACGGAACAAGGCACGTTTTCCACTAGCTTTCATAGTACCGCGTGGCAAAAGAAAAGCAGCTATAGGAGGTGACATACATTGAGTCGCAAGACCCGGGAGGAAGCTTTAACAGCATTAATTTTACAGGAAAAGGAGCATTTTTATCGGTTGGCATACAGCTATGTGAAGAATCAACAGGATGCGCTTGATGTGGTTCAGGATTCTATTCACAAGGCACTGCGATCGGTACATCGATTGGATGATGCTTCTAATATGAGAAATTGGTATATTCGCATTGTTATTAATACAGCCATCGATAGGCTGCGCAAGCAGAAGCGGGAGCTGCTGCTTGATCAATCGATGCTGGAGGGTGTCATGCCTAGCAGTCAAGACAGCTACGCTAATATCGATCTCCAGCAGGTGCTGCATAAGCTGTCTGCCAAGTATCGAATCGTTATTATACTTAAATATTTTGAGGATTTGACGCTGCGTGACATTGCCGAAGTGCTTGGCATTAGTGAAAACACAGTGAAAACGAGATTGTATCGTGCGCTTGACCTGCTGCGCGGCATGATGAAGGAAACAACATATACGGGGGGTCATTCATAATGGATAAGAAGCTGGATGAGTTGAAAAAGGAGTACAATCAAATTCCGGTTCCTGCAGAGCTGGACTTTGTCGTAAGACAAGCGTTAAAAAAGAATAGAGGGATTTCTGTGATGAAGAAAACAGCTATAGGAGCAGCCGCTGCTGCATTGTTGTTTGTAGGTTGTGTGAATGCGAGCCCTGCGCTTGCGAGATCGATGGAGCAATTGCCAGTACTTGGTCAGGTCGTGAGGGTGGTCTCCTTCACCTCGTACAAGGTGGAGGACGGTGGGAATTCAGCACATATCGAGGTTCCATCGCTAGAGGATATGAACAATACAGAGCTTCAAGCTTCGCTTAATGAAAAATATGCAGCAGAAAGCAAGGCGCTGTATGAGCAGTTTTTGACTGAAACGAAGCTTCAGGATGTAAAAGGCGGTCATTTCAGCATAGATAGCGGCTATGAAATCAAAACGAATAATGAGCAAATTCTATCGCTAGCGCGTTACGTTGTAGAAACAGCAGGTTCTTCCGCTGAGAGCTATCACATCGACACGATTGACAAGCAGAATGAATGGCTGATTACATTGCCAAGCTTATTTAAACATGATGATTATATTGCGGTCATCAGCGATAATATTAAGCAGCAGATGATTTCACGCATGGAGCAGGATGAATCGCTTATTTATTGGATTGAACAAGCTGACGATGAAGCGATGACAGATGCCTTCCAGCATATTTCTGCGGATCAGACTTTTTATATCAATGATCAGCAGCAGCTGGTTATCGTATTCAATGAATATGAAGTAGCTCCTGGCTACATGGGGATTGTTGAATTTACAATACCTTCAGAGGTGCTGGCGGATGTGCTCGTTAGCGATGCATATATTAAGTAGCGCTAAGCTAACACTGATCCGGAGGACCGAATAGAGGAAAGAGGGATCTTAGTGAACAACGATGTGTTGTGGAGAGATCGAAAAGAGAAGCTGAAGCAGTATATGAAGCGGCATCAGATTGAGGCGGTGCTGCTGACTTCGCCTTCAAGCATTTATTACTTTACAGATTTTTATGCCGAGCCACATGAGCGTTTTATGGCGTTTTATATGGAGGCAGAGACAGAGCAGGAGCTGCTGTTTGTACCGCTGCTTGATGAGCAGGCAGCAAAATTAGCGGCCAAGATCGAGATGATCATCCCGATCTCAGATGGCGAGAATCCGTATGAGGTGTTGAAGGCTTCGTGTCAGCGTCCCGCGCAACTTGGTCTGGAGAAAAATGTGATTAGTGCGGCTCGTTATGAGCGCTTGCTCGAGGTGCTGCAGCATCCAGCTTGTGTAGATATTGAGGATGGGATAGCTGCGCTTAGAATGTTCAAAAGCGAGTATGAAATCGCCAAGGTTCAGCATGCGGTGCAGCTCGTCGAGCAGGTTGTGGCACATGCGGCAAAGCTGGCTGCTGTTGGAATGAGTGAGATCGAGCTGGCAGCAGAGCTTGACTATCAGATGCGCAAGCTGGGTGCGGATCGTCCTGCCTTTGAAACGATGGTGCTGTTCGGCGCCAGATCGGCGCTTCCGCATGGAAGGGCAAGCAGCGCCAAGCTGAAGCAGGGAGACTTTGTGCTGATCGATATGGGTGTTCAAGCAGATGGTTACTGCTCGGATATTACACGCACCTTTATAATGGGCGATCCTTCATCAGAGCAGCGGCGCATCTACAGTGCAGTGCTTGCTGCCAATGAAGCTGCAATTACAGCAAGCCGTGTAGGTGTATCGCTGGCTGAGCTGGATCGCATTGCAAGGGATATTATTGCAGAAGCAGGCTACGGCGAGTTGTTTACCCATCGACTTGGGCATGGCCTCGGCATGGAGGTGCATGAGCAGCCATCTGTAGCAGCGGGTAATGAGACATTTGTTCAGGCAGGGCTGCTGTATACGATAGAGCCAGGCATCTATCATCCGGAGCTTGGCGGGGTACGTATCGAGGACGATGTGTATATTACTGATGCAGGGACAGCGAGAGTGCTAACCAGTTATCCCAAGCAGCTTATATCATTGGGCTAATTAGAGAAGAGATTGTTCAGATCGTTAGTTTTTACTGGCTTTCTGAACAATCTCTTTTTGGTATGCGTTCAGTGATCACTGTCCTCCTTGCTTGACTGACGAGTATGTTTTTTGATAGCGGGAATAATGTCCCGCCCAATCAGCTCAATCATATTCATGATCATCTTGAAGGGGACGCCGCCAAAGTCGATTTGTGCCATAAAACGCTGCTGTCCATACAGCTCGTATTGATAAAGCAGCTTTTCGATTATGAGTTGCGGGCTGCCGATCATGAGTGCATCCTTGTAATCTACTGCCGCTTCGAATTGCTGTCTCGGATATCCGGTGCGCCGTATCGCAGTAAAGCCTGCATTCAAGTATGGGTAGTAGTCGCGAAAAGCCTGTTCGGTTGTTGGAGCAACATGAAATAAGCTGGCTGTCGCAATCGGCAGCTGCTCTGGCGAATGACCATTTAGCGCTGCTGCTTCGCGGTAGGCAATAGCAGACTGCTGGAAATGGACGGCAGGTCCTCCTAAAGTAGTGAGCACCATTGGAATTCCAGCACTTCCAGCTTTAATTGCACTGGCAGGCGGACCGCCAACTGCTCTCCATATCGGGAGATGACCGTGCTTAGGCTGTGGCAATATGTGAGCCCGAAGCAGCGGAGGACGGAAGTTTCCGTGCCAGTTTACTGGACGATCTGCGTTATTCAGCTTCAGCAGCAGGTCCAGCTTTTCTTCAAATATATCCTCGTAATCGTTCAAATCCAAGCCGAACAGCTCATGCGCCCCGATGCGCGAGCCGCGTCCTGCGACGATCTCTGCGCGTCCATGTGAGATTAGATCCAGCGTCGCAAAATCCTCATATACTCTAACCGGATCATGTACACTTAGAACGGTCGCGGAGCTGGATAGCTTAATGCTCGTTGTTGCCTGTGCGATAGCACCTAGAATTACGGTATGAGCTTGTGTTGTGAAATACAGCTCATGGCTCTCACCCAGTGCAAATACATCAATGCCCGCAGCTTCGGCAAGCTTGCTTGCATCAATTAGTTCCTTAATGCGTTGTTCCGCCGATATCGGTGTGCTAATCATAGAATGAACCATATGGTCGCCAAGGGAATACAGACCGAATTCCATTCCTTTAGACGGATCAATTCGATAGTGTTGCATCGCAGCCTCCTTAATCAAGCGGCTGCAGATTAGCTTCGATAGCTGCGCGATCCTGCTCAAGAAACGGCGGTAGATCAAGTCTTGTGCCAAGCTCTGAAGAATCGCAGTCAATCGTAAAGCCAGGGCCATCTGTAGCTAACTCGTATAAAATATCATTAGGGTCGTGGAAATACAGGCTGGCAAAGTAGTAGCGATCAATGACGCCAGTTGTTCTAATACCATAATGCTTGAGCAGATTATCCCACTTGTTCAGTTCCTCTTTATCGGCAACCGTTAGTGCCAGATGATGCACGCTGCCTTTTCCGGGGCGTGCGGCTTCGCCTTGCTGCTCTGTTACGATAATCTCGCCCCAATGCTCTCCTTTTACCGCCTGCAGCGTTGTTTGTGATTCTGTTTGATGAATAATCGTATAGCCAAGCAGTCCTGTCAGCAGCTGTACGGACAGTGCCATGCTGCGAACGGTAATATTGATCGCGCCCATGCCTAGTATCGCGTGCTCTCTCGGGACAGGAGATTGGTTCCATGGCGTCCATCTCTCAGGTGTTGCTTTACCCTCATTGCTGAGCAGCACAAGCGTTAGATGGTCAGGATCCTCAAACTTTATGGCTTCGTAAGGGCCATAGGCTATAATGCCGCTATGCTGTAAGCCATGATCTGATAGACGAGCTGCCCAGAAGCTGAGACTATCAGAGGAGGGCACAAGCAAGCCGATTGTGTCGATCGCATTAGTCCCTCTTACAGTATGTCCTGCTTGGGGAAGCTCGAAGAAAGTCAGCTCTGTTCCAGGCGTGCCGACCTCATCGCCATAAAATAGATGATACATCGAAGGTGTATCCTGATTGACGGTTTTTTTGACAAGCCTTAAGCCAAGCAGCTCTGTATAGAACTGCTTGTTTTGCCGCGCGTTTTTTGCAAACATCGAGATATGATGATGACCTAATATTTGTGGCATCGTGTCTTCCTCCTCCTATTAATCAATTAATTAGTCGAGAGTTAGGTTGAAACATTCCGTCACAGCTTATCCAAGCTGTGTTTATGGAGCTTTGTTAATAAACGATAGAGTGTTTTATGCTCTTCCTCTGTAAGAGCTTCTTCGAAGATAGACGACTGAAAGGCAAGCTGTGCAGGCATCGCCTGTTCCATGACAGCAGCGCCCTTTGCGCTCAGCTTGATCGTTTTTGTCTTCCAATCCTTTTCTCGAATAATATATCCTTCCTGCTCCAATCTTACCAGCATGCGCGAGATGCCGCCCTGCGTGATCAATGTTTTTTCGGCGAGCTCGCTTTGTGTAAGCGGCTGATGCGTATAAATTTGCGCGAGTACATCGAATTGTGCCGTTGTCAGCTGAAATTTTTTGAGAAAGTCATTCGATAAAGCATTGCTTTGATTGCTGAATCTCATCAATCTCGTCCAGGTTAATGAGCCGCGTGTGATCCTATTCATTCATTACCTCTTTCGTAATTGCAACTTTTTTATCACTTTACTACTCAAGTCATAAAAAAGCAAATAAATATTCACTAAAATGAAAGCGTTATCGACTAAAATCAGCAGAAAAATTGTTAAAAAAGTGTAAAATACGTTCTGGACTTGTCAAAATATGCGAAAATAGGACGGCGGGCCTCTTTAAAATATAAGGCTGTTGTTACATAATTATAATAAATTTTCCAATTATTTAGGTTTTAAGTAGGAGTGATCGCAGCTAATATGTACAAATCAGTCGAAAATGAAGTAGAACTAGCATTATTTAATGGAGTCTGGACAACGGTGTGGCGTGAGAAGGGATACGAGCTGGAGTTTTGTGACGATGCAATAGAGCGGAACATCGTGTTCACTGAACAGGATGAGGTGATTGGAACCTCTGAATTAAAGCCGTACTATGCTGATGCGCGCAGCGTCATTAACGAATTCGCCGATTTTGCGACCCATCCTTGGGTGCTTCAGGCAAATGGATATGTCGGTGAAAGCGATAAGATTGCCTTGTTAAGCTCTTTTAGAGGAAAGGGATCGTATACGGATGAGGTGCTATCCTCAATTTGTGCCAGTGCAGCAAAGCATGGCATCACCTGCATGGTTTCGCTGCTTGAGCCTGTATTTATGCGAGCATTGCGAATTGTGTACAAAGTTCCAATGCAGCAATTGGGCAAAAAAATGTTTTATAAAGGAGATTACGTTGTTCCGGCTGTCATGGATGTAGGTTACATCAATGGCCATACTGAACAATTTCCATGGTATAAAACGACCGTATACGCAACTAGCAAATAAACGAAAAGGCGGAACAAGAATGACAAAAACGTTAACAGAACTGGACAGAAGAAATCGATTATTGCTTTGGATTATTTGGGGATTGCTTGCTTTAGGTATTATTACTGATATCAGCATTGGTTTGCCTTGGGCTATGATTTTATTGCTTATTATTGTTGGCGGACTCATTACAGGTGTAGCGACCGTGATGACGTTCATCTCTAAACTGGCGCCCTATGTGAAATATGTCGTTCCTTTTGGACTAATCAGTATTACGGCGGTGCTGATGCTGTCCGATCCTGAACCTGTCATCAGCACATATTTTTTAGTTTATGTAAATATGGCTATAGTAACGCTTTACTCCGATTATCGTCCAATTATTCTTACTGGTGTGCTTGGTGGAATTTTGACTACATACGTGTACATGGATGAAACGATACAAACTAGAATTTTCCCCCATGATTCATTGATGTATCTGTATATGTATCTATTGTTTGCAACAATTGCGTTAAGTGTTTCCTCTTATTTTGCACAACGTCTGCAGCGTAATATTCAGCTGCGAGAACAGGAAGCGCTCGAATCTAAGGAGCTGTCTGACAAGCTGCTTGATAAACTGAAGGAGTCGATCTTGATTCTGAACGAATTTAGTGCAAAGCAAAAAGAACAAGTGATGTCAACGACAACGATTTCACATGAAGTGACATCCACCTTTAATGAAATGACTTCTGCGGTTGAACAGCAGACCAATCATATTATTGCGGTTAATGATGCGACCCAGACGATGGATATCAGTATAAAAGAGCTAACCGACAGCTTCCAGCTTGTAGGTGAATACGCCGAGAAAAATTCAGTGCTCAGCACGATGAATACCGAGCAAATTCGGCGTATGAGCGAGGAGATGGAACAGCTGAAGCAGTCTACCAAGCAGGCGCTGGAAGAGATGGAGCGACTCAAGCACAACAATGAGAATGTGCGTGAGATTGCAACGACAATTAACGATATCGCGGCTCAAATTCATTTGCTTGCGCTGAATGCTGCAATTGAAGCGGCTCGAGCAGGAGAGCATGGCAGGGGCTTCGCAGTTGTTTCAGGGGAAGTCAGCAAGCTGGCTGAGCACACTCGCGGTTCTGTCGAGCAAATCAGTGATCTGCTGGCTGCGATCCACCGCAGCATTGATACAGCCTATCAATACGTTGAGCAGGGCAATGAGTCCGTTATACGAAGCAGCACCTCGTTAGAGGAAACGTCTGGAGCACTGATTCAGGCCCAATCCAATTCTCTTCAAGCGTCTGAGCATACGCAGCGTGCGGCTATCTCGACTGAAAGTCTTGCCGAGCAATCAGCGATGCTTGCGGATCGAATGAATAGTATTTCTGCTGCCACACAGCAAAATATGGGGGCTGTGCAAGAAGTGAATGCGAATATGGAGCAGCAGTATGGACAAATGGTCGAAATAAGTCGTCAATTTGAACAATTGGATCGGCTTGTGAGCGAGCTGAAACAGCTCGTAGAGCGTAGGTGAAAGGCTTGAATACAATAAAAGGAGCGAGATTGAGAGATGAATGCATCCTCGATCTCGCTCCTTTTTTAAATGTGGGAGATTGTCGAATAATAATGATATTTTTTGTTAGCAACTTGACAATTCATTATTTTAATTAGCAATTAATCACATTTTTATAATTACTCTCATATATATAGAAGGATAAATGCGTAATTATACTAGAAATAAATGGTTGTATTTATGTAATTTTATGGTTATAATACAATGAATTTAGTTTTTCTTATTGTCTATTAATATCCAGCTTTAGAAGGGAGACATCAGATGCATCGGCATAGTATGGATGCTTTAATGTATAATGAATCTGCTAAAACTCGATATTTAGAGCGTTACCGCAATAAGGATACGAAAGAGGTATATGGACGTATTTTCAAAAAATCTGCCTTATTGGAGTACAAACATCAAAAGGATCTTTGTAATTTTACGGAAGAGCAGCTAAAGCAATTTGTTATCGATATTTTGCAGCCTAAAACGAAGGAAAGCTCACGATCTATCTATTCAACCATATCTTCCTATATAGATTGGGCCATTCAGGAAGGGATATCGTCCCATGAAGAAAACCCATGGCATAAGCGCAGCACAGACTATATTTATAGCTTAGTAATCCCTGTTAAAAACTATATGTCTTTTCAAGAAAAGCAATATGTATTGAAAACGCTTGTGAATGCTCAGGATAAATTTATAGTAGAAGCGTTGTGGAATGGTATTCAGGGTGATAAATTGATAGAGCTCATTACGTTAAAGATGGAGCATGTTAATCCGACCTTGAATAAAGTGGTTATTACCGATGATCAAAATCGTGTAAAGCGAGAAGTTATCGCGTTTGATGAACAGCTTTGCGATCTAGCATTAATGGCCAATGAACAGCGCTTGTATGTTAAAAAGAATGGTCAATGCAGCGAAAACACGATTTCAGAACATGCTGATCTAGTTAATTCTGATTATATTATTAAGCATTCCAATACGAAGCATCGAGGCAATCGTGCTTATACGACGCACTACACTGTGTATAATCGAATTGAAATGTTTCGAAGCCTTAATGAGCTGCAGCAGTTTTCGAATGTACTCGTTACAAAAAATATCGTGCGCAGTGGGATGATTTATTGGGCTAAGCAGATTTATTTACGTGATCGGCTCCTGGGCAGATCTCAGATTGAAGAGGTTTGCGCTCGATTTAATGCAAGGTTCAAATGGTCGATGAAGGATTTTCTCAATATTGAGATGATCATGAGACTGTATCCAGAATTGCTATTCCAGAAGAAGGCTAGATAATGAATAGAATCTTACAAAAGAAGCTCTGAGGCCGCTGGCGAGAGTTTCTTTTTTTTATACGGTGACACGATTATTGACAGAAGGTTTTGCTTACCCTATAGTAGCGAAGACTGGCATAGGATTCGAAAGTTTTTGTTATATTTTGTTGTAACAGTCAATGCAAGCGATTCAGATTATTTGTATCATGTCGATCGTATCGCTACAATGTAAGTAGCTATTGAGTTAGTTCTAAGTCAGCACAAGGGAGGCCGAATGATGTACAAGGTTTTGATTGTTGATGATGAAATTTTTGTAAGAAGAGGGCTAATTAATTTAATGGACTGGAATTCACTGCAATATGAAATATGCGGTGAAGCTGAAAATGGCGAGCAAGCAATCGAAATGATTGATAAGCTGCAGCCGGATCTAGTCATTGCAGATATTCGAATGCCAATTCTTGATGGGTTGGAATTAATTAAACGAGTTAAGGAGGAGCGCGAGGATCCACCGCTTTTTATCATTGTCAGTGGATATCATGATTTTACCTATGCACAGAAAGCGCTTCGCTACAATGTTCAGGATTATATTCTGAAGCCAATTGATGAGGAAGAACTGGAGACTACTTTGAAAAAGCTGGCAGTGACGTTGAATCAGAAACGAATCAGCACGATAACCTTAGAAAAGCCGATTAAGGAAACGATTATTCAAACTCTGCTGCAATCAGAGCATAGTGATCTCGATATCGAGCATTTAGCAAGCGTTCTCTTAATTCCTGCGGAAGCGGAATATTCGTATGTTTTGATTGAGGTTCAGGATATTCAGACAGATGGCACAATCGATTATGCACCAATTTTGAAAGCGTTTGTTGCCAATTATTTTGGTGAGCATGTACATACGCTGCCTGTTCATGTGCGTGACCAAAATCAATATGGTCTCTTGTTGCCGATATTTTTGCTGCAGTATGTGTCAAGTGGAAACATGCAGGAGCAGTTTGTTCGTTTACGCGGCTTGCTTGTAAAGGATTTAGGAACCGATGTTGCTGTATTTGTTGGGAAGCCAGTCGATCATTTGAAGGATATTGCCCACTCTTTCCGAAGTGCAAACGAAAGTTTGAATTATAAATTCACTGAGAAAAGCAAACAGGTCATTTTTGCAGAGGAAGTGCTGACAACCTCTCTATATTATTTTGATGTGGATGAGGAGTTACACAGCAAGCTTATCAATGAAATCGAGGAGAACCAGAGCGAAGCATATGAAGCCACGGTTGCTGCAATATTCGCCCAGTTCCAAGATAAACGATTCGCTCCCAGTGCGGTTGCCAACACGATTACACGCAGCTTGATTGGAATCATTAATATCATACGACAGATGGAAGGCAGCGAGGAGGAGCTGAAGCTGCTCGACGAGCTATTATCATGGCAGCGAAAATATCGCAGTCTTTCACAGCTGCAGCATATCTATCTGCAATTTGTTCATGAAGCAGCAGCCTATCTGGCTGAAGTGCGCAGTGAACAGAAAAAGGGAAATATTGAAAAGATAAAAAAGTATATCGATGCCAACTTTACAGAAAATATCAATCTAAAGAGCATAGCTTCAAAGTTCTACTTGAATTCGGTGTATTTGGGTCAGCTGTTCCGAAAAACATATGGTGTTTATTTTAATGAATATCTACTTTCGCTCAGAATTGAAGAAGCCAAACGGTTGTTAAGGCAGAAGGACCTGCGCATGTATGAGGTGGCGGAGAAGGTTGGCTTCCAGAATGCGGATTATTTCGTGACGCAGTTTGAAAAGCTCGAAAAAATGACGCCTACCGATTACCGAAATAAAATGCTTGGTAAAAAATAAAGAGGTGATCCAGGCAATGCACAGATTTCATTTTAATCATTTAAAACTAAACGGCAAGCTCACATTTATTTATATTGTATGTGTGTTCATTCCTATCATATTGACTAATATCGTGTTCTATAACGTCACAACGAACAATATTAAACGACAAAAGACAGTCGATGCCGAGCAAGCATTAACTCAGCTAAAAAATGAACTAGGCATGTTGATTGACGATGCTGCGAGCATTTCCTATCTGTATTCTATTGACAAGTCGCTTGAGGAGCATTTGGAAACGGAATATGCTTCCTATGATCGCTATATCGAATCATTAAACTCCATTAAAAATATATTTATTCGTTCTGATAAAGAATATAAAACAATTAGCTCTGCTCACATTATGACCGACAATCCAACAATCTTGGCTTCGGGCAATATCTTGAATTTGGATCAGTCGATCTATGAAACGGACTGGTATCGCAGTATTGAACATTTAAACAATTCCTATCCCAATCTTTACGTTACCCCGTCCAGTATTAGCGTGATCCAAAAGCTGTCGGACAAGCGCATTCAAAAATACGAGCATCTTATCAAGATTGACCTCAATATGGAGTATGTTAATCAATTGATGAGCATAACAACCTTTGATGGGGATATTTATTTTTTAAGCCCAGATGGACAAGTACGCTACAGCAATAATTCATCAGCGCAGCAAGCGGCTCAACCGCTTGAAAAGGAAAGCATTAAACAGCCAGCACTGGCGATTACATTTGAACAAATATATCAAAACAATCGCTATCTGGGAGGATGGTCGCTGTATGGTGTTTTAGACGAAGCAAAGATTTTGTCCGAGGTAAGACAGTCCGGACAATTCATCGTATGGCTTGCAGCGATCAATTTTTTCATTCCCACCCTTATTATTCTCTTAATATCTCGCTCGATCACTTCCCGAATCAAGCATATTTTAAAGCATATGAAGAAGGTGAAGGGCAAGAACTTCAAGCCCGTTCCGTATCATTCAGAGCGTGACGAGATTGGAGAGCTTTCTGTCGAATTTAATCGAATGATTGAACGTATTGAAAATTTAATTAACGATGTGTACGTTGCAGATATTCAGAAAAAAGACCTGGAAATCAGACAGCGTCAAGCGCAGCTTCATGCGCTTCATAGTCAAATCAACCCGCACTTCTTGTTTAATGCGCTGGAGACGATTCGCATGCGCAGCTTGATGAAGGGCGAAACAGAAACAGCTAAGACGATTCAGAATATGGCGAAAATTTTCCGAAAGTCGATATCTTGGAAGCGCAGCTTTGTTACGATCCGAGAAGAAATTGATCTCATTGAAAGCTTCTTGGAAATTCAGAAATATCGCTTTGCGAATAAACTGCAATACCAAATTACGGTTGAGGAATCCTTGAAGGAGAAGCTTATTCCGAAGATGACCTTTTTGCCGTTTGTAGAAAATGCGAGTATTCACGGCATCGAGGACAATCCAGGTATCGGCTTTATAACGATTCAAATTGCAAGCGAGGCCAATCAGATTGTATTTATTATTGCAGATAACGGAATGGGCATGAGTAAGGAGCAGCTTGACGAACTCCATCATTATTTTACTGAGGATGAGTCAATGGGAGAGTCGGTTGGCATGAAAAATGTCTACACCCGTCTAAAAATCGTTTATGGTGACGCCTTTACGTACAAGATTGACAGTGAGCTTGGACAAGGGACGCGAATCACGTTGCGATTGCCTATTAGAGATGAGTAATTAGAGTGGAATCGTTAAAAAAGTAAAGATTAATGACTAAAAAAATTAAACATCTATATTTTACAAAGAATGAACTAAAGTTTTATGGGTAACGATAAGACCTTGTATCTCTTATACTGAAAGTGCTTACAAATTAATGATTGTTAGGAAGGGGACACAGCAATGACCACAAAAAAATGGTTAAAGACGAGTCTGGCATTAACGATGGCGTCTGTATTACTTATCACAGGCTGTGGTAATAACGATGCAGGAAAAGAGAAAAATAAAAACGCTGCAAACTCTGGCAACGATGCAGAGGTTAGCACGGATCCTGTAACATTTACTTACTTTGGTTTTGGCAGTGGTAAGGATGTACTTGCAAGTGATACGACAATCGGTAAAATTCTTCAGGAGCAAACAGGCGTAGACTGGAAGATGGAGTTTGCAGTAGGGGATGTAGCAACAAAATCTGGGGTAATGATCGCTGGCGGCGAATATCCAGATGTTATCGTTCCTGAGGGCGAAATCGAAAAGCTGCTAGATGCAGAAGCATTTATTCCATTGAACGATCTGATTGAACAGCATGCACCTAACATCAAGCGCGTTTATGGCGATTATTTTGACAAGTTTACAGCAGAAGATGGCAACATCTACATCCTGCCTTTCTCTGCTAACCAAGGATACATTAGCGATCCTAACGTTTCTCAAGGCGCATTCTGGGTGCAACGCCGCGTTCTTAAAGAATTCGGTTATCCAGAAGTGAAAACGCTTGATCAATACTTTGATCTCATTGAGCAATATCAAGCGAAATATCCTTCTGTAGATGGTAAAGATACAATCGGATTTATTACATTTGCAGGTGTTCAAGATAACTTCTTCACCATTACGAACGCACCAATGCACCTTGCTGGTTATCCAAACGATGGTGATATCATCGTCGACATGGACACACATGAAGCAAAAGTTTATGCAACAACGGACTATGAAAAGCAGTGGCTTCAATCTCTTAATGAGTTGAACAGCAAAGGTCTATTCGATCCTGAGACATTTACAGCGAACAAGGACCAATATCTTGCTAAGCTAACTTCTGGCCGCGTACTAGGTTACTTTAACTACGGCTGGCAAGTAGGCGATGCTACGAATAACTTGAAAACAGCAGGAAATGATGATTTCCGTTATGTAGGACTACCAGTTGTATTTGATGAAAATACAAAAGACCAATATATCGATCCACCAGCATTCGTTAACAACCGCGGTATCGGTATCTCTGTAAGTGCAAAGGATCCAGTTCGTATCATTAAGTACTGGGATAACCTGCTAACAGAAGAAAACCAAGTTCTTGTTCAATGGGGTGAAGAAGGCGTAACTTACTCTGTTGATGAGAATGGCCGTTATGTGATGAGCGATGAGCAAATTGCTAATCGTAACGACAATGACTTCAAGCGTTCTTATGGCTTCCAGTACTTCGAGTACAGCTGGCCTCGTTATGGTAACAACTCAGTATTTGAAAATGGCAACTCTTATGCGGTAGGTAACCAGCCTGAAGTAGCTTACGCTGGTTATACGGAAGGAGACCGTGCAATTCTTGATGCATACGGTTCTCAAACTTTTGCAGGCATGTTCTCTGAGCCAGATGAGCGTCCTTGGTACCCTGCTTGGAGCATCAACAAAGCTCAAGGTTCTCCTGAGCAGATCTATGCACAAAAAGCTAGCGATCTACAGCAAAAGTACTATCCAAGATTAGTATTCGCAACTCCGTCTGAGTTCGATAAAGTATGGAATGAATATGTTGCAGAATTCAGTAAGCTGGATGTTGCTGGCTATGAAGAGTTCATGACTAAACATGTAAAAGAGCGTGTTGCGGGTAACTGGTAAGAAGTAAATAAAGAGTAAAGGAAAAGCGAAGAGAACCTTCGCTTTTCCCTTCTAACCAATGGAGAGAAGCACGCATTTTTTGCCGGAAGGGAGATTTTCAAGGTGGGGAAACATACAGGACAAACCGTAACTGCAGCTGCTACTACTGGCAATTCACGTATCGGTACATTTTTCAAACAGTTATCTAAGCAAAAAATGCTTATGCTTATGTCTCTGCCGTTTCTATTATGGGTGTTTGTGTTTAAATACGTTCCGCTATGGGGCTGGACAATCGCGTTTCAAAAGTTTAGACCAGCAAGAGACTTGTTCAACCAAGAGTGGGTTGGGCTTGCAAACTTTAAGATGCTATTTCAGGAAGAAGCGTTTTATCGCGTATTGAGAAATACGCTTGTCATGAGCTCAATAAACCTTGTGCTTGGTTTTGTAACGGCAATTGTGCTTGCACTGTTGCTTAATGAATTGCGAAGTATTTTATTCAAAAGAACCGTTCAAACAATTAGTTATTTGCCACACTTTATTTCTTGGGTCGTTGCGGCCAACATTGTACAAACTGCATTAGCACCAGAGGGAATTATAAATGTATTAATGTTAAAGCTTAATCTAATTGATCAACCTGTTCTGTGGCTTGGTAAGGGTGAATACTTCTGGGGTATTCTAGGGGCAACAGAAGTATGGAAGAACGTCGGTTGGAATACGATTATTTACCTAGCTGCTATTACAACGATTGATCCTTCTCAATATGAAGCAGCTGAAATTGATGGCGCAAGTCGCTTCCAACGTATTCTACACATTACACTTCCAGGGATGAAATCTGTAATTGTAATTCTGTTGATCATGAACCTTGGGCATATTCTGGAGTCTGGGTTTGAGCCACAGTATCTGCTAGGTAACGGTATGAACGTGGATTACTCCGAGAACCTTGATATATTTGTCTTAAAGTACGGGATGAACATGGGCAACTATGGTTTAGCGACAGCTGCTGGTATGTTTAAGACCGTTGTCAGCTTCATCTTCCTAATGGTTGCGAATAATGTAGCCAAGCGCTTGGGAGAAAGCAGACTGTACTAATCATCATGTAAGGAGGCTAACAACATGAGTGGAGCCAAATCATCTCGTAAATTGTATTCGTCAGTTCCTGATAAATTGTTTGATGTGTTCAACATCATTTTCATGATTTGCTTAATGATTGTTACATTATATCCGTTCTTGAATATGTTCGCTCTTTCCTTTAACGATGCGAATGATTCTATTCGAGGCAGTATCTATATTTGGCCACGAGAGTGGACGTGGGCGAACTATCAATATATTTTTAATGAATCATCAATCTTCCATGCCACGTACATTTCTGCTGCTCGTACCATCATCGGTACGCTCGTGTCTGTGTTTTGTACGGCGATGCTCGCATACACGATTAGCAGACAGGATTATGTGTTAAGAAAATTTGTAACGATTGCCTTTATCTTTACGATGTACTTTAACGGTGGACTTATTCCGAACTACTTGCTGACAAAAGAGCTTGGTCTATTAAACAACTTCTGGGTATATATCATTCCTGGTATTATCGGAGTGTTCAATATGATCGTAGTTCGTTCCTTCATTGAGGGGTTGCCGGAAGGTATTATGGAATCTGCCAGAATTGACGGTGCGGGCGAATTTACGACATTTATGAGAATCGTACTTCCGCTTACGGTTCCAGCACTTGCAACGGTATCCTTGTTCGTAGCAGTATCACAATGGAATTCATGGTTTGATGTTTTTCTATATAACTCTTCACGTTTAGAGCTAAGCACATTACAATATGAATTGATGAAAATATTATCAACATCGAATACCGCTGCCAGCTCTGGTGCTACAGCAGCTGATGCCTTTGCAGGTGCACAGGGTAATGTAACAAGCGTAACACCAACATCGATTCGTGCGACGATGACGATTGTTGCCAGCTTGCCGATCATTATAGTGTATCCGTTCTTGCAGAAGTATTTTGTGCAGGGGATGACTGTCGGTGGTGTTAAAGGCTAGTCCAGCTTTGATCACGAAGTAGTACTGCTAGTTTATTCGGCATCGAATTTTGAATTCAGCTAGGGGTTGTGCTTCCGAGGAATGTTTTCTGCGAAAACATTGTAGCTCACGTACCAATTACGTACGCTGCGCTTCTCAAGCTCTAGCTTCGTCCAACCTTCTCGGTGCTGAAAGCTGGACTCAACCTTTGATCACGAAGTATGACTGAATGTCAATTCGGCATCGAGTTTTGAACTCAGGCGAGGTTTCCAGTGCTCAAAACACAACTTTGATCAAGAAGCAGCAGGAATTGTTAATTCGGCATCGAATGTTGAATTAGCATGAATAGTTTCATCGAAAATTAATTAAAGGCTGTGTCCGTTCGAAGTTTGGGCGGCACAGCTTTTAATGCTAGAGAGGATGAAGAAAGACATGAAATTAAGCGGGTATGAAGCATGGTTAAGGTATGATAAGGTAAAGGATGATCAGCTTGCCGCGCAATATCAGGCATGGACGGCAACGATTGCAGCTGGCAGTTATAAGCAGGCTAGTCCGATTGCATCTGCAATCAATGAACTGCAGCTTGCTTTGCCGAAGCTGATTGGGATAACACCTCAAGTGGTTATAGAGCCATCAGTAAAGCAGTTCTTGGCTATTGGCGTAGTTGGAAGCTCTGCTTACCTGGATGAATCGTTAATTGGCCCTATGGCAGCGTTAAGCCATAATGAAGGTTATGTTTTGAAAACGATTACGAAGGATGAACAGTCTTATTTGGCAATTGCGGGAGCTAGCGAGCAAGCGGTACTGTATGGTGTATTTCACTTGCTGCGATTGATGGCACAAGGCGAATCGATTGATGCGATATCACTATCCGAGCAGCCCAAATACAATCTGCGCATGATCAATCACTGGGACAATATGGACGGTAGTATTGAGCGCGGCTATGCAGGACGCTCGATATTCTTCAACAAGAATGAGCTGCTAGCAGATAGCCCCCGCATCGTGGATTATGCAAGATTAATGGCTTCAATCGGGATTAACGGAATGACCATTAATAACGTTAATGTTCATCGTCCTGAAACCTTTCTCATTACAGAGAAGCTGCTACCACAGGTAGCAAAATTTGCTGCTGTATTCCGCAGCTACGGCATTAAGCTGTTTTTATGTGTGAACTATGCGGCAACGATTGAGCTTGGAGAGGTGGAAACAGCAGATCCGCTTGATGCGCGTGTGAAGGAATGGTGGAAACAGAAGGCTAAGGAAGTGTATGCTGCAATCCCAGATTTCGGAGGATTTGTAGTGAAGGCCGATTCAGAAAACCGTCCGGGTCCATTCACGTATGGCCGTGATCATGCAGATGGTGCCAACATGCTGGGTGAGGCGCTTAAGCCGTTTGGCGGACTTGTGTTTTGGCGCTGCTTCGTTTACAACTGCCATCAGGATTGGCGAGATCGTTCTACGGATCGTGCGCGTGCAGCTTACGATCACTTTAAACCGCTAGATGGACGCTTCCTGGATAATGTTATCCTGCAGATCAAAAACGGTCCGATGGATTTCCAGGTACGTGAGCCTGTATCGCCGCTGTTTGGCGCGATGCCGAATACCAATGCGGTAATGGAATTCCAGATTACACAGGAATACACCGGTCAGCAGCGTCATGTATGCTATCTCATTCCGCAATGGAAGGAAGTTCTAGAGTTTGATACTAAGGTGAAGGGCGAAGGCAGTACGGTGAAGGAAATTGCTGCTGGCAACATTCATCCGTATACGCACTCAGGCATTACTGCGGTGACGAATATCGGGGATGATGCTAACTGGACAGGACATCATCTGGCACAATCGAATCTATATGGCTATGGCCGCCTGCTGTGGAATCCTGATCTAAGCAGTGAGGATATTGCAGCTGAATGGGCGCGTTTGACATTCTCTGAGTCCGCTGTCGTTCAACAGATGCTAGTAGATTTTCTAATGGAATCTTGGTCAATCTATGAAAGCTATACCTCACCGTTAGGTGTAGGCTGGATGGTAACACCGCATTATCACTACGGTCCGGATATTGACGGCTATGAGTATTCAAAATGGGGAACATACCACTTTGCCGACCATAAAGGCATCGGTGTTAATCGTACGGTTGCAAGCGGCACAGGCTATACAAGTCAGTATCAGCCCGACATTGCGGCGGTCTATGAAAATTTAGAAACCTGCCCGGATGAGCTGTTGCTGTTCTTCCACCATGTGCCATATACCCACGTGCTGCACTCAGGCAAAACGGTTATTCAGCATATTTATGACACGCACTTCCAAGGTGTGGAGCGCGTGGAGTACTGGATTTCACGTTGGCAGCAATTAGAAGGTGAAGTCGATGCGGAGCGTTATAACCACATTCTTGGTCGCTTGCAGCATCAGCTTGAAAACAGCAAGGATTGGCGAGATATCATCAATACGTACTTCTATCGCAAATCCGGTATTGCAGATGAGCAAGGCCGAACGATTTATTAAATGCACAAGGCTTAGGCAATCGTCGAGCTAGATTCTAGCCCGTCATATAACTCATAACATCATAGGGGGTAGCTCGCAGCTAGATGGCTCCCCCTTATAATGTACGCGCGATCATTATTTTATTATGGAGAGGAGCAAGTTGCATGAAACGATTATGGGAAGTGTATAAGGATTATTTTGATATTGGGGCAGCTGTAAACCTAGCTACCATTAAGGGCTCTGAAAAGCTGCTGCAAACGCATTTCAACAGCATTACGGCGGAAAACGATATGAAGTTTGTTAGCGTACATCCAGAGGAGAACCGCTACACATTTGAAGCAGCTGATAAGCTTATGGATTTTGCAACGGCTAATGGCAAGAAAATGCGTGGTCATACCCTTGTTTGGCATAACCAAACAACGGATTGGGTGTTTGAAGGGGCGAATGGTCAGCCAGCTACACGTGAGCAGCTGCTCGCTCGTATGAAATCGCATATCGATACTGTTGTTGGACGTTATAAAGGTAAGATTTATGGCTGGGATGTTGTCAATGAGGTGATTGAAGACAAGAGCGACATCTGGCTGCGCGATTCACGCTGGCTGCAGCAAGTAGGCGAGGACTTTATCGCGAAGGCGTTCCAATTCGCGCATGAAGCAGATCCGAATGCGGTTCTGTTCTACAACGATTACAATGAGTGCAACCCGATCAAGCGCGACAAGATCATTAAGCTTGTTCAATCGCTGCAAGCCCAGGATGTTCCGATTCACGGCATCGGTCTGCAAGGTCACTGGAGTTTGAAAGGACCTTCAATCGAAGATATTCGTGAAGCAATCGAGAAGTATGCAGCAACAGGCTTGCAGCTTCAAGTGACAGAGCTTGATATTTCGGTGTTTGATCATGAGGACCGCCGTACAGATTTAACGGCACCAACTGCGGAAATGCTTGAAAAGCAAGCAGAACGCTACGATCAAATTTTCCAGTTGTTCCGCGAATACAAGGATGTTATTACAGCGGTAACGTTCTGGGGAGTAGCAGAGGATTACACTTGGCTGGATGATTTCCCGGTTAGAGGGCGCAAAAACTGGCCGTTTGTGTTCGATGAAAAGCATGAGCCGAAGGAATCATTCTATCGTATTACGGATTTCGCAAAGTAAATCGGCTGCGTAGATGGATAGGCATATTGAATAGGAGGCAGTTTACGATGACGAACACGAAAACTGTGCAGTATCGCAACCCGGTGCTGTCAGGCTTTTATCCGGATCCGAGCGCAATTCGCGTCGGTGAGGACTTCTATATGGTAACAAGCACGTTTGAATATTTCCCTGGCGTACCGATTTTTCACAGTAAGGACTTAGTCAACTGGGAGCAAATTGGGCATGTGCTTCATCGCGAAAGTCAAGTGAACTTGTTGAGCCGCAAAAGCTCTCAAGGGATCTATGCGCCAGTACTTCGTTATCATGACGGACTATTTTATATGATTACAACCGACGTATATGGGATCGGCAACTTCTTCGTGACTGCAGCTAATCCAGCAGGTCCATGGAGTGATCCGATTCGTATTCCGCATGGCGGCATTGATCCATCGCTGTTTTTCGATGATGATGGGAAGGTATATGTATCTGTGCAGTCAGGCTTTGCCGAAACGTCTCATGTGATTCAATATGAAATCAATCCGAAAACGGGTGAAGCGCTGACAGAGCCAGTCGTAGTGTTTGAAGGAGACGAGGGGCCGTGGGTAGAGGGTCCTCACTTGTATAAAATTAACGGCATGTACTATATGATGACAGCATCAGGCGGCACAGGGCCTATGCATCGTGAAATTATCGGACGCAGCAGCAATCCGTATGGTCCTTTTGAAATGCTGGAGCATCCTATTCTTACGCACAATGCGCTTAAGGATCATCCGATTCAGTATACGGGTCATGCCGAGCTGCTAGATGATGTAGACGGCAATTGGTGGGTCCTGTTTTTAGGGGTACGCCTGTTCAATGAACGTGGAAGCGTACTTGGACGAGAGACGTTCCTTGCACCTGTTACTTGGGTGGATGGCTGGCCGATGGTTGACAACAATGAAGGGCATGTAGGACTTGAGATGAAGGTAACCGTGCCGACTAAGCAGGATGCTGATGTATTGATTCAACAGCAGGAGCAGCCAAAGCAGCTAGTTATCTCGTTCTCAGCGTCTGAACCGCTCAGCATGGACTGGATCTATTCACGTGTGCTGCCTAAAGCAGGCGCAGTTAGCACGAGCTCAAATGATGGGTATTTGACGTTGGTAGGTAATGAGAAAGCGCTTCATGATGGGCAAGATACGGTCTATGTAAGCCGCAGACAGCTGGATCATGAGATGAGATTCGAAACTGCGCTCTCCTATCAGCCAGAGCAGGAAGGCGAAGCAGCAGGTATTGCCGCACGTCTAAGCGATCATAGCTATTATGCCATTGCTTTGACGAAGCAAGATGGCAAGCTCGCAGTTCAAGCGACGTTGATGAGAAATCAACAAGAGGAGCAAACTGCTGTTGCAGCCATTGATGCCGAAGCCTATAACACTAATGGCAGCATTAAATTCGCTATTCAATCAACTCTGCAGGAATACAGTCTGCTGTATACGGTTGATGGAGAGAACTGGCATACGCTTGCAACAGCACCTGCCAATGACATCACCCCAGATTCAGGCGGCTCCTTTACGGGAGTGACGCTGGGCATGTTTGCGCACGGCACGGCAAGCGGCAATTCAGCGCCTGCACAATTTTCATATTTCAAGTATGAAGCGATGTAGGGGTAGAGGCCAATTCCTGTGATGCTCTAGATACTTTTAAATAGGCGTACAAGAATACGATATGAAGCTAGACGAACCAAATTCGTCTAGCTTTTTGCGTTTGCAGCTTAAAATAAACGCACTAATTTCAATTATAGGCTTACAAGAATAGTGGGTTCTATTATTCATATTTTTGGTAATTTTAGGTATAATGGGAAGAAGATGTGTTGTGGTTCTAATAGAGGAAACTGAATGGAATGGTGGATGCGTTGAAGAGTTAAAATGATAGGCAATAAAGGTATCGATTATTCTTTGATCTATTGGTTAATTTCTAAAGTAGCATTGTAAGGGGGGATTCGAATTAATCGAGGTATACGGATTATTGTGTTCGGTGTAATTTCTATACTCATAATGCTATTGATAACGACACCTTCACGTGATAAATTTGACGACTGGATTTCTCAGGAGTATACAATTACTTGTGAGTTTGATGTTGAGTTATTAAATATATGCTATAAGGACGGAGAGAGAATCTTATCTAGGTCTTCTCACTTTACGAATGCAGCAATATTTGCTACCTATCAAATAAATTATAAGCTCGAAAGCGGTGAAAGAATAAGCTTGAGGACACTTGGTGTACTAGGCACGTTATTTAAAATGAATGAAGGATTTATATGGGAACTTTTTAATGAATGAACAATTTTAATCGTGCTGAACGCTCAGCAGGTGAAAATCATATCGAAAAGTAAAAATGCTGGAGTGCTGTTATTTTATCAATTAGACAGCAAAAAACGGGATGCATCCATTTATCTTTTGGAGCACCCCGTTTTTTTAATTATCGTAATCCTATCATTGCTGATAAGCGATATTTCAGTTGTCAATAGTAGAGTCATAAGATTCGGTTAGAGCTGCTCGCGGTACTCCAGCGGACTGATTCCGGTCCAGCGTTTGAACTGGCGGCTAAAATGTGACAGATGGCTGTAGCCTAATCGCTCGGCAATGTCTGTCAGAGATAAATGTGCTTGCTGGATTAACGCCTTAGCTTCTTGAAGCTTTAGCTCTGATAAATATTTACGTGGTGAAATACCGTATACACTTCGGAATACCTCAAGCCCATAGCCGCTGCTAATGCCAATTGATTCGATGAGAGCCTCCACCTTTAAATCTGCTAGGCTGATCTCGTTTTGGCTAGCCGCATGCTGATTGAAATACAGCTTTAGCCGCTCGGCGATCATTTTCGCATAATGGATCGCTGTAGGAGCAAGATAGCGTGTGCCGCCGCTTGTGCTTGTTTCGGACTGCTCGACTAAACGAGTAAGGGCAACGCATAGCTCGAACAGCACCATCTGCATCTGAAAATGATCAGTGCTTGTATAAGCATGCTCGGTCTTGAACATCTCCAGCCATTTGTTGATGATGAGCTGCAATTGCTTGTTCGGCTCTGTGCCGTTGCGATAAATAAGCTGCTGCTGGCGGAGCAGCTGGATACGGAACAGTGGATCATCAATATGGAAATGGGCGCAGAAATAGGTCAAGCCATCATTATGCTCACAGTGGTTCAGGTGCTCGATGCCTGACGGAATGATTATAATGTCCCCTTGTGTAAGCTCGAACTGCCTGCCGTAAATCGTTGTAGCTTGCCGGCCAGCAAGTACAAGCAAGATTTCAAAGCCAATATGCGCTTCCAACGGCGCAGACCAGCCCTTGCCAACCTGCTGCACATGCCCACCGTAAAATTTAATGTTCCAATCAATGCTTGGCAGCCACTGGTAAGCTGACTGTTCGCTGCTGGTTTTATTGACAGGTCGCTTGTTGTAAGCGGCAGGACTGGCGTGGCTGAACGGATTGGGATAGTCATTTATAGCAGAGTCCATTATGATTCACCTCGGATTTGGGTAAATTCTACTTGAGTTACTCCCTCTTGCTGGAGAGCGCTTTCTATTATACTATAGCTAATTTTATATTAAGGCAATCTACTCAAACATTATAGGAGGATCATGTTTATGGATAATGTGGTATGGATTACAAGCACAGAGCAACAGCAATGGCAGGAAAAGCATGACTTTCAAGTAGTACAGGGAGAAAGCAGCGCGCTCCGTTTGACCGACATTGAGCACCAAAAGCTTTTGGGCTTTGGCGGCTGCTTCAATGAGCTGGGTTACATCGCCCTGCAAAAGCTGCCGGAAGAGGAGCGCGAGAAGCTGCTTGATCGGCTGTTCTTGCCAACAAGCGATCAGCGTTTTGACATATGCCGTCTTCCGATTGGAGCAAGCGATTATGCGCTTGATTGGTACAGCTTGAATGAGACGGATGAGGATTATGCGATGGAGCATTTTTCAATTGAACGGGACAAGCAGTATTTGATTCCATATATTAAGGAGGCACTAAAGCGCAATCCGCAGCTTAAGCTGTTTGCTTCTCCGTGGAGCCCGCCAACGTGGATGAAGTTTCCGAGAGCTTACAACTATGGCACGCTTCGCTTCGAGCCCGAGGTGCTGCAGGCCTACGCACTATATTTTGTGCGGTTCGTACAGGCCTATGCCGCAGAAGGGATTACGATTCACCAAATTCATGTGCAAAACGAGGTTGTCGCCGATCAGAAGTTTCCATCCTGCGTCTGGACAGGCGAGCAGCTTAAAGTGTTTATTCGCGACTACTTGGGTCCAGCGTTTAAGCAGCATAGCATTGCAAGTGAGATATGGCTGGGCACGATCAATGCACCAGAGGCTTGGGATGAATGGCTGAAGAAGAAGGAAACGGATTTTAACGGATACGCCAATATTGTATTAAGCGATCCTGAAGCCTATCAGTACGTGAAGGGTGTCGGTTATCAATGGGCAGGCAAGTACGCTATTCAGCGTACGCAAATGAGCTATCCTGAGCTGCAATACATGCAAACGGAAAATGAATGTGGTGATGGAGAAAACACGTGGTTTTATGCTCGCTATGTCTTTAACCTGTATCATCATTACTTTATTAATGGCGTAAACGGCTATATTTACTGGAATATGGCGCTGGAGCCATCGGGGATGAGCACATGGGGCTGGAAGCAAAACAGCATGGTCACAATCGATCCGCAGCATCAGCAATATAGCCTCAATCCGGAATATTATGTGATGAAGCACTTTGCACATTATGTCGGAGCGGGTGCAGCACGCTTAGGCTTGCAGGGGTCTTGGTCAGGCAACGCGCTTGCATTCCGTAATGAGCAGGGTGCTCACGTCATTGTGCTAACCAATCCGTTTAAAGATGAACGTATCATTTCAATTGAGCTGGGCAATGGCAGACTGCTGCAGCGTACGATGGAGCCAGAATCCTTCCATACGATTGTGCTTTCCTAAGACAACGTCTAGCACAGCTGTTTTTAATCCTTCAAACCGCTCTACATTAGAGCTTGTCTCGCCTTGGATAACAAGAGAGGCACATCGTAAAGTAGGCATTTGGAGGATTTTTTGTTGTATTTAACGTTTTAATGTGAATTATACCAGGAAGCATTTTACATGTACTGGCTGCTGCATACATATGTACTTGCGGAGCATCGTCTGCTATAGTTGCTTTACTAAAGTCAAAGTCGCACAGGAGGGTGGGTGTAATGTGGTGAGACAGCGGTTACACGCTATAATCCAAAGCCTGTTGCAGCCATTTAAGCGCAGCATCAGGACACGGCTTATTATTACGATGGTATGTCTTGTCATTCCGCCAACGATAGCCGTAACGTTGCTAGCGACCAACAATTCGCGGCAGGCAATGGAGGATCAGGTGATCCAAACGAATCTCTCGAATATGAAATGGACGGGTATTTATTTGGATCAGCAGTTTGACCAGCTCAATAGCTTAGTTTATTCTGCATTGATTCATCCTGATATGTCAGCTTATTTATCGAATTATGACAATCAGTCGCTTTCAGAGCAATACAATGATCAGCGCAATATTACGAACCTGATAACGAATATGTACTATTCAGCAGGAAATTATATGGTTGGAGTAGATATCTATGTCGATGAACGGAAAAAGCTGTATCGCTACAATTCTTATGAAGCATCTGTCAATTCGCTGACGACTGCTCCAGAAGTATTCACCGAGCTTGTTGAGCAGGACAAGGACTTTATGCTGAACACCGATGAGGAGGATTCAGGCAAGTTTCGCATGATCCGCAGCATCAACCGATTTGAAAATCGGCAGAAGCTAGGCTATTTTTCACTAGATGTACGCTGGAGTATGATGGATCAAACACTTGATTTGCTTAATCAGGGCAGCAATCACCCGGTTTTGCTCGTGAATGAGAGCGGCGAGCTGCTCTATCAGTCAACTGGCGAGGAGCTGTCGGCTGACATATGGAGACAGGTGCAGCAGGTGCAGAAGTCCACAGGCGGGCCATTCTATTTTGCAGCGGATGACGCCTATATTTTTCACTATACAAGCTCGGCGATCAAGCTGACGCTTATAAAGGTCATTCCAAAAAGCTTTGTTCACCAAAGCTCGATTCAAACGATGAAGTACGGACTTATTGTTGGCCTCGTCTCCGCAGCGCTTTCGATGGTTATCGCAGCATTTCTCGGCTGGCAAATTTCCAAGCCGATTGTGCGGTTGGCACAATCCATGCGAGGCTTAAGCTTCATGCGCAGACAGGAGCAGCCCGTCAGCACAAGAGTTGATGAAATCGGACTGCTGGAGGTCAAGCTGTATAATATGCAAACGCGCATTCAAGAGCATATATTGAATGAATACCAGATGGAGCTGGATAAAAAAAATGCCGAGCTGCGCGCCCTGCAAGCACAAATTAATCCGCATTTTATTCAAAATACGATGCAAATGATCGGCAGTATGGTGTACAGCAGCTCACCAGAGCAAAGCTACCAAATGATTCGTTCGCTGAGTGACATGTTCCGTTATGTGCTGCGGGAGCCCGATGAGCTGACGACGCTGGAGGCTGAGCTGAAGCATTTGCAAAATTATGTCATGATCCAGGAGCAGCGATTTGGCGAGCGGCTCAAAATAAGCGTGGAATGCGATGAACGCTTTTTGCAGGTTCGCTTGCCCAAGCTAACGCTGCAGCCGATTGTAGAAAATGCATTTTTTCATGGACTAGAGCCGAAGCAAGGGAGCTGGCAGCTTCACATTTCCACGCGGCTTGAAGTCGATGTGCTTTGTATTTCTATACGTGACAACGGAATTGGGATGGATAGTCAGCAGCTTGCGCAATTGCGTGCACGCTTAGTGTTCAACGATAAGGGGCTGTGGACAAGCGGGAAGCAAATCGGACTCGCCAATATTGCTTCAAGAATTCATATTCAATTTGGCAGCCGCTATGGCATTGAAGTGAACAGCGTTGAGCAGTACGGAACAGAAGTGATCGTTAAAATACCTGCATCAGCTAAGGGGGATTTACAATGATTTCAGTCATGCTGGTTGATGATGAGCCGTGGAACCGTGAAATCGTCAAGCGCTTTGGCGCATGGGAAGAGCTTAATATGAAAATCGTATGCGAAGCAGATGATGGGGCTGAGGCTATAGCCTATTTACAGCAGCATTCACTGCAGCTTGTTATAACAGATATGAAAATGCCGGGCGTTGATGGCGGCAAGCTGATGGAATATATTAGAGAGCATTATCCTGACATGCAGTTGATTGTTATTAGCGGCTATGATGATTTTGAATACGCGAGAAAAGCACTGCGCTGCAATGCTGTTGAATATATGCTCAAGCCAATCGACGGTGCCGCCTTGAATGAAGCGCTGCGCAAATGCCGTGAGGTGCTGCAGCAACAGCAGGCGGTTGTCGATGTATCGCTTGTTTATGTCATGGATGCGTATAAGCGAAGCATAGAACAGACTTTTCAAAAGCTGCAAGCGGAGCAATTAGAGCAGCTTTTTATCCAAATGGAGGCCAAATGGGTGAAGCAGCAGCTTCCTGCCAGTCTGCGGCAGCAGCTCATGGACGAACTGCTGCGCTTTGCACAGGAGCTGAGCGAGAAGCATAATCTTGCACTGGCGGTACAGCCCAAGACAGATGCTTTGCTAAGGCTGGAATGGGATGAGCTGACAGCGTTCTTCATGCAGCTGCTCCAGCAATTGATTGAGCAGCGCAAGTACAAAACCAAGCTTAATTTGCTCGATGTAAAGAGCTATATTGAGCAGCATGCAAAAGAGCCGCTGATGCTTGAGGAGCTTGCGGGCGTATTTTTTGTTAGCAAGGAGTATTTGAGCAAACAGTTCAAGCAGGAGCTTGGCATAAGCGTGACTGACTATATTATGCAGCTCAGAATGGAAGAGGCGAGACTGAAAATCGAAGAAGGCAAGCTATCGATCAAGGAAATAGCGGAGTCCATTGGCTATGAGGACATTTCTTATTTCTATCGAGTTTTTCGCAAATACTTTGGGATTGCACCTGGTGAAATGAGAAAGCAGCACGAGGTTTAAAATAATCCAATCCAAGTGATTAATTCTGTCCAATTCCAAAATGTAAGCGCAATCTTATAATGAAAGCGTAACCAAATCATTTGGGAGGTCAATAAAAATGAAAAAAACAACAAGCCTTATGATGTCTCTGACACTCGTTGCCGCATTATTGGCAGGCTGCGGAACAAGCAATAGCGGAACAAGCAGCAATTCCGATCCTACGGGCAGCAATGTAGGATCAACTGGCAAAAGCGTTACGTTAAAGGTATTTATTGCTCAGCCGCGCTTTAAGGAGCAATACGATAAGCTGGCAGCCGATTTTACTGCCATGATGAAGGAACAAAATAGGGATGTGACGATACAGCTAGAACTTCCAAATACTGACAATGCGGCACAGATTTTGAAAACGCGCTTGGCTTCAAACGATGCGCCAGACGTATTCTCGCTGCATGCGATTAATGAGCTGCCAACCTTCCACAAGGCAGGATACTTGGAGGATTTGTCTGATCAGCCGTTTGTTGACAGCTTGCTGGAGGATGTTAGAAAATCCGTAACGACAACAGATGGCAAAGTGGTTGGCGTACCACTGGAGACGATGTCATGGGGGTATCTGTACAACAAGGATATATTCGAGCAGTACAATCTTGAAGTACCTAACACCGTTACAGAGCTAAGAGAGATTGCTGAGCAATTGCAATCACATGACGTTACACCGTTTTTGCTATCCTATAAAGAATCATGGATTCCACAGCTTGTTCTGCCGCTTGCAGTAGGAGCGTTGATGAAAACAGGAAATGAGGACTTTATTGATCGCATGAACAAGGACGAGGGCTCTTTTCAGGAAATGAAGGAAATGTTCACAGTCATGGATTTGATTAATGAATACGGCACGGATCGCGCACTTGAGGTTGGTGGAGACGACGGGGCAGCCAAGTTTGCTGCTGGCGAGGCGGCAATGTGGCTGCAAGGCCCTTGGTATGCGGAGACGATTCTGAAATCCAATCCTGATATGAATTTCGGTGTTGCGCCGCTTCCAATTAATGATGACCCGAATGCAACGCTAATTAATTTAAGTGCTTCTACTACTCTTGCTGTGTCTCAAAGTAGTAAAAACAAGGATGTAGCCAAAGCGTTTCTGAACTTTGTTATGAGTGAGGAGTATTCCAGCGGCTTGTTCGAATCATTAATGTTTAACCCGACTGCTACGGTTCATACGTATAAAAGCTATCCGTGGGTAGATGATGCGACCGTATACGTTAAAGCGGGCAAGGCGTATCAGGACCCTTCAATTCCGCAAGCCGTGAAGGATGAGGTAGGCAAAGGCTTGCAATCCTATTTCGCGGGTCAAATGACGCAGGATGAAGTGCTTGACGCGCTGGACAAAGCGTGGAAGTCATTCAATAAAGTCAATCAATAAATTATTCTTTGAAAGAAAGCCAGAGAACATGCTTCTTTGGCTTTCTTACTCTCAAGTTTTTGAGAACGAATAGGAAAGGAGCAGGCAGATGGTACAGAAAGGCTATAGAAAATATGTTTCATTACTCGCGTTTGTCGCGCCTGCATTTATATTGTATGCTCTATTTTTGTTAATTCCAACAATTAACGGCTTGTATTACAGCTTGACGAACTGGAATGGTTTGAACACCAGCTATTCATTTGTTGGACTGGACAATTTTGTTGAGCTTTTTACAGAGGACCCTTATTTCCTTGATTCTATCTGGTTCACGCTGAAGTATGTTGTGTGCATGGTTATTTTTCAAAATGTTATTGCATTGCTTATCGCTGTATTGATCGAATCACGCAGCAAAAGCAAAGGGCTGTTTCGCACATTGTTTTTTATGCCGAATATGCTCAGCTTAATTATTAGCGCGTTCATGTGGACGTTTATTTTCACCCAAGTGTTTCCACAGCTTGCCGAGCGAACGATCCTCACTTTTTTAGGCCAGGCGTGGATTGGCGATCCGAAGTTTTCATTCCTTGCTATATTGATTGTGTCACTGTGGAATGGCGTCGGCTATATGATGATTATTTATTTGGCAGGCTTGCAGGGCGTGCCGCAGCATTTGAAGGAGGCTGCTGTCATCGATGGCGCCAACATATATCAGCAATTTTGGCATGTTACCCTTCCAATGATTACTCATGCTATAACCATTTGCATGTTTTTGACGCTAAATGGCGCATTTAAGGTATATGAAGTTGTTTACGGCTTGACAGGCGGCGGACCAGGCCGCAGCACGCAGGTGATTACGATGAACATATTCGAGGAAGCATTCTCGAACAACTATCGTTATGGTTATGCGAGTGCAAAATCTGTCATATTGTTTATCATTGTGCTTGTATTTACAATGATTCAGCTAAGATTGACGAAGCGAAAGGAGATTGAATCATGAGAAGGAAACGACTGGTTTCTTGGGGCGTCAACTTATTTTTAACACTTGGCTCGCTCATTTCACTGTTTCCAATCTATATGGCAGTGCTCAACTCCTTTAAGAGCGACGGAGAGATGTTCCGCTCGTTTATCGCGCTGCCTCAGTCAATCAGCTTTGCCAATTATGTTGAAGCTTTCACTCGACTTAACATGCTAAGCAGCTCGCTGAATTCAGCGACGGTTTCGATTCTCGGTATACTTGGCATCCTGTTTTGCGCATCGCTGGCAGGCTATAAGCTGTCGCGCACGCCAGGGCGATTGAGCGGATTTTTGTTTGTATTGTTTATTGCCTCCATGCTCGTCCCGTTTCACTCGATTATGATTCCGCTTACGCGCATGGCGAAGTTGCTGCACGCATCGGGCAGCATCTATGGCTTGTCGCTCATTTATATTGGGCTGGGCGTCAATATGGCGGTGTTTCTATATCACGGCTTTGTCAAATCAATTCCGCGTGAGCTGGAGGAGGCGGCGTATATGGATGGCTGCGGAGAGGTCAAAATGTATTTCAAAATCATTTTTCCGCTGCTGCTTCCCATTACGGTCACCATCGCAATTCTTGATTTTCTATGGATATGGAATGACTTTTTGCTGCCGCTCATTATGATTACAGATACGAGTCAATATACGTTGATTTTGTCAACGAATGTGCTGTTCGGCGAGTATAACAAGGAGTGGGCGCTTATATTAGCTTCACTTGTGCTGACGGCTATTCCAGTTCTAGTTATTTACGCGTTTTTCCAGCGATACATTATGGAAGGGATTACAGAAGGCGCGGTGAAGGGGTAGTGTAGTGCTTGTAGCAAGCTCAGGCTATACGTGATTAGCACTTGAAATGTAAAAGAGAAGGTGAAATAGATGAAGAAGCTTTATTATGGCGTAGCCTACTATGATGAATATATGCCTTATGAACGGTTGCACGAGGATATTCGACTGATGAAAGAGGCTGGCATCAATGTCGTGCGTATTGCCGAATCAACCTGGAGCACGCATGAGCCGCAAAACGGCGTATTCGACTTTAGCTCGGTTGACCGTGTCCTTGATGCGATGTATGAAGCGGGCATTTCCGTTATTGTAGGTACACCTACCTATGCTATTCCGACATGGATGGTCAAGGAGCATCCCGATGTGCTTGCAACGACGAAGCAAGGGCAAGGGAAATACGGTGCGCGGCAAATTATGGACATCACTCATCCGGTTTATTTGTTTTATGCAGAACGTATCATTCGCAAGCTGATTGGTCGTGTAAGCCGTCATCCAGCGGTCATTGGCTATCAAGTTGATAATGAGACGAAGCATTACGGAACGGCTGGCGATAATGTGCAGCATCGCTTTATTAAGCATATGCGACATAAGTATGGAAGCATTGAAGCGTTGAACGATGCGCTAGGCTTGGATTATTGGAGTAATCGCATCAATAGCTGGGAAGACTTTCCCTCCGTTGTCGGAACGATTAATGGCAGCTTGGGCGCTGAATTTGAACGGTTTCAACGTCAGCTTGTTACCGAGTTTCTGGCTTGGCAGGTGGCAATCGTTAATGAATATAAAGGTGAAGGACAGTTTGTGACGCAAAACTTTGATTTTGAATGGCGCGGCTATTCCTTTGGTGTACAGCCTTCAGTTGACCATTTTGCTGCTGCTGCACCGTTTGATATTGCGGGAGTGGACATCTACCATCCATCTCAGGATGAGCTGACTGGCATTGAAATTTCCTTCGGCGGCGATGTAACACGATCATTGAAAGGAAGCAACTATCTCGTATTGGAAACTCAGGCACAAGCCTTTCCACATTGGACGCCTTATCCTGGACAGCTGCGGTTGCTGGCTTTCAGTCATATCGCTTCGGGCGCCAATATGGTTTCCTACTGGCACTGGCATTCAATTCATAACTCATTTGAAACGTATTGGAAGGGTCTGCTGTCGCATGATTTGCAACCCAATCCCGTCTATAATGAAGCGAAAACAGTTGGAGCTGATTTTGCTCGTCTGTCCAATGAGCTGGTTGATTTGCATAAGCGTAACAAAGTGGCCATGCTGGTGAGCAACGAAGCGCTAACGGCGATTGAATGGTTCAAGTTTCCTGATGGCAGCAATTACAACGATATTGTACGCTGGATGTATGATGAGTTATTCAGGCTGAATGTGGAATGTGATATGCTATCGCCATATGTGACAGAGCAGGAGCTTGAGCGCTACGATGTCATTGTCGTCCCTGGCTTATATGCGGCGAGTGATTCGCTGCTGCATATGCTTAACACGTATGTTGAAAAGGGCGGACATGTTGTGTACTCCTTTAAGAGCGGCTTTGCGAGCGAAGCGGTTAAGGTGCGCACGACTGCGCAGCCGGGCATTATTGAGAAGGCGTGCGGTGTTAACTATCAAATGTTCATTCAACCGAAGGATGTGGGGCTGCGCGGTAAGCAGGGCTATGAGGTACTTAGCTGTGAACAGTCTGTATCGACATGGATGGAGCTGCTTACTCCGATAAGTGCTGATGTCGAGGTGCTTGCCACGTATCAGCATCCGCAATGGGGCAACTATGCGGCTATTACCCGCAATCGCTACGGAAAAGGGACAGCAACCTATATCGGCGCGAAAATAGCAGGCGACAAGCTGCAGCTCGTGCTTGAGCAGGTGCTTGAACAGGCTGGTAAAATTAGCGCAGAGCAAAGGCTGCCACAAGGGGTGACTTTAAAAACCTCGTATAATGAGGCAGGGCAGAAGGTGCGTTTCTACTTGAATTACACCGCTGAGACGCAAAGGGTCGCTTATGCGGGCAAGGATGGTCTGGAGTTGTTGGATAAACGTACAATAGGCTCCGGCGAGCAAATCGTTCTGAAGGGCTGGGGTTTCTGTATCGTGAAGGAAGCTTAAGCGAAGCTGTAAACGTAATACATGAATATAGACAAGAAGATCCTTTTATCCATCACCAAGTATGTGTGTTTGGAAAAAGGATCTTTTTAATGTGTGTGCACGGAAACACAACAACATATTAAAGTTCACAAAAGAATTGGTGATGAACCTAAGTACGAATCATTTAAGGAAATTTATGATGCAGAACAGGTTCAAAAGGTGAGAGAAATAGTAGACCATATCCGTTGGGAGATAGCCGAAATAGAAATGATACGTCCTCCTGACTATACCTTTATGAACTGTGGCTAAGCCCGAATAAAGATAAAGTAGAGCTTGTTATTAGAGATGAAAGTAAATACATTAAATTAGACGCGAACAAGCCTTTGACGTTATTTCAAATCCTCACTGATTGACCGGAATGATACGTTAAAAGACCTCAGATTGAGGTCTTTTAACGTATTGATTTATGTAAAGTTTGACTAGGTGTAATCATGTATTTGTATAGCCCAATTCATTTGCTATTCCTATTTAATCTTTCCAGAGCTGCGTCCTGCCAAGCTCCATCGTCCATAGACTCTCAGGTGAAAGTTCGCGACGTTTCCATTCCGCAAGGAGTCGATCCAATGCTTCCTTAGGCGTATCATCAGCAAGGTGAAAGGCGTCATAATGCATCGGCACAAATATGCTTGCACGAACATCGAGGAAGGATTGCACCGCTTCCTCTGGCGACATATGCGAATCACGCATAAACCACTCCGGTTCATATGCGCCAATCGGCATCAAGGCAACATCGATGGAATCGAAGCGACTTCCTATTTCCTTGAATAGACCTTCATCGTAGCCGCTGTCACCAGCAAAGTAGAGACAATTCTGCTCATGCTGCATGATCCAGCCTCCCCAGTGCGATGTATTCATATCCCAAGGTGTGCGTCTCGTCCAATGCTTGGCTGGCACAAAGGAAAAGTCTACCTCGCCAATTTGCTTCGTCTGCCACCACGAAAATTCCTCTACACGCGAAAAGCCTTTTCGTTTCATCCACGCCCCCAGACCTTCCGGAACGAGCATGACAAAATCACCTGACAATCGGCGCAGGCTGCCTAGATGCAGATGATCATAGTGAGCATGCGACAGCACCACGACATCAATCGGAGGCATTTGCTCAAGAGGCACACCGGGCGCTGTTAGTCTTGCTCCTAATCCCATTCGCGTAGCCCATACAGGATCGGTTACGATGTTCAACCCGCCAAGCTGCACCATAAAAGTAGAATGCCCAATAAATGTTACAGATGATTGCCCGCTGTTATTAGCTAGCAGCTCAGTGCTTGGCGAGACGCGAGGTACTACGAATGTAAAATCCTTTTTCTTCGAGCGCCGCTCCTTTTGCCACTGACGAAGCTGGGAGAAGGACTTAGCGTTTGTGGAGCCGTCTAAATTGGCGAATCTTTTCGGCATAGTGTATTCATGTTCTCCTTTCACATTGTAGGTTGAACGATGATTACTATTATGAACGTTTTTAATCGCAGATTCAATTTATTACAGCGCACATAACTCAATCTCAAAGCCTAAATCCTCGATGATGTGATGATCGGTTGTCACGTCCTGTCCTTTTGTCGTTAAATAGTCTCCAACAAAAATAGAATTTGCGGCATACAGCGCAAGCGGTTGCAATGATCGCAGGTTTATCTCGCGACCGCCGGCAACTCGAATTTCCTTGGAAGGGCAGATGAATCGGAATAAAGCGAGCACTTTGAGTGCTTTCATAGGCTTGGTTCGTCCTGCGGTTTCCATCGGTGTTCCAGGGATGGCGTTCAGGAAATTAATTGGAATAGAGTCTGCGTCGAGCTCACGCAGAGCGAGCGCCATCTGGACAATTTCTTCATAGGTTTCACCCATGCCGACAATGATGCCCGAGCAAGGCGACAACCCAACGGCTTTAGCTTTCTTGACTGTTTCAACACGCTGGTCATAGGTATGAGTTGATGTAATGGATGGATAATTCGATTTGCTTGTATTCAGATTATGATTGTAGCGATGCACACCAGCCTCAGCCAACCGCTCGGCTTGACCTTTTCTCAAAATACCGAGACAAGCACAAATTTTAAGCGGCATCGTTTGGCGAATTTCCTTCACGGCCTCGACTACCTGATCCAGCTCGCGTTCAGTTGGTCCTTTGCCTGATGCCACGATGCAATATGTACCGGCTTGACGCGCTAATGCCTCACGAGCTCCCGCAAGCAGCGTTTCTTTATCCAGCATGCTGTACTTTGGGATAGGCGCAGTCGACACGATCGATTGCGAGCAATACCCGCAATCCTCGGGACATAAGCCGCTTTTCGCATTAATGATCATGTTCAGCTTTACCTTTTTGCCGAAATAATGCTTTCTTACATGAAACGTTGCCTGCATAAGCGGCAGCAACTCGTCGTTGTCAGCCGTTAAAACCGATAAACCTTCCTCCATCGTTAACTGATCGCCGCGTATTGCTTTATCAGCAAGCTCCTGCCATGAACCTGTAATGATCATCATAGCCCCCCTACACATGATATCGAAAAGATAATCGAATATTCGTATTCACAAATCGTTAATTGTTAACCTAAAATTGATATAAATTGGTTAACAATTAACTGGTGCTATTCTAGCAAATCAAAAATCATTTGTAAAGCACCTCATAGCACAGTAATAATGCATCTAGAAGCTAGGAGCAAAAAGATGACTTCCTCATGAAGAAGAAGTCATCTTTTTTATACACTATGTTGAAGTTGCTTTTAGGATTGTTGAGCTTCGTTTTTGGACTCTTGCTTTTGCAGTAATCTTTGAAGCTCTTGATCTACGTGAGCCGCACGCAATTGTTGCTGCTGCTCTGTGTTGCTGGCAGAAGCAGCATAGCTATAATGGGTCTGAGAAATTTCTTGCTGAGCTTCCCATTCCATTATTTTTTGTTCGATGCGGTTGAAGCCCTGTGTTGCCGATTGATCATGCAATTGGCTCGCAAAAGGATAGCTGTTGCTTGCACCGGATTGCTGCATACGAGTCATTAGCTCCGTGCGCTTGTTTTTCAAATGCTCATGCTCTTGCTTCAAATCTTCTACGCGCTGCTTCAATTCAACCACAGCATGAGCTGCTAATTGCTGAAGCTTGGCGTTCTGCTCGTATTGCTCGGTATATAGCAGCTTCGCTTCAAGCGCCATACGTGCATCAAGTTCTCGTCCGTCTGCAATTGCTTGCTCTGCTTTTTGCTCATAGTGAGCGATTTGTGCGTTGCAATCATCAAGCTTCGATTGTAGAATGCGCTCTTGCGTTTGTTGCTGAGCAATAGCCTGCTCAGTCTGTGAAATTTGCTCTTCCATGTCTCTCAAGTAATGATTCATCATCATCGTTGGATTTTCAATTTTGTCTAATACCTCATTAGCTGCTGCCTTCGTCATACTTACGATTCGTCTTAAAATTCCCATGGATCAGTCACTCCTCTAATTTAATATTAATAGTGAAAATGATTATTGTGATGAATGTTGCTGTAAGGTGATTTTGGTACAATCATCGAGGCTACGATGTAAATAAGCAGCATAGTTCCGAAGCTGCAAAAGGCCAATACAACAAACAAAATTCGAATAATAGTTGGATCAATATTAAGCATTTCACCGATTCCACCGCATAGACCGCTCATATAGCTGTTCGTTGTTGAACGATATAATTTCTTCATTATTCATTCCTCCTATAGGTTACGAGTAAGCCTTGGCTCCCTTGTAACTGAAACGTGCATTGGAAGCATGCGCTCGCGTTCTTTATGAATTAATTGTATAAGAGAATAAGTGTGGCCGTAACAGTCCCTGGGCGGTAAATGAACCTAGTCTTTTGACAGGGGAGAACTGGACTTAAGACGGAGGTAGGGCTGGCAAAGGCCATTTGCTATAATGAAGCAAAAGGGAATTCATATAGGAGGAAACGGTATGCAGTTATTTTGTTTACATACTTCATCAGAGCTGCTAATTGAATATGTTCGGGAAAATTACATCAGTATTGATGTTCCATGGCTTGAGGAGGATGTGGAGTTTGTGCAATGGGAACAGCTATGTGCTGCCTATGAGCAGGCTGTGAATTGCAAGGGGCTGCGGCTGTTTGTATACGAGATGCAGGACAGTGATCTCATCATTGCAACCGATGGCATCAAGGCGTACTTGGGTGATTTGGGCGACTATTACTTTGTCGAAGCGGGAGCTGATGCTGGTGCCGATCTACAAAAAGAGGACCCAGAGCTGTCGCATCATCAACATAGAAGAGGCGTGACCTGGCTTAAATCGTTCTCGCTTGAAGTGATATCCGAGCAGCTGCGGCCTATGATGCAGACAGAAGAAGGGGTTGTGAAGTATGAGAGTGCTGTTACATTAGAAGAAGTGGAGCGCATGCTTGCTGGTCAAGCTCCGGATCATCCACATGCAGCATCGATATTCATAGACGAGGAAACGATCAGGGAATCAATTGAAGTGTTGAAGCAGGCGCTGCGCAGCGAGGATGCGGATAGAAGAGAGCGGGCTGCAATTGCGCTGCTTACCTTTGCGAAGCAATAGAGATATTGAAGTAACATTACAATGCATAGACCTTTCCTTAAAATCGTGCTCGCCTAACATATGACTTCCAGGAAAGGTCTTGTGTCCGTTATTGCAGTCAGCTTAAGTCAGCATCTACACAATCCAGCGCCTACTTAATCAACTCACGCAGCCTGCTGAATGTCGCAACGAGCTCATCGTGGATGACGATATTGAATAATTCATCCTGTGAGGTCGGTGATAAGTTGATGATGGCGGTTGCTGGACGCTCCGCCCGTGAGGCGTAATAAGGAAGCTCCTTAACCGGGTACACCTCTAGCGATGAGCCCAATGTCAGAAAGAGATCACAGTTCTGAGCAGCCTCATAGGCCTCCTCCAGATGCTGAACACGACCCTCGAACAATACAACATCCGGCTTCAAGATAAAGTTGTCTATAGTACAGCGCGGCACATCTTTCTCAAGCACATGAGCAAGCGAATAGCTGCGCTTGCATGTTGGACAATGCGCACTTGCGATTGTGCCATGCGCTTCAAGAATATGCGTGCTGCCTGCCTTGCGATGAAGACCGTCCACATTTTGCGTAATGATTGTGACTTGTTTCCCCAGCTTGTGCTCCAGCTCTGCGAGCAGCTCATGCGCAGCATTGGGCTTGTAGCTGTCCATCTGATCAAGCTGGAAGATTTCCTTAAAGCTGATCCAAAACTGCTTAGGGTGTTGATAATAATACGTTTCCGATAGTAAATATTCGACACGTTCAACCTTCGTATAGATGCCGTTTTCAGAGCGGAAATCTGGAATGCCGCTTGCCGTACTAATGCCTGCGCCAGATAGTACCGCAATATGCCTTGCCTTCGTAATAATCGCTGCCAATTGCTCCAGCTTGTTATGCAATGCAAGCCCACCCTTCTTCGATTCTCATAACCTAATACGTGTTCTCATTGTTCACGTTGCTGAACGAGTTTATGCTCGCCTAGCAGTTTGCTGGCGAGTGTCCCCAATACAAGCGCCCATAGTGCTGCTGATATGCCGAAAATAGCGATGCCCGATATCGAGATTACAAATGCGACAAGGACAGAATAGCGATAGTGTGGATTGCTAAACGCTGCGCCCATGCTGTTCAAGAAGATGCCTAGCAAGGAAAAACCGATAATGATCGCAATAAAATAATCCGGCAGCAGCGTGATATATGGAATAAACAGCCAGGCGAATAATCCAAACAGTATACAGATGAAGCTCGATAGCATACCCGCACGGTAACGGAGCGTTTTTTCTCCCGTATCGTCACTGCTGCAAACTGTTGTCATCATTCCGCCAACATTAATAGAGTGGCCAAGCATAAAACCAGACAGGCTGGAGGCAATGCCTGACAGCGAAATAATGCGATTGACAGGAGGCTGATAATCCTGCTTATTTAAGGCGGCCATCGCCACGGCAATATCGTTGCTCAGCACCAGTACACTAATTGGAATCGCAATAGAGATCAAGCCTTGCCATGTAAATTCAGGCGCAATGAGCTGCGGCAGCTGAAAGCTTAGCTTCTGGGCAGCAGGGAAGGAATAGGTGATAAGCAGCCCAATCAACCCGAGCACGATGACACCGACGATAGCGGGCAGTACCTTGAATAATCGAGGTGTTACAAAAAATCCGATTACAGCAAGCAATCCAACAATCGGGTTGGCTTGAAAGGCAGGTACGAGCTCGATAACAAAATGCGCGATAATGCCTGCAAGCATCGCATCAATTACAGGTCTTGGAATATGCTTAAACAACACGTTAAATATGCCGGTTACACCGAGCAGCAGTACGATAATACCCGACATGACGAAACTGCCAGCGAGCTGCGGCAGCGTAAGCTGAACAGAGGCTGTGCTTAGAAATGCAATGGATGTGATTGAGTGAGCACCTGCGAACGGCATCCTATAGCGCCAGGCGATCAGCAAATTAAAAAGTCCTGCCACCGTATAGCATACAAACAGCCAGGTGAGCAGCTGGCGCTCGCTATATCCAAAATGATTCGCACTATGTACGACCAGAATGGCGCCACCTGTACATGCCATTAGGGCAGACATCAGGCCCGAAGACCATTGTTTTTGATTCATGAAGCATTTCTCCTATTGCGCTATGGTTGCAAATAAAAGCAGCCATCTTGTCGAAGCTGACAGGATGGCTGCATAGATAAATTCATTGCTGATTCTTACAGTTTAGTATGAAGCACTGTACGCATGGAATGAATATGAGACAAGTAACGGATATTACTTGCTTCCTTCATTAGCGTAGCAGATAGACCTTTTAGCGATGTATTGCTTGCACCAACGGTAGCAACAGCATCTTTACGGCCTAGAGAAGCAAGGGTACCAGAGTTAACTGGATTGAATTTCTCCATTGCCTTGCCGTTGAAATATGCGAACAGGTTGTAGCCTGCAAGCTCGCCCATTTGCCAAGCATTTTGTGCAGTTGGAGCATAAGGACGTCCGCCGTCCTCAGGGAATGCAAGTGCAGCATCACCAACTACGAATACGTCGTTATGAGACTTGGATTGAAGGAACTCGTTTACTGCTGCTTTACCACGGTCGCATTCAAGACCAGATTCAGCAACGATCGGAAGTGCAGCAACGCCGCCTGTCCATACGAATGTGTTCGATTCAATCGTTTCACCTGTTTTAAGCTCGATTTTGTTGCCAACAACGCCCGTTACCGGAACGCCTGTAATAAATTCTACGCCGCGTTTCGCAAGGCTTTCAGTTGCACGCTCGATCAAATGATCTGGAAGCACTGGAAGAATTTTCGGTCCAGCCTCGATCAGCTTGATTTTTAATTCATGGAACTGAACACCGTATTTTTTAGCGATGTTCGGGAAGTTATCCACGATTTCACCAACAAGCTCAACACCTGTTAGACCTCCGCCGCCGATAACGATTGTTGCATCAGCTTCATTTTTCGTTTGTGCATAAGCTTTGATGCGATCTTCGATATGCTTGTTGATTTTGTTCGCATCATCAACAGATTTAAGTACCATGCTGTTTTCTTCAAGACCTGGGATGCCGAAGTATCCTGTTTGGCTGCCTAGAGAAACAACAAGTGCATCATAAGAAAGTGTAGAACCGTCAGAAAGCGAAACTTCCTTGCTGTCTACAGAGAAAGAATTAACTTTCGCAATTTTAAGGTTAACATCATAGTCTTTTAGCAAAGTTTTCAGTGGGATAGCAACAGCTTCCTCATTGATTGTACCGCCAGCAAGACGATGAAGCTCCGTAATAATTTGGTGAGTAGGGAATTGGTTAACAACTGTAACCTTTGCTTGAGTTTTGTCCATATATTTGCGAACAGATTGCGCTGCAAGAATGCCGCCATAACCTGCACCCAAGATGACAATATGTTTAGACATAGCTAGTCCTCCGTCCATACGATAAATGGTTTCGATTATTTTTGATTAGAACGCTCGTTAGCAACTTGCAAGTAAGCATTGATGAAGCGGAAAAGCTTTTGAGCTTGCGGATCCTTCATCATTTTCATTAGTCCGAAAACACCGATTACTTCGTCGCTTTTCTCAGCGCGATCTTTTGCTTCAACAGCATTAAGGGCAATACCTCTTGCGCCTTCAATAACTGGACCAACAATTTCAGTCGTTGCACTCACGATGTCGTTTTTGAACACTTCGTCATTCGCTAGCTGCTTAGTGAATGCATAGGATTTTGTTAGAGTGTCCACAAGTTCAGTTAGCTGTGGCAATTGATCCACTAGCGTGTTCAATGACGCCTGTACTTCCGGGTTAGACAGCTTCTCAAGAAGAGCTTGCTGACTCGGAGTTACTGCAGATTGCGTTTGTGTGTTTGTTTCTGACATATCCAGGTCTCCTTTAAATAAAACTACTTTAGCCGATTTTTAATCGTCAAAGCTAATTATGAATGATTATGTTCACCATATCACAGAATAGTTCTATGCATTGTGATAAATTTCACTTTTTTGAAATGAAACGGTCATCCTGCTTCCAAAAAATGAATGAGCAAGAGTACGATCAAAACCTACTCACAACAAAACCAGCAAATGAATTTCATTTGCTTGGCGAGGAAACAGTTGGCGAGCATTCATAACTAGCCTAAGCTGTTACCTCTATTATAGCCTAATATGTTGAAATCGTCTCTATTCTTGTGCCAAATTTCTCGATATTGTGGCAAATTAATAAAATAATTTCGCAGAATCCTCAAATTTGGAGGCATGATCATGACTATATGTGTCAAAAAACTGCTTGTTGTGAGCTTCTTCTATAGGGGTTGCCTATGTATAGGATATGTTGTTTGCCGCAAACTTATTTATGAAAATTCGTAAAATTACAGCAGCAAGCCTTTAAGCATACCCCGGTAACATGCAGACGCGAAAAAATGCGAAGAGGCCACAAGAGACGAGGGGAGGGCAGAGCAATTAAGAAAAATTTGATAAAAAGCAAAAGGCTGCTGGCATATGCGCCAACAGCCTTATGCAGCAACCGCAGAGCAATCAAGCTGAACGGATGTTTCAATAGCAATCGGCTCCCAACAGCATCTATTAATAACACCTATGCTACCAGTCTGTTATAAGGTTTACGTGCATAGGCGCAGTTACGTCTATTGCGTATTGGCAGCGATTGGTCAGGTCTACGAGGCTCAAGCTGCAGCCGTGTCCTGCTCCAGTATCTACTCCAATTTTCCCTGTATCTAGCCACAGTCGCCCTACCGAGGACCCCAAGCGAAAGGTAGGCGTATGTCCGAATACGATGGTATGTGCATCCAGTGGAGGTGAGGAGAAGAATTTTTCTCTTATTTCCGTTAAGTCTGATGGCGACTGCTCGGCTAGCGGTACACCAGGCCGAAGCCCTGCATGAACAAATACATACTGTTCATCCGTTGCCCATAGCGGCAGAGCAGCAAGCCAGCTTTGAATCTCTGCCTGCTCTTGCACGGTCAGGCCCAGCTCAGGAGGAATATGCTGTAGCCATTTACGTTCATTATTGCCTTGAATACCGATTGCACCCTCAGCAATTAATTGCTTCACAAGCTGCAGCGTTCCTAGCGAGTCTGGTCCTTTGTTCACCCAATCACCTAATAGATAAAGTCTGTCGCAGCCAGCATCGTAGCGGGCTTCCTGCAGCAGCCGCATGAGCAGCGGTCCATAGCCGTGCACATCAGATACTGCTAATATTCTTCCCATTAATTCTGTTAATCCCCTTAATGTTCAAGTATATAAATCATCGTTCGCTCAGCAGGAAACAGCAAGCGCACCTGCTGTCCAGCAGGGCAAGCTCGCTCATGAAGTGTATGGACAAGCTGTCCATCCTTAAGCCTTACAATCAAGCGCCAGCGAACCCCTTCATAAATCGCTTGCTGTACTTGGGCAGCAAGCAGATTATAACGTTCACCTCGCTTCATAGCATCCGCACCAACATAGCAAGCCGCCTGATCAGCGGGGTAGATGCCAGAAGCTAATGTCAGCGGTTCGCCTTCATCCAGCACCGTAATTGATTCAGGATGAAGCATGATCGTGCCTTGCTTGTCAGATGGCGAGCCAGTTATGCTGCTAACTACACCGACGATGGTAGCTTCAGATAATTGCACCGCAGCGCCCGTGTTCTGTTGTTCCTTAGGCCATACGACCGCATCCAACCGATTATGGTAGCCCATAAGCTGCGCCACCCAAGGAGAGGCCGGGCGTTCGAAGAGCTCATTTGGCTTCGCCAATTGATCGATTGCACCATCACGCAGCACCAAGATGCGATCGGCAATAGCGAACGCCTCCATCATATCGTGAGTTACATACAGCGTAGCGATCGACAGCTGTCCAAGCAGGGAAGCCAGTTCATTTCGCATGTCGGTACGAAGCTTAATATCGAGATTGGACAATGGTTCATCCATTAGTAGAATAGATGGCTCAGTCGCCAATGCACGCGCAATGCCAACACGCTGCTGCTGTCCGCCAGACAGCTCGGATGGACGACGATCGAGCAGGCCCTCCAGTCTCAGCAGCTTCTGCAAGCGCTCAAGACGTGCATCCAATTCCTGCTTGCTCACCTTCTGGCGTTTTAAGCCGTAGGCCATATTTTGCCGAACCGTCATATGCGGCCACAAGGCATAATCCTGGAAAACCATATTGATCGGACGCTTTTCCGGCGGTACATAATGCGAGCCTTGTTCAACGGGCTGACCGTCAATGAAGAGAGAGCCGCTGCTCGCTTGCGTCAAGCCAGCAACCATTTGCAGCAGCGTAGATTTGCCGCAGCCCGAGGGACCTAGAATGCAGATGCGTTCACCGCGCTGCAGGTCGAATGAAATCGGGTGCAGCACGGACGTTTCGCCAAATGATTTGCTCACCTGCTCCAGTGATAGTATAGGGTTCATCGTTTAGTTCCTCCCTGTGGACGATCTAGTTTGCCGAACAGTGTCTTGCCCGCCGCCTGAACCGACAAGATTAAAATAATGACGACAAGACCGCTAATGACGGTAGCCGCTGTTGCGTAGCCATATCTGGCAAATTCAAATGCGCGATCAATAACTAGCGGCATTAGCACAAAATTAGGCGGCTGGAGCATAGAGGACAGAGCTAGGTCAAATACGCTTGTACCCATTGCTGCCAAACTTGCGATAAGGATCGATTGACGCGCCAGCGGCAGCACGATTTCTCGCATTCTTGCTCCAATTCCCGCGCCTTGCACAGCAGCAGCCTTCAGCATCGTATGAGACAAATTTGCAAATGAGCCTAGCTGCACCCTGACCGCATAAGGAATAGCTCCTGCAACAGCCGCGATCACTAATAGCGCTGGCTTGCCGTACAAATGAAGACCAAGCGGCTCCAGCCACTTTTGATTCCAGATGAAGATATAACCGATTCCAAGCACAACGCCTGGAACTGCCAGCGACAGGATCGAGAAAAGCTGCAGATAGGATCTAAAACGCGACTCTGTAAATGTAATGACATACGCTACAATAAAACCAATCACCATACTGATCACAGCGGCGATAACAGCAATCGTGAGCGAGTGCAGCAGACCATGCCAGAAGCTAAGCAGGCGATGATCACCGTCCATGCCAAACAGTACCTCCTTATAGTGCCGCAGAGAAAGATTGCTCCAGACAAAACCATCGCCCATGCGCTCCATAAATGAAACCGCAACACTGGTAAGCAGCGGAATGCCTGCACAAAGCAGTAGAAAAGCAACTACTCCGCTGTTGATGGCCCATGCTCTGCGAGGACGCTTTTTAACCGTATGCACCGCGCGTGCATTCAAAAAGTCGAAGCGTGAGCGGCGCAACGCAGTAATTAAGATCGCCATCGCAATGGCCAATATCGCAACAAGGTAAAGCGCCAGCACACCAGCCATATCAAAACGAACAGGTGATTGATAGAGAGCGCTATAGATGGAATAAGGCAATGTCGGAAACTTATAGACAGTCGATAATGCAGCAGGTAGTCCAAAGTCGCCTACCGTATCCATAAACACCAATGTCCAGCCTGCAATAATAGACGGAGCTGATAAGGGCAGGTAGATAGTGCGCCATACGGTAAATGGCTTAGCGCCACATAGTCGAGCCGCCTGACCAAACTGGCGAACATTCCACTCGGTTGCTGCCAATATGGTCAAATAAGCGAGCGGGAATTTGCTGAGGGCCATCACAAAGGTCAGCCCTACCGGCGTAAAAATAAAGGATGTAATCCATGGCATCCCAAGCGATTGATTGGCCATGCCGCCAGCCCCTGCAAACAAAACCCAGCCTTGAGCGATCATAAAGGATGGCACGATTAGCAGTACCCACACTGCGGCATCCAGCAAGCGTCCTGTTGCAAAGTCCCACTGGGAACGCAGCCACGCAAGCACGCCACCTATAACTGTGCCAAGTGTTGCAGCACCTCCGGCAAGCGTAACGGAATTAAGCAGCGACTGACGCCATAGTGGCCGTTGAAACAGCTCACCGAGAATCGTAATCTTATTAAACTGCAAATCTCCAAAAAATAAGCCAGGCAGCAGTGCATTCAGCAGCACTGCGAGCAACGGTAAAAATATAAAAATAGCAAGGAGGAGGGTTACTCCCCCTCCCCAACGTGCCTCACTTGCGTTTCTAGTCATAGCTAAGCTGCTCCTATTTCACGTTTTGGTCAGCGAACCACGTTTTGATTTCCAACTCATGCTCTGCAGCCCATTGTGCATCAGGCAACATGAAGGTTCCGTCCTCGCGACGCTCTTCTCGCGTTGATACTCCTTCTGCCATCGGCGTAAAGAAGCTGTCGTTCGATTCCAGCGTTGTTAGCAGCTGCTGTGTTTCTGGCTGCATAATAAATGATACGAACGCTTTTGCCGCAGCTGGATTCTTCGTATGCTTGCTAATTGCTGCAACACGCAGGCTGCCTGGTGCGCCTTCATCCGGCCATATCACCTCGATTGGCTCGCCAGCTTCCTTTAAGCTGTAGGCATTATGCTCCTGCAGCGCAGCAACATGAATTTCTCCACTAACGAGCGCTTGTCCAACAGGTCCATTTTTCGGATAAACATGTAGTCCGTCCTTCATACGCTTTGCATACAACTCTTTTGCTTCATCTACGCCCCATTTATGGAAGAAGGCAGAAACAAGAGGGTAGGCAGGTGCAGCTACAGCAGGATCAGCATGTCCAACCGGACCGTCGAAGGAGAAAAACTGCTCCCACGTTTTTGGTGCAGCTTCAGCACTTACTAACCCCTTGTTGTATGCAATAACGGCTGCTGCATGGATGCCGACTGGAAAGTAAGCATAATCGTCTGGAAGTACAGATTGGCCATAGTCAGATAGCAACTCTATTTCTGGCGGCTGCCAGCCCGTCAGTAAAAAGTCGCGATCAGCAAGGCTGCGAATCGAGCCGTGTCCATCCATAAGCAGCACATCCCATTGTGGATTGCCGCGCTCGGCTTCGATTTTGGCAAGTGCTTCTCCACCGCCGTAATGAACAGCTTCCAGCTCATAGCCCGTTTGCTCTGTGAAAAGCGGTCCGATGACATCGACGAAATCATTGCCGTACAAATATATTTTTTCACCTGTGTCCTCGGATGCTTGCTCGTTATTGCTTCCTGCATTGCCGGCTTGTTCATTGCTGCTTGGAGCGCCATTTGAAGCTGGAGGCTGAGAGCTGCCTGTTTGAGCAGGTGAAGCGTTGCTGCCACAGCCTGCTGCAATGATGCTTACGAGCACGAGCATTATAAGCATTCTTATTTTAATTGTTTTCATGATTCCCTCCTGAATTTATCCTGTAAGGATTAAGTATGTAACTGGAATCATTGTACGGTGCTAGCTTTATGCTTATATCAATGGAGCGTTAACATAAAGTTAAATATTATTAATGATATAGATGATATAATTGATAGTATGAATGTTGGGTAGAAGGAAGGAAGGCAACCGATGAATTTGCAGCAATTAAAGGTGTTTGTACTAACGGTGCAGTTGCAGAAGCTGTATCTGGTTGCAGAACGGCTTGGGATTACGCAGCCGACGGTTACATTTCATTTGAATAAGCTGCAACAGGAACTGGGTGTATCCTTGTTCCAGAGCAAATCGTATCACGTTTTGAAGCTGTCGGAGGCGGGAGAGGACTTATACCATTATGCCAAGCATATAGCTGTCATGGCTGATGAGATTGATGTGCTGATGGATGAGCATCGGCAGAACAAGCGAGCGCGCTTGCTAATTGGCAGTACGCATACACCAGCTACTTATATGCTGCCCAAGTACATTGCAGAGCTTAAGCAGCAGCACCCGCAGCTCGCGATGATGCTTGAAGTCAAGCCTGCTCCATTTATTGTAGACAAGATTAAGCAATATGAGCTTGATATCGGCATTATCTCGGAGACGGCTATTAACGATGAGGAACTGGTGTCGCTTCCGCTTACGAAGGATGATCTTGTTGTCGTGTTTTATCCAGAGCATCCATTCGCCAGTTTAACGGAAGCGCAGTGGAAGCCTGCGTGTCTGTCCGAAGTGCCGATTGTTTCGCATGAATCAGGCTCGATCAGTCGTCAGCTTATTGACCAGTGGTGCGAGCGTCATCAGGTGAAGCTGGATATTGCGATTGAAGTGTCAGGCTCTGAAGCATTAAAGTCTGCGATTCAGCAGCGTCTAGGCTACGGCATCTTATCCGAAACGGCAATTAAAGGCGATGTGCAGCAAGGCACGCTGATGATGCGTCCTATTCCTGAATGGTCATCCGAACGTCATATATTTGCAATTCGTCATAAGAAAAGACTAGTAACGCCAGCTATGCGTTTGTTTTGGGAACGGCTGCAGCGCTCGTTCCTCCTATCAGAATAGAAGGTGAGGTTGAATAGATGACAGTGAAACAAATTTTACCCTTTGGAGACTCGATTCTAAGAAAAAAAGCTAGGCCTGTTTCAGAGCTGAACTCAAAAACATTCAAGATTCTCGACGATATGGCTGAAACGCTTTATGCGCAAGAGGGACGTGCGGGCTTGGCAGCGCCGCAGATCGGCTTGCTTCGCAGACTTGTCGTTATGGACTGCGGAGATGGGTTGATCGAGCTGATTAATCCCGAAATTATTGAGGCAAGCGGCGAGCAGATCGGGGCGGAAGCGTGCCTGTCCTTTCCGGGGTATATTGGCTTTGTGAAACGAGCACAGTTCGTCAAGGTTACAACGTTGACGAGAACAGGTGAAACGGTGACGTTGTCCGCAGAGGGCTATCTGGCACGCTGCATGCAGCATGAAATCGATCATCTGAACGGCGTGCTGTTTGTCGATCATGTACGTGACAAATGGCTGTACCACGAGGAGACGAAGCAAAAAGTCGATGTGCTGCAGGTTATTGCATTAACGAATCGAGGCTAGCAGACAAACTAGTAAATTTGTGTAAAGAGCCTAATCTGCTTGTAGGGCGTGTCTGACAGTTGCACCTTTCACCGCCTATTCGCCCCCTGCATCGCTTTCGTTTACTTGACGTACCCCCGGTACGCCTTCACAAGCGCGCCTTGCATGGTACGAATATTCGGCAAAATTTGCTGTCTTCAGAGTTCCCAGACACGCCCTAAAGTAAGCTATAATGGTAGTTATAGTTTTAGCTTCCGATGTACTTTTCATTTGAAGAGGGTAGATCGGGAAGTATATGAAAAGTTTGAGCTTAAGCTTCCGATGTACTTTTCATTTGAAGATAGTAGATCAGGAAGCGCAATGAAAAGTTTGAGGAGGTATGCCGCATGAAATTGATCGCATCGGATATGGATGGAACGCTACTGAACAAATACTGGAGAATTAGCGATGAAAATCGTGCAGCAGTGCTCGAGGCGCAGGCAGCAGGCATTCATTTTGTTATAGCTACGGGCAGACCCTATACAAATGTGAACGTCATTATTGAGGAAGCGGGGATTTCATGTCCCGTTATTAGCCTCAATGGAGCACAGACACATGATGCCAGCGGCAAGCTTATTGCTAGTCAGCCGTTAAGCAAGCAGCAGGTTCGTGCCGTTCATGATATTTTACTAGAAGAGGGCATGTACTTTGAGCTGATGACTGAGCAAGGTGCAATCAGCTTGAGTCATGATCGTTACGTGGAAATTGCACAGTACTATGGAGCTATGGAGCTGTCGCATTTGCCTGAAGTGGAGCGCCACGAAACGGTGCTTCGTATGTGCGAGGAGCGAATTCGCAATGAACGCTGCCAATTTGTTGATTCGTTCGAGCGATACTTGAACGATGATCAGCTTGATATATTGAAGATTTTTGCGTTGACGACAGATGAAGAGTGCTTCAACCGCTGTGATGAACGTGTTCGTCAGCTTACAGGGCTGGCAGTATCGTCATCTGCGCATGGTAATTTGGAAGTAAATGCGCAAAACGGCAACAAGGGTTATGCCGTTCAGCAGTATGCTGCATCGCTTGGCCTTGAACCCTCTGACATTATGGCGATGGGCGATGGTTTTAATGACCTGTCGATGTTGAAAATGGCTGGAAGAGGCATCGTGATGGACAATGCGCCAGATTCGTTAAAAGCACTTATTGCTAACCGCACGAAGCGCAATACGGAGCATGGTGTTGCTTATGCGATTCGTCAGCTACTAGAGGAGAAAGGTCTATCGGCAGCAAGCGAGATTGCTTCGTCCGTTGAAAGATAACGAAAGCATATAAGAATAGACTCACAAAGTAAAAGACAGCGACCGACAGTCGCTGTTTTTTGTGCAATGCGTATTTAATTAGTACCGATACAAGTTGAATGCTAGACTGCGGTTAAGATTATAGGCTGGTCCTTTGTAATAATAATCGTATGCTCATGTTGCGCCACAAAGCTGTTATCAGGTACACGCAACGTCCACCCGTCTGCTTGCTCGTCAGCATATCGTGCACCTGTAGATAAGAAGGGCTCAATTGTAATAACCATTCCGTCCTTCAATACCCGCTTATCGTGCTTGTTATAAAAGGGTAAAATCTCTTGCGGGGTCTCATGCAGAGACTTTCCGATACCGTGGCTGCACAGATTTCGAATAACTTGAAAGCCGCCCTTTTTAGCCTCGCTTTCCATGATTCTCCCGATTTCGTTCAGCTTTACTCCATGCTTAAGGGATGAGATCACTTTCATCATCGTATCATGAGTGTATTGGCACAAATGCATTAACGATGGGTTGTACGGAGGAATCAAAAAGGAATGTCCCGTATCCGCATAATAGCCTCCCAATTCTGCCGAAACATCGATGTTTATCAAGTCTCCCGGTTGAATGACACGATTACCCGGTATTCCATGGGCAATCTCCTGATTAATGCTAATACATGTGTTCCCAGGGAAATTGTATGTTGACTTGGGTGCAGATACAGCCCCGTGCTTTTTCAAGAAAAGGCCACCGATCTCATCTAATTCCTTTGTCGTAATGCCAACGCGTGCGCGACTTTTCATTTCCTTAATCGTCAAAGCCACGATTTTGCCAATTTCCTTCAACCCATCAATATCGTTTTGCGACCCTATTGTCATAAAGCTCCTCCTCTGTCAGGCTTTGTTTTCTGTATTATTCCCTTATTACTAATCGTAATCCTGCTTAGTAGCAATATTACAGCCATAAACGAATGAGTGCAGCTGCAATAACGCCAGTAATGACGGTGATCGCAAGGCTTCGCGTCCAGATGGCAGCTGCAACAGTGGGCAGCAAGGCAAGCAAATAGTGCCAGTGCAGCGTTAGCTTAAAGCCTTGCTCAACGCTCCACATGCCCTGCACAACAAGTGCAGTAAGGATGCAAATCGGGATATAGCCCAGCCATTTTTTTACCGATTGCGGAAGCTCGACTTTTTTAACAAGTATAAATGGTGCGATTCTTGGAAGTAGTGTAACCAGACAGCATCCTATAATTGTAAGCAGCATTGCAGTTGATAGTGTCATCGTGAAGTCAGCACCCCAATCGTTGCCGCAGTGATGGTCGATAACAATACAGCCAAATGAGAAGGCATGATATAGCTATATACGAGCATAAAGATGATCGTATAGCCAACGACCGCGAGCATATGAATAAGTCTGCTTCTTGCTTGCTGATGCAGCTGAATAATAAGAAGCGCAATAAACATTGCTGGAAGCGCGAAATCGATCCCTAATGCGTAAGGATCCTTGATCCATTGTCCAAGCATGGCGCCTGCTATGCTCGAAAGCAGCCAGCATAGATAGGCGGTCAGATTGAGACCGTGCATCCAGCTTGCATTCAGCTTGTCTACCCTGGTGAGCTTTGTCGCTGCTACGCCGAAGGTTTCATCTGTAAGCAGAGTGCCGATTGCGATATTGTGACGCAAGGAATGTGACGTAAAGGCTGGCGCAATCGCAAGTCCCATTAGAAAATGCCTCAAATTTACGATAAAGGTTGTTGTAATTATGATAGATATCGGTGTATGGACAACAAATAATGCACAAATAATGAATTGCGCGGAACCCGCATACACAAGCAAGGAAAGCAACGCAATCTCAAGCAGGCTCAGATGCGATGAGGCTCCAACGATGCCGAAGGCGCCTCCAATGCCGATATAGCCGAGCAGTGTAGGAAGACAATCTCGTATGCCTTGAACAAAGTGTCCTCGTTCAGTGGTGTTCATATTAATTTCCAGTATCCTTTCCTATGAATCGCTAATTAATTAAGTCTGACAAACCCGTTAGTCAACAGGCTGGCTCCCTTTGCTTTAATTGTAAGCTTGATGAGCTGAAAGGTAAAATAGGCAAACGTTAATGCATTTGACTTTTGTGATCTAGATTTTAGCTCTATATAATTATTATCTACCCTGCTTAATAAGACGCTATGATTGAATTTTTCTAAAAAGTGTCTTAAAAAACTTATTTCAAGTACAATATCGGCCTCCTTGTATGTTTCAAATGTAGCACCAGGATCTTTTCCACCGTGACCAGGATAGACAAAAATTTTATGTTTTATTTTCATAGATTGCTTCCACATTGTTTTGTTTTAAAATCTCTATAAGTTCTAATTTCAAAGATTGCATAGTATCTTCCATTTGCCATTTAATAAATTTACTTAGCTGTAAAATCATCTTCGAAAAATGAAATTAATATTTCAAGAGCCTCTTTGTCGTTGTTTTGTTGTACTTGAGTTAATAAGCTTAAAAATTGTTCATTTGATATACTTCTTGAATTATCTTTTTCTTCCATTTATTCACCGCATGTTGATAAATTTTCAATTCTTCTGCAACATCTTTTTCTCTTTTTTCATTTAAAAATATTTCTCTCAATACAGTTACTCCGACAGGAGACTTCAATTGATGGAAACAGCCTTTAAGGAAAATTTTGTTATCAGCGTAAAAGAAGGCACAATAGGAGTTGGGAAAATCTCCATAGTAATGTAAAAATGTTTGTGTTGTAATATTACTCAATGGTGTCGTCTTAAAGATATGGAATTCAGATAACGCCGCTGGAATGTGCTTCCATGTGTAATGTTCGAAATTATCCATTTTACCACTCCTCTTTTTTATTTGTTCAACTATTTAGGAAAAAAAAGAAGTGGAAAACAACCAAACTATTTTTTAGAACGATATTTAATAAAGAAAAAGTCTATAATCGAAAAAGTAATGGCTATGCCTACATAAAGAAAACTGTAATCACTAAGTATAGTATTTAGCAACATGCATACCACACTCAATATAAAGAAGATTAAAGTGCGAATCCAATAATTAACTTGGAAATAATCCATTACTAGTGAAGGAAGTGCAAAAGCGAAAACAAGTATCGGATACAGTATAAATAATGTGCCGAATAAAAAAATTAATTTGGAATCTTCAGATGAAAATGAAAGTAACGACTCTGCACTATCATCTAGCTGCATAGCAGCAGCCATGAATAAAACGGATAAACATAAAAGACTTAAAAAAGGATGTAAAACATAAGAAATAAAGGATGTAAATTTCATGTTCATGTTTTGACCTCTTATTTAGAGTTTTTAGATTTCTATATAAGTTGAAACGGTATGTCCGTAATAATTGTTGCTTAATTTAATTTTATACAGGATTTTCTTGCGATTGATTTGAACGAATAAGTGTGTAAAGTCCTCTATTGCTGCAAATTCAGCATGGAATCCTTCAGATACCTAAAAACATTCTCTATCGGTACAACAACATATTTCTTCGTTTTCATTGAATGTCCTTTTTGATAGTGGCAAATAAGTTTGATACCGACCTGTATGCTCTACGAGTTTCTTTTCGTTCATGAGAATTAATCCTCACCAATTTTAAGAAATTTGTTTCAAGTGGTATCCAATTCAATAATTGTTGCACAAGCTGCTTCGTGAATGCATCTGCATCATATCCGGCTTCATCGCGACGACTTCCGCAGCTAGGGTCGCTTTTCATTTTAAGGTTAATCTCATAATTCTATTCTAGTATGTTCGTGGCTGAACACATATGCACCTGATGCGTCCTGTAACAGAAAGAGGGCGAATGAATCAATAAACAATGCATAGCCTGATAGTATACAAGTTGCTTGAACTTTGAGATCGAGGTGAAGAACATGGTCAATCATCGTATGTCGGTTGCACTTCATATTTTAAGCCTGATTGCATTAACAGAGCAGAAGGAACAGCTAACCTCGGATTGGATTGCAGCGCGTGTCAACACGAATCCGGTCGTTATCCGCAGATTGATTGCCAGTCTGAATAAAGCAGGATTAGTAAAAGCAGGGCGCGGTCTGAAAGGACTTACTTTAACGAAGGAGACCGATCAGATTACACTGCTTGAAGTTTATAGAGCGGTTTCACCTGATCATGAGTTGTTTTCCATCTATGAGGAGCATCATACGAGCTGTCAGATTGGACGCAACCTGAAGGGCAATCTTCGCGAAGTATATGACACGCTTCAGAACAAAATGGAGCATGAGCTTGCACAAATTACGTTAAGCATGGTTGTAGATCAAAGCTGCCTAGAACGATAATATGTGTAGTCGAAAAGAGGTCGAATAGATGCTTATCCACCATGTACACAGCTTGCTAACATACACACAATGGATAATAAATTTGGTGAGAGATATCCACATGTGTACGATGCAACAGATTCAGCTTTAATGTGGATATGTCTACGCGAAGGTGGCTATAGTATGACGTATGTTGCTTAAATTAGCGCCAGCCTGAACGAATAGCTGCACCGCAGTATTCGTTCAGGCTGGCTTTTTGCTTTGCTGTTAAGCTGATCGCAGCTAACACGCTCCTACACGTTGAGTGAGACTAGACCTATTCCTAGCTGACAACGTTGCGCTAAGCATTTTTCTTCTGAAGTTCTCCCCAATATGCCATCGCTTCACTTAAATACTGCGCAAGTCCCTCGCCGTAGCGATCAATATTTTTCGTAAAGCGTTCATCAAGCACATACATTTGTCCGAGTCCGATAAATGCGTCATAGCTGTAGCTGCCGAATTGGTTAAGCAGCTCGTACCAGCGCTTGGTCAGTGCCATCGTTTCCTCGCTATCCACAGGTGTGCCGATGCGTGCGGCAAATGAGGTATAGATTTCTTGCCATTGCTGTTCAATTTCTGTTTTCTGTTCCTTGGACAGCTTGCCGATGCGCTGATTGCTGTCATCTACAGCTTGATCTCCCCATTTTTCTCTTGCTTCCTGTTCATACGGGTTGTGATCCCACTGCAGGCCGTCGAATTTCTCTTCTATGCTCATTTGATTCTCTCCTTTAACATTAGCGATTGTTCGATCAATGGTCGCAATCATCTTATCCAGCTGCTCTCGCTTCGCGAGCAGCGAGCGTCGCTGTAAGTGAAGCGCCTCGAAGGTGTCGAAGTCTGGACTGTGCAGAATGCGGCGAATTTCTTTTAAGCTAAAGCCCAGCTCCTTGAAAAATAAAATGTGCTGTAGGGTTTGCAGATTGTTTTCAGAGTACTGTCTATAGCCAGACTCTGTTACGTGATCTGGGATAAGCAGACCGATCTCATCATAGTGATGCAGCGTGCGCACGCTTATTTTTGCGAGATCGGCAACTTGTTTAATATTCATGCTTGCACCTCCGATAGCTATAGCATAAAGTATCACGTTACGTGAGAGTCAATCAAATTTTGAGATTTTTTATATTTATGAATTCATTGTTGAATTGGCAGACGTTTCCTATAATGAAGGTATATAAGAAGAGGGTGATTGATTGTTACAGGTAGAGCAGTTAGGTAAAAGCTATGCTAGCAAAGTGATCGTACAGGATCTTCAACTGCTGGCTGAAGGAACGCTTGGCGAGCTTCAGGAGCTTGTAGGAAAGTCTACAACCATACATATACAGCTTGAGGATATTGTAGAGCAGCAGCAGCTGACAGTAAGCAAGATCGAATTGGTTCAGCCTAATTTGGAAACGGTGTTCCTGCATTTGACTGGACGCTCGCTTCGCGATTAGGAGGCACAACATGCTGAGCATATGGATATTTTTAAAGGATGTTTCTCTGATGCTGCGTGATAAACGCGCCTTGCTTACATTAATCGTCATGCCGCTTGTGCTAATTGCTATTTTAGGGACTGCCTCTAGTAATTTGTTTCGTGTAGAGAATGAATCGCTCGATCAGGCTATAATCAGCTATCCGCTTGCTGTCGTTGATCTGGATCGGACGGAAAGCAGCCGAAAAATTGTCGATGAGTTTTTGCTCCTTTACTTACAGGACTATATAGAGCCAACGGTGATGTCTAGAGAGGAGGCTGACCAAGCACTCGACAATCATGCGATCGAGCAGCTGCTGCTGATTCCAAGAGGATTTGAGCAAGCGGCTAAGAGCAGCAAGCAGGCTACTGTCCAGCTCATTACGAAAGGAGATTCTTCAATTCTGCTTTCAATATTGAGGAGCCGCTTTCAGCAGTACAATTTGGCTCAAGCAGGAACTGAAGGCGTGACTGAGGTCTTGCTTGAATATTATGAGGAGCTCCTGAATGATCAGAAGCTGAGGTTTGGAGCGGAGGGAGGGACTCGACATATTACGTTATGGCAAGATCCGAGAGAGGTGCCTCAGCAGGCTGCATCAATCATCAAGGAAAATGTGAAGGGAGAAGGGCGTACTGTCGATTCCTTCCAGTACTACGCTGTAGCGATGGGCGTAATGTTTTTATTGATGACCGTCGTTAGCTTAGTCAGAACGATGATTCGAGAAAAAAATGATATGGTTTTTGACAGGCAACTAATTACGCTGCTTCAGACATGGCAGTATTTGCATGGCAAGTTTTTTGGCATGGTTGTCATTAGCATGCTGCAGCTTACTGTAATCGTTGGAGGAACCGCACTATTGTTTGGTGTGGATTGGGGCGACTCGTTAGCGGGCTTGCTGCTAACGATGATCAGCTTCACGATCAGCACCTCGGGGCTGGTTGTATTCGTAGGTTCACTAATTAAAACGGAGGCCATTTTTTCCCATGTGGGCATGATTGGCACGCAGCTGCTTGCTGCGCTTGGTGGAAGCTTTGTTCCGTTTTTCTTGTTCCCGGATTGGATGATTATGCTCACTAAGGTTATCCCTAATGCGCTCGCCCTGCAAATGTTTATCGAGCTTATGACAGGAGGTACTAGTGCTGACATATGGCAGGAGGCGTTAACAGTAACGGTGGTAGGCTTGGTGCTAATGACAATTGCATGGATTCGCCTTTCCCACAAGAGAGGTGCTGACCATATATAAGGTGCTGCATATAATAGCGTTTCGCTTAAAGCAGCTATTAAAATCGCCAGCAACAATTGTACTGCTGCTTGTTATGCCAATGACATTCAGCTTAATTTTCAGCAGCCTTACGTTTTGATAATAGTCGCATTCAGCTTAATGATGGCTACCGTATTCAAATCGCAAAAGCAGCTGATGCGCTGAGCTCTATCATAATCGTAAGCACATGTATGCTAGGTGGTGTATACTGGCCTTTAGAGGTCGTGCCTGATTTCATGAAGAGCATTGCGGTTGTCATCACGCAATATTGGATAATGCAAGGCATGGAATTTGTCATGATAGACGAGCGGAATTGGTCGATTAAGTGGAAACCATGGATAATTTTGTCAGTTTATAGTATACTATTTTTAACGATAGCGATTCGCAAACTATCTAAGGAGTAATAATACATGTATGTTTTCATTGTAGAGGATGATCGCACAATTGCGGCTGGACTGGAATATTCGTTAGAGCAAGAACAGTATCACGTTCTGCTCGCTCATAGTGTGAAGGAAGCGGAAGCAATCATTCGTGAACGCTACAATGAGTTCTGCTTATATATCTTTGATCTAAATTTGCCTGATGGTACCGGCTACGAGCTGTGCAAGCTTGTGAAGTCGCTTCAGGAGGCGCCTGTTATTTTTCTATCCGCTATCGATGAGGAAGTTAATATTGTAATGGGGCTTGATATGGGAGCAGACGATTATATTACGAAGCCTTTTCGCGTGCGCGAGCTGATGTCGCGGATGAAGTCTGTGCTGCGACGCTATCAGCGTACACCTTCTAATCGAACGATTATTAGAATAGGAGACTTGCAAATTCATACCGTCGAGGCAAAGGTATTCAAGGGCAACCAGGAAGTTGTTCTAACTGCCCTTGAATATCGCCTGTTGCTGATCTTCGCCAATCATCCAGGGCAAGTTTTGTCACGTAATCAGCTTCTGGAACGCATATGGGATGTTGCGGGTGATTTTGTCAATGATAATACATTGACGGTCTACATTAAGCGTTTGCGTGAGAAGCTGGAGGACGACCCGACACAACCGAAGCTCATTCATACGGTACGCGGGATGGGTTATAAGATAGGAGAATAGAGTCATGCTGCGAAACGATGAATTTCGACTTTACTTTGCCGTGCAGCTTTTGATTGCTGTCCTTGCACTCGGTGCAGCCGCTCTATGGATAGGCTGGACAGCGTTTGGGCTCGTTTTAGTCGTAATTGTACTTACATATCTGAACTTTTACCGTTTTACGCGCTGGCGCTATAGACAGCTTGAAAGCCTTTCGCACTACTTGCGGCAAATTGCAAGTGGTGATTACACCTTAAATATCCGAGACAATCGGGAAGGCGAGCTGAGCATCCTGAAAAACGAAATCTTCAAGGTGACGATGCGTTTGTCAGAGCAAAGTGAATACTTGCTGTCTGACAAGGAGCGTATGAGTGAGGCAATCTCTGATATTTCGCACCAGCTGAAAACACCGCTGACTTCGATGGGCGTGATGATGGATTTGCTGAAAAAGCCAGATTTGCCGCTTGAAAAGCAGCAGCAGTTTTTAAGATATTTACAGCAGCAGCTTGAACGAATGGAGTGGCTGATTACGTCACTATTGAAGCTGTCGAAGCTAGAGGCTGGAACCGTGCTGTTTCATCCTGAGCAGGTGAAATTAAGCACGCTTGTGCAGCAGGCAATTGCGCCGATTGAGATTCCAATCGAAGTTAAGGAAATTCATCTGCTGATGCAAGGGAATGAAGAGACAACGCTGCAGGTTGATCAGAAATGGACAATTGAAGCGATTCTTAATGTGATTAAAAATGCAGTAGAGCATACACCGCAAGGTGGAATGATCACGATCTCAATGTCGCAAAATACGCTTTACACGGAGCTGAAGGTAACCGATTCGGGAGCGGGGATAGACCGCGAGGATCTTCCTCATCTATTCAAGCGCTTTTACCGTGGAAAATCAGCTAGCGATGCAAGTGTGGGCATTGGTTTAGCGATGTCCTATCACATTTTGCAGGCACAAAATGGCGTCATTGAGGTCGAGAACAGCACTGAACAAGGACAGGGAGCAGTGTTTACGATGAAGTGGTACAATAAGTGACGATTTTGTCACTTTACAGTCACTGGAACGTCATATGCCATCGCTATACTGGGTTTATTGATAAAGAGATGGAGGACATATGATGGATATTTTGAAGGTTGAAAACCTGTCTAAAGTGTATGGCAAGGGCGAGAATCAAGTTCATGCCTTAAAGGATATTTCGTTTAATGTGAAAAAAGGAGAGTTTGTCGCGATTATTGGACCGTCAGGCTCAGGAAAATCGACGCTGCTGCATTTGCTTGGTGGGGTTGATTCACCTAGTACTGGCAAGGTCTATGTGGACCAAACGGATATGTATGCTCTGGGCGAGACGCAGCTAGCCGTTTTTCGCCGCAGACAAATCGGCCTTATTTATCAATTTTACAATCTAATCCCAGTGTTAACAGTGGAAGAGAATATTACGCTGCCGCTGCTGCTGGATGGTCATAAAGTAAATCGACAAGAGCTGATGGATATTGTTCATACGCTGGGGCTTGAGGAGCGATTGAGCCATCTTCCTAACCAGCTGTCGGGCGGACAGCAGCAGCGTGTCTCGATTGGACGAGCGCTCATTAATCATCCTGCGATTATTTTGGCGGATGAGCCAACAGGTAACCTGGACAGTAAAAACAGTAAAGAAATTATGGATATGCTTGTGATGTTCAACAAGCGCTTTAACCAAACGCTGATCGTTATTACGCATGATGAACGAATTGCGCTACAGGCTGATCGCATCATTACGATTGAGGATGGCTCGCTTGCTAAGGTAGAGGTGATCCGGCCGTGAATATCGTAAACAAACTGACGCTGCGCCATATGCTGCAAAACAAGCGCCGGACGCTTGTTACGATGATCGGGGTTATTGTCTCAGTCGCCATGATATCGGCAGTTACGACGCTCGGGCTATCCTTTCTTGACCTGATGAAGCGGGAATCGATTGCTAACAGTGGAAATTGGCACTTAAAGTACGGAAATATTACTCCTGATAAGCTCGAAACGTTAGAAGGAAGTCCATATGCAGATGAGCTGCTTATCGAGCACGATGCAGGCTATGCCTTATTGTCAGAGCAAGGCTTAACGGGCAATGGGAACAAGCCATATATTCACGTTATGGAGTATAACGAGGCTGCATTCGATAAGCTTCCATTAAAGCTGTTAGATGGACGTCTACCGGAAAAAGCCAATGAAATTGTTGTACCTGAGCATTATTTGCAGCAATTCAGTCAAGACGGGCAAATGATTGGCAGTACAATGACGTTGAATTTGGGTGAACGCTATCATCCAAACCTGCTTGAAAACGAATATATTAATCGCTTGGATCAAACGATTTCTCTTATGTCAGATGACATTACAGAAGAATCGCTTATTCCGAGCAAGCAGATGACCTATACGGTTGTTGGGATTATAGAAAGGCTTAACTGGGAATACGGGATATCGCCAGGGTATAGCTTTTTAGCTTATTTGGATCAGAACGCTTTAGCACAAGATGCGCTCATAACGGCAAGACTGTTCAGCGAGAAGCCGAACCAAGGGATCTTGGAGGAAGGCAGTAGGCTCGTAGATGAGATCAGGTTAGGGACGTATTCGACCAACAGTGAATTGCTCCGTTACCAGTTTGTCAGCTCGCATGATGGATTTATGACGACGTTGTACTCATTGGTGGCAATTATTATGGGTGTCATTATGGTCGGTTCAATCTCGCTCATTTATAATGCATTCGGCATATCGGTCGCAGATCGCTCGCGTTATCTAGGCATGCTCGCAAGTGTTGGTGCGACACGTCGCCAGAAACGTAATTCTGTTTTCTTCGAAGGGCTATTGATTAGCGTTATCAGCATTCCAATTGGTTTTGCGAGCGCCTTGGCGGGACTGGCGATTACATTTGCTGCAATAAATCCTGCCTTTCAGGATGTTACAGGCGCATCAACTGGTTTAGTCGTTAAAATGAATGGGTGGACCATTCTGATTTCCACAGTTATTAGTCTTGTAACGATCTTCCTATCTGTATGGTGGCCTGCGAAGCGCGCATCAAAGGTATCTGCCATCGACGCTATTCGTCAAACCCAGGATGTAAAGCTGTCTACGAAGCAAGTGAAGACGACGAAGGTGGTACGCAAGCTGTTTGGCATTGAGGCAGATATTGCGTTAAAAAATATTAAACGCAATAAACGCAGATATCAGATTACCGTGTTCTCACTTGTTATAAGTATTATTTTATTTTTAACGGTATCATATTTGACAGAGTCAATGAAGCAGGCGCTATTCAGCTCCAACACTGGGGTTAACTACGATATAGAAATAACGTTTCAGGAGCGGGACAATGTTGATGCCAAGCTGCTAACAGAGAGCTTTGATGGCATTAAGGATCACCATTTCATTCAAAGCAGCTATATTGATACGAAGGTTGCCTCTGAATATATCCCAGATTCTGTGATGAGAACATTGGTTGAAAGCTATGGAGAGCAGCTGGATGAATTTGATTATTCGCTCTACATTCGTGGCCTTGAGGATGATGAGCTAACATCTATTGCTGCCGAAGCAGGTATAGATGCAGAACAGCTTTTTGACAAAGAACATCCTCAAGCAATCGTGTATAACGTCAATAGCTATTACAATTTGACTGAGAATCGATATGTAACCGATAAGTCGTTACTGGATCCGCAAGGTCTTGTGCTTGATATCTATCACTCTTATTCAGAAAGAGTAACGGATGAGCAAGGTAATGAGGAGTATGTTTATCGAGAGAAAAGTATTGGAACGCTAGGGCTGATTGGCACGACTGAAGCAGCACCTCTAGGGATTGCGAGAGGACAGCAAAACAGTCCGTCCATGCTTATTCTCTATGTCAGCCAAACAGTTATGCAGGAGCTGGTCGATAGAGGGGCTACGCTTAATAATCCAGCACTATACATTACAAGTGATAATCCAATTGGATTAGAGGAAGAAATACGCAAAAGTGCTCAGTTTGAGAATATTTATATCAGCAATGTGTTCCGTTATAAGAAGGAAGAAGATGTGATGATGCTTATAATCTCGGTTTTCTCTTACGGGTTTATATCGTTGATCACGCTCATTTCAATTGCAAATATTCTAAATACGATTTCAACGAGTATTCAGCTCCGCAAGCGGGAATTTGCAATGCTGCGATCAATTGGAATGACGGAAAAAGGCTTCTATCGCATGATTAATTACGAGAGCATTTTGTATGGTCTGAAGGCGCTGCTCTATGGGCTGCCGATCAGCTTAGCGATTATGCTGCTTATTTACAACTCTATGCTGAATACTTCCTATTATGTATTCCAAATCCCTTGGTTAAGTGTTGGAATTATGCTGGTCGCATTGTTCTTAATCGTCGGTTTGTCTATGCTGTATTCAGGTTCTAAGGTCAAGAAGGGAAGTATTGTGGAAGCGATTAAGCAGGAAAATTTATAACGCGGTTTTAGGCGCGTTCGATTGGGGGGATGCAGATTGGCAAATGCTAGATGCAAGGAGAGACTGGTTCAATATGAGCTTATCGTGTATCAGATGGCGATGCTGCTGCATCAACGCGATTCGATTGCGATTGAGATCACGAAGCAGGTGCTGTGTGAGCTATGGCGTGAGGAAGAATTTTTCGACTTGGAGGCAAGCAAGCAGCGCAGCCGACTCATCTGGCTTGTGAGTCAAGCCAGTGCGAGAAAGGCATAGCACAGTTGCCAGAAGACTTGCTGCTATATATGCTTTGCAGGAAACATGCGTGTAGCAATCCAAAGCTTAGCATGTAAAGCGAAGACAATAAGAAAAGCAAAGGGTACGGCTCGGCTAGAGGGAATATCTCTCCAGCAAGCTTGTACCCTTTTTTGCGCATGAATGAAATGGACGAGCCTTGCTTTATATCACTGTTTCATTCACCTATAATCAAAAACATTATTACATACAGGCTTTTCGCCAATTGATACGGTCGAACATCCCGCTTTGTTTAGATAGATGCGACCAGCATTGCTGTTTGAATTCGGGATGAATATATTGGGGGGTTAAGTATTTCCATGACTGTCCTAACAAAGCTAATGCTTCGGGAAAACTATGTACGATGGTCAGCTCATTCGGTGGGGATGGTCCATCACTTGAACGATAAAACTCCCACTGCTGATCCTGCTTGCGCGCATACAAGGTCATTTTTCCTGCTGCACCTTTAACGATTAATACCGTTTGCCAATGCTCCATAGCGGAATACTCCTCCTTATTCATGCATCTATTATTTTAATATACATCATTTACCAGAGAATGCGCATCATTTTCCTGCAAATATGGTACGATAATAAGGAAATTAATAAAATGAGGGCTGAATGATGAAGGAAAAACTGGAACAATACTTTTTTGAGCATAGGGAATCATTTATCGAACATATTCGCCGCTTGGTTCGTGTTCGAAGCGTTAAGGGAGAGCCAAAAGAAGGAATGCCTTTCGGTGAGGGGCCTGCCGCGGCATTGAAGGAAACGTTGGACATTGCAGAAGAGCTTGGCTTGCTAACTAAAAATTTTGACAACTATGTTGGCACGATCAGCATAAATGAGCAGGAATCGAAGCTTGGCATCTTAGGGCATGTCGATGTAGTTGGCGAAGGAAAAAACTGGACGTATGATCCATATGAAGGCGTAATCGTTGACGGCAAAATGTATGGTCGCGGAACAAGTGATGATAAAGGTCCTGTCATTGCGGCAATGTACGCACTTGCAGCGGTTAAGGATCTGGGCATTCCTCTTTCCTACAACACTAAGCTGATTGTTGGAACGGACGAGGAATCTGGCATGGCGGATCTCGACTACTACTTAACGAAGGAGAAAACACCGCCTTACGTCTTCACACCAGATGCGGAATTTCCCGTCATTAATATAGAAAAAGGTGCAATTCGAACGTCCTTCGATGCCAGCTTTACGCCTTCGGAAGAGCTGCCTCGTGTTCGCTCCATTCGTGGCGGTTATAAGGTTAACGTTGTGCCACCAGAGGCGGAAGCAGAGATTGTAGGGATGCTGCTTCCTGATATTAGTGAGATTGCCCATAGGATCACAGTTGAGACAGGCGTTAATTTTGAACTGCGTGATATGGGTCAGCAACTCGTACATATCAAAGCCATCGGCGTAGGCGGACACGCGTCAATTCCAGAAACCGCGATCAATGCGATTACAGGCTTGCTGACACTAGTAAATGCATTGCCGCTGCAACCATCTGAGGGACATCGCATGCTGCAAGGACTATCTGATATCTTCCCTCACAATGACTATTACGGTAAAGCTGCTGGACTAGATCTGGAAGACAAGGAGTCAGGCAAGCTGACGATGAATTTTTCTATTTTTAGCTATAACGCGGAAGGTCATCTAGAAGGTCAATTTGACAGTCGCGTACCCATTTGCGCAACTGAAGCGAACACCTTTGATGTATTGGAGCCGAAGCTGGCTCAGTATGGGATTCGACTTGTCCGTGGAGGCTTCGAGAAGCCGCATCATACGCCTGGCGATTCTCCATTTGTACAGACGCTGCTTCGGGTTTATGAGGAGTATACGGGATTGAAAGGTGAATGTATTGCTATTGGTGGCGGTACGTATGTTCACGATATTGAAGGCGGAGTCGCGTTTGGCCCTACGATGCCGGGCATCGATACACGGATGCACAGCAATGATGAGTTCATTATCATTGACGATATGCTGAAGGCATCGCAAATTTATGCGCAGGTTATTGTGGAGCTGTGCGGGACACAATCATAAAGTAATGCTATATAAGTAGATGCATAAATAGTCGGCGTAAAAAGGAGTATCCAGGAAGTCAGTTAAAGCTGACTGACACCGGGATGCTCTTTTTTTATGCAAAAGTGTAAGTAGATTTGTGGAAGAGATATTGACATTATCCTTTACAGGTATATAATTGTCATGACAACTAATTAGAGAGCGGTGAACCTTATGAGTGAGCAAGACAGACTAATGTCCATAGGATTTTTATTAGGCGTTACGCATCGGAAACTGGCTGCGTCGCTTCATCATCGACTGAAAGCTTATGACATTACGCCTGAGCAGTGGTCTGTCCTGTATCATGTCATTCATGAGGAAGGGATGATCCAGAAAAGTATTGCTGAGCAAACGTATAAGGATAAGCCAACTGTAACGCGTATCTTGCATCAGCTGGAGCATAAGGGCTGGATTGTTAGACAAGCAGATGCCGTTGACCGGCGCTCCTATCGCATATACAGCACGGAGCAAGGACGCAAGCTTATCGCACAGACGACAGCGATTGAGGAGAGCATCACCGATGAGGTGATGCATTGCCTCGGTGAAAAGGAGCATGAGCATTTGAAGCAAATGCTGCTTAAGCTCAATGATTATTTCGGGCAGGACATGGAGTCGTAGTCGTGCACTATCGTTTCTCATGAATCAATAGAACAACAGGAGTGGAACAAGCATGAATGTATCAGAACAAGAACAAGGGCTGCAAAAGCCCGCTCTTTGGACGAAGCCGTTTATTGCATTAACGTTGGCTTCGTTTCTTTTATTTTTGAATTTGCAAATGCTGCTATCCTCGTTTTCCATGCATATTAAAAGCAATTTATATGGTGGAGACATGCATGTTAGCCTGGCTACGAGCGCATTTGCGATAACTGCGATTGTCGCCAGACTGCTGACAAGCAAATGGATAAGACGATGGTCGAAGGAAAAGGTGCTTACAATTGGACTAGTAGTTGCGTCAGCCTCGACATTATTGGCATCTCTGCCGAATACGGTCGAGCCATTGCTGCTGACAAGAGCCATCTATGGGCTCGGCTTCGGGATAGGCAGTACCATTATTCCAACATTAGTTTCGCAAATTATTCCGCCAAAGCGAATGGGGGAAGGGATCGGATATTTTGGACTTTCTACTAGCTTGGCTATGAGTATTGGGCCAGCAACAGGGATGAGCATTATGAAGGAGTTCGGCTTTACGACTTTGGCTATTTTCGGCGCGGGTGCAGTATTGTGTATGTTCCCGATGCTGTTCTTGGCAGGTGCGTATCGATTCAGACGTACTCGAAACGTAACGGTCTCTGGTCAGGCTGAGCAAGCTGAACAAGCTGAAAGAGCTGAAAAAGCTCAAATCAGCGCACAATCGAAGCAGTTTTCAGCAAGAGCCTCAACCAGCAGCAATGCTAAAGCTGCGGGTGTTTCTATATCGGAAAAAGCGCATCAAAAGCAGCTTCATGAGCAGCGTTCCCTATGGAGATTTCAATTCGTGTTTCCTGCTGTTATGAATGTGCTGATATCAATTACGTACAGCGGTATTTTAAGCTTTATTGCCGTTTATGGGGAGGAGCTCAGATTGTCGCAGGTTGGACTTTTCTTTATGTTCAATGCGCTGACGGTGCTGCTCGTGCGACCGATTGCCGGAAAGCTGTTTGATCGCAAGGGTCCGATGCTGGTGCTAATACCCGCAGCACTTTTTGTCATCTCAAGCTTGCTTGTTTTGTCCTTTACAACGAATATGAAGCTGCTAATTGTATCGGCTTTGTTGTACGGGCTTGGCTTTGGAGCGATTCAGCCTACCCTGCAGGCATGGATGCTGCGCTCAGCAAGCAAGGAGGAGTATGGCGCGGTAAATGGGATGTTTTACAACAGCACTGATGTCGGGATCTCGTTTGGCGCGCTGCTGCTTGGCATGTTGGTTACCTTTACCTCATATGACATGATGTATCGGCTGTCTTCGATCTGTATGGTAATCTTTTTGCTCGCCATTGTAGGCTTGGTCTGGAAGCAAAGAAAGGCTCGATTAAGTAGGCTCGAAGGATAGAATAGGCTATAATAGGTAATTATACGCTTCATAAGTGAGCAAGACGGATGAAAGAGGAGTAACGATGACTCAGCACTCAAGCAAGGCTTCCAACAATAAGAAGACCAATCAGCAGCCAAACGAGCAGCAGAACCAAAAACCGAAGCGACAGCAGAATGGTAGCGATAAGGGCAAGCATAAGGTACAGGGTGAAGCTCGGACGGCAGCACAAGGCAATAAGCGTACACCTGCCAGACAAGAGCAGTTCTCTAAGACAAAGCGCTACAACAAGCCATACGTCAATAAGCAGCAAGCAGGTGGTAGAGTCTCATCTGCTGAAGATGTCGCAGCAGGCGACCGCATCGTGGTGACGATTAAGCGAATCGGCATTAACGGCGAAGGGGTAGGCTATTACAAGCGCAAAGCGGTTTTCATAGAAGGTGCATTAACAGACGAGGTTGTAAAGGCTGACGTAACGAAGGTAGAGCGTTCCTATATGCAGGCGAGGCTAGTGGAAATTGAGAAGCGCTCACCGCATCGTCAGGAAGCGCCATGTCCTGTGTATGAGCAGTGCGGCGGCTGCCAGATGCAGCATATGACTTACGAGGCGCAGTTGACGGCTAAGGAAGAGATCGTGAAGGAAGCCTTTAATCGTTATGCGGGCATAACTGATTTGCCAATGCGTCCGATTATTGGTATGGAAGAGCCGTGGCATTATCGCAACAAAGCGCAGCTTCAGCTTGGCATGCAGCAGGATCAGCTTGTAGCAGGTCTCTATGCACAGGGCACACATAAGCTTATCGATATTAGCGAGTGTACGATCCAAGATACAACCATTAACCACGTTTATAAATCGTTAAAGCATATTATTAAGGAGCTTAATCTTTCACCCTATGAAGAAAGAACGCGTGAAGGTGTTATTAAGACGATTGTCGTTCGCGTAGCGAGAGCAAGCGGCAAGCTGCAGGTTACATTTGTTACGGCAACCGATCGTCTGCCGGAGCAGCGCAGGTTGATCGAGCGGATTCGCAAGGAGCTGCCTGACGTAATCTCGGTTGCTCATAACATCCATAAGGAACGAAGCTCGCTCATTTTCGGGCCGAAAACGACGATTCTATGGGGAGAGGAACGACTTCCTGAGACGTTAGGCACGATTCAATTTGCATTGTCGCCTAGAGCGTTCTTCCAGTTGAATCCCGATCAGACGATCAAGCTGTATGATACGGTTAAAGAAGCAGCAGAGCTAAGCGGCAACGAGCTGGTCGTGGATGCGTATTGCGGAACAGGTACGATTAGCTTATGGTTGGCTTCCGAAGCGCGCGAGGTTCGCGGGATTGAGGTCATTGGGGAAGCTGTTCAGGATGCGCGAAGCAATGCGCAGTACAGCGGAATCGACAATGCGTTGTTTTATGAAGGACACGCAGAGCGACTGCTGCCGCAATGGGTGGCGCAGGGCGTGAAGCCGGATGTGATCGTAGTCGATCCGCCGCGGACAGGATTGGATGCAGCGCTTATTCAAGCGGTGCTTCAAGCAAAGCCGAAGCGATTCGTCTATGTGTCTTGTAATCCGTCTACTCTGGCGAAGGATTGCAAGGAGCTGCTTGCCGGTGGCTATGAGCTGCAATGGGCGCAGCCCGTTGATATGTTCCCGCAGACGGCGCATGTGGAGTGCTGTTCACTGTTAGTTTATACAGGTGATACTCAGCTTTGACTTAAACGCTTAGTGAAAATATACTGCCAATGCACCGTTTACCTTTATATCACACGCCTTACGATGTAAGTTTGAAGTAACTGTTCCTACCCGCACCTCTTAACAATGTGTCCCAGGGTAGGGCATTTTTTATATAGGGGTATTTGTCCATGAACGGAGACAAGGAAACAAAGTCGCTAAAAAGACCGACAACTTACCAACAGCAAATTGATCTTCTTCTTTCTAGAGGAATGGTTATTATGGACAACTAGGCTATCGGGATGTATACAATTTTCATAACGTACGCAACCATAAAATCTTCATATAAAGCGTTTTCAAAATAGTGTTTGATGTATATGGTTTTTGTGTTAAACTTTAGTATATTATGAATCTATTAAACAATTTATTTAATATTTAATAGAGTTATGAGCATATATACTAGGAGGATATTTTATGAGCATAATTGAGGATTTAAATGAAGCCAATAAGCCGATATCGGCAAAAACTACTTCAAGAACAGCACCTGATGTGCTCACTGACCCAAAATATATGTTTCCGGCATTCTCAAACGGAGAGGTGCTGTTGAATAAAAAGATAGGACGCCTCCCTGCGATGGGATGGAACAGCTGGAATGCGTTTGGCAGTAAGAACAACGAGGAGCTTACAAAGTCAATGGCTGACGCATTAATAGATTTGGATCTGGCTAACTTGGGATACAAGTATATAGTACTTGATGACGGATGCTATAAGTCCGAGCGCGTAGACGGATTACTTTCAAATGAAACGATAAAATTTCCAAGCGGCTTTAAGGCATTGTCTGATTATATACATGATAAGGGACTTAAATTCGGTATGTATAATGATATAGGTACAAATCTTTGTGCCGGCTCCGCTGTAGGTACTTGTGGGTTTGAGGATGTCGATGCAAAGTCTTATATTGACTGGGGCGTTGACTTCATAAAAGTGGACAATTGCTACTATCTTTGGGATAATGCAACATTTTCAGATGAAAAAAACGCACAATATACCTATGCTCCGAATATTAGAAGCATTACAGTCTCCGGAGAAGGATTAAATGTAACTTTAAATGCCGTTAAGGACGGTGTTCTTTTAGGTGAGGGTGCAATAATTGACAGTAACGACTTTGTGTCAAATATTGGTACTTTAGACGGAACACATGGAGGTGTAACACCAATCGGCGACCGTTGGTGTGAAATTGCATTCACTGTGAACGCTTCTGTTGCGGGAGAATATTCTATAACTGTTAATTATGCAAGCGGCGAAGAGGTTGGAGTAGGACGCTGGCTTCAGCTTGCAGTAGGAAACGTAAATAATGAAACTAGGTATTTTGATAATTTACTTCCTCTTACCGATAGTACGACAACCTTTATAGATTCTGAAGAAATAAAGGTGTCTCTAAATGAAGGAGATAATATCATACGTCTGATGAATCACAGAAGACAGGAAAACACCCTTAATTCATATGCCGTTTTTCTTGAAGGCTTGAACAAGGCTAAACAGGACCATGACATTGTACTCTCAATCTGTGAATGGGGTAAAACACAGCCGCAAAACTGGGGATATAAGGTTGGAGACTCATGGCGTATTCTAAATGATATTACCTTCAGCGTAGGTTCTGATGGAAATCCGGGATCATGTACATGGAGTTCGAACTATACCAATAGTATAACCTCTCAGTACAATAAGGCAGTTATTATGGACGAGTTTTCCGGACTTGACAAGGGTTGGAACGACCCTGATATGTTTGTAATCGGTATGGATGGAATAACGAATACGATGAGTAAAACTCATATGACTATGTGGTGTATGATGAATTCCCCGCTTATGCTTGGAATGGATTTAAGACGTGTTACAAAAGGTGATGAGCTTTGGAATATAATAGCAAACAAAGACTTGATTGCATTAAATCAGGATGCGCTAGGTATTCAGGCAAAGAGAATTTACTGCTCTATCGAAAGTGATAATCCCGATACGGCATATGTAGCTAATAACAATCGAGTTGATATTCTTGTAAAATCTCTTGCGAATGGAGATATTGCATTGTCCTTTATAAATTTGAGCGACACAAAAGATACTAACGAGTACTCCATTGATGTAAGCCGCATTATCAGTTATATTGGGCATAAAATGGTTGATCCTGATAAATTTATTCATGCATCAAGCTATAGCTTAACGGATTTATGGTCAGGTGAGGTTACAAAAAACACGTCGGGGATCTTCTCTGTTACAGACATTGACGCCTATGACAATGTAACCTTAAGAGTTACTCCTATTTAACAGATATAGTACATCAAAAAGGAACTATATAATATGAAGAATTTACTACATACTGATGCAGGCGTCGCCAATGCAGATGTGGAAGATAAGGTTACTACTGAACAGTTTGTAAAAATGATTGTTAGAAGTATTAAGGGCAATATAGAGCCAACGCGAGACGATTCAACATCGGGATATTTAGATTATGCTTTGTATAAGGGTTTAATAGAAGACTATGATATGACCAGTTTAAGCAAACCTATTGAGCGTCGATCTGCTGCCAGAATCGTTCATGAAGCTCTTTTGACGGAATTATCAGAAAGAGACGAGGTGAAATGGTCAGCAGCAGAAAAGCTTATTGACCTTTACAGCTGTCGTACCTGCGTTATGCATATAGCACAGGTATATGTGAAAGGTATCATGTTAGGGCGTGAAAATAACGTATTTGATGTCAAGGGTAACATGACTGTTTCGGAAGTGGAAGAAATTGTTGTAAGAATGCTTGATAGAGGGAAGCGTATTCCTCAGACTGAGGACAAAGCGTTTAGAAGTAAATTACTGCAACCCGATGAAGCATGGGAATTGATGTTACTGAATAGTAGGACAATGCTTGTCGATGTACGAACAAATGAGGAATACAAGCAAGGACATATTGATGGAAGCATTTGTATACCCCTACACGACATATCAAATAATCCGTTCTCGGTATGTGTTAAAAAGGATACTCCGATAATACTTTACTGTCAAAAGGGGTATAAAAGTTCTTTAGCAGCACAAGCACTTATAGATGCAGGCTACAGCAAAATCTATACAATTCCAGGTATAGAGCAGCATCTATATCATTTAAAAAAGTAATACTAACGTGAATGTTTAATTAAAACATAAGATGAGGCTAAGGATAATCCGTCCTTAGCCTCATCACTTTTATTCTAGGTTTTTTTGTTACGCTGTTTTCTTAAATATGAAACGAAAATAACCAGGATTCGTAATCTAAGGTGTTTGTAGAAAAAAATGGGAGGTAGTAAATGTTGAAAAAAGGTTTAATTAGCTTGCTTACAGTAATGATGCTTTTTAGCTCCGCCTCTGTATTTGCTCAAGGAAAGATCAAAATTTATATTGACGGTACTGCCTTGAAGGTGTCTGTTGCGCCTATCGTAGAGAAAGGTACTACGCTTGTGCCAATGCGCAGCATTTTTGAAGCGCTTGGTGTGCCGCTGAATTGGGATAAAAATACCCAAACTGTATCAGCCAAGCAAGGCGATAAAGAGATCAAGTTGACGATCGGCAAAACTGCTGCTTATGTGAATGGTAAGAAGGTAACGCTTGCTGTTCCGGCTAAAGTGGTAAAAGGCAACACGATGGTTCCGCTAAGATTTGTGACGGAAGCCTTGGGAAGTAAGGTGGAATGGCGCTCGTCGATTAACAGCGTCCTTATTTCAACAGGCAGCTATGTGTATGCCAAGGATTTTGCAGTAGATGAACAAGATGAGCTGTATGCAGTAAATGCATCTGGACAATATGCTGGATATAAACGATTGATGGGTTATCCTGGAGACGACAAATATTTGATCTATTTCCAAGGTGACAGAGACTATTTCCACACGAAAACGGTGGACAAACGAAATATTAATATGAATGAAAAGGTAACGTGGAAATACGGTGGAAAAACCTATAAGTCTACAAAGCAGCAGCTTTATGGCTTCTTTTTGGATACATCACAGCTTAAAAACTATTTGGGAGCTACTAATTATACCTTTACAGTGGAATGGTACCAGAATACATTCGGAGATGTTTATGATGAGTGGTTGTATGGATTCGCAATGGACAATGACGCATCTAGATTAGTTGAACAGTATTTTGCTCAATTTGACACTCCAACAGCTCCGATTAGTGAGGGCTTTGGAGAAACCTACCGAGATAAAGTTAACAACAACACTGATAATGAATCAACTTATGTAGAGGAGGAATATGTTAGCGAGCCGGAAATGGAAAGTATGATGATGGCGCTGCGTAAACTTCCTAACAGCATTGTAATATACGATCTGATTGATGATGCAACCATTTATGTTATTGAAAATGTTCCGAGCAGCTTAAAGGTAGGCACTGTTTATGAAAGCGACGGTGTCAGATATAAGCTAGATACCGATAATACGATCTTGTTAAATCGCGAGGATCTGAAAAGGATTGATGTATTCCGCGGAGCAAAATAGTTGGTTTAACTCGATGAATAGAGTGTGAATCATAGCAATTTTAGCCCTCATCTTCTCATAAGATGAGGGTTTATTAATGTTTCAGTGGAATGTGATATAATATTGATTTAACGGTTAACGTATGAAATGAGAGGAATGGAATGAAATTGTTAGATAATTTTTGGCAAAAGTTACCCAAGCCTTTTTTTGTACTTGCTCCTATGGAAGACGTAACCAATGTCGTGTTTCGTCACGTTGTGGCTAAAGCGGGTAGACCGGATGTGTTTTTTACTGAGTTTACCAATACGGAAAGTTACTGTAATCCAGATGGAATATATAGTGAGCGTGGCAGATTATACTTTACAGAAGATGAACAGCCCATGGTTGCACATATTTGGGGAAACAACCCTGAATACTATAAAGAAATGAGTATAGGCTTGGCTAAGCTTGGCTTTAAAGGTATAGATATTAATATGGGCTGTCCTGCTCATAATGTCGCAGCTAAGGCTAAAGGTAGTGGACTTATTCTACAGCCTGAGCTTGCTGCAGATCTTATACAGGCTGCTAAGACAGGTGGATTGCCTGTAAGTGTAAAAACAAGACTTGGTTATACACATGTTGATGAATGGCGCGAGTGGTTATCACATGTTTTACAGCAAGATATTGCCAATCTGTCTATTCATCTGCGGACGAAGAAAGAAATGAGTAAGGTAGCAGCTCATTGGGAGTTGATTCCTGAAATTAAACAGCTTCGAGATCAAATTGCACCGCACACATTATTAACGATTAATGGAGATATTGCTGATCGGGAAACAGGCTTAATGCTTGCTGAGCAATATGGAATAGATGGAATTATGATTGGTAGGGGGATATTTAATAATCCATTTGCTTTTGAGGAAAACCCTAGACATCATAGCAGAGATGAAAAAATTGAATTGTTAAACCTTCATATAGATTTATATGATAAGTATTCAACAGAATTGGAACCGAGACCGTTTGTTCATCTGCTTCGATTTTTCAAGATCTATATTAACGGATTTGACCAGGCAGATGAGTTGAAGGATAAGCTCATGCAAACAAAATCTACAGCTGAGGTTCGCAAAGTGTTACAAGATTTTTATAATGATTTAGATAAATAAACTAAGGTAAGGGTGTACGTCATAGCGACCAGTACTCAACACATGTGGAGTGTGTGGTGTTACTGGTCAGAAAATGAGATGTGACAGGCTCACTCAATTGTAATGTTGATGAAGGTGTAACTAGCACATAGTTCACCCAAAGCTTAAATAGTCCGCCTAAGTATAAAAAGGTTGCTTGAGAGCCGCGAGTAATCAGGTATCACTCCATGGATCCCGCGGCTTTTTTCTCTGCATGATTCGGACTTTTAATCAGTATCAGTATCGCTTTGAAATTCTTCTAGAACCTTCGATTTATCTCCATAGATTTTATCCAGATGATCTTCTCCCCAATAGCATAAATGGTCAAGCGCGGGCTTCAGTCCCCATCCATAGGATGTTAATTCATATTCCACCCTGGGAGGGATTTCATTAAAAACCTTGCGTGTAATGATCTCGTCTTTTTCAAGACCTCTTAGCTGAGTGGTCAGCATTTTTTGCGTAATGTCGGGTATTAATCGACGAAGCTCAGAGGTTCGTTTCCGACCAGTCATCAAATGGTAAATAATTAAAGGCTTCCATTTTCCACCCATTACTTCTAATGCTACTTCCACACCTACTCGGTATTTCTTTGGCACGCTAGGCTCACCATTTCTCTGCTCCGTCAACTCTATCTCCTCCTTACGATGCTCTGTTTTCTCGTAATCAAAACAAACCCAATTCGAGTCGCACTTGTTTAGAGCAACCTGTCATTTAATACTCAGATTCATTTATAAGAAATATATATCAAGGTATACTAGGGTACTTTCACGTTCCTATGGAACCTGTATCATCCCATAGCACTTCAAAGTGCGTACTTCCAGATCGTTTTCTTCCTGTTTATAATAGCATCAGCCATACATCATGGCTAGTTACGAGCTGGTTAGGATAGGAGTGAGGATACAAATGAAAGTACTGGTCGTTGTTTCACACCCAAGAAAAGATTCCTTGACCTTTAAGGTAGTCGATCGATTCGTGCAAGGCCTTACGGAGGCCGGCCATGACTATGAGATCTTGGACCTGCACGAGATTGGTTTTAATCCTGTTTTGCAAGGGACAGATGAGCCTGATTGGTCAGTGGAGGAGCAAACCTTTTCCCCTGAGGTTGAAGTGGAAATAAAACGGATGAAGGAGCACGATGCTTTGACGTTTATTTTTCCGCTATGGTGGTGGCATTTGCCGGCAATGCTCAAGGGGTATATTGACCGTGTATGGAACAATGGGTTTGCCTATGGTGCGAATCATCTGCATCATCAGCATGTGTTATGGCTGAGTTTGGCGGGAGTTTCGAAAGAGCAGATGCAAAAGCGCAGCTACGACAAAACAATTACTCATTTACTCAATGTTGGTATAGCCGATTATTGCGGTATTCCTAACTCAAGAGTTGAATTTTTGTATGAAACGCTGGATTCACATCCCGAGCATTACAAAATGCTGCTGGATCACGCTTATCGCTTAGGCTTGAACTATGCTAAGGAAGCGTAAGCTTCAAGCAGAGTACAACCAACGCACTCTTTTTTCCAAAAGCACGGAATTGCTCCTCCGTGTCTTTTTTATTCTAATAAATACAGTGTGTCGCAGGCTATTAACGTATACTTGAAATATTCGGTTTTCAAGTCAATTAGTAGAATTTGCAGGAGCTTTATACCACTATATAGAATAAATGAATAAATCGTTCATTTATTGGGAGGTTAATATGCCTGTATCAATTGATAAAGCAAGAATAAGAAACTCAATCAAGTGAGGGGAATTTTATATTAAACTGGCCTGAAACAGGTGAAAGCGAACGGATCTGGAAAAGCATTTGGACAATGGACGCTTTGAAAGCTTTAAAGCAACACGGTATGATTGAAGGTATAGCTTGAGATTGAAGCCCATCTTATACGGATGGGCTTTTTAAATAAATTTCTTTCATAATAAAGTCGATCGATCCATAGATTAGGGCTTAAAGGGATGGATTTAAATATTTAAGCAAGCAATGGTAAATTATATGTATAACTATATTCCACCTTGTGAAAAAATTGGAAGTTAACGTACAATTTTAATATCTTATATTAAAGGAGAGATGCAGTATGAAAAGTCTACTCAACTATCTTCAAAAGGGTAAAAAACAAATGTAATCTACGGGATCAACATGTATTTAGATGATATATTGATGTTTCCGTGGTTCACATAACATGGAGGTATAACAAGTTGCAAAAAAGTAATTGGGAATCTTTTTTTGATGCACATGCACCTTACTATATGAATAATGGTTTTACTAGAAACACCATTTCGGAAGTTGATTTTGTAATTGAAGAATTGAAACTTTCGGATGGAAGCACCATTCTTGATGTAGGGTGTGGAACAGGAAGGCATTCCATCGAACTAGCTAAGCGTGGTTACAAGGTCACAGGAGTCGATATATCGTCAGGTATGCTTTTGGAAGCTAATAAGCTGGCAACAGAAGCGAATGTGAAAATTGAATGGATTCATTGCGATGCGGTGAAATACACTCCAATAAAGACATTTGATGCGGTTATCTGCCTTTGTGAGGGTGCATTTGGTTTAGTTGGCAGAGATGAGGAGCCGGTCGAACATGATTTGGCGATTCTTAAAAATATCTCTGACGCATTGAAGCCAAAGGGTCGATTTATACTTACAACCTTGAATGCCTACTCGAAAATTCGCAACCTTACTCAGGAGGACGTTGATTCTGGCAGGTTTAACCCTGTAACGATGATAGAACAATATATCGATGAATGGGATTTGCCTGAAGGTAAGACGCAGGTTGAGGTGAAGGAGCGAAGATACCTCCCGTTTGAGTTGACACAAATGTTTTCTCAGGTAGGGCTGCAGGTGGAAAACATGTGGAGCGGCACGTTGGGGAAGTGGGCGAAGCGTCAAAGCATAAATTTAGATGAGATTGAAATAATGGTTGTAGCTACAAAAGTATAAGTCTTGAAAAGGGATTGCTGTTTTAAGGCAATCCCTTTATGTATGGTTCATGATTCAGAGCAAACATTCTTCCTTCTAACACTCGTCACATGTAGAGTGTTACTAGTCCCTTTTTTTGATGCTGAGACGATGTTGTTAAAATTTTTCAGCAACAATTGTAAATGTTTTCGGGATACCTTTATCAAATACTTCTGAAGAAAGATTTGGTAGTTCCTCAAGTATCTTTATGTATAATCCTTTGCTTGCAACAGCCGTGACAATTTCTCCTAGTGTCCAATTTCGCAAATGAACTTTTTGAATGTTTTCATTACTGCCTTCTGAAATAAATTTAGAAAAAGAAACTTCCTTTTCCTCGATGGAAGAGTCAAAGTAGTCCCCTGTCACTTTATGTTTTCTAATATTTGCCGTGGTTCCTCTTGATGATATTAGTTTTGTAGAAACTGGATGGAAATCTTGAAGTACAAGCAATCCGCCTTTTTGAAGGAGTGCATTTACCACATGAAATAACTTTGCTAAATCTAAGAAGTAATGAAGAATACCAAACTCCATAAAAACGATATCGTATTCACCGGATAAAACTTCTGTTGGTAAATGTAATACATCGGATACAACGTACTTAATTTTAACATTGGCTTCATTAGCTAATTCTTTAGCATACCGCTCATTCTCCGAAGAAAAATCGACGATTGTCACATCGGCACCTAATAAAGCTAAGGCAACTGCTTTGTTTCCATTCGAACCAAGTAAATTGATTATTTTTTTTCCTTTGACATCCCCCATATACTCCAATACATTACCTATTCTTTTTTCAGGGTGTTCTTTTATCTTAATAGCGGCTTCGACCGGAGTTCCAAACCGATTTATCCAAGCTTGGTAGGCTCCAGTGTTCCATGCATTTTTGTTCTGTTGAAAAGTCTCCACAAGAATCCCTCCAAAATATTTCCGACGCAACTTCATCATACTATACATTAGTTAATATCAAAAGCTTATGATGGCTTTGAGTACTCTTAACTTTATAGTGGTTATTTACATCAATCAAATATTCAAAAAAATTTCAGGCACGTCAGACGGACGTAAACTCTGATTTCGACAACCTCATATCCAAATAAGACGATCCGCAAAACTTGTCATCTGAGCCAACGCCTTGGTATACGGAGAATGCGTGGGTGGAATCAGCGCTGGTTAGATGTAATTAAGGAAGTGATCGACTTGTACCAGCCAGACCTGCTGTACTCAGATGGCGGATTGTCGTTCGCTAGCGCGTGGGATAAAGCAGACGCCTCCTTTGATGACCCTCTTTTCGCAGCCGGGCTGCAAGCTGTCGCGCATTTGTACAATAGCAGCGCGGCGGCAAATGGCGGGGTGAATCGCGCGGTTTACAACCAGAAAGACCGCAGACAGGAGGTGTACCGCATTGGGATTCTCGATATTGAGCGCAGCCAAGAGCCTAATATCAAGCCTGAGCCTTGGCAGACTGATACTTGTCTCGGAGATTGGTTCTACCATGTCAAAACCGAATACAAGAAACCGGGACACGTCATCGAAATTCTGGTCGATATCGCTGGAGATGGATGGATGGATTCAGGTATGCGGGGAAGGTGTATACGGCACAAGGCCGTTCCGCGTGTCTGGCGAAGGTCTCTCTCGCGTCGTTATTGACTATTTCAAGGAGAACAGGGTAGACTGGAACGCCAGCGACTTCCGTTTCACGCAAAAGGGCAATACGCTGTACGCCTTCCAGATGCGCTGGCCTGAGGATCATCGTGCTTTTATTCGCACGTTAACTCCAGCAGATCAAGTGAAGTCCGTCCGATTGCTTGGAGTGGGTGAAGTTCCATTCGAACAATCCTATGGCGCTCTGATCGTTTCGTTGTCGGACAAACGTCCGACGCCATACGTCAATTGTCTGGCGATTGAACTCAATTCTTGATCCTAAAGCTAATGACATATTTCACCATAGAAAAATTGAGAGGGGCTGGGACTAAAACTAGCTTCTAACAATGAAAAAGATGAGAACCCACGATGGTTTTCATCTTTTTTCATTTCTGGTTATTTTTTTGAGGTGGGTTTGTCCCAGCCTCTTGTGTTCTTATTAAACTTAGATTAATAGCGTTTTATGTATTAAAAATCTTTATTCCCAATATGGTATACCGTTGAAAAGAAACGATTCATTTTTTACATAGGAATTAATTTCTCTATTGGCTAATTTAGCGATATGGTCTGGTAACCATTCCTGCGAGTCTGGTAGACCTAGCCAGAAATTCATGGTTTCAAGTTGTCCTGCAATAAAAAAACCTTCTAATAGCTCAATATAGTCATCTGGTAACGGATGATACTTAGAATATGATGTAAGTAGCTGGTCTCTGAATGAAGGATGTATATATGAAAACGTCCAGCCAAGATCAAATAAATAAAAACCAAAACCACAAGCACCAAAATCGATGGGGCTCGCTTCTTTTCCATGAAACACTAAATTACTTGGAATCAAATCGGCATGAATCATTCCCCAATTGCGGGGTGTTCTTTCAATAGAGTTCATCATTTTAATTACTCGTTGACCTGCATTCTGAAGAAGTTCTGTATCATCTGCATTAAGCAAACCTGCATTAGATTGCTCTTTAAGTTTTTCAAGTGATTGCAATATGCGAGAGCCATCAAAAGCAGGACGTTCAAATAAATTTGGGATTTTCCAATTAGATGATTGCCTATGTAATTTACCTATCATTTCACCTACGTATCCAGCGTCATCTAATGTAGTAATAAAGGGTTTCTGCACACCTTCCACCCATTTTACCAAAGTGCAACTTATATTGTTCACGTTTGTAATGAATTCTCCGTGAGTATTCTTAAAAGGTGAAGGTAGGGTTAAATCTGTATCTGAGGCTAAGGAGTGAAGCCAAACCATTTCTGAATGAATAACTTCCTGTTCAGTCCAAAAACTTTCAAGGGTTTCGCTTTTTGATGTATGTAAGCGGAGGCTATAGCTGTTGTTTTCAAGGTCAGTGATTTTATAAATAGTATTTGCACTTTGTCCAATAAAATCAATCGATTTACATGTTATTGAGTAATTATTTAATGCTTCTTTTGCGATACTCAAATTTTCATTCAATTGACAAATCTCTCCTTGTTACAATTATAAAATTATAATAACACATCTATCTATTGAAGAACTTGTAACAGTTGATTATATTTGTTTTTAACTACTTAGTTCTTGTTCAAAGGGGAATACAGCCACATCTTAGTTTATTCTACCGTGAGCACTCGTCACATGTGGAGTGTGTAGCACTGTTAGTGCGGAAAGACAATTAAATGAGAGATATGAACATATCGATTACGCTTTAATAGCGAACCATACCGTCCACGAATCCTTCTCAATGAGTGGTGGTTGACTATCTTTAAGTTTATCTCCTATGAAAGAAATTAATTCTAGTAGTTCCACATCCGTCAAGTCATGAAGTATAGAACGTCCAGTTCTTAGCAGCAAGTCTTCCTTTAATTCTTCATAATCATTATAAATACGCCTTGTTTCCCAAAGTGAGACAGTTCTAGCTAATCGAAATCCATTCGATTCTATTGCTTGCTGTACGTGATCTGAGTCGTACCTACGAGATAACTCTTTATCCATTAACTGAGGAAACCTTTCAAAAAAATATCCTCTAATGTGCTTGTCATCCCCGGGCAGTAAACAATCTTTAGGGGTTCTATCCTGAACGATGAGAACACCGCCATCTTTAATGATACGATATGCTTCCTTGAAACAAGCATCTAAGTCATTCAGATGGTGGATTAATGCTCTTTCTAATACAATGTCAACCTCGTTTGCAGGTAGGTTTGATTGATAAGCGTCTCCCTTTAGAAATGTAGCGTTTTGAATGTTCTTACAGTTAGTAGCCGCTCCTTTTAACATCTCATCAGAGAAATCTATACCAACTACATGAGATGCCCCCATCTTAATAAGAGCCTTTGTATAAATGCCACCTCCGCACCCAATATCAGCAATCTGCTTATTCGATACATCTACTGTATCTTTTATTAAAGATATCCACGATTCATCAGCGTGTCTTGTTGTATACGTTTGCCTGTTTTGTTCTTCGTGAAAGTTAATTGGCATTTTCTAGCTCCCCTTTCACCAAAAAAAAAGTTTCATCGTATGAAACTTAGTTTCATTTATATCTATTGTACTAAATAACTCCATTATGCGCTACACCTATGGTGTTAAGTTCCTAGATTAATTTAAACAACGATGGTCATTAATGGAGTTAAGCTTAAATGTTAAAGCGATCCGTCATCTTTTTTCCGTACTGATTAGGTTGAAAATAAAAAGTTGACATAGAATACCTAATACAATAAAATTGCATATATATTCATTATTATGAATAAAAATACATTGGAGCTGACTCTATGAATCACTTGTTATCGTTAAAAGAATTGGATAAAGAATCCCTTCAGTCCATCATCCAATTAGGGATTGAGATAAAAAAGAACCCCGAAAAGTATTATCATGCTTGCGAAAGAAAAGGTCTCCTCATGCTATTTCAAAAGACATCGACTAGAACTAACTTATCTTTTCAATCTGGAATTAATCAGTTGGGTGGATACTCTGTAACGATGGATTGGGAATCAAGTAATTTCAGTATCTCTCCAATAAAATATGAGGCTCAGTATGCATCAAGAAATTGTGATGTAATTATGGCGAGATTAAAGAAACATTCAGATATACTTGAATTGGCTAAGCACTCCAAAGTTCCAGTAATCAACGGATGCTGCGAAAAATATCACCCATGTCAAGCATTAGCAGACTTGATGACAGTTTATGAGGTAACAGGGTCTTTTTCCGGAATCACCATTACTTATGTCGGTATACATAATAACGTAGCTAATTCATTAGTAGCAGGATGTGTTTCATTAGGAATCAAGCTTCTGCTAGTAACTCCTATAATTAATACTCCTTCATGGGATGAGGAGCTAATGCAGACTGCAGTCCAAAGTGGTTATGTGGAAACCTTAAATAATCTTTCCGATGCTGTCTCTAGATCTAATTTTGTTTATACGGATACGTGGGTCGATATGGAATTTTTTCACGAGAGTCACTATCAAGAAGAAAAGAATCGCAGAATTGAACAAATGCTGCCATTTCAGCTAAATAGGGAAAACCTTAGAGGGTACTCACCATATATTATGCATGACATGCCGATTCATCCCGGGTACGAGATTGAAGAAGAGCTTATCGAATCTGACAGGTCGATTATATATCAACAAGCTGAAAACAGGATGCATGTTCAAAAGTCACTGCTACTAAACTTGCTTAATAAATAAAAACATTTAAACAGGTGGGTTAGAGCAAACACTATTCTTTCAGACACATACATGTTTGTTGTCACTGTCTACTTGTCACATGTGGAAGAACAATCGGATTCCGCAAATAAATTTAAGATATCGTAGACGAGTTGGAGAACGTTCGATGAAGAAAAGGCCTGGAACAAAATAGAATCCAAGGCCAAAATTATTCTCATGATGACAGAGAGTCCTGCTGATTTCTATGATGTGGAATTTTCAATAGCTTTGTGATATTCAGTTTTATCATACGCGACAGTAAGACGTGGTAAAGGTATGCCCAGCTTTTTTGCTTCCTTCACAACTTCAAATATCGCAAAGCCTGGTTTACTATTGTTGTATTCGATGAAAAATCGTGGCAAGCTGCCCTTTGCTAAAATAATCTTGTTAAAAAGCGTGTCTAAAAGCGCCGGTGGAATCTTAGTTATCAGTTGGGAAATCATATCAATCTTTGCACCTCTTGCTTTAAGCACAGGGATAATTTCCCTCATATTCCTACCAACATTTGCGAATGAGTCATTATGATTCATGAGTGCTGGAAAGCTTCCCCGCTTTAACACCTCGGTCTCCATAGCCGCATTCATGGCAAAGTGATTCCACAGCCAGTTTTGCATATCCTTTATCCAACTAATTTTAAAATGGGCACTTTCAAATAATGCTTTGATCTTGTTGTTAATATGTTCAGTGCCTGCCCGTGGTTTTTCCAGAAATACCATTTTCAAAAAACCACCTCTAAACTTATTGTCCGCGATGCCGCCCCCTCCTGCTGGGAATCCAAAGACAACATTGTTTATAGGCAATGGTGAGATCGATGATTTCAAATCTTGCCAAACGTTATTGAATATTAGGACAGGGGTGTTGCCGGCAGCAGTCGATAGTAATTGTGCTGCTTCAGGAAGTTGTTCCGTGTTGACACTCACAATAATGAGATCATAATTCGGGCTCAGCTCCTCATGCAGTTTGACGTTCCAGCTTTCTTTTATTACCTGTTTCCCTTTTCGGCCGTCCCACAGTTCAAGCTCTATATCGCTTCCGAAGGTTTCTTTTCTCCCTTTTCTAACGTAAAACTCAACTGTATGCCCTGCCTTTTCAAAAGCCCAAGCATATTGGGTCGATATTACACCTCGACCGAAGAATAAAATTCGCATAGTAGCCTCCTAAAAAAATACATTAATCCTTGTTGATGATCAAACAACGTGTTGTATAATGTTATTGTATATAGTCACTATATGGTCATCAACCATCAGATTTTTAATATCTGTCGTATGATCGATCGAACAGAACATGGAGGCAACGAATGAACAAGCAGCCTGAAATTACGGACAAAACAAGGCAAACTTTTATAAATGTATTCTGTGATTTATATAGCCAAAAACCAATTCAAAAAATAACCATTCAAGAGATTGCTAACCAATCAGGATATAATCGCAGTACATTTTATCAATACTTTACAGATATCTATGAGTTGTTGGACTACGTCGAAGAGCGTGTCATGAAATCCATTAAAGAGGAAATGGCTAGCAGAGAGTTTTCTTCACATACTTTCCAGGATGCGCTTCAATGCTTGGAAAATGCAGAGGAAATTTCAATTATTAAAGCTCTCTTGGGCGACTATGGTTCTGCTCATTTTGTTGAACGCCTGAAAAGAGAAATTCCCTTTGAGAGATTGATTGAAGACTTTCCAACAAATGATGTCTTGGCACCTTACATAATGGAGTTTTACATATCAACATTAATATCTATGTTTCGTCTTTGGATACGCAACGGCAAAGATCTGTCGTCGGAAGAATTGGTCAAGTTGATCGATAGCCTATTTGCAAATGGGATAAAACCGTATTATAGTTTTGGCTCAGTCAATGAAGGGTAAAGGCGGATCAAAATGGTAGTATTCGGTACACATGTGGCATCAAAGGTGGGGGGTATATTATGCCAAGTTTTTTAATAGGCTGCGTACACGATGCCAACTTGATATTTTTTGAGACGATCTTATGACATTTAAATTAACTACTTTGCAAAAAGAGCTTGCTGCGCTCGTTGATCGTCATACCAACATCGTTTCAACAGAGCAAGGCCGTCCTTCAAATTACCTTGTTGTGGCAATTACGATAAAGCGCTCTGAATTTGTTTTAATCCCTCTCGGAGTTTGATTTTCCTTAATAAATTGTTGAAGTATGTGAAAATCTGCATCAGTCCGTCCAAAGTCAGGAATAATTGGGGTATGTTTTAGTAAGAAAATCAGGTCTTCTGCCGTTTGGTAATATTCATTCACATGAAAATCAAATGCCTTAATGTCGCTGAAGCCTGCTGTGCTTAATTGAGTCATATATTGGTGCTTTAATGTGCCTGTCTTTGTTCCCCATGCCTGTCCTCTTCCAAATGCTTCTTTAATATTGGATTTATCATTTTCGCTTACCTGCTGAGTTAGGAATGTACCGTCCTTAGTTAATACTCTTTTGACCTCTTCAACGCAAAATTCCGAATGTCTGCAAGAAACGATATTAAAAAATTCACTAGGAAAATCCAAATTGTCAGCTTCCATCTTTAGAAAGCGTACATTAGGTACACCTGATTCAGCACAATTTCTAGCTGCGGTTTCGATCATTCCGGTTGATTGGTCGATTCCAACGAGAAGCAATGCAGATTCAGCTATTGATAATATCGCTTCCCCGCCGCCAGTACCAATGTCTAGTAATAGATCTGATTTCTTGCAGACTTTCGTTACTTCACGATAAAAATCCCAGCTTGTTCCTTCAGTAGCGCATTTTACATTACTGAAATCCCAGCCATTGATTTTGCCGACTTTATCATAAAACGATTTGTATTCTGATGGATTCATGTTATTCCACCTTCCAATGAGGATAAACTTTTGACCGATACCATTTTCATGTGACCAAAAGGGCAGACTACCCCTTTGATGGCTGGCACGCGTTTTTTCCAGCCCGAAAACTACATATCTCGAACGATACGGAAAGACATCCAGTTCACCTCATTTGAAAGATTGATTTAATTAAAAGCTACTTTGAACTTGGCCCCGACATTTGTGCAAACCAATTGCTAGCAAAATCTAAAAATAACTGCTTGTCAGGTGAAAGGGGCAGTTTCCAAGCAAGTACCAAATGGCGTTTTGGACGTGTAGTGAACGGAATTAACTGAACATGCTTAGATACTTCTAACATCCAGGAGATGCGGGGAACAAGAGAGAGCCCCATATTTGCTTCTACCATGGAACGGAGGGCGGATACCGTATTTGCTTCAAATATAATATTCGGACGAAACCCATGTTCTTCACAAATAAGCTCTGTCAACATGCGAAGCTGGTTTCTACTATCATAGGAAATGAATTTTTCATGTTGAAGAGCAGCTAGGTCAATTTCTTTTAGCTGTGCCCACTTACTATTGCGTGGGGCTGCAAGCACAATCTCATCTTCCATTAAGATGCGGTAGCTATAGATAGTTTCATCAATGGGAAGCTGAAAAAAGGTGAAATCACCTTCATGATCGAGAACGGGCTCTCCTTGATAATAGACAACTTTACGGTCTGGATAGGCCTTTTCAAACGCAGAAACCAAATCTGACATGAAATGAATCCCACTTTGAACATGGATACCAATGGTCTTTAACACCGGATATTTCAACTCATCAACAGCAGCATCGATATGGGTTAGGGCTATATCGACCTTCTTTAAAAACAATTTTCCTTGTTCATTTAACGTTACTTTCTTTCCATATCGGTCAAATAACTCGCAACCTAACTCTTTTTCTAGCTTGCGGATGGTCGTGCTTACTGCAGATTGGGGAATCATATACTGTTCAGCTGTTTTTGAGAAGTTTTCCAGTTGCGCAGCTGTTCGAAAGTAGCGAAGTTGTAACAATTCCATGTAATATGTCCCCCCCATATATCCTCTAATATATATGAATATATATAATCTGATTATTCTCAGCAACTCTTTTCTTGAACTATAATCGTCCCAGTCGCGATTTAAAGCGAAAAAGAAAACTCGGGGTGCGGTTTGTACCTTGGGCGAATGAAAGAAGAGGGATGAATATGATGAAGAATAAAGTTGCGCGGAAAATGATTGCCATATTGTTAGTTGTGCTTTTAGGCATGAGTTCTCTGGAAGCGGTTGCAGCCGAAGTGAACCATGAACCGGAAATCACGGATGCAGTTGCAGCAGAAGTGAAAAATGAACTGGTGATCACGAATGCGGTTGAGAATGCCGCAGATCTTCAAGACGATACCATCAAAATTTTAATGGTGGGAAACAGTCTGACTAGATATAACAGTGTTGCAGACAAGTTGGAACAGCTGTTTGCGTATGCAGGGAAACAAGCCTCTGTAGATACACGAACTCAGATGGGTGCATCGTTGATTGATCAGGCAGAAATTCTTGCGACTAGTACACGCGAGGCTATCGTGTATGGTGATTATGATTATATCGTGCTGCAGGAAAAGTCATCCGGATTCACGGAATCCTTATTAAGGCAGGGAGTTAGTGCGTTTGATCCATGGATTCAAGAGGCAGAGTCAAGTCCACAGCTCGTTTTGTATATGCCATGGTCCAATGAAGATGTGTTCAAATCCATGCAAACCACTTTTACTAATGCATACGTTGCAGTTGCAAAAGAGTATGGAGCATTATTGGCACCTAGCGGGGAGGCCTATTATGACCTGTATTTTAACGAAGGAAAGCACTGGTATCGCAACGGTGATAATGTTCATGGCAATGATCTTGCTTCCCTAGTATCCGCGAGTACACTTTTTTACACACTATCTGGACAAGAACAGCCAGTTCTCCAAATTAGAGAAGAGGACCAGTCCGTGGTAAAGGCGCTAGTGGAAAGCTCCGACTACAGAAATTATCCTGTTAATTATGATCGCGATCTCGTAAATTTAATAGAACGAAAGGCTTATGAATTTGCAAATATCTATCGAAATCTTGATCATGTGCCGGATTTGACAGGACGCGGACTTGATGAAACGGTTAATCTTGCAAAACAGACACAGGGTAGTGCATCCTCCAATGCAAGAGGCGCTACTCGTGGGATTGGAGCGCGTAATGTAGGAAATCTTACAGACGGAAGCTATACTTCCTTTATCGTATTACATGAAGAAGATCCGGATCCATGGTTTGCCGTGGACTTAGGTGCACAAAAAGCATTTAATCAGATTACGCTTTATTGGGGCGGCACTGGTGAATATGCAGATTCCTACAAAGCAAAGTTTACGATTGAAGGAACGAATGATCCTAATGCGGGATATGAGGTCATTAGGACAGGCGAAAGTACAAGTACCAATAAACAGGAGATTCGTTTCCCTAGTGTTGAATATCAATATGTCCGTGTCCATGTAACAGAAAAAAGTGGTGCATATGTAAGCTTGTATGAACTGGAAGTTTATAATTTGCCTGCTCAAGATGGCAATGACGACGACCCCAATACAGACATTGTGGTAAAGGTTGGCGATTATTTACAGGTTCAGGTTGGCGACAGCCTTACGAACATGAGTCTATATGAACAGGGCTTGTATGAAGCAGAGGTAGCATTTCCTCAAGGAGTGAAAGACTATAGGATTACAAGCAATGGGGAATCCATCTATAGAGGCACAATTACAGACAGTAATACTGCTCACATTATTGTTATCCGTTTATTTGCAGCAGATAACAAAGTGGTGACAGGTCAAGATGTGCATGAGGATGCCAACGGTAACCCAGTACAGGGCATCAAAAAAGTGGCGAACTGGACAGGAAATTTCTTTAATCGAAATGGTATCGAACAATTTAAAGCGTTTGGCGGTTGGGATCAAGCGAGCCCGTTATCTACTCTTCATTATATTGGCGGTGGAATTTTTGCAAGAGAATTTACCTACACCGTGCCAGAAGCATCTGTCTCGTATGAATATAAGATCAACTTTGATCGTACATGGAATAATGGCGAGGTTCCTTCTGCTAATCGGAATGTTGTTTTCCCAGCATCTGAAAAGGAAACAGATGCATTTGTGCTATGGGTGGATTCGATAAAAGGAGATCTGTTTGACTCAATCAACGATGGAAGCACTACATTTAAGATTGAAGGTAATGATGAATATGTTAAGGCAATTGGTACTGCTAAAGTTGAGCTTTCTTTGAGTAAAGATGGAATCGAGAACGTATATACGATGGTACAGACACGAAAAGATGCCTATATGGTTACAGCATTTGTTGAACCGGGTACCTACACATGGGCTGATAAAATTGATGATCATAACGGAACGTTAAGTGGCAGCTTTACAGTGGATAAGGACACTGCTGTAACCTTTCATTATCGTGTAAATGAAACTGACTATGTCATGCTCAATACCGTGGATAATGCTGAGGACTTCTCGGTGGAGAACGAGGCTGTACCTGTTGAAATGATCAATGTTAATGGTAATGATGCGATCACAACAAAAGGCGGTACACTTCAGTTAACAGCAGAGGTGCTGCCAGAAAATGCAACAAACAAAACGGTTATCTGGTCTGTCGAGAATGGAACGGGCAGCGCAACGATCAATGAGTCAGGTTTAATAACGGCTGTTAGCAACGGCAATGTAACGGTGACGGCGACGGCAGCAGACGGTTCAGGCATAGCGGGTACAAAAACGATCGCAATTAGCGGCCAGACAACAAGCAACCCAGGGCCAACTAATCCTCCAGTTAATCCAGGGCCAATTAGTCCTCCTTCTAGCAATCCAGAACCATTGGCACCAGCTCAGCCTGATGTCGTGAAGGATGGAGACAAAGCCATTGTTGAGCTTGGCGGCAGCATCACATCGATTTCTATTCCTGTACAGGATATCGGTGGATTAGCTCTGCAGGTGAAAGCTGCAAATGCGGTTGTAACCCTACAAGCGGATGCGCTGAAGCAATGGCTGACTGCGGCGGGCAATCCGTCTGAGGCAAATGTTGAAGTAACTATTGCACCAGTAACTTCGAGTGAACTCGCGAACGCTCCAGCTAAAGGTGGTCATGCGCGTGTGGAAGTGGCAGGCGCGATCTATGATATCACGCTTAAGCTGAAGTACAACGACCAAGTGATCAACATCAGCAATGTTGACGGCGGCGTGGAAATCACCTTGCCTTATAACCAAGCGGCTGATAAGGACCTGCTAGGCGTATATTACTACAATGAAGCAAGCAAAGAGTGGGAATATGTAGGAGGCAACGTAGATGCTGCGAGCCATACCGTAACGGTTGCGCTTGAGCATCTGAGCACATACGCGGTGCTGGCATACACGAAGGCATTCACGGATGTTCCTTCAACTCACTGGGCTGCTCGCACACTAGAGGTATTAGCAGCGAAGCATATTATTAACGGCACAAGCGATACACGCTTCACACCAGATGGTCCTACAACTCGTGCGGAGTTCACATCGTTGCTGGTGCGCGCATTAGGCTTGACAAATGCGGCAAGCATCGTTCCGTTCGAAGATGTGCAAGCGGGTCAATGGTTTGCGGAGGAAGTAGCGATTGCTTATGAAGCGGGGCTGATTACGGGCGTATCGGAGACCAAATTCGATCCTAACGCGAAAATCACTCGTGAAGAAATAGCAGCACTGCTCGTTCGTGCGTATGAGTATAAGAACAGCGTAATTACTGCGACGGGTTCAGCAGATTTCAAGGATAGCTCCAACATCTCTTCATGGGCAGTAGAAGAAGTGAATAAAGCTGTTTCTGCGGGGCTTCTGCAAGGAAAAGGAAACGGAATTTTTGATCCTGCTTCCAACGCCAACCGTGCAGAAACGGCACAAGCGATCTTGAACTTGATCAATAAGCGATAAGATAAAATAGAATGACGATTTAGAACCTATCCATCCGCTCTGTGCGGGTTGATAGGTTCTTTTTTTGTAATGAACAACAATGTAAGTATTCAGATACATCGAGACTTATGAATGGAGATTAGTTAGGTATTCGTACGAAAAGAAGGTAGATCATTATCGCAAAGAAATTTCACTTTACATAATAATCGTCTATTCTTGAAAACGCTTTCTAACTTGCATTAATTATAGAGATGGTATATTAAGGAAGTCAGACTGAAGACACCAATTATTCATCGTTAACTCAATCAAAATTAAAGAAGGAGAGTTGAAAATGAACAAAATGGTAAAGAGGATTTTAAGTGGGTTTCTGTTTTTCGCGTTATTCATGCAGCCGTTTGCGCTTAGTTTTGAAAGCGCAAACAATTTCAGACTTGTAAGTGTGGAAGTGGCAGAAGCAGCGGGCAACGACTTGCCAGCAGCATCGAAAGAAGGAGTCATTCTTCATGCGTGGAACTGGTCGTTTAACACCATTCGCAGTCGCTTGCCAGAAATTGCTGCGGCAGGCTACAAAACAATTCAAACCTCGCCAATTCAAGGAAGTAAAGAAAACACGATGGCAGGAAGCAATTGGTGGATCCTGTATCAACCAATAAATTTTAATGTTGGAAACGCACAGTTGGGGACGAGAGAGCAGTTTAGACTGCTATGCGAAGAAGCAGTGAATTATGGCATCAACATTATCGTCGATGTCGTTGCCAATCATACAGGCAACGCCGGTATAGATGGATCACTGCAATATGTACCGGCATACAATCTTGATCCTTCGATTCGCAACAACCCTTATTTTTGGCATGAACTAAGAGGAATTACGAACTGGAATGATCGTTGGCAAGTTACCCAGCTCGGTATTGGCTTACCGGACTTAAACACAAGCAATCAAGAACTGCAAGATAAAATCATCGCATTTTTGAACGATGCGATTTCACTTGGCGCAGATGGATTCCGATTTGATGCGGCCAAACACATTGAACTGCCAACTGATCAATATGGAGCTTCAAATTTCTGGACACGCGTGTTAGGTTCTTTGAACAATCGATCCAACCTGTACATTTATGGCGAAGTGCTGCAAGGTGGCGCAGATGCATTTGCGCAGTATGCCAATTATATGAATGTAACGGCTTCTTATTACGGCGACAGTGTGCGTCACGCAGTTGGTTTTAATAGCGCCAAAAATGTACAATTGGCCCATAATTTTAATGCAGCTAACGTAGCGCCTTCCAAGCTAGTGACATGGGTGGAATCGCATGATACGTATGCGAATCATGGCGATGAATCAACGAATATGAACGATTGGCAAATTAAAATGGGTTGGGCCATTATAGCGTCAAGAGCGCATACGGTTCCATTGTTTTTTAATCGTCCGGCAGGAAACGGCAAATTTGCTGCGACTTTGGGAACAGCGGGCGATAATATGTGGAAAGATCCGGATGTAGTGGCTGTTAACAAATTCCACAATGCTATGGCAGGTGAAAATGAGTATTTGCGATATCAAGGCAATGAGATCATGCTAATTGAGCGTGGCAATAAAGGAATGGTTATTGTTAATTTGGGTGGCAATGCAGCGATTAATCAGCCAACGAATCTGGCTAACGGTGTGTACACCAATAAAGCAACGGGCGGCGGCACATTTACGGTAGCCAACGGCAGAATTACTGGCAATATCGCTAATGGCACGATTGCAGTGCTTTATAACGATTCTTCGACACAGACCGTTAATGTGACGTTTACCGTAAGAAATGCAACGACGTACATGGGGCAAAATGTATATTTGGTCGGCAATATCCCTGCGCTGGGCAATTGGAATGTCAGTCAAGCGTTTGGTCCAGGCAGCACGACTAATTATCCGCATTGGGGCTTTACCGTCAATTTGCCGATTGGCACAACGTTTGAGTATAAAGCGATAAAAAGGGATGGCGCCAATGTCGTTTGGGAGACTGGGGCTAATCGGACATATACGGTCAGCGCCAGCAATAATCAAGTCTCATTTGATTTTAGAAATTAGAAGTGGCTGCACAGGTTGAGTTAGGTATTTAGACAAAAATAAGATAGATATATTTCGCAACGAGAAATTATTTTTGAATAATAATCGTCTACACTCGCAACCGATCTCTAACTTGTAATCAATTTTGCAATGGTATATTTAAGAAGAAAGCTACGGGATGTATGTAAATGTCGGTGAAGAAATGGGGGCTGTTAGATAACGTAGAAATTATCGAACAGCGTCCTTTGAATGCGGTAACACCCGATTGTTTAATCATCTCTATACTATTTTATTAATAAGGGGGAAGAAAGAGGGGGCAGAAAATTTGATTGGCATTAGCGGCATTAGTGCTTGCTGATTGGTTTATTAAAGCAATTAGGATGAAGAGATGATCATGATGAAATGGAAGAGGAGTTCGCAACGAAGTCGCAACTTATTTCTAATTGCAGTATTTTTGATCCGCTGATTATAAAGGAAGAGATTGCAATGAATTTGACATCGATAGACCGCTGTGACTTGGCAAAACATCTCTATTTTTATCGTTATCATTCTATCAATTAGGAGAGTGAACATTTTCATGAAATCAACAAAACAACTAAACCGAAAGCGTTTTCTTAGTATGCTTCTCACTTTAGTGCTGATGGCCTCGGTCTTTACCGTGCCGATGGCACAGGCCGAATCTTTAACCGATGTGTCGGTAAAGGCGGAGAGCAACGAAATTCCGGAACGCATACGCGATGGCGTTATACTGCACGCCTTTGACTGGAATTTAGAGGTTATTGAAGCTAATCTTCAGGCTATCGCTGACGCTGGATATACGGCGATTCAAACTTCGCCAATTATGGGCGTCGCACCTGGGGAAGCCTGGTTTATGGCTTATCAGCCTAGAAACATGGAAGCTGGAGGCAACGGCAACAGATATGGCGACAGAGACGCATTTGTCAGCTTAACCACTGCAGCCGAAGCACTTGGCATTAAAATCATTGTGGACGTGGTGCCGAACCATATAGGCAACCCGAACAACTCAGATGAACCGTGGATTGACAACACACATTTCCACAATGTGAGCAGCGGTGTAGGTTATAATGACCGTTTTCTTCTTACTCAGCCGGAAATGATCAGTGGACTGAGGGATTTGGACACGCACTCCACGTTTGTTCAACAATCCTTCATCGCATACTTGCAGGACATGATCGACGCTGGCGCTAGCGGGTTCCGCTATGACGCAATCAAGCACATCGAGCTAGACGATGACGAGCCTACACCGGCAAGTATTGCGGCTGGCGCAACGAATGAGAGATATGCTGACGGGGAGTTCAGAAGCGATTATGTAAAAAATGTGACTGACGCTGTCAAAGCTTACTTTGAGGCAAGCGGCAAGGAAAACTTCCAGTACGGCGAGGTGCTGCAAGGGGGAGACCCCAACAACGATAGAATGGCAGGTTACGCCAAGTATATCGACTTGACTGCATCCATGTATGGGCACCATGTACGTAGTGTTATCGAGGTAGGAGACATCGGTCGTCTCAATAAATGGGAGGATTATGCTGCCGAAGGTCTGACGGGTGAACGTCTGGTACCTTGGGTGGAATCCCATGATACTTACAACAACGAAGGCGAGTCCTTGGGCTTTAGTCCGAAGCAGATTAGACAAGGCTGGGCGATGATTGCTGCCCGCAAGGACGCTTCTCCTCTTTTCTTTGCCCGTAATATTAATGCTAACGGGAACCGTACAGCGAGCGTACGGACTGCAGATAACGTAGAAAACAGCAAGCCACAGTGGAGTCATCCCGAAGTCGTGGCGATCAATAAATTCCATAACGCTATGGCCGGACGAGACGAGAATCTGGTTAGTCTTGGTATCAATGCTGTTATGATCGAGCGCGGTACAATCGCTGACGGCGGAGGTGCGGTGCTAATCAATACTAGTACAACTGACCGCGTTCTGGGCAGTGTACCAGTGGAATTTCTGAAGGATGGCATCTATGTTAATGCACTAGATGAGACTAACGTCTTTACAGTATCAAATGGCAGAATCAGTGGAACGATTCCTGGCAACTCTGAAAATACTAATAGTACCGACATGAATGCAAACGAAGGACTTGTCGTATTGATGGACAGAGAAGACGCCAATCCTATCATTTTGGCTGCTTTTCCTAACAATGACGATGTGAGAGCCGGCAACAGCTTTAGTGGCGATGAGCTTGAGCTCAGAATGTCAGCGATCAATGTGAGCAATGCCACGTATTCCATTAACAACGGCGATGCTGTGAACTTTGAGCATGATGAGATTATCACCGTGCCTGTTACCAACTATGATGAGCCAATTATCGTCACGTTGGCAGGTCAGGTAAACGGAGAGTCGATTACCAAGCAATTTACTTACACGTGGGCTGAGTTTGATGATGCTCCTCCGGTTGAAGAGTCAACGCACGTCAATGTGTATTTATCCATTAACCGTAATGAGGATTTCCAAGCTCTGGCTGGTTCTAACATCTATACCTACACATTCAATCCTGAGCTGTTCGGTGGGTGGCCTGGCAATACTCCTATGACGAGAATGAAATACAATGGCAACGACACTCATTGGTATAAGATTGTAATGCCGCGGGCTGCTGTTGGCGGGATTATATTTAATAACAACGCTGGAAGTCAAACTGGTCAACCGCCAATTACTGCAACAATGCTCAATAATGAGCAATTGTATTTCTATGGCACTGGAAACTCAGGGTTTGCTATCAACAATGGCGCTAACTGGGATACGGCTTTTGCTGCAGGAGACAATATCGGCTTTGCAGACAGCAATGTATTCCCTCCGGGACGCAACGGCGTGATTTTCAACACGTCGGGTGGCAGTCCGATCGACACGCAATATGTTCGCGAAGGCGGAAAAGCGACTCGTCCGACAACTGACCCGACTCGCGATGGTTATATTTTTGATGGAAAATGGTATACCGATGCTGACTTCCAGAATGAGTATGACTTCAGTACTCCTGTTGTCAACACACTCGGTGACGATCATATCTATGCGTTGACTCTCTATGCTGGATGGACTCAGGAGACAAGCAACCCAGGGCCAACTAATCCTCCAGTTAATCCAGGGCCGATTAGTCCTCCTTCTAGCAATCCTGAACCATCGGCACCAGCTCAGCCTGATGTCGTGAAGGATGGAGACAAAGCCATTGTTGAGCTTGGCAGCAGCATCACATCGATTTCTATTCCTGTACAGGATATCGGTGGATTAGCTCTGCAGGTGAAAGCTGCAAATGCGGTTGTAACCCTACAAGCGGATGCACTGAAGCAATGGCTGACTGCAACGGGCAATCCGTCCGAAGCAAGTGTTGAAGTAACTATTGCACCAGTAACTTCGAGTGAACTCGCGAACGCTTCAGCTAAAGGTGGTCATGCGCGTGTGGAAGTGGCAGGCGCGATCTATGATATCACGCTTAAGCTGAAGTACAACGACCAAGTGATCAACATCAGCAATGTTGACGGCGGCGTGGAAATCACCTTGCCTTATAACCAAGCGGCTGATAAAGACCTGCTAGGCGTATATTACTACAATGAAGCAAGCAAAGAGTGGGAATATGTAGGAGGCAACGTAGATGCTGCGAGCCATACCGTAACGGTGGCGCTTGAGCATCTGAGCACATACGCGGTGCTGGCATACACGAAGGCATTCACGGATGTTCCTTCAACCCACTGGGCTGCTCGCACACTAGAGGTATTAGCAGCGAAGCATATTATTAACGGCACAAGCGATACACGCTTCTCGCCAGATGGTCCTACAACTCGTGCTGAGTTCACATCGTTGCTGGTGCGCGCATTAGGCTTGACGAATGCAGCAAGCGTCGTTCCGTTTGAAGATGTTCAAGCGGGTCAATGGTTTGCGGAGGAAGTAGCGATTGCTTATGAAGCGGGGCTGATCACGGGCGTATCGGAGACTAAGTTCGATCCTAACGCGAAAATCACTCGTGAAGAAATGGCAGCACTGCTCGTTCGTGCTTATGAGTATCAAAACAGCGTAATTACTGCGACGGGTTCAGCAGATTTCATGGATAGCTCAAGCATCTCTTCATGGGCAGTAGAAGAAGTGAATAAAGCTGTTTCTGCGGGACTTCTGCAAGGAAAAGGAAACGGAATCTTTGATCCTGCTTCCGACGCCAACCGTGCAGAAACGGCGCAAGCCATCTTGAACCTGATCAATAAGCGATAAGATGAAATAGAACGACGATTAAGAGCCTATCAATCCGCTAGTGTGGGTTGATAGGCTTTTCTTTGTAAAGAACGCCCTGTAGAACTGACACTAGAGTGTATATATATAATGTCGTGCACCACAATTATGCTCCCCACATGCGTTACATTAGATTATCTTCAATTTTCGATATATATTTATAGCAGGCTCAAGGCAGGAGGTTTATACTAGCGTACCGAATAAATTAACTAACGTTCACCAATTATGAGGTTCGTAAGGTTGAATATCGCACATCTTATTAAATTAGGTTCGAATAAATCATAAGTTAAGAGCAGTATTAGACCGCATCCCAATAAAGCGACTAAGCTACATTTAGGAGGTTACATGTCCTGGAGTAAATTAAAGCAACAGCTGGAGAGTTTCCTCTGTCCTGCGTTGCATGGAACAGTTGAGTACCGAGCAACCGGTTATCGTTATTTACCTGATAAGTCCGGTATATGCTATATTACTGTCGATAAAAAGAACCTGCTTCAAATTAATGATCCCTCTCTTTCAATCAGATGGTATCAGACGGAGCAGGACATAAAGAATGATCCCGCTATTCAGATCCCTGTCGGTGAGGAAGAAATAGAAGCGATCCGAAAAGAGATGAAGGGGAACGTACCGGAGGACCGTCTGGAGGTAATTGCACGAAGCCGTAAAAGTTCGCTACTTGCCAAGGAGCTTATGTTGGCCCAGTCCGTATTGAGTAAATCCAATTTTGTCGTTGTTGCCAACAAGTTTCTATCTGCCTCTATTGAGGAAAGCCTAGAGAGCAAGGATATATTGTTGAATATTTTTGCCTTGGTAGACAGACGGGTAGGTAAAAAACGACTATTGAACATGGCCGAGCAGATGAAGGCCAAGCATCCCGCGGTGCAGTATTTTTATGAATTGCGGCGCAGTATGTAATAGTTGTCGAATCTTTATTTCACACAAGTGAAGTTTGTAGTGAGTCCAGGCAGACAGGTGCTTGGACTTTTTTGCATATAAAAATGCAGATGAAGTGTTGCTTTTCGAAATGCTATCGTTCTCGAATGCTAACATGTAAAGGTTGAGTACAATTATACATTACATAATGTAATATATAATTGACATTTAGTAATGTGAAGTGGTATTGTGTTAGTGAGAGGAGGAGGCATCTTGAAAAATAAAAAAATGAAGATTGCCAGAATAGAAGCTGACTTATCTCAGGAGAGGTTGGCCGAGATTGTTGGTGTTACAAGGCAAACTATCAATTTAATCGAGTCGGGCAGCTACAATCCAAGCCTTAAGTTATGTATTGAAATATGCAAAGCACTCAACAAAACGTTGAATGATTTATTTTGGGAGGAATAAGCATGAATGGTGAGAAGACAGTAAAAGAGGCTAAAACAGTTATGATTGTATCATTGATTATTGGTTTTTTCCTCATGACAGTCGGTCTTGTATTTAGACAATGGGATATTGCTTTACTTTCAAACAACAAGGCATTGTTCGCATTGTCAATTTTACCGTTAAGTCTTGCATTTGTTTCTTACTTGAAGTTATTAAGAATAAAGAAATCGCCACAGAAGATGCGTAGCATCATTATTAAAGAGAACGATGAAAGACTTGTAGCGTTAAATAATGAAGCTGATGCGAAAACATTTAAAATCCTTCAAGGAATAATGTTTTTAGCTTATTTTAGTTACACGTTTATGTTGCCGCAGGAAATTTTTAAGTCGGTCGGATGGTGGACTTTACTCATACTCCTATTAGGATCTATGCTCCTGCAAGGAATATTTCGACATCGGATATGTAAAAGCAATTCAAATGATGGTATGAAAGAGTAACGAACCTCCGATCAGTTACAGTCACTATAAATATAACAAAGAGGGGCTGTGGAGCCCCTCTTTAATTTACCTCAATGGATTCCAGGCTGACTTACTACACAGCCTGCAGTTCAATCTCCTCATCCTTGCTCGTATTGAATTTTTCACGGTCAAATTCGCCCTCAGAATTAGCTACTAGCAGTGAAGTAACCGTCGTTCCGGTTGCATTGACTGCTGTACGTCCCATATCGATCAATGCTTCAACACCAGCGACAATACCAATTCCTTCGAGCGGTAGACCAAGTGCAGTTAGAACAACAGTGGTTGAAATAACGGCAGGTCCTGGCACACCAGCGACACCAATGGAAGAAATTATACTTACAAGAACTAGAATGATATAGTCCGTTCCAGATAGCGTAATGCCATATACCTGTGCAGTGAATACAGCGACAATCGCTGGCCAGATGCCACCGCATGCATTAAAGTTGACAGAGGCGCCTAGCGGTGCAACGAAGCTTGCAATCTTCGGCGAAACATGCAGACGCTTTGTAATTACCTCCAAATTAACAGGCAGTGTCGCATAGCTGCTTCGCGTAGTAAAGGCTACAGCGATTGTAGGATAGATCTTTTTGAAAAACTTAATCGGATTAACCTTCGCAACGAGTAAAACAAGTCCACCGAAAATAAGCACGAAGTGAATAATCATTGCGACATAGGAGGTTAGAATAACGCTTCCGAGCTCCTGAATCGTTTCCCACCCATAGCGAGCCGTCATAGAAGCAATAAGTGCAAACACACCATATGGCGTTAAACGAATGACGAACTTAACGACTTGATGCAAGACGAGAGTTGCAGATTGCAGAAAGTCGCGAATCGGTTTAACCGATTCTTCGTTTTTCGAGCCAACTTTGATAATCGCTACCGCCAAGAAAATCGCAAAGATAAGCAGCGGGACAACCTTGCCGTTGGCAGCTTCATTAAAGGGGTTGGACGGGACAAGATCCAGGATGACCTGTGAAAATGTCGGAATCTCGCGAGCCGTAAAGTTCTCAGGTGTTGCCTCTTGAATGCCTTTCCCCGGGTTCATGATTAATGCAATCGTTAAACCGATAATCGAAGCAATTCCAGTCGTTCCTAAAAACCAGGCAAATGTCTTTAGGCCAATTTTTCTTAAGAAGTCTAAATTCGTTAAGGATGAAATGCTGTTTAATACAAGAATAAATACGAGAGGGATAACGAGCATGCGAATCAAGCTTACGTATATGCTGCCAAATGTGCTGATTGCTTTGTACTCAAGCGCCCCCAAGCTTTGAAACAGTATCCCTACGATTAAGCCTATCCCAAGACCAATTAATACACGTTTGCCAAAGCTGACACGTTTTTTCGCCAACCAGAATAAAATGGCAAATACAAAAATCGAGGTAACAAAGCCATACCAGTTGGTTTGAATGGCTGCTAAAAAGTTATTATCTATACCGTTCACAATAATTCCCCCTAAACCAAGTTGTTTAATATGAATAATATTGTTTAATGTACATTAGTCGAATTGGAAAAGTCAATCATTTTTTGTTAGGTATTCATATACGGAGTAAATCCGATAAAATATATAGGAATAATTAAAATAGTCATTGACACTTTAATTCCGACTAAATATAATGGGATTACAAACGAGAGCAATTTAAGTTGCTTGGGCAAATATAATCTATCTACTGGTCGACCAGAGATTTAGCGAATGTGTACGTCAACATTTCGTTAAATCTCTTTTTTTATGCCCAAAATGCTTAACTGTTCGTTTACTATCTGCTCCTAGAGCGAAAGGAAGAGAGAACATGAAAAAATTTACGGTATCCATTATTGCAGCTTCACTTGCTTTTGGTATTTTGACTTATGTAGCGGTATCTGCTAACAAGCACACGGAGGAAGCGGCAGCGTCATCGGCTAATAGCAGCCTTGAAACGCTCAGCGAGGTTGTTGTACAGGAAGTAGAAGTTGAGGTTGCTAGTGAAGCTGCAGATACGGAGGTGGTATCGGCTGATGTGGTGCAAGAAGTAATAGAGCCTGCTGCCATTATTTCAGCATCTGACTTTAATCAGGAAGTTGATGCCGATCAATCTGAGAACGTAAAGGAAGCTGCTTCAAAACCTGACGCCGCGTTGTCCGCGAACAAGCAGCAGTCCGCTAACCAGACAACAGTAAAGGAGCCTAAGCCAGCAGTATCGCACGTTTCCACTGCTTCAGCTGCATCCACTCAGGAAGGTGAAACGAAACAGCAACCAGCAGCAAGCCCAAAAGCATCATCTCCATTAACATCGTCTGAAGCAGCTGCTATTGAACCTACAGTGAAGAAGGAAAGCAGCAAGCCGGAGGCTACAACTGCACCTGTAGTTCAAGAAGAAAGCAAGCCTGAAGCAGCAACGGCTCCTGCTTCAAACACATCTAAAACGGCAGGAGTTGCGTTAACAAATAAGTCAGCGTCACAGCCTAAGGTCGTAGCAACGGCTGAAACAGCTGCAGTTTCATCTTCAGCATCAGGCTCAACCTCAGGTTCTAGCGCAGGTTCAACAGCACCTTCTTCAGCAGCGCCAACGCCAGCAGCGCCAACACCATCAACGCCAACACCATCAACGCCAACTCCAGCAGCACCAGCAGCGCCTGCTCCTGCAGCTCCATCCGCAGGGGACGATGAAGATTGCTAGGCACAATGGAATTAATGAATCTACCAAACCATGAGAGAGAGTGATGATACAGATGAAGAAGCCAAACGCTCTGCAAAAAATCGCTGCACTATTAATAGCTGTTGCTCTTATTTTTCCTAGTATTGGCACTAGCGCTGTGAAGGCGGCAGCAGTCCCAGCTGACAGCCCGCTTACGTCGTTTGATTATTTTAGCGCAGTGTACCCTCAGTTGAATGATGAAAATCATATTTTGAAGACCATTACCTATGAGGATTTGGTGACGATATTCGAAAGTGAAGGGAACTTCGCAATCTTGTTCGGCGGTGCTTGGAGTGAGGAAACGCAGGCCGATATTCGCTATATTAACGAGGTTGCTAAGGAATACGGCATACACACGCTATATAACTTTGACATCCGATTGGACGGCAATGAGCTTGACATTTCCGACAGTAGTAGCAAATACGCGCATTACTATGTTGATTTGGTCAACGAGTATTTAACGAATATTGAGACGCTTCTTGATCCGGCTGTTGAAAACGTTAGTTATGTGCAGAATGGCGGAGCAGAAATCGCAGCAAGTAAGCTGCAAGCTCCGTTCCTGTTTATTTACAACAAAAATCATCAAGTGGAGGGGGCTTCTGCACCGATCGTAGCTTCTCTGGAAAAGCATAATGTTGATGAAAGCTATGATCGCAACTACTTCAATTCTGCAGAAGGCGGATTGGATCAGGAGAAGGTTGATGCTTATAAAGCTCAGGTTTTGGATGTGTTCAGCAAGGTAAATGCTGCTGATTACACAACTCTTACATGCTGGGAATTTATCGGAAACGCATTTAACCAAACGTTTTGGAGTGAAAGACCTGCTCTTAATCCGGCAAATGCAGAAGATGGAAAGGGCATTACGATCTTTGATCGAGCGGAAGGAAACTATAGTGTATTCGAGCATGTCACCTATCATGAGCTCACGCAAATACTCGCAAGCGACGGCAACTATGTCATCCTGTTTGGCGGATCATGGTGCCCTAACACACAGGCGAACATTAATTACATTGGCCAATATGCAAAAGAGCACAGCATCGATCGTATCTACCTATGGGATACAAAGCTGACAGCAGGGGTTGATATTGCAAGCAGCATCCATCCTCACAATAATGAGGAGCTTCAGGTTAGAGCGGATCACCATGACTACGCCAAGCTTTACGGTAATGTAGTAACGCAATATTTGACTAATATTACGACGCAAAATAGCTCGACTAACCCACCGCGTGTCATCACCTATGCGGATGATCAAGGCAATACAGCAACAGCTGCTCGTCTTCAGGTTCCATTCTTGTTTGCCTATAACAAAGCAAATATTAACGGGACAAATGAGGCAAGTGCCCCTATTCTTGGTCACGTAGAGTTGATGTATTCGTTGACCAGCGCGGCATCGAATGTTGCACCTGACTACGATTTTGGAAATGGCATTGAAGCTGGCTTTAACAACAAGCAGCTTGTTATTGCACTTCAATCTCTTTATTCAAGATTAGAAGCGATTCCTACTCATTTAACAGGGGTTGCTCCGACTTCTTCAAGCAATACGAACGGCAAAATTACAGGAACAGCGAATAAAGCGCTGGAATATAAGCGAGCAGGTGCCGATGATTCTACGTATATCGCTGTTAATGGGGACGCAATTGAAAATCTTGCAGCGGGTACGTATACCGTTAGATACCGAGCAAAATACGGCTATCAGGGACCAGTTACAAGAACAGGCGAGCCAATTGAGCCGACGGCAGTGTTGTATGAGGCAGGACCTGCGATTGATGTCGTTGTCCCTGCATATCAAGGCACGACACCAACGACACCAACGACACCTGTTGCTCCAACACCGACAGCTGAGCCAACTGAACCTGTTGAGCAGCCGCTTAATCCTAAGGCGGAATTGATCGTTTCATCAGAGGTTGATGCAGCCACTGGAGAAGCGGTAGCAGTTGTAACTGAAAATAAACTGCAGGAGCTCGTTGATCATGCCATCAAGGTTGAAAAATCAGGTAGGGAAGCAACCGTTGTATTTACTATAGAAGGAAATGCAAGCTCTAGCTCGACTCAGCTGACTTTGCCGCGTACAGCCTTTAAAAATCTGGCAGCTACCGATGCTATTGTTCAAATTCATGCTGGCTATGGCTCTATAAGCTTTGATGCACAATCGATTGCTTCCATTCAAGCCTCTAGCTACGAGGGAGATATCAGTATTATTATCGCGAAGTCCTCACTGACAGAGGAAGGGAAGCAGGTGCTTGGAGATCGTCCTGTATACTCCTTATCGGTATTTGCAGGAACAGATGCGATATCGAGCTTTGGAGGGGGGAAGGCACATGTTAGCTTGCCATACAGCTTGCAGGCAAATGAAGACCCTCGTGCCATTATCGTTTATCATATAACGGATAGGGGGGAAATCGTAACGGTTCGCGGCAATTATGATGCTGCAAGCAAAAGCGTTCAATTTAGTACCTCGCATTTTTCAGATTACATTATTGGCTACAACTATGTAACGTTTGCTGATGTTCCTGTAGGTGCATGGTATAAGGATGCAGTTACCTACTTAGCAGCAAGAGAAATTACGACTGGTACGACGGCTGATCAGTATAGTCCTCATACTGAGGTTACGAGAGGTCAATTTATTGTTCTGTTGCTTAAAGCATACGGTATTGAAGTTGATGTTAATACAGCGAACAACTTTGTTGACGGAGGCACGACTTACTATACGCCATATCTGGCAACGGCGAAGAAGCTAGGAATTGCTACAGGCACAGGCGACAATAAATTCGAGCCTAACAAGCACATTTCTCGTCAGGATTTGTTCACGCTGCTGCATCGTGCGCTTGATGTACTAGGAGAGCTGCCAAGCACGTCGTCAACGAGCGGTTTGTCGACTTATGCAGATGCTGATCAAGTAGCGCCATATGCACAAGAGGCACTTCAAGTATTTGTAGAAAGCGGAACTCTCCAGGGCCATAACAACCAGTTGAACCCGAAAGGAAATGCCACTAGAGCGGAATTAGCCCAGGTACTTTATAGGCTGCTGTCAATCAAATAAGGTTGATAGAGATTAACCCCATGAATAAGGAGCTGTCAGAATCAGTGCATCTGATTTCTGGCAGCTCCTTTTCGATTGATGAAGTCGAATCCATTTGATTATCCATTGAAATTATCATATGATTCACAATAGAAGACATGGAAGCAGCTAGCTTTTTAAATAGATAGAAACGAAAAAAATATATGAAGAAAGAAGGGGCGATTATGAATTTTGAATCGGTTATGCAGGAGCTTGAAGCGCTCGGCAAGGAACGACTTAAGAAGATGTACATGTCCAACGGGGCCCGTGAGCCGCTTTTTGGTGTAGCAACAGGCGCTATGAAGCCTATCGCGAAAAAAATTAAAATTAATCAGTCTTTAGCTGAGGAGTTATATGCTACAGGCAATTATGATGCGATGTATTTTGCAGGCATTATTGCAGATCCAGAAGCGATGACTGAGGCTGATTTTGATCGTTGGATCGATGCTGCATATTTTTATATGCTGTCCGATTATGTAGTAGCTGTCACCTTGGCAGAAGCCGATATTGCGCAGCAAGTCGCTGACAAATGGATTGCAAGCGGGGATGAGCTGAAAATGTCGGCGGGCTGGAGCTGCTATTGCTGGCTGTTGGGTAGTCGTTCGGACGTTGAGTTTAATGAAGGCAAAATCTCGAGCATGCTGGAGCAAGTAAAAGAAGCAATTGGAGATGTACCAGATCGTGTTAAATCCTCCATGAACAATTTTATGTATACAGTAGCTGTCTCCTATATGCCGCTGCATGATAAAGCGGTTGAGACTGCAAGAGCAGTTGGTCCGATTGAGATTAAGCGTGATAAGAAGAAAAACAGTGTCTTGCATGCTTCTGAGAACATTGAAAAAGCTATGGCGAGGAATCAGCTCGGTTTCAAACGCAAATATGTTAGATGTTAATCGTTCTTATTCAAAAGGATGCTGTGCGGAAGCGGCATTCTTTTTTTTGGATGAAAAAGTCATACACAAGTAACGATTGAGGTGGTAAAGTAGTTAGGTGTGAAAAATTCAATACAGTAAAAGGAGTTCACGTACTAGAGTATGATACAGAGAATACAACAAAACTGGTTTTCCAATATAAGAGCAGACGTTCTTGCAGGTATTACAACGGTGCTCGCGCTAATTCCCGATTCACTAGCATTTGCATTTATAGCAGGCGTGAATCCGATGATTAGCATTTTATCCTCAATTTCGATCTTGATTCTAATTTCGTTTTTTGGCGGTAGATCCGCAATGGTATCTACGACGGCTGGCTCGATGGCTGTACTTATGACAGCAATGGTCGCGACTCACGGCGTAGAGTATTTGTTTGCGGCTACAATTCTGACAGGTATCATACAATATTTAATGGGTGTGTTTAAGATGGGGCGCTGGATGAGCTTTGTTCCACATTCGGTCATTACAGGCTTCATTAATTCATTAGCCATTCTTATTTTTATTTCTCAGTTGAGATACTTTGAAAATCAATCGTGGGGAATGTATGTGATGGTTGCGATTACGCTGCTTATGATCTACATCATCCCCAAGTTTTTCAAAGCGATCCCATCGCCATTGCTGGCGGTAGCGGCTATGACGCTTCTCGTGTTTTTCGTACCGGGCTCATGGCAAACGGTTGGCGATATAGCGGCAATTGATACATCAGCGGTTAGTTGGTTTCATATCCCAGTTGTACCTTTGAATTTAGAAACGTTATGGATTATACTGCCGGTTGCGCTTTCTCTTGCGGTTGTCGGTTATTCGGAAACGTTGCTGACGCAAACGATTATTGATGAAATGACGGATACGAAATCTGATAAGGATAAAGAAATGCGTGGACAAGGCATTGCAAATACCGTTACTGGCTTTGTTGGTGGCATGGCTGGCTGCGCCTTGATTGCTGAGTCTGCGATTAACGTTAAAGTAGGCGGTAGAGGCAGATTATCTACATTAGTTGCGGCGTTGGTGCTCCTCTTGCTTGTGTTCGTATTAGACGATATCTTGAATATCATTCCAATCGCTGCGCTAGTCGGTGTTATGATGATGGTTTGTATCGAGATTTTCGATTGGAGCTATATCCGTCATATTAAAAGCAAGCCGTTTGCTCATACCTTTATAATGGTCGTAACAACGATTGTGATGGTTGCTACTCATAATTTGGCGCTGGGTGTTGTTGTTGGTGTTGTGATGAGTGTGCTCGTATACGCCTATCGCTCAGCATCTCAACTAGATGTACAGAAAGAATCGAACAATAACCTTTCTATATATAAGGTAAAGGGACAGCTTTTTTTCGTATCGAGCAATACGTTGCTCGACCGGATTGATTTTGCGGATAGCGCTGAAAAGGTTCGTCTTGATCTAAGTGCCGCTCATGTATGGGACCATACCGCAAGGCAAACGCTAGATAAAATCGTTGCAAGATTATCGGAAAAAGGCAAGGAAGTTGAAGTGGTGAGTCCAAGCAGACAAAGCGCTTAACTCACTATCATGAGATCGTTTGCTTGTAATCGAGCCTTTTGAGTAAAATGAGAGAACCACTCTGTTACGGTGGTTCTCTTTTTGTATCATAATTCATTTGCATTGCAAATATCATTGATGGCATAAATGATATGGATCATAAATATATTCTGCTGTAAATATTTAATGGAGTAAATATAGCGAAGCGAATGTAAAAAATAAGAGAAAGAGATTCATCATATATTTAAGGTGTGGAGATTGTGAATAGGGTTGCTATAATGAAGCTATAAGAGCAATCATGAACGGGCAAGGGAAGAGGTGGAGTGCGAATATGGGCAACATTATGGATTATTTGGATTGGCGAGGGGACATTAGATTGGAGCATTCACCGTTTAATGAAGTGGATAATCTTATATTGTCTCAGCTGGTGTATGTGAATTTTGATTATATCGTCCCTGCGAGATGGAGCGGTTCTTCCATTACGGTATGTGAAGCGGCGGAGCGTTACACTGCTCTATATGATGAGGATCATATCCAGCAGTTTACGTATATGATCCGGAGCTCTATACCTCTCATGCACAAGATGGCGAAAAGTCCTCGCTTTGCGAATGCAAAGCTATCAAAATTTGAAAAAGTAATCGATCTTGACCGAACAAAACAGTTTGCCGCTATGCAAATTGAGTTGGACGATGGCTCGATCTACGTTGCATATCGAGGGACGGACAATACCATCGTAGGCTGGAAAGAAAACTTCAATATGACCGTTAGCATGCCGGTAGCCGCGCAGTATGAGGCGCTGCGGTACTTGGAGGATACGACAGAAGAAGGAGATGCGCCACTGCGTCTCGGCGGGCATTCCAAAGGCGGGAATCTTGCTGTGTATGCGGCGATGATGTGCCGACCGGATATTAAGGAGCGTATTGTTGACGTATATAACAACGATGGTCCGGGCTTCGAAACCAGAATTATTAAAAGTGATGCTTATCAACAAATTTTAGGACGAATTCGAACGATTGTCCCGCAATCATCTATTGTTGGCATGCTGCTGGAGCATGAAGAGGAGTACATTGTGGTGCAAAGCTATGTCTCGCTGTTAATGCAGCATGAGGCTTTTTCCTGGGAGGTGCTGGGGAACAGCTTTGTTAAAGGAGAGAGCGTGGAGAAAAAAAGCGAGCTGCTGGATATGACGCTGAAATCATGGCTCGGTCAAATGGATAAAACACAGCGACAGCAATTCGTGGCGGCCTTGTTCCATGTATTCGAAGCGGGAGATATTCGCACCTTCGATGATTTGGGAAAAGCCAAATGGCAAAAAATTAATGAGATGATTCGTGCCTTGAATCAATCAAGAGAATATAAGGAAGTCTTAATTAAGACGTTGAAACTGCTGCTGAGGGAAGGCAGAAAAACAATTATGTCTGCTGGAAAGAAGAAAACACAAGGAAAGTCTCAAGATGTTCAGCTATTGGAATAAATTACAAGGAGCTGTCTTGTATAATATGCCTAATAAACTATGAACAAGACCGTATGCAGGTGCCTGTCGAAAAAGGTAACTGTATGCGGTTTTTTGTTTAAATGCCCAAAAGAGTTCCATAAATTTCAAACTAAGTTAAATTTTTAGAGTTTTTTCTTTAATTTTTTAAGTGTTTATGAATGCGCTTCCAAACTATAATTTTACCTACAAAGGAGGTGAGGCTTAGCGCAAGAGAAGGGGAATCATGATGTGAAAAAATGATGTGCAACAGCGAGATTAACCCGAAGGTAGTTTCAAGTCAGCCGTGACAAAAAAAATTTCTAGGAGGTTAGTTATGCTTATGTTTAATAAGAAAAGTTTGAAGTTATTGGTTTCAGCTACAATGATCTTTTGTTTACTTGCAACTACTGCTAGTGCGAACACGTATTGGCAAAATTGGACAGATGGTGGCGGGACTGTAAATGCGACGAACGGTTCTGGTGGTAATTACAGCGTGAATTGGTACAATACTGGGAATTTTGTTGTCGGCAAAGGCTGGGCTACTGGCTCTCCAAACAGAACGATTAACTACAATGCTGGTGTTTGGGCACCATCTGGCAATGCGTATCTGACGCTATATGGATGGACAAGAAACTCACTAATCGAATATTATGTCGTGGACAGCTGGGGTACTTACAGACCGACTGGAACGTATAGAGGCTCGGTAAACAGTGATGGTGGCACATATGATATATATACGACGATGCGCTACAATGCACCGTCCATTGATGGCACACAGACGTTCCAACAGTTCTGGAGTGTGCGTCAATCCAAAAGACCGACTGGAAACAACGTTTCAATTACGTTCAGCAACCATGTTAATGCTTGGAGAAATGCAGGTATGAATCTGGGTAGCAGCTGGTCTTATCAGGTGCTAGCTACAGAAGGATATCAAAGCAGCGGAAGTTCGAACGTAACAGTATGGTAAGCGGTTACCTGCTTGCAGGGTAACAAGATCCATTAACTCGTTTTTGATTGAAAAATGATTGCTAAGGCCTGCCGGCATCATAGCCGGCGGCCTTATGTGTTTCAAGCATTTTAGTATCAAGCATGATATATCGTGAAGTAGTAAAGTGAAGAGCGCGGTCAGACAGTCGTGTTGTACCGAGCAATAGGCGCAGGCCGTCAGGACTCATAACTTATCCATCACTATAAAGGAGAGAAATTAATGAGAAAACTATTCCTATTCCTTCTTACAGCCATTATAGTTGTTACTAGCGCTTGTTCACAAGAAAAGCCTGTAGAAAATGGAAAGTCTGCTGTTAGTGATAGTCTTGTACTCGTAACTGGCGGTACATTTGTCAATACAACGTCTAATTATTATGGTGAGGATGTAACGATTTCGGATTTTTATATTGGTAAGCATGAAGTTACTCAAAAAGAGTGGTTCGATGTAATGGGCAGCAATCCATCCGCATTTCAAGGAGAAAATCTGCCAGTAGAAATGGTGAGCTGGTATGACGTCATCGAGTTTTGTAATAAGCTGAGCAAACTAGAGGGGTTAACCCCTTATTACAATATAGATACAACGAAACCTGATCCTAACAATAAAAGCGAATATGATCCTGTCAAATGGATTGTAACGATAAACGAGGGAGCAAATGGTTATCGACTGCCAACTGAAGCAGAGTGGGAGTACGCTGCTAGTGGCGGCCAAATGAGTAAAAGCTACAAGTACAGTGGAAGCAACAATGGGGACGAGGTTGCATGGTTTTGGAGAAACGCAGGAGATCAATTTTTATCCGGTGATTGGAACTGGCCACTTATAGAAACTAACAAAAATCGAACGCATGAAGTTGGAAGCAAGCTGCCAAATGAATTGGGGCTCTATGATATGTCTGGTAATGTAAGGGAATGGGTATGGGATTGGTATGAGGACGTAGATATTGAGAGCGGCATCTATCGCATCGTTAAGGGTGGTGGCTGGATCGGCGATATTAGCAATAATGAGGTTGCTTTCCGTGGGAAATTCGAGGCAAGCGGCTTTGGTCCCGACCAGGGCTTTCGTATAAGTCGGAGCAGTAACTGACAACAACATACTGTAAGATCGTCATGATTGAACATAGGTGAAGTTAACCAAGAGATCACCGTTTAAGCTTGTTTTCATGTATCAGGCATACAATGGGGGAGTATACTAATTTTAGGAATACTCCACCTGAGAACGAAAAGGAGACGGTGAACCATGAATGAGAGAATGAACCAACTAGAGCAGAGATTGATTGAGCAGCATCACAAGGATCTGTTCTTACAAACGAAGCACACGCTGAAGGCGCTGGATGATTTGATTGAACAGCATCGAAAATTCACTTCCATACAGGCGATTAGTGGGGTGAAAATTGTAGGAAGCGAAGAGCAGTTATTTTACAATACAATTTCTGAAGCGAAAGAGCTGATTGTCGTAACGCTTGAAAAAACATTAAGTGACTTAGAGCATAAAGGCGATAAAAATTATACAAGGAACTATTCCGATGGCGTTGAATAAAAGTGGCGTTGTATACGAGTCTACGTATACAGCGCCATTTTTTTAACATTTTCTGTACGTCAATCCCATTCCCGGCACGCCGCTTTGTATTCCTAATGGGAAGGGAACATATGCTGTAACATACTCAGAAGAGGCGCATTATCTGCTACAATATGTTATATCGTGATCATTCGATAAGCTAGAAGCAGCGTTTCTAATTTTGAGCAGGGGAAAGGATTGTGATGCAAGCGATGAGGCCTACCTATCACTCAGCTAACGGCGATCGTTTAACTTGGATTTGCAGCGGCTACAAGCCTCCTAATTTGCATAAATGGGGACCAGGTGTTCGAGATATATATGCGCTTCATTATATCGTAAGTGGGAAAGGCATACTAGAGACGAGGAATGCTACCTATACGCTGAAGGCTGGCGACAGCTTCATAATCTTTCCGCAAACAGAAGTGTTTTATTACCCTGACCATCAGGACCCCTGGGAATATGTATGGACCGAATTCAAGGGAGAAGAAGCATCCTTATTGTTATCGATGACTGAGCTGAATCTGCAACATCCAATCGTAACCGATGCTCCGGTTAATATGGAGCCGTTATTTCACATTAGTCAGAACATGGCATCTAAACCCTATGAACATATACGGACGGAAGCTAAGCTGCGTCTGCTTCTTTCCTATTATATGGAGCATTATCCTAAGGAAATGGTGGTTGAGCCTATTCCTTATGTTCGCATAGCAAAGGAGACCATTCACAATAACTACTGGAAAGCTTCTTTAACCGTGTCAGATATTGTGAGCATCGTGAAGATCGAAAGAAGCTATTTGTTTCGCTTGTTTAAGGAAGAGATGGGGATGTCTGTTTTAAGCTATTTGACCGCCTATCGGGTAGAGCGTGGATGTGAGCTGTTAAAGACAACACAGCTGTCTATTAAAACGATTGCCTTTTCAGTCGGCTATAAAGACCAAATGTATTTTGCAAAAGTATTTAAAAAGGCAACATCATATACCCCTACGGAATATATGATGCTGCATGCCACAGAAATGTTAACGAAACAATGAACACTTCCCCGAGTCTCGGTAATATTTAATGAGCTTTTCAATAGGCTCGCGGCCGCAATTCAGCTTTATGCCTAGACAATCAATACATAAAAACTGCTGGGCTGTTCGAGATACAAGCTTTAAGTAGATGGCTACATCGTCGGTCACAAGAGGAACTCGACAAGTGGTGCACGTGCGATTGCTGCTCATGGATTACACCAGTTTTGCCCGTACAACTAAACAGTCATGCGCAGGGACCGTAGGAGCGAATCGTTCTCTAAATACGCCCAGCTCCTTATGCTCCCAGCAATCATACAGTGACAAGGAGAAACCGGATGCATAAGGCAGTCCAAGATCCCAGAACTGCAATGAAATTTCTCGCTGGCCATCACTAAGATTAAAAAAGCCTATCGCTAGATCGCCGTCGGACAGCACCTTCACCAGCATAAATACATCATCGTTATGGAACCATTGCGGTTCAGGCTTAATGCGATAGGCGCCGCGTCCCTCCGTATCCTGATTGATGGCGATGAGATCACGGTTTAGCAACGTCTTTTTCGTGAACTCATTAGCACTGCGAATATCACAGCCAATCATGAGCGGAGAGCCCATAATGCTCCATAGGGCAAAATGAGTTTTGTACTGCGTATCCGTGCAGCCGCCGATTCTTCCGATAAAATCATTATTGCTGCCGCCGTACATCCCCACAACGAGCATATCCATATCGTTATGACAGAAGGAGCCAGTGAAGCTTGCTTTATCCAGCTGTGAGAGTGCTAGCCCCTTAATGGAATCCCAGTTGTCACGTATATCATGCGTAGAACGATACATATGAGCGCCCGATTCGCGAATCCAATGATATACATTGTCTTCTCCCCAGTTGCAAGCAGAAAACAAGATGTCACGCCCACAGTTTTTTAAGGCGAGGCTCATCCGTTTATACAACAATTCTCCGGATATATGACGAGGCTTGAAGCAGTAGTCGTATTTTAGGAAATCAACGCCCCACTCAGCGAAAAGCTTAGCGTCTTGAAATTCATGCTCAAAGCTGCCAGGATAGCCCGCACATGTGTGGGTTCCTACACAGGAATAAATGCCAAACTTCAAGCCTTTGTCGTGCACATAATCTGCGAGCGCTTTCATTCCGCTCGGGAATTTTTCAGGATCTGCCACTAAATTGCCGTCCTGATCGCGTTCCTTCAAGCTCCAGCAATCATCAATTACGATGTATTCGTAACCTGCATCCTTATAACCTTCCGAAACAAACACATCTGCAACGTCTTTCACGAGCTGTTCATTAATGTCCCACGTAAACGTATTCCATGAATTCCATCCCAATGGGGGAGTCAGTCCAAGTTGTTTCGCCATGTTATTCATCCTCTCATTCATTCTAGACTTGCTAATCAAATTAAAGCAGGGTAACGGTTTTATGACTATAGCGTGAAGTTGCTTTTTTATGGATAAATGTTGTTCGCAATTCATAATGATCGGGTTGACAATCTGTCGATTGGCTCAATGTCCCCGAATCGTTTTTGATCGTTTCGGACATCATGAGTAGAAGCAGATGTTGACATAACACCAAAAGGTGTTATAATAATGACACCTTTTGGTGTTATATGAAGATAGGGAGGATAGCAACGTTTATGGAATCACAGCTAACAGAAATTCGTAAAGTAATTGTTCTTAACGCGTCGATTGAAAAAGTATGGAAGTTTGTCGCAACCGCAGAAGGCATTGCAGCATGGTGGATGCCAAGCACATTTGAGCCTGCACTAGGTCGCGAGTTTGTTCTGCATGCGGGTCAATTCGGAGATTCGCCTTGTAAAGTTACAGAATTAGAGCCGCCTTATCGTTTAGGCTTTGACTGGGGAAAGGATTGGCATATCACTTTTGAGCTGAAAGAGCTTGAAGAAGGAAAAACAGAATTTACACTTGTTCATTCGGGTTGGGACCCTGCAAAAGTTACAGAGTTCGGTCAGCCCCACACTGTTATTCGTGGGATTATGGATGGCGGCTGGGAGAAAATTGTTAACGAAAAGCTTCCTGCTTCAATCGAGAGTTAAGATGGCTGCCCCTGCTTTGAAACATGATGTGTACCAGGCTATTGCAGATCCGACTCGCAGAAAGCTATTAACCTTGCTTGCTGACAAGGAAATGCCGATCACTGAAATATCTTCCTGCTTCCCTATTACGCGTACTGCTGTAAACAAGCATCTTCATGTGCTGTCTGATGCCGGTCTTGTAAGCAGGCGCAAAGTAGGCAGAGAAACACGCTACACACTTCAGGCAGAGCCGCTAATAGAATTGAAGCGATGGCTCGCGTTTTTTGAGCAATATTGGGACGAAAGACTATTTGCTCTAAAAGAGCTTGTAGAAGCTGATCACAATAGCGGCGGCGAAGGCGAGTGAGTCGTTTGACAGCTCCTTAAAAACGGCTTATCATGATTAATGAACGACTACTTAACAAAAGGAGATTATGAAAATGGTACAGTGGATTAGACTACGCTTCCCTACTTTGAACCAGTAATTGAATATGGTCAAAGTCTCTGTTTTGTGAAAAACAGAGTAACGGGATTAGTCTGTCCTTTTTTAATAATCTTCATTTCATATGTAACGATAGGTCATGCGAGAATGGTCTATTGTTAATGTGTCATGCGTAGAAAGGCGGCTTGCTCTGCCTTTCTTTTTTGTTTCATTTTTTAAATGAATAAGGATAGGTCTCTTTCCCTTTGCTCTAAAATCACAGGCGGCTGCTTGTGATTTTTTTATTGAAGAAAGGAAGAGAATGGATGACAAACAACGTAGAAACGATAAGTGAGCTTTTAAGATGTCCGTTATGCAAAGGTCCAATGCAGGCTGTGCCAACGAAAAGCTTAACCTGCTTACGAAACCACACATTTGATATTGCCAAGCAAGGATATGTCAATATGATGCCCAGACCATCCAAGAGCCGTTACGATAAGTCTTTATTTGAAGCGAGACACAGCGTAATTAACGAAAGTCGATTATATGAAGGATTGCATGACATCATTGCTGAAAAGATCACCAAGCATGTGGATACCGTCGAATCCTCGATCGTCATGCTGGATGCAGGCTGTGGCGAGGGCTCCCATTTACAGCTATTGAAAGAAAAATGCGGTCATGATGCTATATTAGGCATAGGGCTGGATATATCCAAAGATGGTATAATGATGGCGGCTAAACGATACAAGCAGTCAGCCTGGTTAGTGGCTGATCTGGCAAGCTCCCCATTAGCGGATCAATCGTGTCACGTGATATTGAATATGTTATCACCAGCCAATTATGAGGAATTCAAACGAATGTTAACACCAGGTGGACTGGTCGTGAAGGTTGTTCCACGGCCTCATTATTTGAAAGAGCTGCGCGCAGCTGTACATGGGAACAGCGGCAAGAGAAACGATAACAATGCGGACACGGTGTCTCTTTTTAGCGAGCATTTTCATATGCTAGGTACAGTTAGGTTTCATGTTTCGAAGAAGCTCAGTCATGCTGAACTAATTCATCTGAAGCAGATGACTCCGCTGGCGTGGAACTCAAGCAGCGAGCGACTGGCAGATTATATGAATCAAGATGATGCGGAGATAACGGTAGATTTGGACATATTAATTGGATTGAATAAATCATAAAGCTGAAGGTGCGAAGCAGGTTTGCTAGCATATCATGACGAAGTTTAAAGTACACAACGTGATGGGAAAGAGAGGATTGCATGAATAAAAAGCTGTATGTGGTCAGACATGGCGAGACGTACTTGAATCGATATCATAAATTGCAGGGCTGGGCGGATAGCCCGTTAACGGAAGAAGGAAAAGAGGTGGCGATACGGACAGGCGAGCGCTTATCGGATATCGCATTTGATCGTGTTTACACAAGTGACTTGGGGAGAACGATTGAGACAGCGGAGCTGATTCTGAAGCAGAACAAGCACGCTCAGTCCATTGAATTGCGCCGATTGAAGGAATTCAGAGAGGTGTTTTTCGGCAGCTATGAAGGGGAACGCATAGATCGAGTAGTGCTTCAGATTGCTGCTGAACAAGGCTTCCACTACGAAACAGGACAAGAGGTGTTTGCCAATCATTCGATGAGTGAAATCCTCTCCTTCATTAAGCAGGCTGATCCGTTGTCAGATGCCGAGGATGCGGATGAGCTGCAGGCTCGAATCGAACTGGGAATGAAGCAGATGATGTCTGATCTGATTGATCAGGATGCTGTCGTGCTGCTCGTTACGCATGGCATTGTAATCCGTCATATTATCGATACCTATTCCGATCATCCCGACCATCAGGGTGAAGTGAAAAATGCAAGCGTAAGTGTGCTTGAGTTTAAGGACGGAGAGGCAAGTGTTGTCATGTTTAATAGCTTGTCAGAGGCTCTGGACTAGCAGGTAAGTAGTCTCGAAGATTCGTATAAGCTACTTAATGCTTATCTAGTGAGAAAGATTCACGGTGTATAGACGTACGAATAGCAATAGAGCATAGACCTCCATGTGTGGTCTATTTCTTTTTAGATGCCTTCATGCAGCATTTCCTGCAGGTTATACCATAAATTCGACTAGTTAAGCCAAACATGTAGCGTAGGTATAAAGGTTGCTGCATAATTAATCTATAGCGGGAGGGATGAAGACGTTGAAAGTACGTATCGATATAGATGCTAAGCACGAAGAAACGATCATCACGATCCAGGCGAAGGAATGGACGGAGGAATTGGCTGCACTGGTCAGCAAGCTGCAGCAGCCGATCTCGACTGGTCGCCTTATGGGAGTGGAGCAAGATCGAACAGTACTGCTTGATCCTATGGAAATTGATTATGTATATGCGGAAAAACGGAGAGTGCTTGCTGCACTTGGCAGCAATAGAGTAGAAGTGCGCATGAAGCTGTATGAGGTGGAGACGCTGCTGGCGCCGCACGGCTTTATGCGGTTTTCCAAGTCTGTCATTGGCAATATTGATCGAATTGAACGATTCGAGCTGATGTTTAATGGCAACTTGTGTGTTCACTTTAAGTCGGGCAATAAGGAATATGTTTCCCGTGCTTATGTTGCGGAATTGAAGAAACGTCTGGTGCTGGGAGGTGACAAGGATGGAGATTAAAGCAAGAGATGTAATTGCTCGCATCATGAACGGCTTCGGCTTTGCCGCTATATTTACGTTGATCGCGTTAACGATTCTGCTGGTCAATAAAGTTGATCCGCCGTTGAACGAAATATGGAAAAGTATGCTGGGGAGTATGATAATGGGCGCTTTTTACGGTGCAGCCTCGTATCTGTTTCAGATTGTAAGCTGGAGCCCGCTTAAGCAGGTTGTGATTCATTTCAGCTTATCAGTGCTTCTGTTTTTGCCAATTGGGCTGTGGACAGGATGGTTGCCGTTTGAATGGAAGCCGCTGTTGATTGGTCTTGTCCTATTTGCGGTCATGTATAGTCTGTTTTGGTGCGCCTATTCGTACTACTATTGGCGTTTAACGAAGGAAATGAACGATTCTATTCATAAAAAATAGGTAATGTAAAGGAGTTGATTGAGATGAGTGCAGTGCTTACGGTTGATCATGTCGTGAAGGCATATGGAGCAGAAAGGAAAGCGGTGGACGGTATTCAATTTCAGGTGAAGGAAGGCATCTGTTTCGGCTTGTTGGGACCAAATGGAGCGGGTAAATCCACACTAATGAAAATGATGGCAGGCATTATTCAAGCGGATCAAGGCAGCATCACGTTGTTGAATCAGAAGCTCGGGACTGACAGAGCAATAATCGGCAAGCATGTTGGATACGTACCACAAGAGATTACACTGTATGGTGAGTTAAGTGGCCGGCAGAACCTATATTTCTTCGGGAAAATGTACGGTTTACGCGGCAGCAAGCTAAAGGAGCGAACTTCCATTGTACTTGACCAGGTCGGACTTTCCGATCGAGCAGATGAAGCTGTTTCCAAGTATTCGGGCGGGATGAAGCGAAGAATCAACATAGCCGCTGCATTGCTTCATGAACCGAAGCTCGTTGTGCTGGATGAACCAACGGTGGGGATCGATCCTCAGTCGCGCAATCATATTTTTGAATTGATTCATGATATGAAGCGGGACGGTAAAACGATTATATACTCCACTCACTATCTTGAAGAAGCCGAAGCGCTGTGTGATGAGCTGGCTATTATCGATCATGGCAAAATTATTGCCGCAGGAGAGCTGAGCCAGTTGCTGGAAAGTCATGCTATGCCCGCTGTCTATGTTGAAGCAGAGGGGTGGAGCGCGGCGGCAGACCAGCTCACTTCAGCACATCGCATACAACCGCAAGGCAAGGGCTGGCTTATTGAAGGAGCGAATGCGTTGCAGCTCATTCATGATGTGTCCAGCTCGCTTATCCAACAGGGTCATCGAGTTAGAGCCCTGCAGCTCCAGCAGCCGACGCTGGATAGCGTATTTATGAAATTAACGGGAACGGCATTACGAGATGGATAGGGGGAATGAATAATGATAGGATCAATCTTCACTAAAGAAATCCGACTGATTCTGAAAGATAAAAGTACTTTTTTCTGGCTGTTTGCACTTCCTATATTGTTTATCGTTATCTTTGCGGCTATTTTCAGTAATGCGTCAACGGATAGAGGGGCAGCGATTGCTCAAATTGTACCTGGCTATACGGTGATGTTCGTCTTTTTCATTATGATTTCAATGGTGCAATGCTTTTTGCGTGACCGTGATTCTGGCATGCTGGCAAGGCTTCAGGCAACTCTGATGCCGCCGCTTCATTTCTTGTTTGGAATGTGGATGCCGCATGTACTGGTCCTGCTTATTCAATCTGCTACGCTGCTGGGCTTTGGTTACTTTGTCTATGGTCTAGAGCTTGGCAATGCAGCCGCTGTACTTGTTATTGTTCTATCACTAGCTATATGTGCGACTGGGATCGGTTTGGCATTGTCGATGATCATCGGCAGCTTGAATGCTGCGATTGCGATTGTTCAAATTATTGCGATGGGCGGGGCAGTGCTAGGGGGACTGTGGTTTCCATTTGAAAACTTGCCGACAGGTGTACAAGCGATTGGAAAGTTTACACCGCAATATTGGGCGCTGCAAGGCTTGCAGTCTGCGATGCTGGACGGTTCTGGGTTGTTGGTGGATGCGGTATGGAAGGCTGTACTGCTTTTGTTAGGTATTGGCGCGATTGCGATTGCTGCTTCGATTGTGCTTTATGGCCGCTATTCACGAACAGGAAAACATGCATAACGGAGGGTTAAGGATTAAGAGGGTTTCACTAGCAAGAGACGCTGGTGCTGCAGCTATATGAAGGCGGGTACTTGCAGATGCATACGAGCGAACAAGCCGACAGGGCAATCCTTGTCGGCTTGTTGGCGTATAGACAGCTTCACATTTAGTTAGCCATTATGCGTTGGTTGAAGCGGCTTCGTTAGAAGCTCTTGAAATTCTAGTTCGCTTAAGCTGCTTAACCGTTGATGAGGAATATCAAAATTCAACGTTTTTGTAATGGGATTAGGCACGACGATGCAGTGAATGCCAGCTGCAACAGCGCCTCGTGCACCGTTAGGCGAATCCTCGATTGCAACAGCCTCGCTTGCTTGTACCTGCAATTTTTGTAGTGCAAGCTCATAAAGCTCAGGGTCTGGTTTTACTTGTTTGACCTCACTTGCTGTACAGATTGCATCAAAGTAATGAAGCAAACCAAGCTGGTTCAGATAACGCTCTACCCAGTCCCTAGAGGAGCTGGATGCCACAGCGAGCTTTAATCCAGCCGCTTTTGCCTGATCTAAGTAGTCGGTTACGCCCGGGCGGACTGCTTCCTGCAGCATAAGCTCATTAAAGCGTTTTGCAACTGCTTGTTTTAGCTCGGCAAGCTCTATAGGTTGAGTACTGTTTTGGATGAGGTAGTCATAAGGGTTAAAGGCATCTAGCCCGGTACCGATACAAGTGGAATATAGCTCCAGTGTGAAGTCTACATCGTATTGCTTATAAATGTCGCAAAAAGCGTTAAACCAGGATGATTCCGTATCAATAATCGTACCGTCCAAATCAAAAATGATTGCTTTCAACATGATGTTTTCCTCCGATCTTACGGTTTTTTTGAATGTACAGAAAGAAGTGATGACTCAACCGTAACATAGCTTTTTAACATCAGCAATAGCAGGATTTAGTAATGCCTTACAGAAATGGCTGCATTGAATGTACGATAGAGCAAAGTGAAGCTATTGACAATTGCTTGTAATATATGGCAGTATTATACAGACAGACAGTCGGTCTGTATTCTTGGAGAAGATTACTCTTTAAGCACATTCCAGTAAAGACAACAGTAAATCAGGAAGGATAAGAAATATGAGAAAAGATCCAGTGGAACGCAGAAATGAAATCCTTGATGCAGCAGATGAGCTCTTCAGTATAAAAGGCTATGATGGCACAAGTACTAGCGACATACTGGAGAAGGTCGGTATTGCAAGGGGCACGCTGTATCATCACTTCAAGTCGAAGGAAAACATTATGGACGCGTTAATTGAACGGTATGGTTTGCGCTTATTAGGCGCAGCAAAAGCGATTGCTGCAGATAAGAGGCTGCCTGTTGATGAACGCATCATCCGAACCGTTATGTCGATGAAAATAAGCGGGGGAAGCAGCCAAGAAATTATGGAGCATATTCATAAACCGCAAAATGCGCTCATGCATCAAAAAATACAAAAGCTTATCATTAACGGCCTCACGCCAATAATGGCTGGAATCATTATAGAGGGCGTAGAACAGGGGCTTTTTGAGACCCCTTACCCCTATCAATGTACAGAAATGCTTGTAACGTATGCCAATATCGTCTTTGATGATGATTTGGTAGACATGACGAATGAGGAACGCGACGTTAGAATGCAAGCGTTTATCTTTAATGCAGAAAGAATGCTTGGTGTAAAAAGCGGCAGCCTTATGCACATTATACAGATGTTTGGCCATCAACCGGATGGTGTCAATGATTAATAAAGAAACAAGCATGGGAGCAGAGAGCATATGTATGTGAGGTTCATTCGTAACGATATAGGTCAAAGCAAGGTAATTACACTGATCACGACGGTTTTTGTCGCTGCTGCAGCTATGCTTGTTTCGCTTGCAGCCATACTCGCAGTACATCTTACGGGTGCGATAGACACCTTAATGACGAAAGCAAAAACTCCCCATTTTATGCAAATGCATGCTGGAGATATTGATGTGCAGAGACTTGCCGCTTTCGCGGAGCAGCACCATAATGTAGAGAATTATCAGATCATTGAGTTTCTGAATATGGATGGTACTCAGATTGTAATCGGTGACCGCTCACTTAGCGATAGCGTTCAGGACAATGGATTTGCCGTCCAGAGTAAGCAGTTTGATTTTTTATTGAATCTGGACGGAGAGGTCATAACCGTCTCCAATGGCGAGCTTTATGTTCCTATAAGCTACATGAAGAACAACGCGATAAAAATCGGCGAAAAAGCGATTATTAGCGGGAAAGAGTTTACGATCGCGGGAGCTCTACGAGATTCGCAAATGAATTCGACGCTGTCCGCATCCAAGCGGTTTCTTGTTAGTGAACAGGATTTTGCAGCAATCAGAAGCTTAGGGACAATTGAATACTTAATTGAATTTCGATTGAAGGATGGTTCAGCACTAGGCGAATTTGAATCTGCATATGTCGCTGCTGGCCTGGAAGCTAATGGACCTACGGTTACCTATCCGCTTTTCAAGCTGATCAATTCCATATCCGACGGAATGATGATCGCTGTGATTCTACTTGTAAGTGCACTAGTCGTTGCAGTCTCACTGATGTGCATACGGTTTACATTACTTGCTAGAATCGAGGACGATTACCGAGAAATAGGTGTGATGAGAGCATTGGGCATGCGTGTTTCCGATGTCAAAAAGATTTATCTGATGAAATATGCGGCAATAGCTGCTGCAGGAAGCCTTATTGGATTTGCGCTTTCTAGTTTATTTAAGGGGAGGCTGCTCGAAAATATTCGGCTTTACATGGGAGAAAGCGAAACGTCAATCTATGCATTTCTTTTTGGACTTGTAGGGATATTGCTAATTTTTATCGTTATTATCGCATTTGTACATGGCACGCTAAGACGCTTCAGGAAAATTTCAGCTGCTGAAGCGATTCGCTTTGGAACCACGCAAGAAAAAGGGGCCAGTGCTAATCGTTTTCATTTAAGAACAAACAGAGTGCTCCACACAAATATATTTCTTGGGCTCAAAGATGTTTTCTCAAGAAAAAGACTTTACGCCACCATGCTTATCGTATTGGTGATCTCATCGTTTATAGTCATTGTGCCACATAACCTATACAACACGATTTCCTCAAGAAGCTTCATTCAATACATGGGAGTAGGCATGTATGATATTCGAATGGATATCCAGCAAACGGATCATATTGCAACAAAAACTGAAGAGATCCTATCGGCCTTGAAGCAGGACACTGTCATTGAAAAAGCGGCTGTCTTTACGACTAAAACGTTCAAGACGATAACGGAAGAAGGAACGGAGGAAAATATTAAGGTAGAACTTGGAGATCATACTATTTTTCCAATTATATATTCTAAAGGCAGTGCTCCAATAGAAGAGAACGAGATTGCGCTATCAGCGATTCACGCAGAAGAGATGGGCAAAAAGATCGGAGATGCGTTGACGCTTGTGATTTCGGAGGAGGTAAAGCATCTAACGGTTAGCGGAATATATTCCGACATTACCAATGGTGGAAAAACAGCAAAGGCTGCCTTCGCAGACCAATCTACAGACACGATGTGGAGTATAGTCAGTGTTGCATTATTCGATCCTTCTCTAATTGATACAACGGTATCAGCATATGCCGAAAGATTTGAATTTGCTAAAGTATCAAGGGTCGAACAGTTTGTATCACAGTTATTCGGCTCAACGATTCATTCCATTAAACAGGTATTTCATACCGCGCTTGGTGTTGCGTTGCTCATTACCTTTATGATCACGATATTGTTTATGAAGATGCTTGTAGCTAAGGATCGGTATTCCATAGCATTACTGAAAGTGCTCGGCTTTACGAACAAGGATATTAAAGCTCAGTTCGTTTCGCGGTCATTCATCGTGCTATTGCTAGGCTTGCTGCTCGGTACGCTTCTGGCAAACACACTCGGAGAAAAGCTGGCAGGTGCAGTTATTGCTTCATTCGGCGCATCGACCTTTCATTTCTCGATAAATGGGCTATGGGCATTTCTACTAAATCCATTGATGATGGTGCTGTCAGTACTGATTGCAACGGTGATCGGCATATCGGGCGTACGGCATATCCAAATATCCGAACATATAAAGGAGTAGCTCATGACAAAAATATTGAAAGCGGACCAGTTGATCAAGTCTTTTAATGAAGGAAAAGAACAACGCAACGTGCTAGATACCGTTTCTGTCGAAGTAGATGAAGGAGAATTCGTTACCGTAATGGGCCCATCTGGCTCGGGAAAATCAACGCTGATGTATGTATTGAGCGGAATGGATTCCGTTGATGCTGGAAAGGTCTACTTTAACGGAAAGGACTTATCGTTGATCAAGGAGAATGAGCTTTCAGATATTCGCAGAACGAAAATGGGATTTGTTTTTCAGCAGCCGACTATGTTGAAGCATTTGAATATACTGGACAATATTATACTTCCGTCTATGCGTGACAACAGAAAAAATGTCGCTCGCATTACGGAGAAGGCTAGATCGCTGATGAAAAGAATGGGTATAGCAGAGCTTGAGCAGCGATCGATCACCCAGGTGTCGGGAGGACAGCTCCAACGTGCAGGCATCTGTCGTGCGTTAATGAACAACCCTAAAATCATATTCGGTGATGAGCCTACTGGGGCGCTAAACTCTAAGTCGGCGGAAGAGGTTTTGGAGGTTTTTGCTGAGATACATGCAGCGGGAACTTCAATTATGCTCGTTACCCACGATGCGAAGGTAGCTGCTCGATCACAGCGCATTATGTTTATGCGAGACGGGAAGATCGTAAGCGAGTTAAACCTTTCGAACGAAGACCATTCAGATATGGAGAAGAGAGTTGAAAAGGTAACGATGAAAATGAGAGAGAGCGGTATATAGACACTGTTTAAAGAAGTGATACTTGCGGCAAGGAGGAGTGTATCGTCATCAGCAATTCTATCAACTAGTTCGCTTCTCAATTGTGAAAAAATAAACAATAAGAGAGGTCTTCCTGCTAAAATGTTACAGCTTTGTGCCTACCATTGACGCTAGAATCAGGTTTCGTTAGGCTGATAAAAACACGACTTGAAATGGGGCAAACACGATGAGCAGTAATCGGGCCATGCAGGCAAATCTTATGCAGGAGGCAGCACAGTTTATCCGCCAATGCTATGCGGAGCTTGGAAAATCAAACGATGAGATCGAAAAGCGTCTAGAGGATATTCAACTGGATATCGAGCAGCATGGAAGCTACGCGCATACCTTTGAAGAGCTGGAGCATGGCGCACGAATGGCCTGGCGCAATTCCAATCGGTGCATCGGGCGTTTGTTCTGGAATCGACTGCATGTTATAGATGCGCGTCAGCTTCATACGGAGGAAGAAGTGTTCGAAGCACTGCTTCATCATATCCAATACGCTACCAATCAAGGGGAGATTCGTCCAACGATTACGATGTTTGAACAGGCTCGGCAGCAGGGCAACGCTGTACTCATTTGGAATCATCAGCTGCTTCGTTATGCTGGATATGAGCAAGAGAACGGTGAAGTGATCGGTGATCCGGCTTCTGTAACCTTTACGAAGGCTTGTGAAGCACTTGGCTGGAAGGGAGAAGGGACGCCATTCGATCTGTTGCCGCTTGTTATTCAGTGCGGAGATCATAAGCCGAAGCTGTTCGAGCTGCCGAAAGAGCTTGTGCTGGAGGTTTCGATTCAACATCCTGAGTATGATCTGTTTTCTGGAATGGATGTGAAGTGGTACGCTGTCCCGATTATTTCAGATATGAAGCTGGAGATAGGCGGCATTACGTATTCTGCGGCTCCATTTAATGGCTGGTATATGGGTACAGAGATCGGAGCGCGTAATCTGGCGGATACATTTCGATATAATTTGCTGCCTATTGTAGCGGAGAGTCTAGGTCTGAATACATCGTCTCAAGCCTCGCTGTGGAAGGATCGGGCGCTAGTGGAGCTTAACGTTGCCGTTCTGCATTCGTTTCGCGAGCATAAGGTAAGCATGGTCGATCATCATACCGCAGCACAGCAATTTGCTGCCTTTCAACGCAATGAGCATAAGGAAGGGCGCGAGCTGACAGGACGCTGGTCTTGGCTTATACCGCCGATGTCGCCTGCAACGACTCATATTTTTCACAGCAGCTACGAGGACCAAGTGCTGCTGCCAAATTTTTTTGCTCAGCCAAGGCGATATGAAGTGTGATGCCCTAATCGTTGGGATTCACACGCCCCTCGAAGGGAGAGAGTAGCAGGAGAGACTGCTCCATATCTAGATGCAGGATTTAATAAAGCAACGTACGAGAATTGGATCGAATTGCGTACCGCTATTACGCATAAGCTCATCAATAGCGTGACTACTAGATAATCCCTTTCGGTAGCATCGATCGGAGACCATACTGTCGTACGCATCGAGCACTGCACATATTCTCGCAAAATAGGGGATGTTTTCTCCGGATAAGCCATTAGGATATCCTTGCCCATCCCAGCGCTCATGATGGAATAAGATCGTTTCAAGAACACGGTTGTCTATCTCTTCATAGAAGGACATGGCGAGGCGAGCACCTTGAACAGGGTGCTTCTTCATCGAGTTCCATTCCTGATCGCTTAATGCTTGTTCCTTATTCAGCACTGAACTTGGCGTGGACAGCTTGCCTATATCATGCAGGTAGCATCCTTGGATCAGCTGGTCACGTTCTTTGGCGCTTAAACCTAATGCTGCTGCGAATGTATCCGCGAGCTGTGCCAATCGAGTACAGTGCTTGAACGTGCAGCTGCTCTTTCTTTGTAGTTTCTCCATATATACACTGGCTTGGGTTGCCGAGCTTTGTTTATGCTTCTCTTCTTTTGCAGTCAGCATGGTCGATCATCTCCTAATGTTCATTACAAATCAGTTTTGTTTCCTTCCTATTCACATCTAATCTCATCTTTCAGCAATTTAGTTCATTTACCCGTTGCTTAGCCTAAGCTCGCTCGTTATAGGACTAACATGGATCAGCTTAAGAAAAATATTGACGAGATCGGCACGAAAATAATGGTTTCCTGCAGCATAAAACAGCTCAATAGCATCGACCGCTTTGTAAGGACTTCGATATGGTTTAGGCGAAATAAGTGCGTCATATAAATCAGCCATGCCGACAATCTGGGCGTAACTAGGGATGACCTTACCAGTCAACTGATAAGGATACCCTGAGCCATCGAATTTTTCATGATGAAGCAGAGCGCATAATGCAGAACGTTCAGGCATGCCGTTGATGCTCCGCAGCAGCTGGTAACCGTCGACTGTGTGATTCTTTAGCAGATCACGCTGCTTGCCTGTCAAACTTCTGTTGCTTCGCATGATAGAAGCGGGAAGCTTGAGCATGCCGATGTCGTACAGCAGTGAACCGATGATCAGCTCCAGCATCCCAGCATTGTCGTAGCCGTATTCTGTCCCGATCATCCCGGACAATATCGATACATTTACGCAATGCTCCAGCAGCGACGGCTCGCTTTCGTGCAGTTGATTGAGCAATTCAACAATCATTGGTTCATGTGTAATATCTAGCACAGTTTTGCGGTACATACGTTTGAATGCGGATTCCTTTCGAGCGTTAAACTGGAAAATAGGAATCGATGGTTGATCAAGCTTATGAAACAAAATATTGGTGATATTTTCTTTTGAATGGCGTGACGGTTTTACAGGTGTTTCCTTCTTGATTGCTTTAATTTCCGGCTCGCGATCGATATATACATCGGCAATTCCCCGTTCGATCAGACGCTTTATATAGTGTTTTGTCAGTACTGTTCCGCTGCTCAGTATGACAGTTCCATTTTGTGTGATAACCGATTTAGCGAGCTTGTCGCCTTCCTTTAGGCTATGAACGCTAGCTTTGTTCATTCGATATCCTCCCTTTTCCTGCGCCTCATATGCATCGTACGATTCACTGTTCACAGAATATCATCGCGAGCGTAGATTATATATTCTCACATCGGATACAAATAGGTATCCAGAAGGATACTCTTCTTGAAATTGTCGAATTAATCAGGATGGTGTAAAATATGAATGTTTCCAGTTTATAGCAAGCAGGTGATCCGAAATGGATGAAAAAATAGATACAGGTCACGCCGATCATTCTTTACTATTTGGGAGAGAGGATGAAGTCAGGGAATTCGTCAACGAATTAACGAAGTCAAGCGGTAAAAGATTAATCAACTTTTATGGAACAGCGGGGATTGGAAAAAGCTTTCTTGTAGAAGAATTAATCCGTCAAGCACGTTTTAGGGGCTCGTTCGTTTTATTGCTGCAAGGTGAAAGCTTTGCGGTAAGTCCAACAACATTTTGTCAGCAATTATGGACACAAATGGGCAACATCGCTGTTGAAGAGGATGAATCGATATCGTGGTTTGATAGAAGCCTGATGGAATTGTCTAAAATAGCGGAGAAGCAGCGTATTGTACTATTTTTGGATGCCTATGAGGGAATGGAGGGAGTGGATCATTGGCTTCGAGACTATTTTCTTAAGCAGATTCACCCGAACATTCTAATCGTAATTGCAGGGAGAAGCCCGTTATCGGAGCCATGGCTTTTTTCTCCTGTATGGAGACCGATTATTCTGCGTAGACAACTATCCGAGCTGTCATACGAAGCAGTAGAACGCTATGCAGCCAGTAACGGAATCAACAAAGACGACATTCGAAGGTTGTGGCGTTATTCGCAGGGACATCCTTTAACGATGTCGCTGTATGCGTTCTTTTTGCAGGAAAGCGGCAAGGCTGGAGCTGTTATGAAATTCAGTGACCACGAACCATTGCACTACATTATCGAGCGATGGCTTCGAGAGGTATCAGGGATAGAAATGAGGCCGATTATCGAAGCGGCTTCTGTATTAAGTTATTTCAACCAGGAGAGCTTGTCTTTCGTGATGAACGAAGAAATGAAGATCGAGGATTTTCATCGTCTCATTCGCTTCTCATTTGTGAAAAAAGTGGATCGCGGCTGGACCATTCATCCCCTGATGAGAGATAGCATCAAAAAGGAGCTTTGCGCTAGAGCACCAAAGCATTATGAGCAAATTAGGAACCATGCGCTGCGGTACTTATATCAGCGTTTGCTAGAGAGTCATTCACTCGGTTCAGATGATACCAAGGAAATGTATGAGCTGCAAAGCTTTATTGGTGATGCGCTGATCAGAGCTTTTTTGAGCTGGTTTGAGGTGGAGCCACGACGATTCGAGCCTATTGGAGAGCATAGTTTGGAAGAGCTCGAGCATTATGTGCAGCGTCGCTACAGAGAGGTGAAGGATTCACAGATAGAGCTTTACGATCTGAACTCGAATCAGTCTTTTCACTATCGCATTACGAAGGAACAGGCGTGCTATACATTAAAGTGGCTTGATTTCCGTACACTTTTTGCGCTTGGCTATGATGTCATCCGTGTGATGAGGGATTCGGACGGCAGTATCATCGGACTTGCAACAGTTATTCCGATCAACCGGAAAACATTGCCGTACTTGAGCGAATCTCCAAGAGGGAAGGCCTACTTCACTGGGCTGTCTGAAGAACAATTATGTCGCTTAGCGGTTCCGGAAAATGAGCGAGCAGGCTGGTTTATCGAGACGATCGATACATTGGATTACACGGACAAGTCGCAGCAAACGGCTGTCGGTAACCTGCTCTATTCGGTATTGTTGTCAGGAGAACTCGTCGTCGAATCCCCTGCGCCTTTGCAATATTATATCGATACACATCTTAGTTTGGGGTTTGAAATCGTACCTCATGGCACGCATACGAATTACGACGGTGTTACTTCAACGCCGACCTTTGTCCAAAGCTTGGATAAAAATAGGCTGCTGCGTAAAGCCCAGAAGATGCTTCAGACGAATCAGCAGCTGGCCGATCTAGTAAATGCGGAGATATATCAAGCTTCTTCTCCTCCACACTTAGCTCAAGAGGTAAAACAGACCATGCAAGGCGAGAGCCTGCATGCGCTCCTTACCGCACGAGAGAAAGAGGTGGCCAGCCTGCTTGAAGAAGGTCTTACCAATCTTGAGATTGCTTCAAGGCTTTTTGTAAGTGAGGCAACAGTGAAAAAACATATGAAGTCGATGCTTCAAAAGACGGGTGCTGCCAATCGTACGCAGCTGCTGAAGAAGCTAATGAAACAGTAATGGGCCTACAGACCGAGATTGTATGTTCGTTCTCGGTCTAATCGTATTTCGAACCATCGAGTTTGCTGAATCGGGCAGCCAAAATAAAATTCAAAAAAACCAACAATATTACGTCAGAAGATGGTATTATGTAATCGTATATGTAACGAGGGCCTTTAGCTCAGCTGGGAGAGCGCTACACTGGCAGTGTAGAGGTCAGGGGTTCGAGCCCCCTAAGGTCCACCAACACCTAACACGAAACGGAAGAGATGCCGTTTTATATAAAAGCAAGCAGAATTATATAATTAACCATATGGACAAGCAATAGAATGTAATGAGGTGACGTATAATGCCAACTGAAAAATTTACACCAACAGCAACGCCAAAATGGTTGGGCTATGCCCTTCAGTCACTCGTGTTCATGTCCGGCCAGCAAAAGTCGCATTGTGCCAGCAATGAAATTGCTGAACATGTTTGCAGTGAAGCTACGTTAACACGCCGCGTCCTATCCCGATTGGTCAAGGCGGGAATCGTTGAGGCAAGAGAAGGACGAGAGGGTGGATATGCCCTTCGCAGAAAACCGGAGGATATCTCTTTTGCTGATGTATACCGGGCGATTCAGATGGTCGAGCCGCTTTATGCGGGTTTGCTTGATACAACCACCAACGGGCCTTTTGCCCAAGAAACACGGGAAATGTTCACTATCGTGATTAATGAGTCGGAAAAACAGTTAATTGAGGTTTTAGAGCGACATACGATTGCGGACTTGATCAAGAAAATCAATGAGGAATAAACTGTGATTGACAAAATCATAGTTCAAGAGTATAATTTAGCTCGAGATATCTCATGTTTTTTTGGTTTTAACTATGATTTTGAAAATCACAGTAAATGAAGGGAGGATTCGTTTGACCGACATTCAACCATTTTCCATACGAACGATCATCGCTCCATTAATTGCCGTTGTCGTTGGCATGGTGATGGTCATACTGGATAGCACCATTGTTAATGTTGCTTTTCCTAAGTTTCAACAGGAGTTTGGGAGTACGTTGGCTGTCGTTCAGTGGACGTTCACCGGCTATACCCTGGCATTGTCTGCTGTCATTCCCCTTGCAGGCTGGATGACGGACAAATTTGGAGCTAAGCGAATTTTTGTGACAACCGTTGCGCTCTTTACCGTGGGATCCGTACTATGTGGTATGGCACAAACCATTGAGCAATTGATTATTTTCCGAATTGTGCAAGGACTTGGCGGAGGCATGGTAGCTCCGATTGGCATGGCAGTGATTTACCGGTTGACACCGTCTCATAAGATAGGGACAGTCATGGGTGTGCTAGGCATTCCTATCCTGATTGCTCCTGCGTTCGGTCCTGTATTATCGGGTTGGCTTCTAGATTATGTATCTTGGCAATGGATCTTTCTCATTAATCTGCCGATTGGCATGATAGCCATTGCGGTAGGGATGAAATACTTGCCAGTCTTTCCGCAGGTTGAAGTGCCAAAGCTGGATACGCTTGGGATGATACTGGCTCCTGTTGCTTTCTCCATGCTAGCCTTTGGAGTAGCTGAAGGGACAACAGACTGGACGTCCGCCCGTACTATGATTGCTCTTACTGTCGGAGCGGCGGCATTGTTCGGATTAATTGTAACAGAACTGCGGCACAGGCAGCCTTTGCTTGAATTGCGTGTGTTCAAATCTTCTGATTTTACACGTGGTATTCTGCTTTTATGGCTTGTACAAATCGCATTGTTTGGCGTTATGGTCTTGTTTCCGGTATATCTCCAGACTGTTCGGGGCTATTCGTCGCTTGATACGGGATTAATAATGCTCGCTCAAGCGGTTGGTTCGATCCTTTTCACGCCTGTTGGGGGACGTATGTTTGACAAGGTGGGTGCCCGTCCGCTGGCGCTGATTGGTTTAACCGCCGTATCGGCTGCGCTTTTTTGGCTATCGCAAGTTTCACCGGAGGCCGGTCTGTCGATGCTCTTGCTGCCCTTGTTTATGATTGGCTCAGGTATGGGTCTTATTATGATGGCGCTAAATACTCACGTTCTCAATTCCGCTCCACGCTCTCTCGTCGGAAGAGTCACTGCACTCACTACCGCAGCGCAGCATGTAGTAACATCTTTCGCTGTAGCGGCTCTTACGGGATTTCTTGCCTATCGAATGAATGAGACGACGATGAATGTGGAGTCGCAAAATATTGCCGCAGCTTACAGTGATACGTTTTTATTGACTGCTATATTGGCAGCCGCAGGTATCATTCTCAGTCTTACATTACGTAAGCCACAGCTTCTTGATTCAGCAGTTCCGACGCAAGTAGATGATACCTATAAGTGGACAAAAGAGAGGAGTTGATTGTCATGCAAACAATGACACAACAACAGATAGCCAGGTCCGTTACGATAGGCAGAACATTAATAGCGGGTTCTGCGGCAGGCGTTATTTCAGCTATTGTATCTAATCTGCTGGCCTGGGGAATAATCGCGGCCAATGACTTTGCATTCGAAATGTTAAACGGGTTTTCGATTACACTTTCCGCATTTTTTGCTAATGTAATAGGGGCATTCATTTATCGTGTTTTGCAAAAAAGATCGTCCCGGGCAGTGATATACTATGCAATCTTGAGTTTGGTAATGGCTGTATTGATGACCTTCAACACGGTCTCAAATCCGATGGAGCCTCATATTGGAGCTGTGGCGAATCCACTTCATTTTGCAGTCGCGTTATTATCGTTAGTGTTAATCCCGAAATTCATGCAGCGTGCTGCTGCGGCCGCGTCGAAAAAAGGTTAACAGCCGGGCCGTGCGAAGACCGAAAAAAAACCTCATTCAGAACAACTCTTGATACTTGTCCATTGGACGGTAAAGATCAGCACGAGCGGGTTAGTTTTGACTCCCTCACAAGGTTAAAGACGCGCAAACTCATAGAGGTTGCGCGTCTTTTGTGTCCTGTCTGTTCCGATGAGAAACGTGCGGTTTCTTGCCGAAATCGTTTTGACAACATCACTAAGATAAAGCAGCAGAGATGCCTTTTTTATTTTACCCACAACAATTTTCATGGAATCATAAGCCAATCATCTTGTAGGGGCCGTATTTACTGGCTCCTCTTTTCGTCGTTTTCAGTGAGTGAGAGCCTCCAGCACAGCGTAGAGAGTCAGGGCGTTTTGTTGTTGTCTCTAACAATCCCCCTTGCGTATTACGTTACGTAATAGATTAGACTGAGTTTACTTTGAGCTGGGGAGGACGATATGATGAAGAAGATGCTGAAAAAGAAAAGATGGTGGCTGTTCGTATTTATCATACTTGTTGGTGCGGCAGGCTTTGCTTTATTTTATGATGACGGATCTGTTTCTTCATTCGTGAATCAGAAGAGTAAGGCGGAATTTATCGAAGCTTATAACGAAGCAATGTCACACTTGCCTGAGCCTACGGAAGAAAGACAGATTTCCACAACATTCGGTGAGGTTAAGGTTTACAAATTTGAGGGTGAATCGATGGCGGGGCGTGCGCCTCTATTACTTTTACCAGGGAAATCAGCTTCCACGCCAATGTGGGAATCGAATCTGGATAGCCTGATTAACGACCGTCCCGTGTACACCATTGATCTGCTTGGAGAACCAGGTATGAGTGTGGAGACGGCAAGAATTGAAAATGTGCAGGATCAGGCGGTTTGGCTCAAGGAATTGATCGTGGCATTGGACGAGCCTCAAATTCATGTGTTAGGGTTGTCTTTTGGGGGATGGAGTGCCGTGAATCTGGTAGTTCATGAGGAAGTGCCGCAGATTGCATCACTCATACTGGTCGATCCGGTTTATGTTTTTGACGCCATTCCGTTAAAGATGGTTTTGCTTTCCATTCCTGCTTCGGTTCCGATCGTTCCGAAATCCATAAGAGATCGAATGCTGAGTTATATCTCGGGTGAGGCAGAAATTGACGAGAATGAGCCTACAGCCAAATTGATTGAAACAGGCATGAGGTCGTTTAAAAGCAAGCTTCCAATGCCGCAGCAAATCAAGGAGAGCCAGCTGGATGAAATCAATATTCCCGTGCTTGCCATTATAGCAGGCAAATCGACGATGCATCATCCTGAAAAGGCTACTGCCGTTGCAGAAGAATCGCTGTCGCATGAAAACAGTAAAGTAGTTGTTTTTGAAGAAGCCTCGCATGCGATTAATGGGGAATACCCGGAGGAACTCGCGGACGCCATCCGACAATTCATTACGCCTATGGACTAGTTAGGAGCATATGCATGAAAACTTATTCCGTTAAAGAGCTCGCAAACTTAAGCGGGGTTTCTAGAAGAACCCTTCAATATTATGATAATGAAGGAATTTTGATAGCTGACAAAAATGCGAATGGACATCGAATGTATGATGAGCACCATCTGAGACAGCTCATGCAAATTAACTTCTACAAGAGTGTCGGGTTCTCTTTAGAACAAATTCGCCATAAGATGAAGCAAGCATCGGACGATATCGGAGAGCTGCTGGAAGCACAAAGCATTCATCTTCACCGGCAGCTTGAAGGGATCAAAGCGAAAATACACGGTATAGAGGTGTCCAATAAGCTGAAGTCAGCGGGCTTTGAGATACCTTGGGAACTTCTGGCTTATTTAATGAACGCACTAGATACGGTTCAAATTGATCACTGGAGCGACTATGATTTCCCGCAAGAGGATTTAAGTATATTCCAGGATGTATTCAGAACAAAAGAAGAGCTGCTCGATTTCTATAACGAATTCAGACGACTGGTGTTGTACGCTGCGGCGTATCATGCTGCACAAGTGCCCGTGGAATCAGAGTTGGCCAAAGAGCTTGGTCAGGAGTGGAATGCGATGGTAAGCGGTGTAACATCGAAGAACCCTCGGGTGATGGACGCCTTCTTAAGGGTAGACAACAATCGCAAGAAATGGAGCGAAGGGGAGAGGAACTTGATTGACGAAGGAGAGCCTTATTTGGCCAAGATCGTCGATAGGTACTTGTCGTGAATATTCCATTCAATGCCTCTTCTTTGATGCATGATTGCGGAGCGCTTAGTCTGTAGAGGTCAGGGGTACAACTCCGCTAAGGTACTCGAATAGCTGGATTAAAAGTATTTCGTATCAAATTGACAAATAGGTCAATACTCCTCTACTATTTTGGAAGAATTATGATTTGATTCACGCTGGAGGAGAGACGATGAAGTTAGAAAGGCTTTTGTCCATCATTATCGTGCTACTGAATAGGCGAATGGTACAGGCCAAGGAACTTGCGGAGCGGTTTGAGGTTTCCGTACGAACAATTTATCGAGATATTGAAACGATTAATGCGGCAGGAATTCCAATCATCACCTATCAGGGTACCAATGGCGGAATTGGACTGGTGGAAGGTTACCGCTTGGATCGCAATGTGCTGACAAGTGATGAGCTTGCATCAATCGTCACTGCACTTCGTAGTATTTCTACCTCATACGAAAATAAGAAGCATCAGGAGCTTATGGAGAAACTTCATAGCGTTGTTTCGCCAGCAGAAATCGAAGTGTTCCAGCACAAGTCTAGTCAAGTATTGATCGACTACTCACCTTGGGATGGCCATGAGCAGCTTCGCTCTAAGGTGCAACTGCTGGAGAAAGCGGTTGATGACTGCCTATGTATGGAATTCGACTATTCTAACGCTGAGGGAGATATGTCACATCGCATCGTCGAACCGCATAGGCTTATTTTGAAAGGTAGGCAATGGTACCTTCAAGCTTACTGCTTGAATAAAGAACAATTCCGTTTATTCAAGCTAACGCGAATGAAGGAATTGGAAGCTGTATCTGGGAAGACGTTTATTCGACGTGACATTCCGACACAAGCGCAAAGCTCAGAGCGGAATCTATCGGAAATGTCTCAAGTAACAGAGATTGTCCTGCGCTTTCAGGATCATACACGTCATTTGGCAGAGGATTGGTTTGGCATTGAGGCGCTTTGGCCAATGGGTGACGGCAGCTGGTTAGTGAAGAAGGCTTATCCGGAAGATGAGTGGTTGTATCGTTTTCTTCTTGGTTTAGGTCACCATGTAGAGGTGCTTGAGCCTCCTCATTTGCGGGAAATCCTCGCGGCTAGGGCTGAGCAAGTTATGAAATTATATAGAAATAATCGTTGAACCTGACAGATAGCTGTCAGGTTATTTGTTTTATACTGAATTCATTCAAACGAGGAGAGTGATTTATGATGAAACAAAACGAAACCACTGCCAATGAAGAGAGTACACGCATCGAGCCCACGCGTATCGAAGAACTTCCCGCTTTCTTGTTAGCTGGCGTTAGCACCGTCACGACAAATGCTGCTGAGTTAAGCGGTAATGGGAAAATTGGAGCACTATATGAACAGTTTTACTCACATAGAGTTGGGGATCAACTGAAAGAATATGAACAACAATCTGGCCTTTATAGCTGTTACTATAACTATGAAAGTAACGATGCTGGACAGTATGAGATAATGGTTGGGATAAAGGTTAAGGAAACAACCTCGCAACATAAGCTCCCAGAAGAAATAAATATGTTTATCGTTCCTGCTGCCCAATATGCGGTTTTTGTAACAGAAAGCGGACCGATAATAGAAGTAGTCCAGCAAGCATGGACACGAATATGGGCATGGTCGAAGCAATCGGGGGTTGAACGGGCGTATACGGGTGATTTTGAATATTATGCTCCGAATATCGACCCGAATAATGGTCAAGCCATCATATATATTGCGATACGCTAGTTGAGACTCTTTATGAAATTATTTTGGTAGATTACCGCCTTCGCAAACAAAAACGCAGCCGATTCGGCTGCGTTTTTGTTTGCGAAGGTAGGCCCAATAAGGACAAACCTGTGAAAAGACATCTTAATCTGCTTGTTGCAAATTCTCAGAACCTAATTCATGCAATCGCTATTGACACTCTCGCTACTTTGTATTACTATGTAGCGGTAGTAAGTCATACTAACTACTGGTCGAAGCAAAATATTAAGAGGTGATTATGCTGGAGAACCTAACAGAAATGCTCAAAGGCGTGCTCGAAGGCTGTGTACTTGAAATTATAAGTCGAAAAGAAACCTATGGTTACGAAATTACAAGGGAACTGAACGCCCTTGGTTTTACAGATGTAGTGGAGGGAACGGTCTACACGATTCTGATCCGTATTGAAAAAAACAAGCTGGTCAATGTCACCAAAAAACCTTCCGATATGGGGCCTCCTCGAAAATTTTTCGAGCTTAATGAGGCAGGCCGTGAGGAGCTGCAGAGGTTCTGGGAGAAATGGCAATTCGTATCATCAAAAATAAACGAGTTAAAGGAGAATTAAGATGAATTTTTGGGAAAAGATCACCGGCAGTGATATGACGAAGGAAATGAAGAAATTCGAAGCGCGAGCCAAAGAGCTGCCGTCTGATTATCAGGCGGCATGGGAAACAATTAAGGGCTATCTTTGGCCGCACTCTGATTTTACCGGCCGCGACCTCATGCCAATACTTGATGGTGTGCTTGGCTTGCTTGAAGAAACGGCAGCGGATGGATTAAGTGTCCAAGAAGCTTTAGGTGATGATATTAAAGCCTTCTGCTCAGCCCTGGCTGGCGAAGAAGGCGCGAAGAATTATCGCGATAAGTGGCGAAAGCAGCTTAACCATACGATTGCAAAAAAACTTGATAAATAGGAGGGGAACCAATGAGCTTACAAGATATTATTAATGGCAAAAAAGAGTGGCGCGCACACGTTTCACGTGTCAAAGCGCTTCCAAAGGATTATCAGATTGTGTACAAAGAGCTTCAAAAATATCTCTTTAAGGTCGGGCCTGTTGAACTAAGCGAAGGGACTGGGTTGTTCTCGGGGATCGTCGATCTTTTTGAAGAGGGTGCAGCGATGGGGAAAGGCGTGCTTGAAGTGACAGGTAGTGACGTAGCTGCTTTCTGCGAAGATCTAATTAAGGATTCCAATACGTACGCTGATCTCTATCAGGAATCTACCCAACAAGCAATGCACAAGGTAATGAAAAAAGTTACGGACGACAAATAAGGAAAGGAGGGATCGGGAGGGAAGCATCCATTCAAGTCTTGCCAGCATTAGGCATTCCAGAAAATTGGACTACACGATATCCTACATTAGAGAGTATTCCAGATACGCACGAGCTGTGGGGGATGACCTTAGGAAAAACGTTTTTCGAGAGCATTCATGGGTATGAAGTGTTTGGTCATATTGGAAAATTCGATAAACAAGTTTATCTTTCACGGGGATCAAGATGATATCGTGTCCATTCATTATGCGAAGAAGGCTTCAGAGCTATATTTAAACGCAACCTTTGAAGTGTTTCCAGGAGAAGGACGTGGATATTCAGAGGCAGGAAATAAGCGGATGGCTGAGATGACCGTTGACTTTGTAAAGTCAACGATTTAAATGTCCTTGATATAAACTTCTTAACGAAAAACTCACCTGACACATAAGTGAAAGCGAGTTTTTCGTTTCATGATTGCATGCGAAGTGCGCAAGTTAGAACGTTCGGTCTTGGTAAGGGTGTCCAGTGTCATCCTCGCAATAACTTTTTAGACTGTATAAGAACATAGCCCAGTTATAGTTGCAGAAACGATAAAAGTTCGTTACTTCCTTCCAGTTCATATGTTTGAGGATAATATCCGTTTTGCCATTTTTCTCGCTCAATTCGAAGGAGATTGTGGTGCCTACCCATTCGGGATCAGATTCGGTACATAACCATTCAATTTTACTAGGAGAGCTTAGATCAATAATTTTCATCTTGGTCAAATCATTTTCACCAAAGTTAAATTCATTTGTTTCTCCAACTTGATTATATACCGTTAGTTCACGAGTCCAGACCTCGGAGAGACCTTCTGCTGTCGTTAGGGCTTTGTACACCTGTGCCGTAGGCGCACGGACTGTTTGCAGCTGCTCGATATTCGCCATAATATTCTCCTTATTAGGACAGTTTTTTGAGATAATTAGCTAAATTGGCTAAGGTGGAATTTAGTCCTTCTTCATGATCCTTCTGCGAAATTCCTTGAGGCACATCTTCACATATAATGGTAACCTTGGTACCTTCCGGGACAATGTGAAACGACCAACTCATGTTCATCTTGCCAGCGTATGCAGGGTCATCGGATTCAAATTCAATCTGATGGACGATTTTTTCGTCCTTGATTAATTCCAAAAATGTTGCTTGAACCACGTCTGAGTTTTGAGTTGTTTTTCCAGAGGAGTTATCAGTATCGACGTAGTATAGCGTCATCCGATATTGGCCACCCTCGAAAGGTTGAAATTGTTCTAGCTCGCCTACCATCCCTTGAGGGGGGAGCCACGAAACAAATGCCTTTGGGTCTATAAAAGCATGATAAATGTTTGTGGGTGGCGCCTCAATAACTCTTGAAGCAGAATCTATCCTTTTGCTGTTCATTTCATATCCTCCTCGTATGCAATTGGATAATTTTATCATAGCATGTTTTCATCGTGATATTTCTTATAGATTGCTAACCTTTTTGATAAGTGATCACAAGGAGGCTATACGTTGAACGTTCATTATCCTGAAATTGACAAAGCAATTACATATATTCATAACCATATCTATGACCCGTTATCTCTCGAGGCATTAGCCAAGCATGTTTCTTATAGTCCGTATCATTTTTCGAGAATATTTAAAGAGAGAATGGGGATTTCGCCGTTGTATTATGTCTCCTCAGTTAAACTCCAAAAGGCCAAGCATTTACTGTTGCATACGAATTTAAGCGTGCGAGATATTTGTGAGGAGATTGGACAGCAAAGTCTTGGAACTTTTACAACACGTTTCAGCGAAAAAGTAGGAATAGCCCCTTCTGCCTTTAGACATTCTACTCCACAAGCATATAGTCACCTAGAAGCTTTAAGAAATGCAAATGAAAGGAACTCTAACCCCTCATTCCTACATAGAAATCAAGCAAGAGTTAAAGGAAGAGTTAACTCGGTAATTCCTTTTGAAGGAGTGGTCTTTATTGGGCTTTTCCCTAAGCCGATCCCCGAAGGGATTCCTCTATACGGTACATTACTTACAGGACAAGCATATTACTGTTTACCTAACGTTAAACCTGGAATTTATTACCTAATGGCGACAACGGTAACTTGGGGAATGCAAGCTACCGATCTCTTACTACCGGCTCAGACTTTGCGTACGCGTTCTAGGAAACCGATCAAGGTCGAAGCAGGCAGTGTCATAACAGAGCAGGTGCATCTTTATCCACCTCGTATAGATGATCCTCCAATCCTTATATCGCTGCAAATACTGATGAAGCAGTTCTTATCTCGCATGCAGCAGTGATGAGCAAGGTCGTATGTCGTTGCGATGCTTCGATGCACCAATCTCAAAACAATTGCCAGCTCATTCATTTCATGTTCATAATAGTTTGTTACGCTTCTTACATCTGAAAGGAGTGGATGAAGTGAGTTGGTTAGAGATAGGTCTGGCTTTATATTTACTTATAACGTTAGTTGGATATATTGTCGGAGCAAACATGATTGGTAAACGAAGGGTATTATGGCATTGTGCGGGCTTGATATTGCTAGGCTTGCATCTTGTTTTCGAAGGCTATCGGATGCCGATGCTATTGCTCTATTTCATGTTAATCATCAGTACATTCGGTACAATTTTAACAGCATATCGAAGAAAAAAACTACACCAGACAACGAAAGCTTCTATTCAAAAACGATTGGTGATTGGCACGATATGGGGCTTATTGCTTCTGATCGCGTTGGCGGTTCCAGCTTATGTTTTGCCGAAGGTCGTACTTCCATCTCCTACTGGTCCTTATGCTATTGGTACTACGATGTACCACTGGGTGGACGAAACGAGAATGGAGCCTTTTACTTTGGAAACAGATGATCATAGAGAGGTTATCGTGCGTGTATGGTATCCAGGGGAACTGAGCTCTAAGATGACGCCTGCTTCTTATGCGTATGATGCGGAGCATATCCATACATTGATTAAAGGGCAGCCACTTTATATTAAAGCGATCTTGGCTGCTATCAAACGAGTAGAAACCCATTCCTATTCATTGCTGCCAATATCACAGGCTCAAGACGAATACCCTGTTCTTGTCCTTTCTCCGGGATTAGGTGCGAGTAACTTCATGTATACGAGCTTCACAGAGCAATTGGCTAGCCATGGCTATGTCGTTGCAGTAATTGAGCATTCGTACTACACAGAAATTCCAACATTATTTCCAGATGGACGGATAACAGAAGGGAAAGTAGAATTTCACGCAGAAGCAAACGATTGGGAGTCAATGAATGAGCATACACAGCTATGGAAGGATGATGTACGATTTGTGCTGGATCGTTTAGAGCATATCAATCAGGACGATCCTCACCACATATTGACGGGCAAACTGGATACAAATCAGATCGGGATGCTTGGTCACTCCTTTGGCGGGGCCACTGCTGCACAGGTCATGCATTACGACCCGCGTGTGCTGGCAGGAATCAATATGGATGGATTTCCTTATGGAGAAAAGCTTGATCAAGGGCTCATTAATCCTTTCTTGTTCATACTCTCCCCCGACACAGACAAATTTGCTCGCTCAGAGCTCGAGGAAAAGGAGTGGAGGGAATATGACCTTGACTCTAGAGAAGCTTACGAGCAGCTCGCTGGAGAATTTATGCTGCGAAAACATGGGATGCTGCGTAATGGCGGCTCTGAATGGGTCGTGCAAGGGACTGATCATATGAGCTTTTCAGATGTTGGGATGTATTCTCCGCTGCTCGGCAGCTTCGATGTCAAGCTGCACAGAGAAATAACAGAAAAGCTGCTTACGTTTTTTAATGAGCACGTAAGAAAGTAATATCGTTTACATTTAAATGAGATTGAGGCCTGCATGCCAAACATGTCGGCCTCAACTCCGTTTTATTCATCTAACGTTCATATTCGTCTAATAAACTTCTCTTACAATAGAAGGAGATCATATAGGGTCGGAGAGGTGAATTCGATTGATAAAAATACTAATAGCTGACGATGATCCTTATATTCGTGAGCTTATCAGACATGCATTGCGAACGGATAATTATGCAACGGTAGAAGCAGAGAATGGAAGCGATGCGATAGCCCAGATTCATGCTGAGCGGATAGATCTGGCTATTCTGGACATTATGATGCCGGGTAAGGACGGATTTGAAGTGTGCCGAGAAATCAAGCGATACTACGACATCCCCGTGCTGCTGCTGACGGCCAAAGGAGCGAGTGTAGATAAAGTTGCAGGCTTCCAAGCCGGAACCGACGATTATTTGGTGAAGCCGTTCGATCTAGCTGAACTGACCTACCGTGTCAAGGCTCTGCTGCGCAGATATCGCTATGATGCTGGGTTTGCTATACAAGCGGGAGATCTATATATGAATGCCGAGCGACAAGCTTATGTTAGCGGGAAGCTCATCCCATTGCCGCCAAAGGAATTTGAGCTTCTGTATCTGCTTGCCTCACAGCCCAACAGAACCTATACGCGTGACCAGATTATCGAACATGTATGGGGAGACGAATTTGAGGGAGATGAACGAACGATAGATGTTCATGTGAAGCGTCTGCGGGAGCGCTTCTCCGTTTTGACAGACCAAATCGAAATTGTAACCGTCAGAGGATTAGGTTACAGATTGCAGGTTAAGCATGATTAAAACTCTTTATATTCGAATTATCGTTTATTACATGGCTGCCGTTCTGATCGGTGTCGTCGTTGCTTGGCTATCTGCCCTTTATATCTTCAAGGAATCTGCTGAACAAGCAGTGTCCGCTGAGCTTACCGCTAAAGCCGATCATATGCTCCAGCTATATCGGCAGGCGAATCCGGAGAATGCGAATATGCTCTTAGAGCATGCAGCGCGGCTGGCTTCTGTCGGAATCCAATTGAAAAAAGAGAGCTCACAGGAAACGCTGTACATGAATTGGCCTGATGATGAAGAAAGATGTAACTGCGATATAACGATCCAGCAGCAATGGGAATTCAACGGAGAGACGTACACCATTGAATTAATAGAATCGAGGACAGATGCGTCCAGTGGACGATATGAAATTGCGCTGGTACTGCTAATCGTTCTAGCTATTGGCAGTCTTATTGTACTGCTTTTTGCAAGATTGCTGGTTAAGCCGATTCATCAGGTGACTAGTGCAGCGAAACAGTGGGCTGGTGGAGATTTTAACGTAAAGATACCGGAAAATGGGCCGGACGAGATCGGTGTATTATCCAAAACCTTGAATGAAATGGCTGATGATTTAGCTAAGCTGGAGCGTGAGAGACAGGAATTTGTTGCGAATGTGTCACATGAGTTTCAGTCGCCGCTAACCGTCATAAAAGGCTTTTCCGCTGTATTGCTTGAAGGGGAGCTTGATGAATCACAGCGGAAGCGCTCTGCACAGATTATTATGAAAGAAAGCGAACGCTTATCTAAGCTAAGCGATAATCTGCTGCGTCTTGCATCGCTTGAATCAGATAGCGTAGTCTTATCACCAAGCAGCTACGATCTATCAGAACAAATTAGGCGCACCGTCCTTTCTTTTGAGCCGCTGTGGTCAGGTAAGCAGCTGGACGTGGAGATGAATGCAAAGCCGATTACGATATGCGCAGATCGAGAGCTGCTGAATCAGGTCTGGTACAATCTTATGTCTAATGCGATCAAGTTTACTCCGAATGGTGGAAGGATCATCATTGATGTGCTGATAGAAGCAGGCAGGATTAACGTGCAGTTTTTTGATAATGGCACATCGATCTCTACGGAGGACCGAGAAAAAATATTTGAACGCTTCTTTAAAGTAGACCGCGCTAGAGATCGCAGCATAGACGGGAATGGCTTGGGATTATTTATTGTGCAAAAAATAGTTGCGATCCACAAAGGAACGATTGATATTGAGGAGAAGAAGGATGGCAAGGCGTTTATCGTTTCGCTGCCGCAATCCCGGCAAAGCATCGGATAATTAAGTATTAGGGCGCAACCGGTCATAGGGTAGTGACAAGGACACTCTTTTTTTCTAGCCTTTACATCCTCTTGCCTTAATTATACAATCAATGGAAGTCAAAAAGCTGACATAGAGGAGGAATCATCATGAACATTCTATTGGAAATATGGGAGTATATATTAGTATTTCTATTAGGTGCGACACCGTGGGTGGAAATTGCTGCCGTTATTCCTTTAAGCATTATCGCAGGGTTGAATCCTATATTGGTAGGTCTAATCGCTTTTCTCGGGAATTTATCTACAGTTTATTTGCTTATAATCTTTTTTGAAAAATTTAGAGAATGGCGCAAGCGTAAAAAGGGTGAAGATCAGCCCAAGTCCAAGCGACAAGCTAGAGCGGTAGGGATTTGGAACAAATACGGCTTGCCAGGCCTGTCTCTGCTAGGTCCGCTGTTAATTGGCTCGCATGTCGCGGTATTCATCGGACTGCTATTTGGAGCAAAAAAACAAACGACACTTTTTTGGATGACAATCAGCCTAGTCTTATGGACGTTGGTTATTACAATTCTGTCGTACTACGGTATTGATTTTCTTGTTCAGCTTAGAGGTTAGTAGAACGCACGGTGAACCTATCTTAGTCGTCAAGAAAGTAAAAAAGTCCCGAAGCTTTAATTTTAAAGCATTCGGGACTTTTTTGTTAACCTAACGGAGCGTGATTGCCCGGTGCGGCTTGCTGTAGTGACTTGTTCCTCCCCCGCCAACAAGCACCTTTCCACCCTTGTTAAAGACGAGGAGCTTTCTCGAATTGTCAGCAAGCAACACCTCAACCTTTGCGTGATTTGCAGTAGCAGTATAAATGACATAGCCGCTTCGGGAAAGTGATGTCCGCCACTTTTTATCAAACTCAGACCGCAGCACCCGATTGGAATATACTTGATTTTCAACTCTTCCCAGTTTTCTACTCATCTATCTACCCCTCAATGCCAAATTAAAGAGCTCTCCATGTATGTTATGCGTTGAACAGGAAGAGGTGTGGACAGCTGTGACACTTGCTTTAATCACGTTTAAAGGTTCATTTTTCAAATTCTAAAAAAAAATGATAAGTACTGTCGATTTAGTGGAAGTTTGTTCGTTGTACATATAGAATCGTAAATTAAAACAATAGGGAAGGACGTCATGTTATGCATTCAGTAATTTCGAAAGATGGTACGAAGCTTGCATATGACAAATCCGGGCAAGGTCCGGCGCTTATTTTAATAGGAGGGGCATTCAGTTATAGGAAGTTTCCCGGACAAGTTCAATTGGCAAGTCTTTTATCGGATCATTACACGGTATACAACTATGATCGGCGTGGTCGAGGGGATAGCGGAGATGCCAAGACCTATGCGATTGAAAGAGAAATTGAAGACGTTCAAGCTATCATAGATGAAGCAGGAGGCTCGGCATATGTATGGGGCTTGTCATCAGGTGCAGTCCTTGCTCTGCTGGCAGCTGCAAGCGGTTTGAACATTACGAAAATGGCGCTTCATGAGCCGCCGTTTGTGGTGGACGCTGGGGATCGCAAGCCTCCAAGGAATTTCCTTAACCATGTAAATGAGCTCATTGCCAAGGGCCAACGAGCAGAAACGATTCATTTCTTTATGACAAAGGGGATGGGGGCTCCTTCCTTTGTGGTGAGGATGATGCGTTTCATGCCGGGAGTTTGGAAAAATCTGATGTCCGTTGCTCATACATTACCTTATGATGCAACGTTGCTTGATGGTTATATGGATGGCAAACCGCTCCCTAAAAACGAGTGGAGTAAGGTGATAATCCCTACCATTGTCATCGAAGGCTCTGAAAGTCCGATCTCGCTTCGCAGAGGGGCTCAGGCGTTAACAAATGTGCTGCCCAATGCACAGTTGATAAGCAAGAAAGGACTCGGGCATACAAAACAGCTAAATACGAAAATGATTGCAGCTGAGCTGACTTCGTTCTTTGGTGACTGACATTCATAATGATAGTGTGGATAGGCATGATGATGGACATTGCAGATCAGCAGGAACGATATGAACGTAACTCGAAATAAGTAGCATAGTTACCATAATTAGGAGGGATTATGATGAGATTTATGTTGATTGTGAAAGCTACAGCTGATTCAGAGGCAGGGGCTGCTCCAAGTGCTGAGTTAATTGAGGCCATGCAAAAGTATAATGAGGAACTGGTGAAAGCTGGAGTGCTGCTCGCAGCTGATGGATTAATGCCAAGCGCAAACGGGATTCGCATTTCGTATCCAGAGCCTGGTGGCAAGCCTAAAATCACGGATGGCCCGTTCACTGAAGCGAAAGAAATTATAGCGGGCTATACCTTGATTGAGGTGAAGTCGAGGGAAGAAGCATTGGAATGGGCGATGCGTATGCCCGATCCGCACGGAAATGGACAAGGAGAAATTGAGCTTCGACAGGTATGGGATATAGCGGACTTAATGGACAATCCAGAAACACTGGCAAAAGAAGAAGCGCTGCGCAATCAAATCATGGAGCAGCAAAAGGCGTGAATAGATCTCAAGCACATCGAGCCATTGATGCGATCTGGAGATTGGAATCGGCGAAGCTGATCGCAGCATTAACAAGAATGGTGAGAGATGTCAGTCTAGCAGAGGACCTAGCTCAAGACGCTCTGGTGATTGCGCTGGAAAAATGGCAAGAGAACGGCATTCCGGACAACCCAGGCGCATGGCTGATGACAACTGCGAAACGACGTGCAATTGATCTCCTGCGTCGGAATAAGGTTCGTGATCAGAAGTATGCGGAGGTAGCCCGCAGCGATCATGTATATACAGAGAAGGAGATCGAATCCGCTGTAGACGGAGAGATTGAAGACGACTTGCTTCGCTTGATCTTTATGACCTGCCACCCGGTGTTGTCACAGGAAGCGAGAGTAGCTTTAACGCTTCGCCTGTTATGCGGACTTACAACAGATGAGATTGCGCGATCGTTTGTTAGTGCAGAGTCTACGATTGCTCAGAGGATTGTTAGAGCCAAGAAAACGCTCAGCGCGAAGAAGATTCCATTTGAAGTGCCTGCTGGAGTGGAGCTCCAGGAACGAATGTCCAGCGTACTTGAAGTGATCTATTTGATGTTCAATGAAGGATATTCTCCGACCTCTGGCAAGCATTGGATACGTCCGCTGTTATGTCAAGAAGCGCTGAGACTCGGGCGAATGCTAGCAGAAATAGCTCCGAGTGAACCTGAGGTGCATGGACTGGTTGCGCTCATGGAAATTCAATCATCACGGCTGAAAGCTCGAATGAACGCTAAGCATGAACCTGTTTTGCTTATGAATCAGAACCGTGCGCAATGGGATCAGCTGCTGATTCGACGCGGATTAGCGGCATTGGAACGGAGCCGTAAGCTGGGAAGAACGTTAGGGCCATATGCCCTTCAGGCTGCGATAGCGGCTTGTCATGCACAAGCCCCGACTGCGGAAGAGACGGAATGGCCGAGAATTGCAGCGCTGTATGAAGCGTTGTCGCGGATATCTCCGTCGCCTATCGTTGAACTAAATCGTGCTGTGGCAGTATCGATGGCATTCGGTCCAGCTCTCGGACTAATCATCGTCGATGCGTTAGTTTCACAGCCTTCATTGCAAAGCTATCACTTGTTGCCCAGTGTGCGCGGGGATCTTTTGGTAAAGCTCAAACGGTATGAAGAGGCCTGTGAAGAATTTGAACGAGCAGCGTCTCTTACCCGCAATGAGCAGGAGCGAGCGCTGCTAAAGCATCGTGCGACTGAATGCAAAGCTTACATCGTGAAGGGAGGGGACGACCGTGCGCTTTATTTTGATGGTCAACGCGACTGAATATTCAGAGGCCGGCGTATATCACAGTAACGATTTTATAAGAGAAATGATTGCTTACAAGAAGGTGCTAACTGAAGCTGGGGTGCTCCTCGCTGCTGAAGAGATTCAACCAAGCTCTACCGGAATTAAAATTACGCATTTATCTTGTGGTAAGGAACCGGAGCTACGAGCAGGTCCTTTCCCAGTGGAGCAAGCGCTTATCTCGAAGTACTTCTTAATTGAAGCTGAGTCGGAGACGGAGGCGCTCAATTGGGCGTTACGGATGCCAATTCAGAAAGAATTTGGCGAAGTGACAATTGAAATGCGGAGGATAGAAGAAATGTTCAATTCAAAAAAGAGTTCTAGGCTAAGGGCTATGGAAGCGGATTTGGCTGATCAATTAACGATGCTAAGGGAGAGTAGATGATGAATCAAGATGTAACGAATTACATGGATGAAATTAACGAGCTATGGCAAAAGGAACTGGCTGTTCAACTGCGTGAGGCTGTTCATCGTGCCATTCCGGATGTGCAGGAGCGTATTCAGTACAAAAAGCCCCATTTTTTGAAACATGGAAAGTATGCCGCTGTCATCTCGATATCTAAAGAGGCTGTTAGTTTTACGATCTTCCATACCGCTGGTTTGGAGCTTCCCGAAGAAATGTTCGACGGGCCGCCTGAACGTAAAACAGCGAAATTTAAAAAGGGAAGCACGTTGGATGCTGGAGTACTTGAAGCTTGGGTGAAACAAGCTTCAAGTACACTTTAAACCTGCTGTCTAACTAAGAATAGCTGCTTACTTAAAACGATTGAAGTATAAGGTCATGTAGGAAAGGGAAATGCTGATTTCATGAGGGATGATTGTTTAATTTTTTCCAGAATAGCGGATTGTTTAGGCATTGCATAAAAACTTTGTCGCTTCATGATAGAAAATTTTTTTAAATGAATTTATCTTCCTCGCCGAATGTGCTAAATTAATTAAGGTGTGATTACATACAACTAGAGGGGGATTTATATATTGGACTGGCAGGATTTGTTATTCAAATTTGTAGGGGGTCTCGGGATCTTCCTGTTCGGTATTAAGTACATGTCGGACGGGCTTCAAAAAACAGCCGGAGACAAAATGAGAGGTATATTGGAAAATATACGTCTAACCCGATACTAGGTGTGCTTGTCGGTATTGTTGTCACCGTTTTGATTCAATCATCAACAGGTACGACTGTAATGGCGATAGGGCTTGTTAACGCGGGTCTTATGACACTAAGACAAGCGATAGGAGTCGTGATGGGTGCCAACATCGGGACAACCATGACTGCTTTTATCGTCGGGATTAAAATTGAAGATTATGCGCTGCCTATTATTGCAGTAGGTGCATTCTTCTTGTTCTTCCTAAGTAAAAAACGCTATCAGTACATTGGGCAAATCATATTCGGCTTCGGTACGTTATTCCTCGGCCTAGGTACGATGGGCGGCGGCTTGAAGCCGCTGCGTGAGCTTCAGGCGTTTACCGACTTTATGGTAGATCTTTCGCACCAGCCTGTTCTTGGACTAATCGTTGGTACCGTATTTACGATGATCGTGCAGAGCTCCAGTGCGACGATCGGGATTTTGCAGACGATTGCCGATGAGGGCATGGTCAGTCTATTGGGGGCACTGCCAATTTTGTTTGGCGACAACATCGGTACAACGATTACCGCAGTACTTGCTTCTATCGGAGCATCAGTAGCAGCAAAACGTACAGCGCTTGTCCATGTTATCTTCAATGTTGTCGGATCAATCATATTTGTCATTCTTCTACATCCAGTCCATAACCTCGTGCTCTGGCTTGGAGAAGGTGTGAATATTCGGATGCAGATTGCCTATGCACATGGTCTGTTCAATACGGCTAATACACTGATCTTCCTGCCACTCATTCCTGCACTGTCCTGGATTGTGACGAAAGCGATTAGAGGCAAAGTAGATGAGCTGCAATTTAAGGCGATTTATCTCGATGATCGTCTGTTAGCTACACCAGCGATGGCGCTTGGTCAGGCACAGCATGAGATTTTACGCATGGGACAATACGCGCAGCAAGCGCTCCAGGATGCAACCGGATTTTTCTTCAACCAGGATTCGAAATCCGCAGAGAAAGCTATTCAGAAGGAAGAGCTTGTCAATGAGCTGAACCGAAAGATTACCGATTACATTATGAAAATTCATCAAAAGGGCTTATCTCCAGGTGAATCAGAAAATGCAACTGGCTGGTTCCAAACGATCAGTGATCTTGAGCGAATCGGTGATCATGCTGAAAATATTGTTGAGCTTGCGGAATTCCGTATGACGCATAAGCTAGACCTTTCGGCAGATGCAGAAGCAGAGCTTAAAATTATGATGGAGGTAGCGGATCAAGCGGTTACGAAAGCGCTAATTGCACTTGAGCATCATGATGCAGCGGCTGCTGAAGAGGTACTGAGCCTTGAATCCAAGCTGGATGAGCTAGAGACAGAATACCGCAAAAACCACATCCAACGTCTCAATCAGAATCTATGTTCAGGTGGAACAGGCACCATTTATTTGGATCTATTAACGAATTTGGAGCGAATCGGCGACCATAGCAAAAATATTGCACAGTTCGTTCTATGGAAATAGTGACAAAATTAATGAAAAGGCATATTAACTTTGTGTAAATTTCAAAGTTAATATGCCTTTGTTATTTGTAAAGCTCCTGATGGGATAGATTATCGCTCTGGCAATCGCTCAGTCGTTCTTTAGTTTTGAGAGAATGTTAATGACTCGAAACATAAACATTACACCTTTTCTTTCATAAGCAAAGTCGTTGAAATTACCAATAATGTAGGTCTCATATTCAGGATGATAGAACATGTATGCCCCCGTTGCGCCAGCTACTCCCCAAACCTTCCACTTCTTGGGCATAAGTAGTGGAATGCTTTTAAATTGCATGGTGCCTAAACCGTAGTCGATCCCTGGCCCGTATTTGGCTGGATCATTTTTCATCCTATCAAGTGTTTCCTTTTTCACAAGCTGATGGTTTACCAGTGCTTTCATGAAGGTTAACAATTCAGCGGTTGGTGCGACGACACCGCCTCCACTATAGTCCAGACCAGCGTATCCAACGTGATCGATCATACGAGTACCTTTTATATAAAAATCCGCCACGGGCTGCTCAGACTGAAACTTGGGCCGTGAGTAATGAAGCATAAATGAATGGTTCATATTCAAGGGCTCATAAAGATACGTTCGAAGCACATCATGGAAAGGCTTCTCTGTTATGTTTTCTACGATTAAGCCTAATAGAAGATAGTTGGTATCCGTATACTTAAAACCACCTCCAGGTGGAAATTCCGGCTGCAAATGCTGCTTCGCCCAAGAAATAGCCTGCTGGGGAGTTATACGGTATTCTGGATCATTCAACGCATGCTCCAATAAAGGCCAAAAATAATCGTTCAAGCCTGATGTGTGCTGTAGCAGCTGCCTGATGGTTATGTCGTTGGAGTAATCAATTCCATTATACACATGCAATCCGTTCATTACGTCATCGTCCAAATACCGCGAAATCTTGTCATCCCAAGACAGCTTTCCTTCTTCTGCAAGCATGCACACAATTGTCGAAGTGAACAGCTTGCCTACACTGGCCATGTAATTCGGTTGTTGTGGAGAAGCGGGTGTATTGTTAGTTGATCCTGCCGCAATATTGATATCCAGACCATATTTTTCTGAATGAACGAGTAAGTAAATATTTTTCAGTCGGGGATCTTTTTTTAATTGTTTCACTAGCAAGGCTTCTACTTTAGAGATGGCTTTAGTTTTATTCATTTTTCCACTCCTTGTTTAATAAGGCTTTACAACTTGGAAATCAATGTATAATATATTATATAACAAACGATATATAACATTCGATATTTAATTAAAAAAAGATCGAAAAATGAATCGTACAGTTGATATAGCACAGATGTGATAGGAGAGAGAGTATGCCGCCAAAAAAAAAGTTTTCAGCTGAACAAATTGTCGATGCCGCATTTAATATTGCGAAAACAGAAGGAATGGACAGCATCACGATAAGAAAGGTTGCGGAGCAATTAGGAAGCTCGATCGCACCGATCTACGTCAATTTCACTGATGTAGAGGAGCTCAAGCGAGCGGTCATGAAGAAGGTGAGCCAAATGGGGAATCAAATGCTTCACGAGCAGCAGACTGGAAGCCCATTTGCTGATATAGGGGCTGCCAGTTTACAGTTTGCGATGGAGTATCCTGTATTGATCAGAGATTTGGTGATGAAGCCGAGCGACTATTTAGAGGATTACGATCAGGACATGGGCGCTCAGCTCGTTGCGCATATGAAGCTTGACCCGGAGCTAGAGGGATTTGACGATGAGGAGCTTAAACTGATTTTACTCAAGATGAGAGCCTTTCAAACTGGATTGACCTTGATGGTAGTCAACGGACAGCTTCCAGCTCTTGATCTAAACGCGATGAGGGAAATGCTCAATAGCGCAGCTGAAGATGTGGTTTTAGCTGCTAGATTGCGCAAGCAAGCAGAGGATGAGTAACGTGCAATAATAGGGTATAAGGAGGGGAGGAGAACGATGAACATGGAAGTGCTTGCACGAGAAATCGAGCAGAAGCTTGTAAGCAGGGTTAACGCCGATCCTAAGCTGCACAATGTGTATATGCTAGTGCACTCTGACCGCTTGAATATTCACTTTCCTATCGCAGCGGGAACAACCGATCATGTAGCTGCTAACCCGAGTCAGCCCTTTCATACGGCAAGTGTAGGGAAAATGTTCACGTCAGTGATCATCGCTAAACTCATCGAACAAGGCAGAGCTAATCTGGAGGACCCTATCGAGCAGTACTTGCCCACCGCTCTGCTGAAAAATTTGCACATTTATAAGGGGAAGGAATACACGTCTCATATTCAAATTAAGCATTTGTTAAGTCATACCTCAGGACTGCCTGATTTCTTTGAGGATAAGCCGAGGCGGCAGCGAGCCTTTATGCAAGAGGTGATCGATCAACCATCACGCTTATGGACACCTGAAGAAACCGTGCAGTGGTCCAAAGAGCATTTAACACCACACTTTCCGCCGGGCAAGGGGATTCATTATACAGATACCGGGTACAATTTGTTAGGACTGATGATTGAATCTATTACGGGTAAGCGTTATGCAGAGATGCTTCGTGAATGCATATTCGAGCCGCTTCATATGAATCATTCATACTTATCCCATTACTCCGAGCCTTCTGTCAAAAACGAATATCCTATTGCGAACCTGTTTATGGACGATATCAAAATTAATGTTAATGAATATCGCAGCTTTAGCAGCTTTTTTGCAGGGGGACAGACGGTTTCGACCTTGGAAGATATGCTGATTTTTATGAAGTCACTTGTGCAGCATCAACTTATTAAACAAGAAAGCTTGGATCGTATGCAGAGCTGGACAAAAATGTGGGTAGGGATGAAGTATGGACATGGACTGATGAGACTTCAATTTATTCCATTCACCCAAAAGTATGTCGCTTGGGGGCATCTGGGAGCGAGTGGGGCCTTCGCGTTGTATTTGCCGAAGTTGGATGTCTACTTGATAGGAAGCTTTAATCAAACGACATACCGTTCCAAAAGCATGAATTATTTATTCTTCAACGTTATTCGCAATCTGTCTAAAATTATAGTATAGCTATATGGCGTAAGGGGCAGTGTCAGCTCGGCTGATGCTGCTTTTTTATATTCAAGCTTATTTATCGTAGATTATAGCTGCCTTAGTCGTTACAGGAAAATAATGTAATTCCTCCGTTGAGACAGGCTTTGAATTAAAGGATACAGTTAATTTCTTTGTTAGTGGGCTCCTGCTCTTATCTGAACAGTCTTGACTGTATCTGCCTTCCTGCAGCTTCTTGCTTCTTATCAATAAAATTCACAACCGTTGAAGCGATGTAATTTGGCTGACGATTGTTTCGCGATGGTTTCTTAAAAGCTCCACAAGATCAGGATGATCTGAAGGGTCTGCTTCTGCTGACACCATTAGAAATGGCCGCATATCCTCCAGTGCCATTCCAGTTTTCTTCAAACAGGAGATGAGCTGGATCGTGTCAATATCTGTCTCCCTGTAAATGCGATGTCCGTTATCTTTTCTTTCTGCGAGCGGCAGCAAACCAATCATGAAACAGGAAAGTTTTTGATGAAAGGTCAAGTAACCGATCTAACATTCAAAGAGCATGGGCTGAGCGTTCTTGAGAAAATTACGTATATTTATGAGCATGAATTTCTTAGCGGTCACATGTAAGGCACAGACAAAGGGACTTAATAAAAAAAGAGATCAATAAAAAAAGGCGTGAACAGAAGTCCTTATCTTCGACTTTCTGGCACGCCTTTTTGAATGGTTACATACGTTCAGGAATTATGCTTGCTATGCAAAGAACGTTACCTCGTCATGGTGGGGCGCAAGCCTGATGAATCAATTCAAACTTTTCATTTTCTCGCAGACCCTGTGTTCTAGTTCGCCAATCGTGGTGAGTTTACTTTCTGTTGTACATGAACTCGACTAACCAGCTTAATGCCCGCCTAAATTTATGTTGGGCAGATGGGCGATGGCACAGCCCAAATAGCTAACAGAACATATAATGAAACAACTTCTTATTAGGAGAAAAGCTATGAAAAGCTGGAACTCAATGTCTGCGGCAGAAAAGTTAGGGTTGGTTGCTGCTGTTGTAACACTCCTGGGTGATGTCACGGCTGTAGTAGCCTTGCTTGCAGCCTCAGGGGATTCTGAAAGCTCCAATAATACGGGCAGTTCAAGAAAATCACAAAACTCAGGAAGATCGAGGAGCTCAAGCAGCTCAAGGAATCTGAAGGAGAAGAGCATAGTAGAGGTAAAAAACACAGTGAGGAAAAAACGCACTGCGAGAAACTACAGCAAACCGAGATCGAGTCAAGCAACTGGGAAACCCAAAAAATCTAGCAGCTCAAGGAGCTTGCGCAGATAGTGAATTGCATGCAGATAACACAAAGGAGAGATCGTGATGAAAGATTGGGAATCGATGTCAGATTCAGAAAAAGCAGCCCTAATCTCAGCTGTTATTCTTGTTTTAGGCGATGTCTTAGCTATTGCAGCTTTGATTGTCGGAATTAGTTCAAGCAGCGATACCGGCACAACGAGTGAACAGGATAGTGCGGAACATCTCATTCCTATAAGCAACATATGATTCTTCTTATTCCGCAATAACGGCTTTTTGACGATAAATGAGCTAATTGGCGATGTACATGTCGTATATTAGTTGTATCGTATAACGGCAGGAGTGGAAAGAGATGGAGGATCAATGCCAGATCATCATTCAGGATGAATATGATCAGCTTGTCAAGCAGGATAAGCATTTTCCTGCATTTGTAGAAAAGCTTGGGATCAATGATTTAACCGATGAAATGGTGCGTAAAGCGATCGCAACGAGCGGGACGAGCATCGTATTTGCTATTATCGTTGAGGTCAGCGGCTTTGCATTCTACACTACAGCGACATCGCTTGTGGCGACCTTTGCGGGCTTGTTTGGCCTTACGCTGCCATTTGGGTTTTATACAGGACTTACCTCAACAATAGTGGTATTAGCGAATCGGCTATTTATTGTTCCATTACTGCTTGGTGGAGGAATTCTATTTAGAGGAAGCGGCGCAGCTGGCTAAGACCAAGAAAGAAGAAGAGCAGGAACGGGACAAGCATCAAGCAATCGTGAAGCAGAAAAATGAGCAGCTAGGAGCAGAAGATCACGTTATTCGAGAAAGAGCATTACGGATTAACTGATCTCATGACAGCGAATCAGCTTGAAGAAACGAGCTAGGAGAGACCAGTTATGGTGATTTCAAATCAACAGTTTGGGAAGCATTGGGAGAAATGTTAACTGGACTCCGATGCAATGGTAGGGGGTGTTCAGATCGTCAGTTTTAGTTTTGCTGACTCTCTGGACACCCCCTATGTTGTACTACGAGGTTACGGCATCTGGATCAATGCCTCTCGTTTCCTTGCCCCAAAACAATACGGCAGCTACTCCGATCAAGATCGACACGAAGAAGATAGTGAAAATAGTAGGCAAGGACACATTGGCTGCAACAAGCATTCCTACCAGAAAAGGTCCTAGAACGCCGCCAATACGGCCAAATGCAGCTGCAAAGCCAACGCCTGTTGCTCTTGCTTCCGTAGGGTAAAGCTCTGGCGTATAAGCATACATGCCGCCCCAAGCACCAAGATTGAAAAACGACAGCAGCGCACCTGACAGGAGAAGAGTGACCTCCGTCTCAGCTAATCCGAACCATAGTGCACAGACTGCGGTGAAAAACAAATAAAGCACGAGTACGAATTTTCGACCGAATTTCTCGATAAAGTAGGCTGCTGTAAAATAACCTGGCAGCTGTGCCAGCGTCATTAGCATGACATACTGAAAGCTTTTCACCAGCGTAAAGCCCTTTAACACCATGACAGAGGGCAGCCACAAAAACATGCCATAATACGAGAAGACGACGGTAAACCAGAGAATCCACAATACGAATGTAGAGCGACGGTATGGCTTGGACCATATAAAGGAAATGCGCTGCATGAAGCCCAGCTTTTTTTCCTTTTTCTGATTGATATAGCGAGGAGAGTCCTCGATGTTTCGTCGCAGGTATATCGCGTAAAAGACAGGAAGGGCGCCAATGACAAAGGCAATTCGCCATCCATACTCAGGGATTACAAAATAAGAAATAACGGCTGCAACAAGCCAGCCAGCAGCCCAGAAGCTTTCCAGGATGACGATCACTCTTCCGCGCTCCTTCACAGGGACTGATTCGGAAACGAGTGTAGACGCAACCGGCAATTCTCCGCCTAGACCAACACCTGCAAAAAAACGAAGCACGCACAATACGAAAAAGCTTGTTGCGATAGCAGATATTCCTGTTGCCAGTGAAAACAGCACTAAAGTACCGAGCAATATCGCTTTGCGTCCGTAGCGATCAGCCATCGCACCGGCAAGTGCAGCCCCAACAGCCATTCCAATTGAATTTATAGCAGTCAGCAAGCCTACCTGATCGGCTCCCAAATTCCAAGAAACAGCCAGAGCGGCAATAATAAAGGACAGCATCCCGATATCCATTGCATCGAACAGCCAACTAATTCCTGCATTAATCAGCAGCTTGCGCTGCTTGGCATCTTTCATAAATTTAAACAATATATTCTACTCCCTCTAGTATGTAGTCCTAACTTCATTATGAACGAAATTATTTCCTATTATGACGAGAACCTTGAATTTCCGCAATATGAACATTGTTATAGCTATATCTAAACTGCGAAACTAGATTGCAGAGCTTACTCATGCAAAGGATCATCATGCTCAATTTCGGTATTAATTTGATTCAACAGAAGCCACTTTTAATGGATAGATCGGCGACTAGTTGAATATATCAAAAGAGAGCTTTAATTGGCTTAATCATATTGAAGGGATGGGATAAGGCATGTTAAAGCGCAAATACGAGGCGCTACAACAAATTTTGCGAGAAATGAAATCAGTTGTTGTAGCTTTTTCAGGAGGAGTAGACAGCACATTCCTGCTAAAGGCGGCAGTGGATACATTAGGAGCGCAGCATGTATTGGCGGTGACGGCAGATGCTGAAGCCTATCCCACGAGCGAATTGGAAGAAGCGAAGCGCTTGGCTGCTTTAATAGGAGTTCGTCATGAAGTGATCGAGGCACCTGCGCAGCAGCAGACAGATGATGCTGCGCCTATGAAAATTCAATGCTACTTCTGTAAGAGCAGCTTGTTTGAGCAGCTAATATCGCAGCTCGAGCAGCGGGGCTTCAGCAACATTGTATATGGTGTTGTCGCAGATGACAGCAATCAGCATCGACCTGGCATGCAGGCTGCCAAAGCCCGAGGAATTCGCGGGCCTTTGCTTGAGGCCGAGCTGCAGAAGCAGGATATTCGCGAGCTGTCAAAGCAGTTTGAATTGCCAACCTGGAATAAGCCTTCATTTGCCTGTTTGTAGCAATTATGATTGAATAATATATAGGGTGAAAAAGCTGGTAGTATAAGAGACTAAGATTGATAGAAGCCCTGGAGTTGTAACCGATACGTACTGGATTAGGATTATACAATATGAGAGATGAAAAGGAATTATGATGATGGCTAAACAATTTATTATTGGATTGGATCTGGGAACCACAAGTGTAAAGGCATGTATCTTTAACCGTAAAGGCAGCTTGATCGCTTGTGTAGAGGAACGAATCATATCTTATTACCCGAAGCAAGGATGGGCTGAGCAGGATGCTGTTGAAATTGAACAGCTTGCCGTTAAAGCGGTTCGTGCTGCGATAGAAGAAGCTAATATTGGTAAGGATGAGCTGATCGCACTTTCATTTTCGGCGGCTATGCATTCCTTGCTAGCTGTTAACGAGCAGGGCATTGTTATATCGCCTGCTATGATTTGGGCAGATGGTAGAGCAGCAGAACAAGCAGATGCGATGACCTCCACGATGAAGCAGGTGGTCTATGCCCGAACAGGAACGCCGCAGCATCCAATGACACCTTTTATGAAGCTGCTATGGATGAAGGAGAACGATTATGAGCCGTACATACAGGCGGCTTATTGGATGTCAATTAAGGAATATCTCATATATCACTGGACGAATGAGCGTGTCATCGACTATTCGATGGCTTCCGCGACGGGCCTGTTTAACCCTACTGAATTGAACTGGGATCCGCAAGTGCTCGACTTGGTTGGAATTGAAGCGAATCAGCTATCTCGTATCGTGCCGCCGACGACTGTGCTTCCACCAGTGAAGCCGGACATTGCTGCAGCAATGGGCATATCGCCAGCTCTACCGCTAGTCATAGGTGCTGCTGATGGTCAGCTTGCGAATCTTGGCAATGGCGCCATTTTGCCAGGTGAGGTTGCCGTGTCGGTCGGCACAAGCGGAGCGATCAGACAGTTTTCCGATGTTGTCAAGCTAAGCGATAAGCAGGAAACATTTTGCTATGCATTCACGAAGGATCAATATATTATTGGCGGCCCGACTAATAACGGAGGGATCGTTGTACAGTGGCTGAAGGAGCTGCTTGAGGATGAGCGCGACTTTGGAGAGTTTTTGCGAGATGCAGAACAGGTAGCGCCAGGAGCAGAAGGACTGTTGTTTCTGCCCTACATCAATGGAGAACGTGCGCCAATTTGGAATCAGCATGCGAAGGGCAGCTTCTACGGCGTAACGGTAACCCATAAAAAAGCTCATTTTATACGCGCGGTATTGGAGGGCATTACGTTCAATTTGTACCAAATTCATCGAGCGCTCACAACGCCTGAACAATCCATTCGTAAAATCTACGTCAATGGCGGGTTGTCGCGTTCTCCGCTGTGGCTGCAAATGATGGCTGATGTGTTCAATGCTGATATCTACGTGTCTGAGAACCATCACGGAGCAGCCTGGGGAGCGGCGTGGACAGGACTCGTAGCGCTAGGCGAAGTTCAATCTTTTCAGGAGATTAAAAATAATATTCCAAAGGGAACTGCCACCAGTCCTCAGCCTGAACAGGTAAAGCAGTATGCAGCATTGTTTGCGAGCTACGAGCGCTTAGGTCAAGCGATCCACCCTTTATACCATTAACCTTTCATGATATTAAATAGAATAAGATAACGATAAAAAAGGAACCTGACTCAACGAGCCGGGTTCCTTTTTTACTTTATATTTTGTTTTAATGACCAAGGTCGGTCGACTGCGAAGGCCGTACAAGCGCATGCTTCTCCCAGCCGCGGCTTTTCCAGCGGTAGGACATAATGAAGGCACGTGCCCACTCATCAGCCGCTATCGCCAGCCAGATGCCTGCAAGACCCATCTCTAGCTTGAATACTAAGAAGTATCCAAGCGGCAAGCTCATAAGCACCATTGTGAAAATACCGACAAACAATGGGAATGACGCATCGCCTGATGCACGAAGCGAGTTGACGATAATGATGTTGATCGTCCGTCCTGATTCCAAAATAATGCTTAGCAATAGAACGCTCGCACCGATTTTGATAATATCGACATCATCTGTAAAGATCGTCATGAGCGGCTCACGGAATAGCATTACGACTCCGATCATGACGAGTGAAACGATGGTAGCCGATCGTACACTTTGCCATACGCGAGTATAGGCTTGATCCGGCTTGCCTGCGCCAACCAGACGGCCCACAATAATCGAGGTTCCGATGCCGACAGCAAAGGCGAACATGTAGATAAACATCGAAATATTGTTCGCATATGTTCTTGCAGCCATTGACGCTTCTCCCAAATAAGTTGCGTAAAATAAAAACACAATTTGACAGGTTTGATACATGACTTGCTCAAGAGCAGAAGGGACACCAATTTTCAAAATCTTAAAGATAAAGGCTTTTGATAAATTGAAATAGTCCTTCATGCGAATGCGTACTTCCATAACTCTGTACAGCAATATGAAAAATACGACGACAGCAATGACTCGGCTCAGAACTGAGGAGATCGCGGCTCCTTGTGTCCCTAACGCCGGCATACCAAGATGACCAAAAATCAAAATATAGTTCAAAATGATATGAATGATATTCATACCGAGTGAAACGAGCATCGCTTGTTTCGTATAGCCGTGCACGCGAATGATCGCAGCAAGTGAGTTAATGATCGCTTGGAGGAAGATTGCTCCACCGACAATGACTAGATAGCTCTTAGCATGCTCCAGCACTTCACCCTGAAGGTTCAGCTTAATTAACAGATGCTCTCCCATAAGGACGAATAAGATACTAATAATTAACCCGACTATCAAGTTCAGAGAGACAGCCAAAGCGGAAATTCGTGATGCTTCAAGCAGCTTGCGCGAGCCTAAGTATTGAGCAACGACAATAGATGCACCATTACCGATGACTTCAAGAATTAAGATTGCGATATGAAGAAACTGATTGGAAGCCCCGACGCCTGAAACGGCATTGTCTGAGATTTCACTGAGCATCAAGGTATCGACGATACCCATTAACATAAATAAAAATACTTCTAGGAAGATCGGCCAAGTAAGCTTGAATAAATTAAATTCAGCAGCACCTTTGCCAGTTTTTGCTTTCTCGATTGATGTATTGTTCGTTGACATGTGCTTCCCTTTCTTTCTACGTCAAATAGCCAAGACGTATCGTAGCACATTTATATATGAATTTCATTAGTTTTTCGTAGAATAACAAAAAAATTTTAGTAATAAAAGATTTGCTTTTCAGGGATAAAATACCTATGTCGATATGGAAAAAGAAATGACAATTTGTGTTATATTCATAAAAGTTTATCTTATGTGAATGAATATTAATGCTAAAATTCAGCGGTTATCGACAAAAATATGGAGATAATGTATAATTTCTCTCATCTACAATGTGATTAAACATAACACGAAAAATAGGTCATTAGAAACAGGTGGGGATACTTATGTTTGATTGGATAGGCTGGAAAAAAGGACTTCCGCTATGGGTTTCGTGGCGCTTAAATCGGCACACGCATGACGATGTGCAAGACATTTTTGAAGGGATTGCACAAACGAGAAAAGAACTTCTCCAGGAGTGGGCTGAGCTGTATTGGAGCTATTTAGATCGCATAATGGCACAGATGCAGCCAGAGCTTGAGCAAAAGACTGGTGATGCTCGTCAGCGATGGCAGCAAATGTTTGATGCTGTGCGAGTGCGTGCAGCTGATTTTTCAGAGTTGTTCGTACTTGATGAGGATAACAAGGTAGTCGCGACAACTTATTCCACACATACTGGAAAACAGTATGGCGATACGAGTATTCTCGCTAAGGGTCTAGCTTATGCGTCGCATACAGAGACAGGACGCAAGTGCTTGTTCGGACCTTATGCCGATCCACTTACATTAGACATTGGTCCAAGTACATCTTCTTTTCATGATGAAATGACGCTGTTGTTTATGGCTCCCATCATCGTAGACGGCAAACGAGCTGGCTTTCTTTGCGGCAGAGTGCCCAATGATGTCGTTGGAGATCTTATTCAACGGGAATCAGGACATATTTACCCCGACTCAGGCGACAACTATATCTTTATGGCAAACCCCACGTTAAATACACATATTCTGCCAGGTACAGCTTTGTCGCGCAGTCGTTTTGAAGATCAAACCTTTGCCCATGGCGACAATTTGAAGGATGGGATTCCTACAGACTGGGGCACGGTACGTGTTGAAAAGCATACTGAGCTGGAAATTATGTTTACAGACCCGGCTACTGGAGAATTGCATCCCGGTGTAGCCAATACGATTCGCAAGGGGCATAATCTGTTTGTTGCTTTTCCGGGCTATTCCGACTATCGTCATATTCCGGTTATCGGAAAAGGCATAACGTTTCAGCTGCCGCATTGTCCTGATCTATGGGGGATGATGTGTGAAGGAGACTTAGAAGAGGTTTATCGCGGGAGAGGGATTGGCTGGCGTATTACCCGCCTGCTTGTTCCAGTGTTAATGCTAATGGGGCTGTTGTCTGCGATAACAGCAGGAGTGACGAGCTGGCTTGGCTCTAGCAATCCGTTTGTCATTGCAGGCGCAACAGCAGTGATCAATATCCCGCTTATTATTATTTCAACCTGGCTGATGAAAGCGAAGGTGTCTACCCCTGTTACCGAGCGTCTGTGGGAAATCAATCGATTTATTAGGCGGAACGCAGAGGGAAAAGGGGATTTGACACAACGATTGAACACGGGTGCATTTGGCAAGGATGAAATCGGAGATCAGGCAAAATGGCTGAATAACTTTATTGATTCACAGGAAGGCATTATGATTCAGGTCAAATTCGCGGCTGATGATGTGCGCCTGAATCAAACGGAGCTTCATCAATCAACGGGTACGACTGCGAGAACGACGCAGCGTGTAAGCAATCGTGTAGAAAAGATGCTAAGCGGTATACGCAAGCAGCTGCAGGATCTGGATGCAGCGAAGGATGTAGTGGGAGATATGCGTGAAACGCTGCAGCAGCTGGAGCTGGATGCTGCGCAGCAAATCGCTGTAGCACGAGAAGAGGTTGAAAAAATAGGCGGCAAAATGTCGCATATAGCATTACAGGTTTCGAATACGAATCAGACGATTCATTCCTTTGTCGATACAACAAGAAGCATTGAGGAAGTGCTGCAAATTATTGAAGGCATCTCCTCTCAAACGCATCTGCTTGCGCTAAATGCTTCGATTGAAGCAGCACGTGTAGGTGAGCATGGCAAGGGCTTTGCCGTCGTTGCAACAGAAATCCGCAAGCTATCCGAGAGCACAAGACAGTCCGTGGCACAAATTCAATCGATCATCTCGCAAATCTATACAGGAGCTGCTCAAGCGCAGCATTCAATGTCGGAAGGCGACCGAGTGGTAGCGGAAGGTGAAGCGCTCGTGACTGCGGCTTCGCAGCTGCTTCGTCAAGCGAATGAAGGCGACGATCAAAAGGCGAAAATTGTGGACGAGGTTGTGGCGCTGATGGAGAAAATTACCGCAGTCAGCATGGGCAACCGCAAGCTTTCCGCTGAGGCTGAGGAGCAAGTATCGCAGCTGAAGCAAGATATCTTGCATGTACAGAATACGTCTCATTATGTAGAGTCGATCGCGGCATTTTTACAGCAGCTGATGGGTCAATTTACATTAAATGAGACGAAGCGACGCTAATTCGTGAATCTGCAAATCTAGGTTATCCTATACTAAGTTAGTATAGAAGCACCGTTTACTGGGACGAGACATATTCCACAGTAAACGGTGTTTTTGTCTGTATTAGCTATTGTCGCAGCAACTGAAGCGTCGGGCATCCAAGTCTTAAGTCTAGTATTGCAGCTAGCCAACAGACGGTTTTGTTAATCCATAAAATCGGTTAAACTAGAGCAAATGGTAAAAAAAGGAGCAGGAGAATGAATAAATTTCTATTTCAAACAGGTGTGCTGATGATGACAACAATGATTTTTCTTTCAGGATGTTCATCGGCCATTAATTTTACGACAGATTTGACTATCGGTGAAGGCTCGGGAAAAGGCGAGGTTGAATCGCATGGCATCAAAAGCTTTGAAAAAGGTCAGTTTGAAAAGGTAGATGTTCAGACCGATGCAATGAATATTATGATTCAACAAGGCTCGAGCAATGAAGCGACGGTTGAGCTGCTAACGGACAATACGATTTCCAGCGAAATTACATTCGATGCTTCCATACAGGGGGATGTGCTGCAGGTTACCGTTAATGAGAAGGACGTCTCGATGAAAAACAATAGCGGAGAACGAAAATTGATCATTATGCTGCCAGATGAAGCACAGCTGGATCTGAATGTCGTTAATGCCTTCGGAGAGATTGTCATCGAAGAAGTGGCACTGGGGCAGGCTCATTTGGAGCAAAATGCAGGGAACGTTCATGCGAAGGATGTAGCAGGCAACCTCGATATTCTGGTTAATGCCGGCGAAATTAACATTGAACGAGCACATAGCGAATTTGCAATAGGAGCACGTGTTGATGCGGGGAATATTAACATCGGTTATAAAGAAGTTCCGCAGGCAGCTAAATTTGATCTGTCCTCTGAAGTAGGCAGTGTAAAGCTGGCATTGGATCAAGTGGAGTATGACGTGAATAACAAAACGACAATCAAAGGAAATCGCGGCTCGGACGGCCCACTTGTGAAGGCTGTGACTAGCGTAGGGACGATTAACGTTGGCGTAAAATAATAGCAAAATATCTCTTAGGCCGATTAATGCGAGGAAGTGCCCCCAATTGTTAGACATCATCTAGCAGTGGGGGTATTTTTTATAAAAATCATAAATTTCCATTCGAAGACGAAAACTTTTTGTAGAACTTGCGGGTAATGTATATAACTTAACGTTAAGGAAGGAGTAGAACGTATTGAACGACAATGAACTGATGATCGCGATCAAGCAGGGAGATCAGAGCGCGTTTCGCCAATTGTATGATCGCTATTATGACTATGCAGTTCGAGTAGCAGCAATTGTGCTCCGCAATCAATCGTCACTGGCGCTGGACGCCGTGCAGGAAGCATTTATCCGATTGTACCGGAATGCCGAGAGCTTCCGTGATAAACAGCCCTTTAAGCCTTGGTTTTATACGGTGTTACTAAATGAATGCAAGCGTATCGCAGCAAAGCATGGCAAATTAATCGCGATTGGCGACGAGGCATTGCAAGCCTTCGAGAAGGGGAGCTTGGATCAGCATCGATTTGAGGAATATGCAGAGCTGTATGAAGAACTTCAGCGTCTGGAGGAGCATAACCGTATTCCGATCATCCTGAAATACATTCACGATTTGAAGGATCAGGAGATTGCAGATACGCTAGGAGAAAATTTGAATACGATCAAATCAAGAATATTTAAGGCGAAGCAAAAGCTGAGACAGAGATTACAGACATCGTTTGGAGGTGGAGAAGGATGAAAGAGGATCAATTTGAGGAAAGTATGAAGCATTCCCTAGAGAAGCATACCGACTCCATGCTAAAGCATAAAGAAGACATCTGGAAAAACATCGAGGAGGAATTATTTATGACACAACCAAGTAGAAAAACAACTCATACTAAGCGCAAGGGTGGATTAGGTAAACGTATTGGCTGGATTATAAGTGTTGCTGCGGCAGCGAGTATCATTGGTGTATTTACAACTACGAATACAGGGCAAGCCTTTGTCGAACAGATCAAACAATACTTTGAGCCGAAGAAGCAGGTGCAGGAAGATATTGAAGGAATGCCTGAGGAAAAAGAAATTGTGCTGCAGGATACGAAATCAGGCTACGTCATCTACATCGATGAGGAGCGTTACAAGCTGGTAGAGGAAGCAAATCGTGATGTCATCGTGACAAAAGAACCGCTTGGCGACATCTACCCTGAAGTGTCAATGAGCATAGAGCAGGCGGAGAATGAGAAGCCAGAGGATGCGGCTGCGCGCTTGCAGCAGCAGCTAACGGAGCAATATGCAACCGTGAAGGAGCCAGAATCGGTAACGGATCCACTTACAGCTACGATGCTATCTGCGATAGATGGAAATGAATGGGATAGCCCAGTAGAGAGAATCTACATCCTGTCCAACGAACGCGGCGGCAGCTTCATCATCACACAAAAGTATTTCCTTGAAGCTTCCGAAGGGCATGGTGCAAGGTTCCACCACATGCTGAAGCAATTCACCATCGTAGAAGAGGAAGTTGAGGCTACGCAATAGTACGAGTGCATGACCAAGCAACTGCTGCTTGGTCATGTTTTCTTCCGCAGCAAGTATTGGCGAGGCTGCCAGCGGTATAGGGAAGGACGAGCGGAAAGTCGAGTGAAAAAGCGAAGCGTGCGGCCTTGTCCGACCTTTTCAACGATAGAAAGAGACAAGAAAAGGTCGGACAAAAGCTGCTTGGAGCCGAGCTATCCGCGCGGCGATGAGCAGCAGGAGTAAGGCATCGAGGAGTAAGCAGGGTTAGAAACATCGAAGCAAAGACGTAATAGTAGCTTCGAAGCAAAGACAAAAAGAGAGCATCGAAGCAAGAACAGGAAGCCCGTCCAGCGGAGCGGAAAGTCGAGCGAAAAAGCGAAGCGTGCGGCCTTGTCCGACCTTTTCAACGATAGAAAGAGACAGGAAGAAAAGGTCGGACAAAAGCCGCTTGGAGCCGAGCTATCCGCGCGGCGATGAGCAACAGGAGATGACATCGAGGAGTAAGCAAGCTTCAAAGCATTAAAGCAGCAGCCGCATCAACATATGATGCGGCTGCTGCTCATTTTACTTCATGAAGAGCTTAACGATCTTCATCGCATGCTTCATATTCGGATAGCGAAACGGCAAATCAAAACGAGTTGTCTGCCTCAGCACACTTTTGTAATGTGTGAACGTATCAAAGCTTCCCTTGCCATGATAAGCGCCAATGCCGCTTGGTCCGATTCCGCCAAAAGGCAAGTAAGGCTGCGGCATATGAAAGATTGTATCATTAATGCAGCCGCCTCCGAATGACATATCCGTAATCATCTGCTCCTGCAGCTTCCGATCCTCAGTAAACAAGTAAAAGGCAAGCGGGTTCGGGTGCTGTTCGATTCCTTTCGTCAACTCTGAGAGATCTTCATAGGTTAGTAGCGGAAGCAATGGGCCGAATATTTCCTCCCCCATAATTGGGTCCTGCCATGTGATATCTGAGAGCACAGTAGGCTCGATGCGCAGAGACTGCTCGTCGCTTCCGCCTCCCAGCTTAATGTGTCCTGCTTCCATGAAAGCAGTTAGCCGATCAAAATGCCGCTTGCTAATGATGCGCGTATAGCTCTCATTTTGCAGCGGTTCCTCATCGTATAACGCATGGACGGCCTCCTTCAGATGGGATATGAAGGCTTGCTCAACCTGCTTGTGTACATAGACATAATCGGGCGCAATACAAGTCTGCCCAGCGTTCAAAAACTTGCCCCAGGCGATGCGTTTGGCAGCAAGCTTAAGATTGGCATCCTTATGGACAATGCAAGGGCTTTTGCCGCCCAGCTCAAGTGTCACAGGTGTAAGATGCTTTGCAGCAGCTTTCATTACGATCTTCCCTACATGCACACTGCCAGTGAAGAAGATATAATCGAATCGTTCAGCGAGCAGCGCCTGGTTCGTTTCTATTCCACCCTCGACCACCGCAATGTATTCAGAAGAAAACAATCGCTCTATCAGTTCTCTTAACACCTGTGAGGTATGAGGGGCTAGCTCAGAAGGCTTAATGACTGCACAGTTTCCTGCCGCAATAGCGCCGATTAAGGGGGCGATCGCGAGTTGGAATGGATAGTTCCACGGGGCAATAATTAATGCGCTGCCGTATGGCTGCGGATAAACTTTACTGGAGGAGCCAATATGCGTCATTGGTGCTTTTACACGGCGCGGCTTTGACCAGCGGCGAATATGTCTCAGCATAAAAGCAATTTCCTCTAACACGATGCCAATTTCGGTGCTATAGGCGTCTAGGGCGGATTTATTCAAATCGGCATGAAGTGCGTCACTAATTTTGGATTCGGCCTGACGGATAGCTTGGCGAAGCTTTTGCAACGAATCGATTCGATGCTGTATCGACTTCGTTTGTCCAGTAAGAAAATAGCTTTTTTGTGCTTGAAGTAGAGCTTGATAGGCATTCATTCCGGGTTCTCCTTTTGGTTCGCTGGCTGCTTTCAAGCGTGAAGCAACCGCGTTGTAGGATTCAGATATAACATATTCTTACTATAGCCCACCACATCGTGAATCGCAAAAATGATAGCTAGGTAAACGGCTTGTAAAAGCGTATAATAGAAAAGGAAGTGTTCATCTGTAAACAGAGAAAGGGAGAGGATGAAAATGAGTTTGATTCCAATAGATAAGTCAGTCGTGCAAGAACAGCTTCATGCTCACTGTCATACACCTTTATATATTCACTTGGAGTTAACGATGGGAGCCTATGCTTCGCATTTTGATAGCAGCAAGCATCCTGCCGCTAATTTTATACGCAATGCCGTCATTCAATATTCGCACGGCTCGATTGAGGGACAAGGGCCCTACCGCGTTGGATTGAAACTGGAGCATGGTTGGGTATATGCAGAAGGCTTAACACATATGGTTGAGGATGAGGCAGGTCGAATCATTCTCTCCGGTATAAATTCAGAAGGCAAGCTTGTTGTAGCGTTCCAGCTGAGCAAGCAGCCATTTTAGGAGGGGTGCCCAATGTCTGAAAGAATTCTTGTTGTGCTTCCGCATCCTGATGATGAAGCGTTTGGAATGTCTGGTACACTTGCAAAATTTATTGCGGAAGGCGCAGAGGTAACTTATGCATGTCTGACGCTTGGTGAAATGGGGCGTGCGCTTGGCAATCCTCCAATTGCAAGTCGAGTGTCGCTTCCAGAAATCCGCAAGCAGGAGCTTATTGCTTCGTGCGCAGCGATTGGCATTCAAGATTTAAGAATGCTTGGTTTTATGGACAAAACGGTTGAATTTGAGCCTAATGAAGTAGTGGATGCCGCAATTCGAAGCATTTACGAGGAGATAAAGCCGACGCTTGTAATCACATTCTTCCCTGGATACAGTGTGCATCCAGACCATGATGCGACTGGAGCATCGGTCATCAGAATTTTACAAGAGGTGCCGCAGGAAGAGCGCCCGGCAACCTGGTGCGTCGGCTTTTCTCACAACATGGTGCAGGACAACGGCGAGCCAGATGTCGTGATCGACATAATCGATTATCTTATTCAGAAAAGGAACTCAATCGCTGCCCATTCAACTCAATTCCAGATAAGTGAAATGTTTGGCAATCAGGATATCCATTCTGATGAGGTGAAAGAACGTTTCGGCAAGGAGCGTTTTTGGAGCTATCCGTTCAAGTGATTCAATGGACAAGGAGCAGAGGATGAATAGACCGATTACGATTCAAGCATATAAGTACGGAGGGCGTCTCCATTATGAGTGGCCCGCAGAAGTTATTGATCAAAATGAGCATTATGTAATGGTGCTATGCCGCGCAGGTAGGGCTTTGACCCACCATACGAAGGGGGAAGCATTCAAGATGCCGTACCCGTCAATTGAAATTTTCTTTTTCAACGAGTGGTACACCTGCGCGGTTACTTTTCATACCGCTGAACGATTGATGTACTATTGCAATATCGCAATGCCCGTCGAGCTAAAAGATGACACGCTGTCATTTCTGGATCTCGATCTTGATGTCCTTAAGGAACCTGATGAAGATTGGAAGGTTGTTGACCGGGATGAATTCATCGCACATCAGAAGGAGCTTAATTACCCAGCTGATTTGATCGCACGCGCCGAGCTTGCTCTTGAACAGCTTCAGCAGCAGATTGCAATGGATCAATTTCCTTTCAATGGCGAGATCGACTATCCATTGCTTCAGCGGTTTTTATAGTTGACCTATTACTCCTTTTCATAAAAAGGATTATCATCAATTGTCATTATACTTCCGTAAAATTAGAAAAAAGTGACTCCACAACGGAGTCACTTTTTTGCTGCTCTATATAACAGCGAAATATGTTGCGAGGCACTTAGCTTTCTGCTTCAATCGGTCGAACCTTCTCATCATCCTCAATAGCCTGCTCATCTAGCAGCTTCTGAAGATCATCCTGAACGCTAATTGGCGAAAGCGGCGAGCCATAGCGATGAGCGGAGCGAATAATTAGATGACCTGCAACTGGAGCTGTAAAGAACACGAAGACAATACCGAGCAGCAATCGAATGCTGGATACGCCATGTGTGAATAAGAAATAAATGAAGGCTCCTAGCAAAATCGATAGAATACCTAGCGTCGCGCTTTTGGTTGTGGCGTGGGCACGATTGTATACATCGGGAAGGCGCAGCATGCCAAAAGAGCTTAGTAAACTCATAGAGGTTCCAATCAATACAAGAATGATAACAATCCACTCAATCATTGCGCTTCCGTCCAATGACAACACCCCTTTCCATATAACGGCTCAAGGCGATTGTGCTTAGGAAAGCAAGGATTCCGATCAGCAATATCGTCTCCAAATATGCATGAGAATCAAGCTGTATGGATAGAACTGCTACAATACCAATTACGATATAGCCTATAGAATCCAGCGCCAGGATGCGATCATGCACGGTTGGACCTTTTATAATTCGATACAATGTAAGCAGAAGTGAGACCGTTAGTAAGAACATGGCGAACAGCATAACTTTATCAAGCATTATCTCATCACCTCAATTATTGCTTTTTCAAATCTGCTCTTTGTTCGCTGAATATTGTTGTGAAAGTCATCTACATCCATCGCGTGGATAAACATTACTTTCGCTTTTGGATCAATTTCCATGACGACAGAGCCAGGCGTAAGTGTTAGCAGTGTCACAAGAAGTGTAATTTCGAAATCTGAATCGAGAATCGTTTCAGAACGAAAAATACCCGGTTTTATTTTTAATGTTGGTCGGATCACTTCTTTCAATACAACGACACTTGATTTGAATAGCTCCACTACGAAAAGCAGAAATAGCTTGATAACAGCTATCATCTTTCTTCCGTAGAATGGAACCGGGAAAAATCGTCTCATAGAGGCAATAATCGCAAAGCCGATAAAATAGCCTGCGCCAAAGCTTACAACATCCCATTCCTCATTTAGCAGCATCCAAGTGATCGCGATTAATAGGTTAATCAAAATCTGCGTTGTCATAGATTACACATCCCTTTTGCTTAGGTTGAATCAAGGGCTAATTTGCTTGAAAACAGCCTCGATATATAGGTTCGGATTGACCATGACCTCGGTTGCTTGAGCAACGTATGTATTAACCCACTCAGCGCCAAGACCCATTGCCGCTATGCAGACAACTAGAATGGTCCCTGGAAGCAAGGCGTGCTTGCCTGTGGAATATTCCTGGCCTTCACTCATTAAGGTTTCTCCCCAGAAGCTGTGAATGAAAATTTTAAGCACAGAGTAGAGAACCATTAAGCTCGTCACTAAGCCGATAATCGAAACAGCCAGCTCGCCTGCAGACAGCGCTCCTTGAAGGATCATAACCTTGCCAACGAATCCACTAAGCGGCGGTACGCCTGCAAGTGCAAGAACACCGATAAAGAACAGCCAGCCAAGCAACGGTCGGAATAATATTAAGCCGCTAAATTCCTTCAGCTTATCTGTACCGAATATATTGATAATCGCACCACCGGTAATAAAGATTAACGCTTTGGACAGCATGTCATGGATAAGATAGAAGAATGAACCGCTTAACGCCTGCTCTGTTCCAACTGCCACACCGAACAGAATGAAGCCAACAGAGATAATAACGTTGTAGGACAGTATTTTTTTAATTTCCCAATGTGATACAGCCCCAAGTGCACCGAGAATCATTGTAATGGCTGCCATCCACAGAATAATGGTGTGTGTAATTTCTGGTTTGTGGTAAAAAAGCAGCGTAAAGGTACGCAATACAGTATATACGCCAACCTTGGTCAGCAGGGCTGCGAATAAAGCAGCAATTGGCGGAGGAGGGGCACTGTAAGAGCCAGGCAGCCAGAAAAACAGCAGAAGGCCTGATTTTAAGCCGAATACAGTCAAGTAAATAAAGCTGATCGCAGTTAACAGGCCGTCTTGTCCGGTTTCGGCAATACGCTCAGACAAATGTGCCAAGTTAAGCGTGCCAGTTGCGGCGTACAAATAAGCAGTCGCGATAACGAACAAGGTAGAGGCAATGACGTTAATTAATACATATTTAATCGATTCGCGAAGCTGGATCTTTTTGCCGCCAAGAGCAATAAGTACATAAGATGCGATAAGCATAACCTCAAAGCATACAAATAGATTGAATATATCGCCAGTTAAAAAGCTGCCATTCACTCCGGACAGCAATATGAGAATCATCGGATAGATAAAGTGCTTTTTATGTCCCGTTTCAATGGATTGAAAACCGTACAGCAAGCACATCAATGTAACGAAGCTGGCAACGGCAGTGAGAATAACGGCAAGCATATCTCCCACGAGGACGATACCGTAAGGAGCAGCCCACCCGCCTAATTCCAGAACAAGAATCTGCTCGGTAGACACATAGTGAATGATATAGATTGAGATGCCAATGGTTGCGAGAAGGCTAAGTGCGCTAATCCATTGCTGGAGCTTGATACGATCGCGAAAAAAAACGAGTACCATAGCTGCAAGCAATGGAATGATGATGGGATAAATTAGTAAATTACTCATGCGACTCTCCTCTCAATTTTTTCATGTTGTCAGTTCCTAGCTCAATATACGTACGATAGCCAAGCACAAGCAGGAGTGCTGTAAGGGCAAAGCTGATTACGATCGAGGTCAGGATCAATGCCTGAGGTATCGGATCAGTATAGGCTTCGGCATTTTCGCCAAGCAATGGCGCTGCGCCGCGCTTTAGTCCATTAATAGAAATAAGCATAATATGAGTAGCGTGACTGAATAACGTTACGCCTAAAACGATGCGCAGAAAGTTTTTGTTTAGAATGAGATAGGTGGCAATCGTATATAGGATGCCAGAAATAATGATCATAAACGTTTCCATTAGATGTCATCCTCACTTATGCTCGTAATAATCGTTAGCGTTGTGCCGACTACACACATATAGACCCCCAGGTCGAAAATCAATGCAGTAGCGAGCTCCGTCTTACCTAGAAACGGCAGGTCAAAGTAATTAAAGGTTTGCGATAGAAAAGGCACGCCTAACACGAGCGAACCAACACCTGTAAGCACCGCAATAAGCACGCCAGCAGCAGCCAGCTTCTTGAAATCGACAGGGATGACCTCGCGTACCGTTTGCAAATCAAACGCGACGTATAGCAGAACAAGAGCAGAGGCAGTAATCAAGCCTCCGATAAAGCCCCCGCCCGGATTATGATGTCCTGCAAATAACACGTATATAGAGAAGGTCATGATAATAAAAACTAAAATTTTCGTTGCGGTTTGCAAGTAAACATCAGTGAACTTCAAATTCATAGTCTATTCATTCCTTCCTGCATAGCGTAGCTTAATAAACGTATAGATTCCAACGCCAGCTGAGAAGAGGACGACAATTTCCAGCATGGTATCGAAAGCGCGGAAATCAACCAGAATCGAGTTTACGATATTGTTAGCTCCAGCCAGCTTATAGGAATTGCTAAAGTATTCGGCAATTGGATCGAACACTCGATAGCCGTATGCTGTCAAGCCCATTAACGTTAAGGTTACCCCTACACAGATCGAGATAATCGCGTTCGTTAGCTTGAACTTAATTGATTCAACGCTTGCTTTCATCTTCGGCAAGAAGTAGAAGCACAGCAGGAATAGGGCGGTAGAGATCGTCTCAACGACAAGCTGTGTTAAAGCCAGATCTGGTGCACGGAATATGACAAAGAATAGCGAAACTGTAAATCCGATAACCCCGACACTTATAATCGACAATAGACGCGAAGTAGAGAACAGAACGAATACAGCAGCTATGACAGTTGCAATACCTAGCATCAGCTCATACCATTCAAGCGGTGAATCTTGAGACGTATCAAAAATAAATGAGCCTGTTCCAAACAATGTAATCAACACAACTAGAATGAAAAAAGTGAAAATATAAGCCAAGTAATGAGTAGTCGAGCCAGTCATATACGTTTTTGTAATTTTGGTTGAAGCTTTTTCCATTCCTACGAGCGCTTTGTCGTACAAGGTGAATAGATTCAAACGTTTTGGCAATAACTCGAAGAGAGGCCCTTTCCATTTTTCGATTTTCAAGTATAAGAATACACCGATCAGAATAAGAGCGATCGTCATAAACAATTCAAGGGTTGGACCATGCCATGCAGATATATGAACATGCCAGTTTGGTTCATCAATGAACAACTGTGCACTAGGCGCCATGCCTTTAACAGTTGGTTCAAGAATCGAAGTATCGACCAAGCCTGGGAAGAAGAACAGTGCAATTGCGAGTATGGCCAATATGGCTGGTGATGCCAGCATGCCAAACGGCGGCTCATGCGGTGTCCGTTCCAAAAGATCGGCATGATACGTGCCCGTGAACGATTTGAAAATAAGTATCATACAGTAGATAAAGGTGAAAATACTAGCTATCCACGCAACGATCGGAATAATGACCGCCCAACCGTTTGAATGCGATGCAAGGTCGAGTACGCCTGTAAAGAACATCTCTTTACTGATAAAGCCTCCAAAAGGTGGCAATCCAGCCATAGAGAATGCGCCAATCATCGTTAATGTAAATGAAATCGGCATCAAATGCATAATGCCGCCAAGCTTACGAATGTCACGCGTACCTGTTTCGTGGTCAAGAATACCAACCATCATAAACAAGCTTCCCTTAAATACAGAGTGATTAATCAGGTGAAGAATACCAGCGACTAGCGCTCCAATAAAGTATTCGCTGTATGGCGCATAATTTGGATTTAACGCCAAGGACCCGATTCCGAGCAAGCTCATTATCAATCCGAGCTGGCTGATCGTAGAGAAGGCGAGCAGCGCTTTTAAGTCGTATTGCTTAAGGGCATTAAATGAGCCCATGAAGAGCGTCACAATACCGACAATAATAATTGTCCATGACCATTCAAGCTGTGCACCGAAAATTGGCGTTAGACGGGCAACTAGATAAACGCCTGCCTTTACCATTGTCGCTGAATGCAAATAAGCACTAATTGGTGTCGGCGCTTCCATCGCATCAGGCAGCCAAATATGGAACGGAAACTGAGCTGATTTCGTAAAAGCTCCTAGCAGGATAAAAAACATTGCTGGGATGAATAGCGGATGCGAGGATACAACATCTCCCATCGCAATAATTTCACGAATGCTCAATGTGCCGGAGGCAACATAGAGGATGATGAAACCCAGCAGCATAGAAAAACCGCCGGTCATCGTAATGTACATGGACTTTTGAGCGCCATAACGTGATCTTTTACGCTGATACCAATAGGCAATAAGCAGGAACGATGATACGCTGGTCAGCTCCCAGAAGCTGTACAGAACAAGTAAATTGTCAGCTAGTACCGATCCAAGCATTGCACCCATAAACAGCATAAGATACGCATAGAACAGATTAAGTCGCTCGCGATCCTTGGATAGATAGAAGATCGAGTATAACACGACTAATGAACCGATCCCTGTAATAAGCAGAGCAAATAGCAGAGAAAGACTATCTAAATAAAGTGAAAAGTTTATGCCGATTGATGGAATCCAAGGAACAGATACAGTAATCGGTTCAATGGGCTTGTTAATGGAGAAGAATTGTATGAAGTATACAAAAAGTGTAACGGGTACAAGCAATGCTATCCATCCAGTATGTATGGCACGAGTGTATTTGTATAATAATGGAATTATCACTACAAACACAAAGGGCAGTAAAATCGCTAGATGTAATGTCGACAAATAACTTCCTCCTTCATTAATTTCTAATTATTATACAACACTTCATTGACAAGAGCACCCCAGTTATGTAGGCTAAAGCTAATATTAAGTTGAGGTGAACAATTAATCATGACGACTACAGGTGTGAATGAATGCATTCTGGTCTGTGTGTATTATGGGCCAAACGGCGAACGACTTATACGAAGAGGCGGTAAGCTAGCGTCCATGTTAGAATGTCCACTATATGTGCTTACGGTTGATTCTCAGCCCGAGGATGAATGGGACATCGAAAAAATTCATTATATTGCTGCATGGAAAAAGCTTTCTCATGAGCAGGGTGCAGAGTTTATGATCAAATATAATGAAAGACGTCCAGTTGCAAAGGTCATTGCAGAAGTAGCAAATGAGAAAAAAATCACTCAGGTTATTCTTGGGCAGACAGCGCAAAATCGTTGGGAAGAAATTACAAAGGGCTCCTTCGTTAACGTATTGCTAAATGAAATTCCGTTTGTTGATCTTCACATTATTTCTGTTTCACGTGAGCTGGCTAAACCGTCAGATCAATTTTATGAAAAAGGAATTCGTGCTTATCTGACAAAAGAGGATGAAATCTATAAATTATGCTTCAATCATACGCAGCATGCCATTTATGAGGGCATCTTTTATAAAGAAGTGGGGACCGACTTCAACAATGGTCTGTTTAAGTTCTTAAAGGACGACGAAATGATCGAAGTTAGAATAAAAGACGACTATGTAAAAGATATCAATAAACGTGTAAATGTATAACTGAATAATCCAGTAAAAAGTCGCATCGTATCCTTATACGTTTGCGGCTTTTTTTCGTTTCATTTTTTTGAATAGGAAGCAGATGTCATGGAAATTCTATTCTCTAAGTGCAGTGGGCAATGAAAAGCACTTAATAGCATTAAGCTTTGTTGAATTTCAAAAAAAAGACATTGTCATCCTACTAAACGTGTGATAGTATTTCAATTGAAATCGTTTTCGGTATCGTTTCCGAAAACCTTTCCGTTAACGTTTTCAAAATTAAAACGGTGTTTCATTTTAGAGGGGGATTTTAGAATGAAGAAGCTAAACAGAGTATTAAGCCTGCTGCTTTTGACGTCATTAGTATTTCTTGCAGCTTGCGGCAACAACAACAATGGCGGAAGTGGTGCTTCAGGAGGCGGGGAGTCGATCTACTTTCTGAACTTTAAACCCGAGATTGCGTCAGTATATGAGCAAATCGCTAAAGATTATGAAGCAGAAACTGGTGTGAAGGTCAAGGTTGTAACAGCTGCTGCTGGTACGTATGAAACGCGTTTGAAATCAGAAATTGCGAAGTCTGACCCGCCAACTATTTTCCAAATCAATGGTCCGATTGGTTACAACGCTTGGAAAGACTATACACTTGATTTAAAGGATACAAAGCTTTACAGCTACTTGTCAGACCCAAGTCTTGCAGTTACAGATGGTGAAGGCGTTTACGGTATTCCTTACGTAGTAGAGGGATACGGCATTATATACAACAATGCCATTATGGAGAAATATTTTGCATTACCTAACAAGGCAACTGGCGTAAGCTCGATGGAAGAAGTCAACAACTTCGATACGCTTAAATTGGTTGTTGAGGATATGCAAGCAAATGCCGAAGCGCTTGGCATTAAAGGAGTATTTGCTTCAACTTCTCTTGGTGCTGGCGAGCAATGGAGATGGCAAACACATCTTGCGAACCTTCCACTTTTCTACGAATTCAATGATATTCAAGGATATGACAGCACGGTACTAGCTGGTCTGGAAGCAGATGAGATTCAGTTTACGTATGGCAACAACTTCAAAAACATTTTCGATTTATACATCAACAACTCAACAGTTAAGCCAACGCTACTTGGTTCCAAATCGGTAGCAGACTCTATGGCTGAGTTTGCCCTTGGACAAGCGGCAATGGTTCAGAACGGAAACTGGGCATGGAGCCAAATTAATGAAGTAGGCGGCAACGTAGTGAAGCAAGAAGATATTCGTTTCCTTCCAATCTATACAGGCGTTCCTGGTGAGGAAACTCAAGGATTGGCAATTGGTACAGAAAACTATCTTGCCATTAACAGCAAAGCTTCTGAAGCTAAGCAGCAAGCATCTATTGCATTCCTTGAGTGGCTGTTCAGCAGCGAAAAAGGAAAGGCTTACGTTAACAATGATTTAGGCTTCATCGCTCCGTTCAACACCTTTACAGAGGATGAAAAGCCAGCAGATCCACTTGCAGCTGAGGTGCTGAACTGGATGAACAAAGATACGATTGCAGTAGCGTGGACATTTGCAGCATTCCCGAGTGAAGATTTCAAAAATGATTTTGGTGACGCATTGCTTGAATATGCTCAAGGTACAAAAACTTGGGAAGAAGTTTCGGCGGTCGTTGTTGAGTCCTGGAAAAAAGAAAGAGCTAAATAGTCAGAAGGCGCGTAATTGAGCATATGTCACTACACGGCAAGTCGTGTAGTGACATATGCCGTTACAATGCTAAAGCAGAATAGGAGACAAAGAAAGCTATGCAGAAGATGATAAAAAAGTATTTTGCCCTCTTTGCATTGCCGACATTAATTGCATTTGCAGTAGCTTTCGTCGTGCCATTTGTTCTAGGTGTATATTTATCGTTTACTGAATTTACAACCGTAACAGATGCAAGATGGATTGGCCTAGGCAATTATTTAAAAGCGTTTCAAGATCGTGATTTCTTGAACGCGTTGTGGTTTACTGCGAAATTTACAATTGTGTCAGTTGTGCTTATCAATGTATTTGCATTTCTTTTGGCGCTTTTATTAACGAAAAAGGTGCTTGGAAAAAATGTATTCCGTACGGTTTTCTTCATGCCGAATCTTATCGGCGGTATCGTGCTAGGTTATATTTGGCAGTTAATCATTAATGGTGTGCTTTATCAGTTCGATGTAACATTAACCTCCAACGCAAACTACGGGTTTTGGGGACTAGTTATTCTAATGAACTGGCAACTAATTGGTTATATGATGATTATTTATATTGCTGGTATTCAGAATGTGCCGAAAGAACAGCTTGAGGCTGCTAAAATTGATGGCGCGACCAATGGAACAATCCTTCGCAAAATTATTTTGCCGCTTGTGATGCCGTCCATTACAATCTGTTTGTTCTTATCCATTTCAAATTCATTTAAACTGTTTGACCAAAACCTTGCGCTTACAGCTGGTGCGCCGTCCAGACAGACAGCGATGCTTGCACTTGATATTTTCAATACGTTCTATAGCAAGGCAGGGTTTGAAGGGGTAGGTCAAGCGAAAGCGGTTATGTTCTTTGTTATGGTTGCTTTAATTGTTGTCGTACAGCTTGCTATTACTAGAAGAAGGGAGATTGAAAACTAATGGTGGATGATACTCAAAAAAGTAGACCAATTCTATTTCTAATCCTTTTAGTACTGGCAGCTGCCTTTCTTTCTCCAATATTGATTGTCTTGATGAACTCTTTTAAAGGGAAGTTTTTTATCAGTGATGCGCCGTTCACATTTCCGAACAGCGACACGTTTGTTGGATTAGAAAATTACACAAGCGGCATTCAGAAAATTGGGTTTTTCTCGGCTTTTGGCATGTCCTTGTTTATTACTGTATTTTCAGTGGCAGCCATCGTATTTTTCACTTCGATGACCGGCTGGTATTTGACTCGAGTTAAGACGGCTTGGTCCAGTGGGCTGTTCTATATGTTTGTCTTTTCAATGGTTGTACCTTTCCAAATGGTTATGTTTACAATGACACAGACAGCAAACGTGCTTGGACTCGATAATCCGATCGGGATTTTAATCATTTATCTCGGCTTTGGTTCAGGTCTATCTGTGTTTTTGTTTAGCGGCTTTGTCAAATCCATTCCGCTTGAAATTGAGGAAGCGGTTATGATTGATGGCGGCGGTCCTATCGAGATGTTTTTCAGAGTCATACTGCCAATCTTGAAGCCAATCGCAATAACGGTCGCCATTCTTAATGTCATGTGGGTTTGGAATGACTATCTATTGCCTTATCTCGTTATTGGAACAGAATATCAAACGATTCCGATTGCCGTGCAGTATTTGAAGGGCGGTTACGGTTCAATTGATATGGGAGCAATGATGGCCATGCTCGTGCTTGCAATTATACCGATCGTTATCTTCTATCTATTCTGTCAGAAATACATTATCGAAGGTGTTGTAGCAGGTGCGGTAAAAGGATAAAGCTCAATATTTGGCGAATAAGTAGTAATGACAATCAATGTAATCACAGCATTACATTGAAAAAAGCGTAGAAGGAAGAATGAAAATGGCTTCTCTTACTATTATTGATATTGCCAAAATTTGTGGCGTAGGTGTCACTACCGTATCACGTGCCATTAATAATCATCCTGACATTAGTGAAGAAACGAAAGCGATGATTATGAAGGTTGTAAAGGAGAACAACTATGTTCCTAACAACAGCGCGCGCAATTTGAAACGGACAGACTCGAAAACGATTGCCGTATTGATTAAAGGGATGAACAATCCATTTTTTATTAAAATGATCGATTTATTCGAAAAAGGAATTCAAAAAAAGAAGTACTCCTTTATTTTGCATCGTGTCGATGAGCATCAGGATGAGATCGATGTGGCAAACGAGCTTGTGAAGGAAAAAAAGCTGAAGGGCATTATCTTTCTCGGCGGCTATTTATCTCACTCAAAGGAAAAACTTGAGCAATTAATGGTGCCTTATGTTCTATGTACGGTGGGGCTCTCTTCCGAGTTTGATAATTATAATTATTCCTACGTCTCTATTGATGACTACGCCGAAAGCTATAAGATGGTCGATTATTTATGCAAGCTTGGTCATAAACGAATTGCCATCATATCTGCATCGATGCGTGATCGAAGCATTGGTCAGTTGCGGTATTTAGGGTACAAGCAAGCGCTTGAGGATCATGGCATTGCTTTGGATGAGCAGCTGATTCGACCGATGAAAGAGCATCTGGAGAGCTATTCCATGGAAAACGGCTATGCCGTGACAAAGGAAATGATCGATGAGGGTGTAGAATTTACTGCTATATTTGCTATATCAGATTCAATGGCAATTGGAGCAAGCAAAGCGTTGTTGGAAGCTGGAAGAATGATACCAGATCATTGCTCAGTTGCAGGCTTCGACGGACTCGATATGGCGTATTATTATCATCCATCTATTACAACCATTAAGCAGCCAATATCGGAGATCGCGGAAGAGGCAATTAGAATTTTATTTGATCTCATTCATAAAAAAACTACGCATGTCCAAAAGAAATTTCCTGCCGAGTTGATCGAACGAGCATCAACAGGGACGATGAAATAAAGAGCGAATTCAATCGACAATTTCTCCTGAAAAGATACAATTTTATTTATAAAATTGTATCTTTTTTGTTTTTCTAACAATTTTGAAACAAACTGTCGATATAATTTAGGCGAATGTTTTAGAACAAAAAGTAAAAGGAGCGCATCTAGGTGAAACTCAAGTTATCCCAAAAGCTCATTATTTCACTCGCTTCGATATTTATTATCGCTAGCATAGTTCTAATGGGAATCAATTTAATGCAGCTGGGTTCAGTCAGTCATGAAAAGGCAAGTCTACAAGCAAGAGAAATCGGTAATAAGTATACGTCCAACTTCCAAGCATTGATTAACAATCAGGTAGGCTCTTTGCAAACTTTAGCTAATACAATCAGTCAGCTACATATTTCAGGCAAGGCAACACGGGACGATATTATTGCTATTGTCGAAAAGCATATGCTAGATGACGAGCAAATATTTTATGTCAATGTGGCGTTTGAGCCTGACGGCTTTGACGGTAAGGACAATGAATATCGATTTTTGCAAATGTACTCCAACGACAAAAATCCAGGCCGTTTTGCGATCAGTATTATTGAGTCAGGCAAAAATACAGTACGATCGACTTTGGCTAACCTAGAGGAAGGCAGCAGCGCGCAGTTTTATGTGCTGACAAAGGAACGAGGCAATCTTACGCGGCTTGACCCGATTAATTATGGAACAGAAACCAATCCTTTGCTTTATAGCTCTATCAATGCTCCGATTTTTGATAGAGATGGATCATTTATTGGAGTAATTGGATATATGATGTCCCTCAATATGATGCAAGAGATGGCGGCGGCTGCATCTAGTGATGATATTAGTGTCGCACTGCTGTCACAGGGCGGAAAATATGTATCCAATGGTCGAGATGCAGAATTGCTAGGTGCACTGGATGAGCAGTTTTTAGCCAATACAACAAACTTGGAAAAACTAGCAGCTGGCGAAATGATCGAGGAAACACTCGGAGATCGCATGTATCATGTAATCCCATTGCCATTTGCTGATACGGACGATACATGGTATATCCAAATTGCTACGTCCATTGATTACATTACGGCAGAGTATAATCGAACAAGATTGATCTCGATTGCAGTTACAGCTGCTACAGCAATTTTGTTCATCGGGGTTATTATCGTGTTAATTCGTCGCTGGGTATTGTTCCCGCTAAGAAAACTGAATCAAAGCTTGGGCCATATGGCTTCTGGCGATCTAACACAAAAGCTGGACATCCGCACTAAGGATGAATTTGGTGAAATGGCGACGCATTTCAATCAAATGGGGGACCACCTGCGAGATATGTTCCGCCATGTAACAGATCTGAGCTTGAATGTGAGTGCAACGTCTCAGCAGATGTCTGCAAGCTCACAGCAAACTGCTAAGGCCTCGGAGAATATTGCTCATGCTATTGATCGAGTGGCGACAGGTGCCGAGACGCAGCATGGACATGCATTGACAACGTCCGCTGAAATGAAGGAAATGGCTGCAGGTGTTGCGCGTATTGCCGAATCATCCAGCATTGCAGCAACTTCATCGCAGATCGCGGAAGAGAATACGCTTGTCGGACGAAACAAAATGCAGGAAACAGTTGAACAAATGGGAGAGCTTCAACATGCAGTGGAACATTCCAATGATGCAATCACTGCACTTGCAGCCAAATCAAATGAAATTAAGCAAATTACTGAATTGATCGCTACAATTAGTCAGCAGACCAATCTGCTTGCACTGAATGCAGCAATCGAGGCATCTCGTGTAGGAGAGCATGGCAGAGGCTTTGCAGTAGTAGCTTCTGAAATCCGTAATCTAGCTGACCAAACGAAGAAAGCGAATGAAAATATCGCTGCTTTGATCGAAGAAGTGTACAGAGGCACAATAACAGCTTCACAAGCGATGGAAAACGGTACGAAGCAAATGTCTATCGGCATTACATCTGTTCATGAGGTAGGACAAATCTTCTCCGTCATCAATGCTGAGGTTCAACGTGTAAATGAGCAAATCTCTGAGGTATCGGCAGCAGCAGAACAATTGCATGCAGGCTCCCTTGGGGTTTCTGAGACGGTTGAACAATTCGCCGGCAATGCGAGCAGCACGATGAATGATGCGGCAGAAGTAGCAGCAGCATCAGAAGAGCAGCTTGCTTCGATGCAGGAGGTTGCCACTTCCTCCGAGTCGCTGTCCGTCATGGTTCAAGAGCTTATGGAACGAATTGCTCGCTTTAAAATTTAATCAACTTATGCGATAGTCTCGCGTAATACATAAAAAGCGCCTTGTGCATACCCAAGTCAACAATTGCAATCTGCAAATTGTCTAAAGGGTCATCCAGGCGCTTTTTTATGCGGTGAAAGGTAAATGCGATGAAAAATAAATGTAGTAAAAGATAAATATGGTGAAAGATAATTAAAGGCTATGAAAATATAAAAAAAAGAGCCCTATGAAGGGCTCGTTGCGTTTGGATATGGCGGAGCTGACGAGATTCGAACTCGCGGTCTCCTGCGTGACAGGCAGGCATGTTAGGCCTCTACACCACAGCTCCTAATATCTTGTCTTCGAGAGACAAGAAGTATCATACCACGATTCATATAAATCTGGCAAGCATAATTTCTATAAAACTAGCAATTAGCTTGAAGTTTTTTAAGCTCTGCTGTTAACAACGGTACAATTTCGAACAGGTCACCAACAATTCCGTAATCCGCAATCGAGAAAATAGGAGCCTCAGGATCCTTGTTGATTGCGACAATAGTGTGCGATTGACTCATACCAGCTACATGCTGAATCGCACCGCTTATACCACAGGCTATGTAGAGCTTTGGAGTGACGACCTTGCCGGTTTGACCAATTTGCATGCTGTAGTCGCAATACCCTGCATCGCATGCACCACGCGAGGCGCCTACTGCACCGCCTAGCTCATCGGCAAGCTCCTGCAGCAGCTTGAATCCTTCACTTCCTTGAACCCCTCTACCGCCAGCTACAATAATATCAGCTTCTGTCAGATCTATTCCTTTACTAATTCGTTTCGCTACGCTCTCCACGATGACTGAAAGTGGTGCAGCTGGTTGGTTGGCAAGGGAGATTGCCTCGCTTAGATCTGTAAAAAGCTCTCCATTTTTCTCGTCAGCAGGCAAGAAGTTGTTCGGACGCAATGTGACAATATGCGGAGAACTGCCTTGAAACAACCGAGTTTCAAAAGCTTTTCCTGCGTAAATCGGACGTGTAAATAAAACCTGCTCATTTTCTACACGAATTGCGGTGACATCTGCGATATACCCAGAAGCTAGCCTGGCTGCTAAGCGAGGAGCCAGCTCTCTACCATATACCGTATGTCCAGCTATTATGAAATCAGGCTTCAAGTCTTCAATAACAACCAACAGAGGAGGCAGAGAGGTGAGTGCTTGCAGCGAATCATGGTACTCATCCACTGCGAGATAGCAGTGCTGAGCACCGTGTCTCAGCAGGTGCTCAGCACTAGCTTGAAGCTCTTTCTCCTGCTTGCCGGCAATAAAGCAATGAACCGTGCCAGAACTGCCTGAAACGACGTCTATAGCCGCCTGCAGTGCTTCCAGCGTAACTCTGCGCAATGCTGATTGATTGTGCTCTGCAATGACAAGTATCGTGTGGCTCATGCTAGCGCTCTCCTTTTCTAATCATATTCGATTCAAGAAGCGATTGGATTAATTGCTTGACCTGTCGTTCAGAGCTACCGGTAAATTGAATGCCCGTCGGTCGAGCTGGTGGAGGAGAGATCGAAACACGAAGCGTAAGGCTGGAGTTAAGCTGCTTACGCTGCTCGTCTGTTAACACCTCTGATGGGTAACGCTCAATAATAGCTTTCTTTTTTGATTTCATAATGCCGGGCAAGGAAGGATATCTGGGCTCATTCAACCCTTGCTGCGCAGTTATGACAGCAGGCAGGGGAATCAGCACGGTTTCAACATCTCCTTCAGCATCACGAGTCACCCTTGCCACCTTTCCGTGCCAAGGCATCATTTCGACTCCCAGCTCGTTTGCTTCTACGATCTTAAGTTGAATCGCTGCTGCTGCGTGAGGGAGTTCAAGAAGCTGAGCCAACTGTAGCGCAACGCTGCCGCTGCCTGAGTCTACTGCGAACAGCCCTGCTAAAATAAGATCGGGCTGCATAGGCCTAATTACTTCTGCCATGAGCGTAGCAGTACGCAGGCTATGATCCGATTCCTCCAATTCGCATATCATAATCGCCTGATCGGCGCCTAGAGCTAGAGCGGTGCGAAGCGCGACGCTGCAACGTTCAGGGCCAACCGTTAAAGCAATAACCTCTGCACCAACCTGCTCCTTTATCCGAAGTGCTTCTTCCAATGCATACTCATCATAGGGATTAATAACATACTTTGCGCCATACTCGTTGATTTTGCCATTTACGATCTCAACCTTTTCATCTGTATCAAATGTTTGCTTTAGTAATACAACGACCTTCATGATGCAGCGGCTCCTTTCTTACAACAGTTGCGAGCATTAACTAGTGCTACCATATGACAGCTTGATTCGAATTAGACCGCATATTCCAGACGCATGATCGTTGCTCCATATACATATAAATGGAAACAGGGTCAACGTTAATCAACAGAAACGATATATACATTACGCTAAATTAGCAAGCAGCCAGCATGAGAACTATTAAATTGTGGAAACGCTTTCGATAATCAAGCTGTACTGCTATAGCCATTGCAAGTAGATGGATGTTCAGCAGACAGCTTTAGCTATAGCTGCACAGGTGTCCAGTACAGAAGAAAGGAGGAGGAGTAATGAATGCAGTCTTCGCACAGCGGGCGCAGGATGCGGTTATCGTAGCTGCAGTTCGAACAGCTGCAGGAAAGGCTGGCATAGGAAGTCTGGCAAATGTGAGGGCAGAGGATATGGGGAAAGCCGTAATCGAAGGCATACTGGCACGAGCGCCGAGCCTGCCTGCTGAGGAGATAGAGGATATAATTATCGGCTGTGCTATGCCGGAAGGCGAACAGGGGTTGAACATGGCGCGCGTCATTGCGCTACATGCTGGATTGCCGCCAGCAATTCCCGCGGTTACGATCAATCGCCGTTGCGCTTCAGGGCTACAATCCATCGCGTATGCAGCAGAGCGTATTCGTTTGGGGGAAGCTAGCGTCATACTAGCAGGTGGAGTGGAGAGCATGAGTCATGTGCCGATGATGGGCTGGAGACCATCGCCGCATCCGGAGCTTGTCGATGCGATGCCTGAGGTATATATGGCGATGGGGCATGCGGCGGAGATCGTAGCCAGACGATACGACGTGACGCGAGAAGAGCAGGATCAATTTGCAGTCGTAAGTCATCAAAAGGCTGCCTGGGCCATCGCTTCTGGCGTATTAGAAGAGGAGATCGTTCCTCTTATCGTAAAGCGCCCTATCGTCAATCGACACGGTCATTATATCGAACGCAGCTTCGAATTCGCACAGGATGAAGGTGTTCGCGCCACAACCTCGCTTCAAGCGTTAAGTCAGCTTAAGCCTGCTTTTGCAGCAAAAGGCACAGTTACCGCAGGCAACTCGTCGCAAATGAGCGATGGAGCAGCTGCGCTGTTACTAATGAGCAGAGCAAAAGCTAACGCACTAGGACTGAAACCATTAGCTGCATTTCGTCATTACGCCGTTGCAGGAGTTGCACCCGAAGTGATGGGAATTGGCCCGATAAAAGCGATACCGTTGTTAATGAAGAAAGCAGGCTTAACGACAGATCAAATTGATTTGTTTGAGCTGAATGAAGCCTTTGCAGCACAATGCATACCGGTCATTCGCGAGCTGAAGCTTCCAATCGAGCGAATCAATGTCAACGGCGGGGCAATCGCTTTAGGCCATCCGCTTGGTTGCACGGGCTCTAAGCTATCTGTGACGTTAATACATGAGCTGGCTCGCCGCGGAGGAGGCTTGGGAGTGGTATCAATGTGTGTAGGAGGTGGGATGGGAGCCGCTGGATTAATTGAGGTATATCCTGGCTAACTGGGACTCAATTGCATTTTCTTTGCTGGTTCAAAAAGACAATAGAAATTATGTAATAAGGCTGCTGTTGCGAAAGGTTAATAGGTTAATGATGCATGACTCACATATGTGATGATTAGAAATCGACAAATCGCTGCAAAGGTTATCGGACGTGAGCACTAAACCGTGTGAAGGAGAGATTGGGTATGGAATCACCTAATCAGCAACCATCGGATGTGCAAGTTCCACAGGAAAATGAACATTTTGTAGATTTGTCAGAAAAGCGTTGGTTAAGACATTATCCAGAGAAGGTCAGGCATACACTAGAATATCCCGAAATTAACGTCGCACAGTTTTTAATCGATGCTGTAACCAAGTATCCGAAAAAATCAGCATTACTGTTTATGGGCAAAACAATGACCTACGAGGAGCTATACACCGCAGCAGATCTGCTGGCAAGAGGACTTGGCAGATTAGGTGTGAAAAAGGGAGATCGAGTGGCAATCATGCTTCCTAATTGTCCACAGGCGGTCATCTCTTATTATGGCGTGCTGCTGGCGGGCGGTATCGTAGTTCAGACTAATCCGCTTTACATGGAGCGTGAGCTGAAGCATCAGCTTAATGACAGTGGTGCGGTAGCGCTAATCACGCTTGATATGCTGCAGCCAAGAATAGCTAGAGTGAGAGGGGAGAACCCCGATGAGGGACCAGTTCCAAAGCTCAGAACGGTCGTTATTACCTCGATTAAGGATGGGCTTCCTTTTCCCAAAAATATGCTCTATCCGATCAAGCAGCGCATGGACGGCTTTAAGACGAAAATTCCTTACGGACACGATGGGTATGTGTCATGGAAAGCCTTGCAAAGTCGTCAGGCACTATCCTTCGAGCGTCCGACCTTAGCTGGACATGAAGAATTAGCAGCATTACAGTATACAGGCGGCACTACAGGAACTCCCAAAGGCGTTATGCTTACTCACCGCAATCTGGTGTGCAATACGCTGCAAAGTCTGGAGTGGTGCGAGCGAATTCGTTTGGGAGAAGAGCTGTATCTATCTGCATTGCCGTTGTTCCATGTGTTTGGATTAACCGTATTAATGAATTTATCCGTCTGTACAGGCGGATGTCTCGTATTGCTGCCCAAATTTGAGGTGCAAGAAGTACTTCGCACGATCGATAAGCTGAAGCCAACGATATTTCCAGGGGCTCCAACCATGTATATCGCACTAATCCAAGCGGCCTCCAAGCAGGCAAAGCCAATTGATCTATCTTCCATTGAAATTTGTATTAGCGGCTCAGCAGCATTGCCGCTAGAGGTTCAAGAAACGTTTGAGAAGATAACGAATGGAAAGCTTATAGAGGGATATGGGTTAACAGAGGCCTCTCCTGTTACGCATGCTAATCCGATATGGGGAAACCGTAAAATGGGAACAATTGGCGTTCCATTCCCTGATACCGAGGCCGCGATACTTTCTACTGAAACGGGGCAGTTTTTACCTCCTGGAGAAATCGGAGAGCTTGTAATACGCGGACCTCAAGTAATGAAGGGATATTGGAACAATCCAGCAGCAACTGAAGCCGTTTTTCACGAGGATTGGTTGCGAACGGGAGACTTGGCTTTGATGGATGAGGATGGTTATTTTGTCATAAAGGAACGGATTAAGGACATGATAATAGCAGGAGGCTTCAATATCTATCCTCGAGAAATTGAAGAGGTGCTGTTTGAGCATCCTGGGATTGCAGAAGCAGCTGTTGTTGGCGTCAAGGATGAATATCGTGGTGAGACAGTAAAGGCGTATATTGTACTGAAGGATCAGGTGGTGGTTTCGGAGCAGCAGCTTAATCAGTGGTGCAGAGAAAGACTAGCTGCTTACAAGGTTCCTCATATTTATGTATTTCGTGATGCGCTTCCCAAAACGATGGTCGGCAAAGTACTGAAGCGCCAGCTGATTGAGGAAGAGGAGCAGAACAATGAGTAAGCCGTATGAGGAACTCGCCAAGCAGGCGCAGTCCACCTTTTGGGGGTATGTTGGCTTTGAGCTTGAGGCGGTCGAACAGGACGCAATTGTCGTATCCCTCGCGATCCAACCTCATCATTTAAATATGATGGGCATTGTTCACGGTGGAGTATTCATGTCGATGCTTGATAATGCAATGGGGCTAATCGTTATGCTTGATCCTACGGTACGAACGGTCACTGCAACGATGAACACACACTTTTTGCATAATGTTTCAAGTGGTACAATTTATTGTAAAGCGGAACTTTTGCATCGTACGAAACGTACTATAACAATGACAGCCTCTATCTACGACGAAAATGATCAGTTGCTTGCTTATGCAAGCGGTTCATATCGTCTGTTGTCATAGATGGTCTAACATTGTTTAGGGAGGGTTTCGTAGTGTGGCATAGCGTAGCTGCGGCGGTTTTGTTAGGTTTCGGGATTATCGTTGCAGTAGTTGGAGTAGTTGTATATTTGCGTATGTATCGAAAACAAGAGCCTAATCAATCGCAGTCACATGATTCGGACTCTGAACACTAGCAGGTCATAATTTACTTATTTCGCCTTCATGATAAGTAAGCGTTCGAATTCGGCGGATTGCTGTGAAGGATAAAAATAAAATATTCTAATGTTTGAGTTGTTTGATATTGTTGTCTGAAATGTTATACTAGTAAGAAAATTTATAAATATTGATCTGCCTTCGTAGAGTATCATCATTGCAGCATAGAGAATGCGGAAAGCATACTCTTTTTGTTATCGAATGTGATGACCATCCAATGTGTAAGGGAGGAGATTTCATGGCCAAACATAGCCAAAATGAAGTCAAGGAAAGTTTGAAGGAATTGACGAGAATTTTCCAACCTAAGGATCCGAGAAAGTTCGTTAAGGATTATGTGCGCAAGTATCGTATTACTGGCGGCTATGAAGATGAACTAACCTCTCTGGTAGAGGATGAGCTAAGCAGGATTAACTCCTCTGCGGTGTAGATCACGTATGTTACGAGCCTATGAGCTAACCATCATAGGCTCTTTTTCTTTGTCTGACGGTTATGTGCATGTGGACAATTTAACGCCGAATACATTGATAGTAGGAATGTAGGAGGCGATGCTTATGAAAACAGTCGGTTATAAGAGCACGGATGAAATAAAAAAAATAAAGCGAGCAGGTCAAATTATTGCTGCCTGCCATCGAGAGCTGCAGAAAAAGCTCGCCGCAGGAATGAAAACGATGGATATTGAACGATTTGTTGCAGCTTATCTTGCAAAGCGAGGTGCAGTTGCGGCACAGAAAGGATTTAAGGGTTATCCTTTTGCAAGCTGTGTTTCCGTTAATGAAGTTGCCTGTCACGGCTTTCCAGGCAGCTATGAGTTAAAAAATGGAGATATTGTTACGGTTGATATCGTGGCAGATGTCGGTGGATGGAAAGCTGATGGAGCATGGACATACATGATCGGAGACGTGAAGCCAGAAACAAGAAAGCTTGTCCGCTCGGCAAAAGCAGCTCTTCGCGCAGGTATTCAAGCTGCTCATGTCGGAAGTGAGTTGTCGGATATCGGATACGCCATCGAACGTCGTGTTGAAGCCGATGGATTTAAAGTCGTACCTTCCTTTGCAGGTCATGGAATCGGCAAGGAGCTTCATGAAGAGCCGCAGGTGCTGCATACAAGATCGCAGACAACTGGCATCAAGCTGCAGGAAGGGATGGTGATTACGATTGAACCGATTGTTACAGCAGGTGCAACGGAGCTGTATATTGCGCATGATGGATGGACCGCGCGAACGATCGATCATGCTTTAACGGCACAGTTTGAGCACACGATCGCAATCACGAAGCAAGGACCGCTGCTGCTGACTAGTCTGGCTGCACCATCGAAACGTTCCTCCAAAGCGAAGCCCTAAATATAAGATTGCCATGAGAAACAACTGTGACGCTCTGCTGCAAGAAGGGGAGGGGCAGGATGCTTCTTTTCTTGCAGTTACATAGGGGTTTAGATTGGGAAGATTGTGGAATTGCAATCATGTCCTGTATAACCATGACATAGAATAGAACCACGAATATATGCTAGTCCCGCAACGGGATATGAATTAAACTAAATATAATATAAAAAGGAGTGAGGTCATTGGTGTATTTTGTTAGCAATGATTGGCTATTGCAGCGTATTGAGCAGCAAGCGACTGATAGTATCGTCATCGTCGATACGCGTTATGATTTGTCAGATGTAGATGCGGGAGAGCTGGCTTATCGACAAGGGCATATTGCAGGGGCGCATTATGCAAGCTTGAGTCATGATTTATCGAGTGCGAAGAGGCTTGATGGAGTTGGTGGAAGACATCCTCTTCCTGAACCCGAGACGTTTGCAGCATTTGCAGCTTCTATTGGGATTCGGGATGGCGTGAGTGTTGTGGCATACGACGATCAAGGTGGAGCGATGGCATCACGCCTACGCTGGCTATTGGAGTGGATCGGATTCAAGGGCGAAGTTGCTGTGCTTGAGCATGGCTATAAGGGCTGGGTGGAAGCGGGGCTTCCAGTAGATGCAGCTATACCAAAACGGCTAGATGCAGAGCCGATGCCTGTTATACGTAACGATGATATGGTGCTCTCACTGGAACAGGTTAAGGAAAGAGTAGGCAAGCCTGGAGTTGTCCTGATTGATTCTCGTGATGGAGCGCGTTATCGTGGCGAGCATGAGCCAATTGATCGTGCAGCTGGACATATTCCTACCGCGATCAACCATTTTTGGCAGGAGGGCAAGCGAGCAGATGGCTCGTGGAAAACGCCTGAAGAGCAAGCAGAGCGGTTTAAGGGAATTCCTCGTGATGCTAATGTCGTCGTGTACTGCGGTTCAGGTGTAACCGCGACGCCTAATGTATTTGCACTGCGTGAAGCGGGGTATCAGCATGTGCAGCTTTATGCTGGTTCTTGGAGTGAATGGAGCGCAAGTCCCGACAATCCTGTGGAGACGGGAGAAAAGTAAGAACTGCGAGGCCGCGCAGGACGCGGGTTTGAGGGCTGTGACAGGTTGCTGGTTGGTGACCTGTTGCGGCTCTCTTTAGGTTTTTCTGTCAACCACAGCCCAAGGCATTGTCAACGGGAGTCGTTCGGAGCACCAATATTCAAGCAAACCGAAGATTTGGTTTGTTGTCGATCAGCAAAAGGGGAAAAGCATTATCCATCCACGACCCGGAAGGGTCAAAAACGGAGCGCTTCAAGAGCTTACGCAGTAATACGTTCCAGCACTCTTGAGCGTAAGCTTGAACTAGCCCCGAAGGGAGCGGTTGTCGGAAACCTTACGTTCCAAAAGAAGAAGCGTAAGTTCTTCAACATATTTCCCTTGATCTTGCGGACCAACGGAAGTACCTTCCGTTTGCGGAGGCTACCCGTCGTCCTTGTCCCCAGGCGGTTGATTTTCTTCTCCGGTTGTCTTACTATGGAACGCTACCATTACCTTAGCCAGTTGCAGGCGCAACAGTTCTGTCATAAGCCCCAGTTTTTTCTGATAAATGAGCGTTAGAATATCCTCTACTCTCAGGCACACAAACTCAAGAAGATCATCACGAAAAGCTCGAAGGATTTATACGTTGAATCGTGATTATTATGGTTTTGCATATCGGTTTGGATTAGGAAACGCCAAAGCTGAGGCGGCAACGAACGAAATATTTACGGAAATTATAAAGTCCTCCCATCCAATCAGACAAGAAATATCGAATGTCAGCTAGGGAAAACGTAGGAAACTCATTCATTTGTTGATATATTTATTTGAGTGCAATTCTGCGAAAAGGGAAGGATGATTATGAGAAAAGATATAAACAATTGGGTGCCTATAACTGTGCCTGAAGTATGCGCGGTTTTTTCAGAGATTCCTGTTATTTGGTGTATTGCAGGAGGTTGGGCATTAGATTTATATGTTGGCAAGCAGTCAAGGAAACATGGTGATGTGGACGTCATAATATTACGCGAGGAGCAATTAACCGCGTTCCAATATCTATCGAAAGATTGGACACTGTACAAGGCCGAGAATGGCAAACTCGCTCTGTGGGAAAAAGGAGAGTTTCTCTCGTCTACAAATGACATATGGGTCAGTAAAAATAGCAACTCCCCATGGGCCTTTCAAATTATGTTAATTGATTCAAACCATGATTCGTGGATTTACGGTAGGGAAAAGTCTATCAACAGACCAATGACAGATATAATAGCAAAAACTAAAGAGGGTATTCCGTATTTAAGACCAGAAATACAACTTCTTTACAAAGGTGGAAGTTCTGAGATCCGAGAAAAGGATCAAAATGACTTTTTGACTGTTTTTCCCTTACTAACGCCACAAGAAAGAGAGTGGCTCAAAGCTTCGATGCAGATACAATTTCCAGAGGGACATGTTTGGGTGGATTATATCGAGAATAATAAATGATAAAGGATTCGGTTGTTTAAGTAACTTTGACGTGGGCTCGGTTTAATATGCGCGTCTCTGTACAATGTTATAACGAATAAGATGTAAATGATTTTAACGCTTCCACTCATGTTTATACAGTAAGTTACCTCATACTATTTAGACATAAATTATTTAAGGAAAGAAATTGGTAGACGTTCCTGAGCTTCATTCATCATAAGGATACCGTTTTTATCGCATTTTTGGTAAAAATTTCTATATGTAAAAAACCAGCCTAACTGGTTCATCGTATCTTGAACATTGCATTAATGCGCTTTCAATATAAAGGATATCGAGTATAATCGTATTGAGACAGCTATGTCGAACACCAGTGTGATATTTCGTTTTGAGAGTATGAAATTAAACATGTGGAGGTGTGTCTCGATGAGCAAAGCGCTTGGCGAGAAGCAATGGATCATTCCTGATGGGTATATACCTGAAGTAAGCTCAGGTGATTTAGTAAGTCACGAATCGATATGTGTGCTGAACTGTTCATCAGAGGAAGCAAAGCTTAGCATTACGATTTATTTTGAAGATCGAGAACCGATTAGCAATATTCAATATACGGTACCAGGGAGAAGAACCAAGCATATTCGAACTTCTTCCTTGCATCGTGATGAAGAATACTTACCAGTTGGCGTACCTTATGCCATTCAAGTCGAAAGCAATATTCCAGTGGTCGTTCAATACAGCAGACTGGATTCAACCCAATCAGAAAATGCGCTAATGTCAACAATGGCATACCCGATAACGATGTAACTCAATCGTTTAAGTTGTTTGCAGTAAGAGAGATATTCTCTTCGTATGAAGGTCCAAGTAGATATGATAAAGGTTGAAAATTAATGTGCACCCACCTTAGTGGGTGCTTTTTTGTTTATCTCAGTTAGTATCTTTTCATTTATAAAGAAGCTACCTCAGCCTTACAAAACAAGACGAGGTAGCCAAGCTAATAACTAGTGATTTTGCTCAATTTAAATAAATATTGAATTAGCTTATTGATATGCCAGCACTTGCATAACCACTAACACTTTGTGTGTTCGTTGCCCCAGTAGTTGTCATAAAGAAAACAAGCAGTACACGAGTACCTTGTGCAACAACATTATTAATAGCTGTTACCGTTCCAGTACTAATTGTACCAACATTAATAACTCCATTTAAGGTCGGTAGAAGGTTAACAGTAGAGTTTGGTACAGCTACAAATGTATTGTTTGGAGTAGTTGATTGGTATAGACGTGCACTGATTGTAGCGTTTATTCCGGTGAGGTTGACTGAGGTCGTTGTACTAAAATAGGCTGTTAAACTTGAAATAGTTCCTGCTCTTGGCATTGAGAAGGCGAAGTTAATAATGGCAGCAGGTCCGCCAGTTAAGTCTATCGATGTTCCTAGGTTAGCTGTGAGTACACCGGAATTGCCAAATCCAAGTACTACTGGCGGTCCAGCAGCTCCCGATGCGAGAGAAGTTAAAGTTACGGGGCCTCCTGATGCAAAAGGGATTATACTAGGTGAACCAGTCGCACCCGTAGGTCCAGTCACGCCAGTAACACCAGTGATGCCTGTAGGTCCGGTTGCGCCAGTAGGCCCAGTGGCGCCAGTAACTCCAGTGGCGCCGGTAGGTCCAGTCACGCCGGTAGGTCCAGTCACGCCGGTAGGTCCAGTCGCGCCGGTAGTGCCGGTCGCCCCGATAGCACCAGTGGCGCCAGTAGGTCCGGTTGCGCCAGTAGGTCCAGTGGCGCCAGTCAGTCCTGAAGCGCCGGTAGCACCGGTCGCCCCCGTAGGTCCAGTCACGCCAGTAACCCCAGTGACGCCTGTAGGTCCGGTTGCGCCAGTAGCTCCGGTCGCACCCATGTCGCCAGTCACACCAGTCGGACCAGTGACGCCAGTAGGCCCGGTGTGGCCAGTCGCGCCGGTAGTGCCCGTAGCTCCGGTCGCACCCATGTCGCCCGACGGTCCTGTTGCACCAGTCGGACCAGTAGCACCAGTGATGCCCGTAGCACCTGTGTCGCCGGTAGCGCCAGTGTTACCCGTAGCGCCAGTCGGACCAGTAGCGCCAGTCGGACCAGTAGCGCCCGTAGTGCCGGTAGCCCCCGTGCCACCTGTCGCGCCAGTCGCCCCGGTGTCGCCAGTAGCGCCAGTGGCACCAGTGACACCAGTCGGGCCCGTGTCGCCCGACGGTCCGGTAGCTCCACTCGGTCCAATATCGCCTGTCGCACCAGTAGCACCAGTGATACCAGTAGCGCCAGTAGGTCCGGTATCGCCCGTAGCTCCAGTAGCGCCAGTAGGTCCGGTATCGCCCGTCAGCCCTGTTGCGCCGGTCGGTCCAGTAGGTCCGGTATCGCCAGTCGTGCCAGCCGCGCCAGTCGCACCGGTGTCACCAGTCGCGCCTGTAGTGCCAGTCGGACCCGTAGCCCCGGTCGCGCCGATAGCGCCGGTCACGCCAGTAGCCCCCGTAGCGCCCATCGGCCCCGTGTCGCCGGTAGCGCCGGTATCGCCGGTAGCTCCAGTAGCACCAGTAGGCCCGGTGTCGCCGGTCGTGCCAGTAGCGCCGGTAGCACCCATGTCGCCAGTAGGTCCGGTATCGCCCGTAGCCCCGGTCGCGCCTGTAGCGCCCGTGTCACCAGTAGGTCCGGTAGCCCCCGTAGCGCCCGACGGTCCAGTGTCGCCCGTTGGACCAGTGTCACCCGTAGCGCCGGTCGGTCCGGTCGCGCCCGTGTCGCCCGTAGCGCCTGTAGCCCCAGTTGCACCAGTGACGCCAGTTGACCCGGTGTCACCAGTGACACCCGTCGCGCCAGTGTAACCCGTCGCGCCCGTAGCTCCAGTTGCACCAGTAGGACCGGTGACGCCCGTCGTTCCAGTAGCCCCGGTAGGTCCGGTGTTGCCCGTAGCCCCAGTGACGCCCGTCGCTCCAGTAGTGCCAGTGTCGCCCGTAGCCCCAGTTGCGCCAGTAGGTCCGGTAACACCTGTAGCCCCGGTAGCGCCAGTAGGTCCGGTAACACCTGTAGCCCCGGTAGCGCCAGTAGCGCCCGTGTCGCCCGTACTGCCCGTCGGTCCTGTTGAACCCGTAGATCCAGTAGCCCCCGTAGCTCCTGTTGCGCCAGTAGGACCGGTATCGCCCGTAGCTCCAGTAGCGCCGGTCGGTCCAGTCGCGCCAGTATCGCCCGTAGCTCCAGTTGCGCCCGTCGGTCCGGTCGGGCCCGTGACACCAGAAGCCCCGGTCGGACCAGTGACGCCAGTATCGCCCGTAGCGCCAGTAGCCCCCGTGTCACCAGTAGGTCCGGTATCGCCCGTCAGCCCTGTTGCGCCGGTCGGTCCAGTCGCGCCGGTAGCGCCAGTCGTGCCAGCCGCGCCCGTCGCACCGGTCGGCCCGGTGACGCCCGTCGGTCCTGTTGAACCCGTAGCGCCAGTAGCGCCGGTAGCACCTGTGTCGCCGGTATCGCCAGTCGGACCAGTGACGCCAGTAGCCCCCGTAGCTCCTGTTGCGCCAGTAGGTCCGGTATCGCCAGTAGGTCCGGTATCGCCAGTAGCTCCTGTTGCGCCAGTAGGCCCGGTATCGCCCGTCATCCCTGTTGCGCCGGTCGGTCCAGTCGCACCAGTGACGCCCGACGGTCCTGTTGAACCCGTCGCGCCAGTAGCGCCGATAGCCCCTGTTGCGCCAGCAGGTCCGGTGACGCCCGTCGGCCCTGTTGCGCCGGTTGGTCCGGTCGCGCCAGTAGCCCCAGTAGCCCCAGTGACACCAGTAGCGCCGGTAGGCCCGATGTCGCCCGTAGCCCCGGTAGCCCCAGTCGCGCCGGTATCGCCCGTAGCACCCGTAGCCCCAGTCGCACCGGTATCGCCAGTCGCGCCAGTCGCGCCAGTTGCGCCAGTAGCCCCAGTAGGTCCGGTGTCGCCAGTAAGCCCAGTGTCGCCCGACGGTCCTGTTGCACCAGTAGCCCCAGTCGCGCCCGTGCCACCAGTCGCCCCAGTAGCACCAGTAGGTCCGGTATCGCCCGTAGCACCCGTGTCACCAGTCGTTCCGGTATCACCGGTCGCGCCGGTAGCCCCAGTAGTGCCGGTCGCGCCGGTAGCCCCAGTCGCGCCAGTCGCGCCCGTAGCGCCAGTCGTTCCGGTAGCGCCAGTCGTTCCGGTATCACCCGTGGGACCAGTAGCACCTGTGTCTCCCGTAGCGCCGGTAGCGCCAGTGTCACCCGTAGCCCCAGTCGCACCGGTATCGCCAGTCGCGCCAGTGACGCCCGTCGCTCCAGTAGCACCGGTCGCCCCAGTGACACCAGTAGGCCCGGTGTCGCCCGTAGCCCCTGTTGCGCCAGTAGGTCCGGTAACACCTGTAGCGCCGGTAGCGCCAGTGTCACCCGTAGCCCCGGTAGCGCCAGTCGCGCCCGTGTCGCCCGTACTGCCCGTAGCCCCCGTGGTGCCGGTCGGCCCGGTGACGCCCGTCGGTCCTGTTGAACCCGTGGGACCAGTAGCACCTGTGTCTCCCGTAGCGCCGGTAGCGCCAGTGTCACCCGTAGCCCCAGTCGCACCGGTATCGCCAGTAACCCCAGTGACGCCAGTAGCCCCCGTAGCACCAGTGTTACCCGTAGCTCCTGTTGCGCCAGTAGGTCCTGTCGCGCCCGTGACACCAGAAGCCCCGGTCGCACCAGTAGCCCCTGTTGGACCTGCTAGATCATCGTTCAGTTCAATATCGACGATGACAGAACCTTCACGAAGTGTGATGTCCAGTGTATCGGAAGTGAAAATAAGGGGTTCACCTAACGTTACGTTCAATACATTATTGTTATTATCTCTTACAGAAAACAAAGGTGTATCATTAGATATGCCTGTTGGTCCTGTGGGACCAACAGCACCGGTAGGTCCAGTAACGCCCATGGGTCCAGTCGCCCCTGTTGGTCCAGTGGCGCCCCGTCTTCCGTGAATTGGATTAATTCCATGTATACTGACAACTTTATATTGTATGTGATCGGGATTTTTATCTGAATTTGTCAATCGAGTCACCTCCTGGATATTTTATGGGGCTAATATGTAATAGGTTTGTACTAGTATCACTTAAATGCTAATTAATTTTTAGTTTGCTCATGATAAAAGCCTGCATGAATGCTATACTAGCTTCATGCAGGCTTCTATAAGGGGCTATTATGAGGCCAATTTACCGCTACGTAGAAAACTCCTATCGCTAACAATTCCTTTAACTATCTTTTGCGTCCGTACTGCTTGGCATAGGATAGAATCTTCATATACAGTGCTTTATCGGCCATATCCTTAAGCGGATAAAATTGTGGACGAGTATTAACCTCCAAGATCCATAGGCGATCATTCTGATCAATGGCGACATCAAGACCCAACTCTTTAAACCCTTTACTATGACGAGAAAAAACTCGGGCAACTTGCAAGCCCAGCTTATCTAATTCAGCCTTTAGTGCAGATTGCTGGGGTTGGCTGTAGCCAGCTCCCGAAAGAGTTGGTGATAAAAACTGCAAATGTCCACCCTGATTATAGTTCGTTGCAACCTTTCCCGCGCGTCCAACTTTACAGAAAATTGCAGTTGTGTTCCATTTTTGTTCTTTTGTTTTTTGCACCATAACTCTAATATCGAAAGGCTTGCCTTTCGTTTTTGCTAGAGCAATGCCTTTCTGCAAAATAAAAGAACGCTTACCAGCAAACGACTTCATCCAATAATACAGCTTCTCTTGTGAGGGGAACGTTTTTTTGGATTTGCGCAGCTGAGCGTTATAAGACTTGTCATGTTTCGTTATTTTCACAATACTTGCCCCACCGGATCCACTAGTTGGCTTAAAATATATAGTGTTGAAGCGGGATAGCATTGTTGATAGATTACTCCTTGTAAAAAGCAGTGTTTTAGGCAAGTATGACTTCACAACGTCATCTTCCATCAGCCATTGTGTTTTAAGCCACTTGCTTTTATAGGACTTGCTCTTGTAAAGGATTGGTCTCACCTCTTTCAATTTTTCCTCGCATACGCGATTGTAATAACGACGACCTGGAAGCTTTGGATGTACAATATACTATGAAATGTACAGGATATTAGTGTACGGAGATCTGCCCATATCCTAAAATAGGAGGCAGTACGCTGGAAATGATTGACGATCAATTCAGTCAGAGCTATCATAAATGAGAATCCATAGAAAAATAGGTGATAAATTATGCATAAATATGAGCACGCTGCACCATCGCAGACGTTGAATCGCACGCAGAAGCGAGTACGTCCTACGGTTCAGCTTCGGCAAATGCCAGATCAATTTTTGCAGCAAACGATAGGCAATCAGGCCACCGCCCAGCTAATGCAGGAGGGGCAAACCAAGGATAACGAAGAGGAAACTCAGTATGAGCGAGCCACCTCATTGCCAGTACCTTTAGTACAGCGAATCGAAAAGAACTTTGGAATTTCACTTGATGATGTTCAAGTGTTTTATGGCTCCAATAAGCCCGATCAGCTTGGCGCCTATGCGTATGCGCAAGGAAACCAAATTCATCTCGCACCTAACCAGGAACAGCACCTCCCGCATGAAGCCTGGCATATTGTTCAACAGCGACAAGGACGAGTACAGCCAACCTCGCAGCTTGGCGACGTCATGGTTAATGATCAGCCTCATCTAGAGCATGAAGCTACTGCAATGGGTAGCTTGGCAGCCAGCAATCAAGAGCTAGAAAACCAGTACCTCTCCCCACAACCTGGTTTCGCATTACACCCTTCCCAATCCGTCACACAAATGGCAAGAAAAACAAAGAACTATTCCAAAAACAATGATGAAGAAGAACGTGCAATTCATAATAATGCCATTACAACAATCGTAGATACAATTGTAACAATTGTTGAACAGGCTAGACAGCAATCCCTGCAATGGAGCGACCTCGAAAGCAGGCAGGATTCAGGATATTTACAGCAATGGTATGGAACGGCTAAAGACTATTGCGAGGATCAAAACAACTTGCCTTCTTACTTTTGGGCAAATTTCGGCTATGCAGTGGAGACGTTAGCCTGCGAAGCGCTAACCCACTATTCATTCGGGCCTTATGAGGTTAATTTTCAGGTTACGCACGGACATACTCGGCCTGACATTGTCGTACTAAATAATTTTCAAGAAATCGCCTGGATTGATATTACGAGCGATGGATCAGAAACCCATATTTATGATAAAGACAGCAGTGGCTGGGAAACGAAGCTGTTTGTATACGAGGTGCTGTATGATTCACTTGATCCGCTTGAAGTCATGAGCGGCTCGGAGAATCCTTACTTTAGTGAGTATGGCAGCTACTTAGAGAAAGAGAGGAGCATATTTTCGAGAGAGAGAACTCGTGTAAAGGATAGCTGGAGCAAAAAGCTTCGCAGATACGGGGATGACCATATGCCAAGCACCTTGCGAGGCGGCATGAGAAAACGCGAGCAGCTGACAACAGACTTTTTTACAGATATAATGGGCACTGAATTGAACAGCATTAGAAACAAAAATCAAGCGATTAAAGGCGGAATTCAAGAGCTTGGCGGTACTTATTCAGAGTTCGGTTTCAAAAAGGCAAGAGTTAATACTGGCCTAATTCGCCGCAGAATTGAGCAAGAAGCGCGTACTAATAGTACCCGAGAAAGAAAGCATCTCGCATGGCGGACGAAGCATTCGCTGTATTCTGATCTAAACTCATATGCCGACCATCCGCTCGTTAAACAGTTTTCAGAACAGTTCGTGCCAAATAATGAGGACCATCTTATTATTCAAATGGGCTTTGCTCTGCATAATGCATTAATGAAATATGACGAGCTTGTGATGCTCGAAGAGACGGAGCAATTGGAGAATGAGGCTATTGAAGAGATCGATGATGTGTTGCTACAGTTTCCAGCCACGCTGGATGTTAATGCTCTAAGCTCTTGGATAACAAGTGCTGTTCGGCTTTTAAATAACTAAGCAATTGCAGCATAAAGCTCCGAGGGATTAATAAATCGGATGATGACAGGATTTTATCTATAATTTATACCGTAGGCTTGCACGCGGAACGTATTTTATACTATTGCTAAATAGGTATATATTCAAACAAGAAGAAGATCAAAAATACGTTGGAGGTAAGCGCTCATGAGTGCATTTAAACATTTGGATGAGCTGCTGGTTGGGTTTGTTGAGAAACAACTTGCCGGCTGCGGCTGTGTGGTGGCACAACGCGGCAAAATTATTTTCGAAGGATATTATGGCTATGCCGATCGGGAAAGCAAGCGAGTGATGGACGAAAACAATATTCACCGCCTGTTTTCAACGACGAAGGTCATTGTATGCACCGCCGCTTTGCTTCTTTTCGAACGTGGATACTTTTTACTTAATGATCGGCTTGATGAGTACTTGCCTGAGTTCCGCGATATGAAAGTTGTTCATACGGAACGTAATGGAAGTGTTTCGATCAAACCGGCACAGTCTCCAATTTTGATTAAACATTTATTTGCAATGACATCAGGCATTCCTTACGACTTTGGCATCTCGCCAACGGAAAAAGCATTGAAACAAATCAATGAAGAGCTTAGGGCAGCAGGCAACTACACCTTGGAGCAGCTGGTTAAAAAGATAGCTGACGTACCGCTGCTGTTTGAACCGGGCAGCAATTGGGCTTACGGCTACGGTCATGATATTTTAGCGAGGCTGATTGAAGTGATTAGCGGCATGAGCATCGAGCAATTTTTGCATAAGGAGCTGTTTGAGCCGCTAGGCATGAATAATACAGGCTTTACCTTTAAAGGCGACCAGCAATCACGAATGGCGACCTTGTACGTTGAAGATGGTCAAGGTGGTATCCAGCCAATGCTTCCTGCGTTTGGCGACGAAATGTTCCAGCCAGAGGTTACGTATCGCGGCGGCGGAATCGGACTATTCTCAACGCCTCGCGATTATACGATATTTGCTCAAATGCTCGCTAGTGGCGGCAAGCATAATGGCGAGCGCATCATTGGTCGCAAAACAATTGATCTTATGCGCGCCAATCAGCTAAACGAACAACAGCTTGCTCAGTTTACAGGACCGTATTCGGAAGGCTATGGCTATGGGCTTGGAGTGCGTACCTTGCTAAATCTTGGTGCTTCCAACGGCAATAGCTCATTAGGCGAATTTGGCTGGACAGGCATGAGTGGCACGTACGCTTTGATTGATCCCGAGGAGCAGCTCACTATCGTATACATGCATCAACGGCTGCCTAATTTGGAGCGTGAGCATCATCTTCGCGTTCGCAACACCGTATATGGCTGCATCGACTAAACCATACTATACTGTCAGTCGAACGAACATGTACTAAAAGAAGCATCCAGGTCACTCGCAAGCGGGCGAGTGGCTGGATGCTTCTTTATGCAGGACAGTTGTAGCCGCAGAATGCAAGTTAATACGGCTTGCAGCTATTTTTGTTCACGATATTGCGTAGGTGAAAGCTGCATAGATTTTTTGAACATTTTTGAAAATAACAGGGGATCTTCATAGCCCACGGATCTGGCGATATCGCCTACCATAAGCGTTGTGCTGCCCAGCAGCTCACAAGCCTTGCGCATGCGATAGGAGATGAGATAGTCCTGCAGACTGATTCCCATTACTTCCTTAAACAATGCGCTTAAATAGCTGCGCTGCAAGCCGACAAATTGTGCGATTGACTGCACCGAAATTTTGTTCGCATAGTTCACCTCAATGAAATGAACCACTTGCGCGATGTAATGCTCCTTGCTGTTTTCCTTCGCTTTTTGCTTAAGCTCAGAGCCGCGGCAATCGATCATCGCGGCAAGCCACAGGTAAAGCAGTCCTGTCAGCTTAAACTCGCGACCAGCAGTCATCGTCTTGGATTGCATCATTTGCTGTATGCTTTGCTCGAAAAATCCGCTTTTTTCCCAAGTATATATTGGTGATTCATCTGATAGCTGTGCTTGTCGCAACAGACCTGCAGCTTTAATTCCATTAAAACCGATCCAGCAATATGTCCAGGGATCTTGAAGATCAGCCTCGTAGTAGCAGACCGTTTCAGGCGTAACGAGAAAGCCTTGCCCCTTTTTCAGCTCGTATCGTTGCCCGTTCACTTCAAAAATGCCTTTTCCATCCAAAATATAATGGAACTTAAAATACTCGCGCATTGCGGGACCGAAGGAATGACCTGGCTCGCATGCTTCTCTCCCATATTGAATGAGGTAGAGATCGAGCTGATGCAGATGCTGCGGCAGAAACTCCATAAATTTATCCACCGTTGTACTCCTTAATTCTTCTTGCCGAGATGTGTTTCAACAATTTGGTCAATCGTTGCCAATTCTTCATCGGTGAAGCTAAGATTCGCAAGCGCTGCAACATTTTCCTCGATTTGACTTACACGGCTGGCGCCGATTAGAGCGGAAGTCACCTTGCCATTGCGAAGCACCCAAGCTAGAGCCATTTGCGCTAAGCTTTGTCCACGTTCTGCAGCGAGCTTGTTTAATGCTTTGGCAACCTCAACATGCTTGTCTGTAATGCTGTTTTCACTCAAGAACACAGAATGACCGGCAGCACGTGAATCGGAAGGCACGCCATTTAAGTATTTATTGGTCAGGATGCCTTGAGCAAGCGGAAGGAAGCCGATTGTGCCAATTCCTTCTTCAGCAAGCACATCCTGCAAGCCATGCTCGATCCAACGATCGATGATGGAGTAGCTTGGCTGATGGATTAGACATGGTGTCCCGAGCTCCTTTAGCACTTTGGATGCAGCGGCAGTTTGCTCAGCACTATAATTAGATAAACCAACATACAGCGCTTTACCTTGACGAACAACATGATCTAGCGCCGCCATTGTTTCCTCGATCGGTGTATTCGGATCTGGACGATGATGGTAGTAGATATCAACATAATCCAGCCCAAGTCTTGTTAAGCTTTGATCAAGACTTGAGACCAGATATTTACGAGAGCCAAAATTGCCATACGGTCCAGGCCACATTTCATACCCGGCCTTCGTTGAAATAATTAGCTCATCCCGATAAGGTGCCATATCCAGCTGCAAAATTTTACGGAAGTTTTCCTCAGCTGATCCAGGAGGAGGGCCGTAGTTGTTGGCAATGTCAAAATGAGTAATACCCAAGTCAAAAGCTTGACGAACCATGGCGCGTCCGTTTTCGAAAACGTCCTGTCCGCCAAAATTATGCCACAGGCCTAAAGAAATCGCTGGAAGCATCAGACCACTATGTCCACAACGATTGTATTGCATATGCTGATAGCGATCAGCAGAAGCGATATATGTCATGTTATCCTCTCCTAAAGTAGATTGGTTGATTGATAGTTATCATTATGGACATTTCCAGTTAATTTGCATATAGAGAATCGTCATATCGATATGTCATAATGTTTGATTTCAATGGGCTGCCTTGATGGAAAATCAGATGTACACAATAGGGATATATTGCATGAAGATAAATTGGGGGATTTTGTAATAGCAATATTTTGAAGTAAATTGACAAAGCTATGAATATATTTGATAATTGGAGAGTGCTTCTAGCAGCAGTTACTTTAATAGAAAGAAGGCGTTTTGCATGGCTCAAGGAGCTGTAATTGCAAAGAGAGAGAATATTCCAGAACTGTCAATAGTCAGAGCGATAGCCATTATCGGCGTATTAACTGTTCACTCTACTTCAGTAGCAGTTAGCACAGGGATGATTGATTCGAACTGGTTCTTTCTTTACAATTTTGCCAATATATTTTTGAAGTTTGGTACGACTACATTTATTTTTTTAAGCAGCTTTGTGCTTTTTTACAATTACTATAATCGTCCGTTTACCGGAAAGCTTGTGAAAAACTTCTATCAACGAAGAATGCTTTATATCATTGTTCCTTATATCGTATTTTCATTGTTTTACTATTTTTTAAGAATATATATGAGTGGAACAATGCCGCCAATAGGCGATATGTTAAGTGATCTCTTTTCCAGACTGATGCATGGTAATGCATATACCCATTTATATTTTGTATATATTAGTGTTCAATTTTACTTGATGTTTCCAATCTTTTTATGGTTGTTGAAGAAATATCCGAGATTAACGCCATGGCTTATTGTATTCGGTATTTTGGCACAGTGGAGCTTTTTCCTCATTAACAAATTTGTACTGGAAACACCTGTAAAGGCTCGCGGTAGCTGGTCGCTTAGCTATTTCTCTTATTATTTCCTAGGTGCTTATCTCGGTATACATTGGGAGAAATGCAAAAACTGGCTAATTGTTTGCAAGGACAACTTTACCAAAAGCAGACTAGCAGGATGGTTGCTGCTTGGGGCAGCCTGGCTTGCTGCAGGCTTGACGCATGTTTATATTTGGCATCAAATGCGTTTGAAGCTGGATAGCTACAACACGACCTTTATTGACGCGGTCTGGAACCTTCATGCACTAACAACTGCCCTTGTATTGCTGATGATTAGCTTTATCATATATCGCAAGGGATCTGGAATAATAAAAAGACTGCTTGCACGACTTGGCGAATTGAGCTTTGGCATTTATTTATTCCATCCGTTTGTGCTGCTGATCTATCGCAAGTTTCCACCAGAAACAGGAAATGTTCTGGCACACCATGCTTGGTATGCAGGTGGTTTCCTTTCAGCATTGGTAGTTTCATGGATTGTTGTTAGCGTTGTGGCTCGCTTTATTCCTCAGCACTGGATCTTATTCGGCAATATTCCAGGCGGCAAGCGTAAAAAAGCACCGATTCAACAACAGCCAACACGTGGGATTGATGCTTAAACATTACAAGCTATAATGATCAAGAGAGGGGTATAGGATTGAAGATTCGTATCTTATTGTTATCACTTGCATGTTTGCTCTGTACGATGCTCGTTAATGAGGCATCAGCCGACACCAAGACCTACTATCGTGATAAAGTCATCGTGCTTATGTATCATCATATTGATAAGAATGAAGGCGGTGTAACAATATCGCCTGCTCGTTTCGGAACGCATATGAAGCTGCTCCATGAGCGCGGTTATAATGTGATCTCGATGGATCAATTTTACAAGTTCATGCTGCACGGCGGAAAAGTGCCGGAAAACGCAGTCCTTATTACCTTTGATGATGGCTATGACTCCTATCGTAAGTACGCGGTAGGCATTATGGACAAGTATAATATGGTTGGTACTCATTTTATTATTGGCCAGAGCTCGGATCTTCATAATGTGAAAACTCCGCACCTTACATGGGATGCTATGAGGGAACTGAAGGAAAAGGGCCATAGTTTTTATAACCATACCTACAACCTGCATGATTACGGTCCACTCGATAAGAATGGTAAAAAGACAGGTCCGCTGTTAACTAACCGCATTTATTTGAAGGATAAGGGCAGAGTAGAGACGGAAAAAGAATATGTGGCTCGTATCACCAATGATTTATCGAAAATGGAACAGCGCTTGAAGGAAGAGCTGGACAATGATTACGGCGTTATGTCGTTTCCATTTGGCGCGTTTAATCAGACCGTCAAACAAGTGCTGAAGGATATGGATGTAAATTTATTTATTACAATAAGACCTGGCATTAATAAGGCAGGCTCTGACGAGGTATATCGTCTAAACGCAGGTACACCTAAGATGACCGCTAATAAGTTTGTCGAATTATTGCGCACTTATCATGATTAGTTAAATTCATCATGCACCTAACCTCAGGGTCAGGTGCATTTTTTTGTTAATTTTAGTAAAATAAGAGCGTGTCCTGATTATATTTAGTGAAAATACCGATAGAATATATAGCGTACATATATTAGTGTGAGAGGATTGGATACACGTGAATTCTTCGTGGAAGCGAACGACAGCGTTTTTCTTAACCGGGCAAAGTCTTTCAATGATTGGCTCTATGATTGTCCAGTATGCCATGATGTGGCATATTACCTTAACGCTGCAATCTGGAATTGCAATGACAATTTATATTATTTGCGGCTTCTTGCCCAGCTTTTTTATTTCACCGTTTGCAGGTGTTTGGGCTGATCGATTTGATCGCAAAAAACTGATTATGGCAGCAGATGCGATGATTGCCATAGCTACTCTTATTTTGGCAATCATCTTTCTAATGGGCTATGAGGAAATATGGCTGTTGTTCTTAATGGCAGCAGTACGTGCAATCGGATCAGGAATCCATATTCCGGCAGTCGGTTCAATCCTTCCACAATTTGTTCCAGAAGAGCATTTAATGCGCGTCAACGGTATTAACGGCACGATTCAAGCGTTGATGATGTTTATCTGCCCGATTATTAGTGCGGGATTGCTATCCATTACCTCGTTAAGCTATATCTTTTTTATTGACGTCATTACAGCAGCATTAGGGATATTCACGCTCATGGCATTCGTACGCGTCAAACCGCATGAGCGCAGCAAGGATAAGGCACAACTTAGCTACTTTGAAGATATGAAGCAAGGACTCTCCTACGTGAATAAGCATGCGTTTCTTAAAACACTGCTTATATTTTTTGTTTTATTCTTCATTCTGCTCGCACCAGCCTCATTTTTAACACCGCTGCAAACGGCTCGCTCATTTGGAGATGATGTCTGGCGGTTGACGGCACTTGAGATTGTGTTCTCTGTTGGCATGATGCTGGGCGGGGCAGTTATTGCAACCTGGGGCGGCTTCAGAAATCGGATTGTCACGATTTCCGCGGCTATTGCATGGATGGCAGCCTGTACAATTGCTTTAGGTGTCGTACCTAATTTTGTTGTTTACCTGGTGTTCATGGGCTTGTTTGGTATTGCGCTTCCATTCATGAATTCGCCGATGAATGTTATTTTTCAGGAGAAGGTCGACCCCGATTATTTGGGAAGAGTGTTCGGGTTAGTCGGCATGATTTCAACCTCGATGATGCCAATCGGGATGCTGATTTTCGGTCCATTGGCAGATGTCATATCGATTGAGCTGCTATTAGTGGTGACAGGCGCTATCATGCTGGCAATGACTTTTGTGTTCGGCCGCAATCGAAAGCTGCTGGAAGCAGGGGAGCCGTCTGTGAAGGCATCTGAAGTGGCATAGAACGACTTAGGTACCGATACATTTGTTAGACATCAACGATCATTCATTTCGTTAAAAGAAAAGCGCCTGTTGTTTATAGAAATGGACAACAGGCGCTTTTAGTTGTAGTTACTGCAAATTCAAGCAAGCTCCCATTCGGGCTTATAGACCATGCAAAACACTTCTCTCATCACGCCTTTATAGCTGTAGGAATACTGATCTGTAATAGTGAAACCTGACTTGGCATAGCTGTTGATCGCCCGTTGATTCCAGCATTCTACCTCCAGATCAATTTCAGCACCTGGCATCCGCTTGCCAGCCTCAGCTATAGCCAAGGCGGTTGCATGTCTGCCAAGCCCACGGCCGCAATGCTCGGGAGCAAGAAAAATAGCGAGACGCATCGTGGATGCAAGCGGGAACAGCTGAATATATCCGACGAGCTTTTGTGCCAGCACTAAGCTGCAGTATTGCTGGCGGCGTATCGCGTCGTCCGCAAATTCGATCTCCTGCTCGCACATGACCTTCCACGAGGGCCAGTTGTAGCAATCATAAGGAGGCTCATACACCCAGCTGCAAATTATTTCGGCGTCAGAGACGCTCATAGCTGTTAACGTTAACGATTGTGATGGCATAGGACATATTCTCCTTGCTTGTAAGGGTAGGCTGCTCTAGCATGGCAGTAGAAAGGCGACGTCGTAATGGACATCGCCTTTAACATCGTTAAGCTGTTATAATACCTGCTCCAAAAAGCGAATCGCACGCTCACTTTTCGGGTTCGTGAAAAATTGTTCTGGCGGTGCTGATTCAATAAGCTTGCCATGATCTAAAAAGTAGATTGTATCAGCAGCTTCACGCGCGAATTTCATTTCATGTGTGACGATGAGCATCGTCATGCCAGAGTCAGCCAGATCCTTAATGACGTTAAGCACCTCTTTAACCATTTCAGGGTCAAGTGCAGAGGTCGGTTCGTCAAACAGCATAATTTCCGGCTCCATCGCAAGCGAGCGTGCAATCGCAACGCGTTGCTTTTGACCGCCTGACAGCTTGGATGGATAGCTGTTTGCTTTATCAGCAAGCCCAACCTTGTTAAGCAGCTCCATCGCTTTTTTCTTTGCTTGCTCAAGCGAGATTCCCTTTACTTGTGTCGGTGCAAACGTAATGTTTTCAATGACCGTCATATGAGGGAAGAGGTGAAAGTGCTGAAAAACCATGCCGATGTGCTGGCGAATACGAGCAACATCTGCTTTGGGTGAGGTAAGCTCCTGACCCCCAATTGTAATTGTTCCTCCAGTTGGTGTCTCCAACAGATTCAGACAACGAAGAAAGGTGGACTTGCCTGAACCCGAAGGTCCTATAATGGCAACGACCTCACCTTTATTAACTTTTGTAGAAATACCGTTAAGCACTTGATGCTTTCCATACGTTTTTGTGAGATTCTGTACATTAATCACCGCGGCGTAATCTCCTTTCCAGCATGCGAGCCAAAGATGTTAGTATAAGTACGAGCACGTAGTAGATCGCGGCAACAAGCAGCAATGCTTCAAATGAGCGGAACGTATCCGCACGCACAATATCTGCACGACGCATTAAATCAGCAACACCGATGACCGAAACGAGTGATGATTCTTTAATAAGCGCTACGCATTCATTCACGAGTGCTGGCAAAATGTTGCGAAGCGCCTGCGGGAATATAATCGAGATCATCATCTTGCGATAGGGAATGCCGAGCGCGATCGCAGCTTCCTGCTGCCCTTTGTCGACCGCCATAATGCCTGCACGGATCGTTTCGGACAAATAAGCAGCAGAGTTAAGGCCGAACGCTAATCCTGCTGCAAGCAGCGCAGGGATGTCATAGCCAGTCAACTGAGGCGTAGCATAATAAATTAACGTAAGCTGCACAAGCAATGGCGTTCCGCGGAATATGGACGTATAGCCTGTAGCGAACCACATTAAAGGCTTGATGCCCGAAATTTTGAATAACGATAAGATACTTCCAAGAATAAGACCAAGCAGCGCTGATACGAGCGTGAACAGCAAGGTGACGCCTACGCCTTTCATAATGTACGGAACATAGCCTTCAAGTACACTAAAATCAATCAGCTTGTCGCTGCCTGCGTTGTTTTTTGGCTCAGGGAACCACTTTTGTTTCAGCTCTTCAAAAGTGCCGTCTTCATGAAACTTGGCAATTACAGTATTGAATTCCTCTACATACGGTGAACCTTTTGGAAAGGCGATCGCATATCCGTTGTCCAGCTCCTCAGACGGGAGAAAGTTCATTACGAGACCTGGATTGGCATTCGTCATGTCTACAGCAACAGCATCTTCTACGATGGCAGCTGCGATACGGCCCGAGTTAATCTCCTGAACAAGATCTGGAACCTTATTAAGCTTGCGCACATCAGCAGGGTTAGGAACCTCATAAGCGACCTTTTCCTGAATAGAACCAAGCTGTGCGCCTACGACTAGTCCTTCCAGCGCCTCTAATGTTTCATAGCTGTGTTCTGCTTTGGAAACGATGGAGTTTCGTGCGTAATAATAGGGCTCAGAGAAGTCTACGCTCGTCTTACGCTCCTCTGTAGCGGACATGCCTGACATGACAAAGTCCACTCGACCTGCCTGAAGTGCTGCAATCAATCCGTTAAAGTCCATGCTTTGAATTTGCAGCTCATAGCCCAACTCATCCAGTATAAGGTTAGCGGTATCGATATCAAAACCAACGATGTCGCCAGTGTTTTTTGCATCCACGCTTTCAAATGGCGGGAAATCTGGGGATGTCCCCATAATAAGCTTCTTTTTTGGTGCTTCCGCTTCTTGTGCGTGCACGTTCATCACAGGCCCAATAAGGGCAAAAAGAAGCACTAAAGCTAGCATTAAGCCATTGTATAACTTCCGTTTGTTCATGATGTCCTCTCTTTTCACGTTTTTTAACTAATCAATTATAGATTTTATCACCTGTAATGTAAATGACAAGAATCGCACGACTTTTTGAAAAGTTGAATGGCAGAAGCTAAAGTTGATATAATTTGGCTATAAGATCATACGATAGTTGTTGATATTGTTAGTCTACCATTATGTAATGGACATATGCGCCATAATAGAAAGAAGGATTGATCGATGCTTCGCTTGATGCGTTACTTGAAGCCGTATCGGTTCACGATTGCTGGTATTATAATTCTCATTTTAATGCAATCGCTTGCCGACCTGTACCTTCCAACATTAATGTCAGACATCGTGAACAACGGAATAATACAAGGCGATACGGGCTACATATGGAAAGTGGGGGGCTTTATGCTTGTCGTGTCTGTGCTTGGAACAGTCGTGTCCGTACTGGCTAGCTTGTATGCCTCCAAGGTATCAGCATTATTTGGCAAGGAAGTGAGATTGGATACTTTTAGTAAGGTGGAACGCTTCTCGATCCAAGAATTTGACAAGCTTGGTACAGCTTCGATGATCACACGTACAACAAATGATATTAATCAGGTTCAACAGGTTGTGCTGATGATTTTGCGTATGATGGTTATGGCACCGTTAATGTGTATAGGCGGTATTATTATGGCCTTGTACAAGGACGTACAGCTTTCGATGGTATTGCTCGTTGTGCTGCCGATATTGGCTTTAGCTATTTTCATTATTGTTCGTTTTGGGATGCCATACTTCAAGATTATGCAGAAAAAGCTGGATCGTATGAATCTCGTATTGCGTGAAGGGCTAACGGGCATTCGTGTTATTCGTGCTTTTAATCGTACGTCATATGAAGCAGAGCGTTTTACCGGTGCGAATAAAGATTTGATGGACACTGCCGTTAAAGTCAATCAGATTATGGCGTTTATGATGCCGGTTATGATGCTGATTATGAATATATGCATTATTGCTATCGTTTGGTTCGGAAGCAAGCGTATCGATATGAATGAAATGATGATTGGTGACCTGATGGCATTTATTCAATATGCGATGCAAATTATGTTTTCGCTTGTCATGATGTCGATGATGTTTGTGATGATTCCGCGCGCTCAAGTTTCTGCTGTTCGTATTAATGAGGTGCTTGATATGGAAGCGTCGATCACAGAGTCTGATTCACCGAAGCAAGGTACAGCAGCAGCTTCTGGTTTCAATGGAACGGTAGAATTTAGAAATGTGAGCTTTATGTACCCTGGCGCTGAGAAGCCGGCAGTAGAGCGCTTAAGCTTTGAGTGCAAGCCGGGCGAGGTAACGGCGATTATAGGAGGCACCGGCTCAGGAAAAACGACGATCATTAACTTAATTGAGCGTTTTTTCGATTGCAATGAAGGAGAAGTACTGTTTAATCAGATCAATGTGAAGGATTGGAAGCTGGACGAGCTTCGCAATAGCATGGCGCTCGTGCCACAAAAAACAACAATTTTTAGTGGCAGCGTTGCGGAAAATATCCGCTATGGCAAGGAAGATGCAACGGATGCAGAGGTGCGAGAAGCGGCAGCGATTGCACAGGCACTACCATTTATAGAGCGCATGGAGGATGGTTTTGATACGATGCTGTCCCAAGGAGGAACGAATATTTCTGGCGGGCAGAAGCAGCGACTGTCCATTGCACGGGCGCTTGTACGCAAGCCATCGCTCTACTTGTTCGATGACAGCTTCTCGGCGCTTGATTATAAGACAGATGCGGCGCTGCGAGCTGCATTAAAGGAGCATGTGCATGACGCTGCGATGATTATTGTCGCTCAGCGTGTAAGCACGGTCATGTATGCCGAGCAAATTATTGTCCTTGATGAGGGCGTTATCGTAGGAAAAGGCACTCATCAAGAGCTGCTGCAAACATGCGATGTTTATCGTGAAATCGTTCAATCGCAGCTGTCAGAGGAGGAAAGCGCATGAGTGAGAAACAGCATGAGCGCAGTCATGGCGCGCCTCCAGGAGGACGTCCTCCAGGACCAGGACATGGTGGCCCGCCAGGCATGATGCTGCCGGGTGCCAAGGCGAAGAACTTCAAGGGAACACTTAAGCGTCTGCTAGATTACTTGAAGCCTTACCGTGTCCGCTTATTCATTGTTTTTTTAACGGCTATACTTAGCACGCTTTTCTCAATTGTCAGCCCGAGAGTGTTGGGAGAGGCGACCGATGTGCTGCTTGATGGCTGGATGGCGAAGGCTAACAATGTCCCGGGCGCAGCGATCGACTTTAAGCAAATCGCCTTTATATTGGCGATCCTGGCCCTGCTTTATGTGATAAGCTCGCTTTTTGCATTTTTGCAACAGTTTTTAATGGCGAAGGTCGCGCAGAAGGTTGTTTATGAGATACGTGAGGATGTTAATGGAAAGCTGGGAAGGCTTCCGCTGAAATTTTATGATTCGCGATCCAATGGCGATCTGTTGAGTCGTGTCGTTAACGACGTTGACAATGTCGCCAATACGCTTCAGCAAAGCTTAACGCAAATGATTACGTCAATCGTGACGCTTGTTGGTATTATCATTATGATGCTTACAATCAGTCCATTGTTAACGCTGATTCTAATTTTGACGCTGCCGCTAAGTTTTATCGTTATTGGGTTAATTGCCAAGCAATCACAGCGTCACTTCAAAAATCAGCAGGATCAACTGGGACAGCTGAATGGACACGTCGAAGAAATGTATACTGGTCATCTTATTGTTAAGGCATTCGGACGTGAGGAAAAATCAATTGAACGATTCCGCAATATGAATAACAAGCTGTACGAGTCCAACTGGAAGGCACAATTCATATCAGGTATAATGATGCCGCTGATGAGTTTTATTGGAAATATTGGCTACGTTTTAATTTGCGTAGTCGGCGGCATTCAAATTACGCAAAAAGTTATAACAGTAGGGGATATACAGGCATTCATTCAATATGCGAGACAGTTTACACAGCCAATTATGCAAACGGCTAATATCGCGAACATCATTCAATCTACGATTGCTTCTGCAGAACGCGTATTCGAGCTTCTGGATGAGGAGATAGAGGAAGAGAGCGCATCGGCTGAGAAGAAGCTGGATCATCCGCAAGGGCACGTAAAATTTCAGCATGTGCAGTTCGGTTATTCCAATGACAAACTGCTGATGAACGATCTGAACCTGGATGTCAGAAGCGGGCAAATGATCGCAATTGTTGGTCCTACAGGTGCAGGTAAAACGACGCTTGTTAATCTGCTTATGCGTTTTTACAATATTCAAGGCGGCAGTATTACGATTGATGGCCAGCCAATTGATTCATTCAACCGCTCCTATGTTCGGTCATTGTTTGGAATGGTGCTGCAGGATACATGGTTGTTCAATGGCACAATTCGCGATAACATTGCCTATGGAAGAGCAGGTGCGACAGAGGAAGAGATTATTATAGCAGCGAAGGCTGCACATGCAGATCATTTCATTCGAACGCTGCCAGAGGGCTATGATACGGTACTGAATGAGGAAGCTTCCAACATATCTTCTGGTCAAAAGCAGCTATTAACGATTGCTCGCGCGATCCTTGCTGATCCTCCGATGCTTATATTGGACGAAGCAACAAGCAGCGTTGACACAAGAACAGAGCTCTATATTCAGCAGGCCATGCATAACCTGATGCAAGGCAGAACGAGCTTCGTTATTGCGCATCGCTTATCGACAATAAAGGATGCGGATCGGATTTTGGTTATGAACCAGGGGACAGTTATTGAACAAGGAACACATGAAGAACTGCTGGCAGCTGGCGGATTCTATGCGGATCTGTATCAGAGCCAATTTGCAGGCGGCGGTTCTGGCGAAGTCGAGATGGAACAGTATTAACATGAGATTGGAGAGGCAGACATGTATGACATTGAAATAGATCTGGTCGCAGACTGGGTCAGCATCGTAAGAGAAGTGTTTCGCGGCAGCGGAATCGTGCTGGAGGATGGACTGACGGATGAGGATATCGCCGAAATTTATTTTTTACAGTCCATGCCGGAGGAAGAAGCATTGCCGCTGGCTCATGAAACGTTGAAGCGGTTGAAGGAAATGGAGCAAATTATTGAATCCAACATGGATACCGTCATTGTGCCGGACATTCGTATGCGTACTGGCTATGAAGGGAATTCTTTTCATTTTAGCTGGGTGTTTGACCAAGGCGAGCACATCATTGAAACACATTCGGAATATCGAATTCCACTTAACCAAAAGCCGGAGTAAATAATACAAAAAAACAGCCTTTGTCTATGAACGCATACGTTCATATGACAAAGGCTGTTTTGATCGTAAAAGACTCAATTATGAAACATCTATCGCCAGCTTTAAGGTTACCGGGCAATGATCACTGCCCATGACGTGATCTTCAATCGTTGCCTCTATGATATGGTTTTGCAGCTGCTCGGAGACTAGGAAATAGTCGATCCGCCAACCGATATTCCGTTCACGAACCTTGGCCATGAAAGACCACCACGTAAAGCGATCCTCGAGTTCGGGGTACAAGTGACGGAAGCTGTCTACAAAGCCTTGCTTCTGAAGAGCGGACATACATGCTCGTTCTTCAGCTGTAAAGCCGGAATTGCCGATGTTAGACTTCGCATTTTTAACGTCAATATCAAGGTGAGCAACATTGAGATCACCGCAAATAATGACTGCTTTTTTCGACTTAAGCTCTGTTACATAGCTGGCAAAGCGCTGCTCCCATTCAAGCCGGTAGTCCAAACGAGACAAGTCACGCTTTGAATTCGGCGTATACACCGTAATTAAGAAGAAGGACTCGTATTCCAGCGTAATGATACGACCTTCAGGTTCTTCGTTATCCTCGATTCCGTAGTGTACAGAAATCGGTTCATGCTTCGTAAAAATAGCGGTTCCGGAGTAGCCCTTTTTCTGAGCATAATTCCAAAACAACTTGTATTCAGGGCCAAGATCTAACTCAATTTGCCCTTCTTGCAACTTGATTTCCTGAAGACAGAAAAAATCAGCGTCATAGCTATGAAAATGGTCGAGAAAGCCCTTCGTAACGCATGCACGCAGGCCATTCACGTTCCAGGATACAAATGTTAGTTCGTTGTTCATGTAGTAGTTCCTTTAAGTTTAATAATAGTAGTTGTTCGACTCAGCAAAAAAGGCAATGGCTAATACGAAAATAAATAAAATAATACCATAGATCAGTGTACCGATAATACTTGTAACAAGACCGCTAATTGCAAGACCTTTTCCATCCTCAGGACGCTGCTTCAGTTCTTTGAGAGAAAGAGAGCTAACGATGATTCCCGCTATGCCAATAAAAAATCCGATGTATGGAAGCATGATGGATGCTATGCCTAAAATAAGGGCAACAATAGATTTAGTATTTGTTTTTTTTGCTATATAGACAGGCTGCTGATATGGGTTGCCGTTAGGTTGAGGCGGATACTGATATTGATTGTATTGTCCCTGCTGGTACTGTCCCTGAGTGTAAGGCTCCTGCTGGTAAGGATTTTGCTGCTGCTGTTGACCGTAAGACTGCTGAAACTGTGTCTGTTGTCCTTGCTGATAGCTTCCTTGTTGATTTGGAGATTGCTGATAAGAATAGGCATCTTGCTGCCCATATGGCGCCTGTTGATATCCAGCTTGCGTGTATGGCTGATGAGGCTGTTCCTCTTGACGCTGTGGTTCTTGATCATAACGCCTATGTTGATCCTGTTCAGCTGTTGATTTCGTTGAATCAGTGGCCGACGGCTTCGGTTGTGACGGATTAGCATTATTGTCAAAAGGCCCCTCATTATTGGAATGCTCGCTCATTCATAATCCTCCTTGAGAGATACGTAGTTATGCTTCCTATCATAACAAAGATTAGATTATTCAACAATTGAATATCCAATATCTTGAAATGCTACGAATAAGTTGACAACATCTTCAACTAAGTGAATAATGCAATTTATTGAGATTGTAAAGGAAGCAGTTAAAGCTAGGGAGTGAAGCAATGAAATCTTTAAATCTTGGAATCGTTTGGATGATAACGTTAGGCTTGAAGCTCATATTATTTCGTGTCATGGTACTCGATGACCTATCCTGGAATGGAATTGCATCCGATACAGCAGCAGTAGGCCTGCTTATGGCATTGCCAGCTTGTATTTGGATAGGCAGATGGCGCGTTGTTTTTCAGACGATTATAGCGATTACTATATCTACGATATGGTTCTCAGTAGCCATTTATTATAGTTATTACGGAAATGTGCCTTCATACCTCACATTATCGAATCTTAATCAGGTTGGACAAATAGGAGAAAGCATTCGGTCTTCGCTTGAGCCTTATATGGCATTGTTTTATATTGATTTCCCGATTATAGCTATTCTTTTGCTCGTATCGCGTCAAAAGCGACAGCGCTCGATTCAGTGGACATTTTCCAAGGAGAGCTTTTGGCGTCCTAGAAGAGCTGCGCTGATAACCGCGACAATTTGTCTGCTTGTAGTTGTCATGAGTTTGCTCGGCAGTCGTTCTATCGAAAACAGCCATGCACTTGCTAAACGACTTGGCGTCCTTACGTATCAATTCGTTGTCGGCAAGACAGAGACAGTGAATAGTGCTGATTTAACACAGGATGAGTTGAATGACCTTCAGCAGCAGGTGAGAGCATGGCTTGAAGAGCAAAATCATCCTGAACAGCAACTGTACCGTGGCGTTGCCAAGGATAGCAATGTGATAGTCGTGCAGGTAGAAGCCATGCAAAACTTCGTGATTGGTCTTGAGGTCAATGGACAGACCATCACTCCTTATTTGAATGAACTAGCTCAACAAAGTCTATATTTTCCGTACATCTATCAGCAAATAGCAGAAGGGAATACATCGGATGCAGAATATCTAATGAATACAGGAGCCTATCCAAATGCTGCTCAGTCTACAAGCAAGCAGCTCACAGGAAAAAAGGCATACAGCTTGCCTAGACTGCTCGAGCAGCATGGCTATGAATCCTATACGTTTCATGTCAATGACGTAACGTTCTGGAACCGGAATGAAATGTATCCCGCGCTCGGTTTTACTCGTTATTACGATAAGCCAAGCTTCGAAAACGATGAATTCAACAGCTGGGGGGCTTCAGATGAGCAGCTGTTTAAAGTTGCTGTGCAAAAAATGACGGAGCTAGACCAGCGCAATCAGCCTTTCTATGTACAGATGGTCACTGTATCCAGTCATCATCCGTTCAAAATACCCGAGCAGTATCAGCAGCTGGAGCTGCCACAGGAGCTGGTCGATACACAGCTAGGCCATTACCTGCAGGCGATGCGCTATGTCGATCAACAACTGAAATCGTTTATGGAGCAGCTTGAAACAAGCGGCTTGCTGGAGAAAAGCGTTGTAATGATCTACGGGGATCATTTTGGATTGCAGCCTAAGGATAATGCAGCTAGTTGGGTAAGTGAGCAGCTAGGAATTTCCTATCACGATACGGTATCAAGAATGAACATCCCATTGTTCATTAAAGCGCCAGGCATTGAAGGGGAGCGAATCGAACAAGTCGGCGGACAGATCGATATGATGCCAACTGTACTCAACTTGCTTGGTATAACGGAGCAAGGCACAGAGCTGGTAATGTTTGGATCAGACCTGCTGAATACAATAACTAATATTGTGGGTGTTCGCTACTATTTGCCAACAGGCAGCTTCTTTAACGACGAAGTGCTTTTTGTGCCCGGGCAAAGCTTCAAGGACGGTCAAGCGATTTCGCTTGAGACGCTTCAATCGGTTAAGCTGACCGCGGATATGGAGAAAGATTATCATTATATCATGGAAATCATGTCACTTTCAGACCTGTATACCTCGCATTATCCGGAGCGAACTACAGATTAAGTACCTTGTCCTAAAAAATATGAGAAAAATTTCAGAAATTGTTGGAAATCCTGCAACCTTTTTCCGAGCAGCTTCGTTTTAAGAGGCAGAGTGAAGAAAAATGAGGGGTGGATACTCACAATGAAAAAGTGGATGAAGACGAGTGTAGCAGTCTGTATGTCGGTAGCGCTGCTTGCGGGCTGCAGCTTCGGACAAAGCAACAGCAAACAGGAAGCGGAGCCTGCAACGCTAAAGGTTATGTATTATGATGAAAATTCTTTCTATTCGGAGTACGGCATGCTGTTCAGTGCAGTGTATCCTAATGTAGAGATTGAAGTCGTGAATACAAACGGTATTTATGAAAAAGCGAGTGAACAGGAAATCGACTATAATGAGGCTTATTTGCAATTCATAGAGGAAGAAAATCCTGACATTGTTATGGTAAGTCCTGCACAGCTTTCTTCTTTAGGTGATGAAGGCAAGCTGTATGACATTGAAAACTTTGTAAATCAAGAATCATATAATGCTGCTGGCCTGGTACCAGGCATTCTTGATTCGATGAAAACGATCGGCAACGGCAAGCTGTATGGTATTCCTACTAGTACGTATAGTCAGGTTATCTACTATAATAAAGACCTTTTTGATGAATATGGCGTTCCTTATCCAACTGACCAAATGACTTGGGCAGAGCTTATTAGCCTTGCGCAAATGTTCCCGACAGACGGTGAGTATCCTGACCGCATTTACGGATTGAAAATGGCCTGGAGCAAAGAACTGGCTGATATTGTTCAAACCTTGGCACAAGGCGAAAACCTTCAAATGTTCAATGCAGAAACGCTGCAGATGACAATTGACACGCCAGCATGGAACTCGCTTGTGGAGACTGCGGTGTCTGTTATGAATTCGAATACCCTATTTTATGATAGCATTATGTGGGAAAATCAAACTATGGAATACACAGATTATTATCAGCAAAATGCGTTTTTTGCTGGAAAATTAGCAATGCAACTTGAAAGCAATTACTTGATCAACGAATTAGAGAATCTATCCACATATGCACAAAATCCTGAGGATTTGATTCAAAATTGGGATATCGTTACAGCTCCAGTTAGCTCTTCTAATCCGGAAGAGTCGAGCTATGTAAACTATGATAATATTTTTGCAATCAACAATGCTTCAACGAATATCGATCAGGCTTGGAATTTTATATCGTATATTACAGGCGATGAATTTGCACGTGTTAGATCTAAGCTGACATACGGAAGCATGCCACTTCGAACTGCGTACATGAAGAAAGATGGGGATCGCAACTACGAGGCGTTTTATAAAGTCCGTCCGTCTTCATATTATAACAATAACAATGCAACGAACGTTCCTCAGATCTTCCAGTTTGAATTCTACAATAATATGCAACAGCAGTTGGCAAAGGTTGCAAGCGGCGAAACATCCGTAGCAGAAGCGCTATCAACACTGCAAATTAAAGGAAATGAACTACTGGCTCAGGGCATGATGACGCAAGAGGAAATGGATAAATATTGGGAAGAGCAATACAATAACGGCGGCGGCGGTGGCATGGAGATTCTTCCAATGGATGACCTAGCGCGTGATGAAGCAGGAGAAACAACAGAAGCAGAAGAGATTGTTGAAGAATAGCTCCTAGAAGCTATAGACAACGAGCTAGCTCGTCATGAAGACAATTCATACGGGGCTAGCTCGTTTATTATGTGTTAGTTTTGCAGATAGTCTCTGAACAGCTGCAAGCGGGTGAAGATAGACGCAGGCGCCTGCTCATGACCATAGTAACGATATACCTCAATATCTTTGCTGCATGTCATATGATTGTAGGCAGCGAATATAGTAGATGGTGGTGTAATATCATCTACTAATCCTACGGTCAGCCAGGTAAAGCATGTGATGCGCGGTGCAAGATTCATGATGTCAAAGTAGGATAGGGTATGTTTGGCATTCACCTCAAGCTGAGGCGAATTAGAATTACGCTTAAAATACTCATTCAACTCATAATATGGGCCGTTAGGTGTTACATCAATAGCGCGCTCAAAATTGCTTAGATATGGATAATCAGCAACAGCTAATACAGGAATATCTGATAGTGCTGCCGCCGCAAGCGTAATCGCTCCTCCTTGACTGCCGCCTGTAACCGCGATATGCTTGACATCTACCTCAGGTTGTGCAGCCAGCACTTCAATTGCGCGAACCGCGTCCATATATACGCCGCGATAGTAGTATTCATATTTATTTTGAATACCCTGTGTCATCCATCCTGAATTATGACCATTGCTCGCAATTACATTATTAATGGAACCGCCAAATTGTCCTCGGCAGAACATTCGAAGCACGGCATAACCCTTTAAAGCGAGGTTAACGACATGATGGACATCACCGTCATTGACCCAGTTGTAGCCGTGAAACTCAACAATGCCAGGCAAAGGCTCGGTCTGATCAGGCATAGCAAGAACGCCTTCAATCTGGGCGTTATTGAAGCCCTTATAGAGTATTCGATAAACCTTTAATCCCTTGACGGGGTAAGCGATTTCATGTTTTTCAAAGGAAATTGGCACATTGGCAAGCTCTGCTAGTGTTTCTTCCCAGAATGAATCAAAATCAGCTGCAGCTGTAGAGTCAGGCTTATATTGACGCAGCTGTTCCAACGGTAAATCATACGGTTGTGGCATGAGTGTTACTTCCTTTCTATTCTGATCATTTTCGTCCTGCTAATTGCATTGTGCCACAATTATAGCAGCTGTACAATAAGATCTTGGAATCTATTAAATTAGTTATGAAATGCATATATTTGGTCTATTTACTGTCTCTTAAAAATGGAGTAAAATCATTACATACTGTAAAAAGCTGGATGATTCTTTCCGACTTTCGTCTAGTATGGAGTTAATACCTTGGGCGGTTACATCCGAACATATCTTAAGGTAATGTTAAGATAATTAGAAGTATTCGGGGGGTTCCAATTGATATGGAGAAGGAAATATATATTTTGCTAACAAATACAGGCACGCTGCTTGCTCGTTCTATACAGTTATGTACTGGTGAACAGTTTTGTCATGTCTCCATAGCCTTTGACTCAGAGCTTAGAGAGGTATACAGCTTTGGACGGAAGGATCAAGCCAATCCATGGATTGGAGGCTTTGTGCAGGAGGATGTGCGGGGACCGCTTTTTCAGAACTCACCTTGTAGAATCTATAAACTTAAGATTGATGAGCAGGCCTTTTTGAGCATACGTGAGCAAATTTCCGGCTTTATGCAGGATGAAGAAAAATATCGCTATAACTTCCTTGGTATATTTGCTGTTTGGTTCGGCGTACCATGGCAGCGGAACAATCATTATTTCTGCTCTCAATTTGTTAACAGTGTTTTGCAAAATGCAAATGTCAACATTATTAATAAGCAGCCGACGCTGACAAAGCCTGCTGATTTTATGGAGGCAAGGCTGGAGTTGGTTTATCAGGGCAGCATTCATGCCTATATTGGAACACTGTATCGAACACGGCGCAGAAAGCAGTTTCGTACCGCTTAAGCATCCTTTTCACAAAGGGATGCTTTTTTTATATAATCATATAGTCAATACATGAAAGCTAGGGGCGGAACAGATGGTAAAAATATTAGTAGCTGAAGATGATGAGCATATTGCTCAGTTGGTCGCAATGCATTTGGAACAGGAAGGCTATTCGGTAATTGTAAAGCACGATGGTTTGACTGCTTTGCAATATGCGAGTAATCATCATGTTGATCTCATTATTATGGATATTATGATGCCCGAGCTGGATGGGTTAGAGGTGACGAAAAAATTAAGAGAGCATCATTCAATGCCGATTATATTTTTGAGTGCCAAAACGACTGATATGGATAAAATTACGGGACTGGTCATTGGAGCAGATGATTACATGACAAAGCCGTTCAATCCAATGGAGCTTGTAGCGCGTGTTAACGCACAACTGCGACGCTATCGTCTGTTAGCACGTTCAGAGCCTGCTGAAGGGGCTGTGCTGGATCGTAATGGCTTGCGGATTGATATGGATACGAGAAGTGTACAGCTTTATGACCGAGAAGTAGAGCTTACGCCTAAGGAGTTTGACATCTTGCTGCTGCTTGCTCAGCATCCAAGAAAAGTATTCAGCACAGAAAATATTTTTGTTCAGGTTTGGGGAGAGACGTATATGGAGTCAGCCAATACCGTTATGGTACATATTCGTACGCTTCGCAAAAAGCTTGGAGACGATAAAAATAAATGGATAAAAACAGTATGGGGAGTGGGGTACAGCTTTAATGGCTAATCGGACTGGCGATGTAGGAGCGCTGCATGTAACAGGAAGCTTTCGAACAAAAATGCTTGGCGCATTTGTCATCAGCATGCTTATATCTGGTGCGATTACCTATCTGATTTATTTAGCGCTGAGATATTATTACCGAAGCAATGTTTACTTAGGAGATCCACTTGCAGGATGGCGACATTGGATATCGAAAATCGGCGATCTTAATGTGTTTTTGCTCTTGTTTATTCCGCTTTCAATTGTCATCTTTTATATGATTACGAAGCCCTATGTGAAATATTTTGATAACATATCCCAAGGCATTCACCACTTGGCAAGCGGAGACTTTACGAAGCGGGTAGAGCTTTCAACTAATGATGAGCTTCAGCAAATTGCAGATGATATTAACCGTGCAGCGGAAAAGCTGCAGGAGGCTACACGCAGGGGAGATGTTGCTGAGCAAAGCAAGGATCAGCTTGTTATGAATTTGGCTCATGATCTTAGGACGCCACTGACCTCTATTATTGGATATTTGGGCTATATTTTGCAGCATGAAACGCTAGATGCTGAACGCAGCAAGCATTTTACATCGATCGCCTATGCCAAGTCCAAGCGGCTGGAAAGCTTGATCGAGCAGCTGTTTGAAATTACACGCATGAACTATGGTCATCTTACTGTACAACTAAAGGAAATAGACGCTGCAGAATTGCTTGCTCAGCTCATGGAGGAAATGCTTCCTGTATTTGAAGCGTATGGTGTAGAGGGAAGAATGCAGCTGGATGAAAAGCTTATGATCAATGGAGACGGAGAGCTGCTTGCTCGTGTATTTGAAAATTTACTTAGCAATGCAGCTCGTTATGGAAGTGATGGCTTGTATGTAGATGTACAAGCAGAACGCACCGCAGACGCAGTTGAAGTGGTCGTAACCAATTATGGCAGCATGATTGAAGAGGAAGAGATGGGGCATATCTTCGACTTGTTCTACCGCGGTGACCAATCTCGCATGCACAAGGAAGGCAGTACGGGCCTCGGCTTGTATATAGCGAAAAATATTATTGAGCAGCACGGTGGTACAATTGTAGTGCATAGTGATGTCACGGCAACGCGCTTTACAATCAAATTTCCAGTCATCAGGTAACTTTAAGAAAAATTTAAGATTTATCCCACTTTTTTATTTAAAACCTTCCTTTACGATAACGGTATATTGTTCAAAGGAGAGTTTGCAGTGAAAAAGTGGTTTTTTATGTTGACGATGTTAGTCTTTATTGTAATAGTAGGGCAGCAGCTGCAAAAGGATCAGCCTCAAAGGGAGTTAGATCGTTATCATTCCGAGGAGAGGTATGCCGACGAAGAATCTATTGTTACGATTGAAATCGATCCTGAGCAGGTATATAAGGGAAAGCTGCTGCTCATTAATGGGGATTATCAGCTGCATGACGCTGGAATTGCGGATGATCTGGTCATGATTGACCGAGAATATGCGCTAAAGGCTGGATATGCCCTGGAGGGGGAAGAGCTAACTCTTTCCCAGCACGTATTGGATGCATACGATATGATGGTGAAAGCCGCTCAAGATGATCATCTGCAGAATTTCTTGCTGACCAGTGGCTTTCGCAGTCTAGAGCAGCAAAAGCAGCTCTACGAGCAGACAGGAAGCGATTATGCACTGCCTGCTGGTTTCAGTGAGCATAACAGCGGGCTAGCTCTTGATATTAGCTCGTTAACGTCCAAAATGGAAACAGCTCCCGAAGGCAAATGGCTGCAGGAATATGGCCCTCAGTACGGATTTATTTTGCGTTATCCTGAGCATAAGCGTCATATTACGAAAATTGCCTACGAGCCGTGGCATTTTCGATACGTAGGGTTACCGCATAGCATGATAATGAAGGACCGTGATCTTGTATTAGAGGAATATATAGAGTATTTGGCAGAGCGGCAGGAGCTTTCCGTTAAGCTAATGGGCATAAGCTATAAAGTGTCGTATTACAGCTATCAGCCTCTTATATCAATAAGTCTGGATCAACACAGTCAATATGACATCTCTGGCGATAACAGAGGGGGAATCATTGTTACCTCATGGACGGAGGAATCATAATGGGGCTGAGAAGAGTTTTGCTTTATGCTGTATTCGCGTTAAATGTGTACATGCTGTTAGTGATCATTTTATTTAAAATATCGATCCCGCAACTGAATAGCATCGTGCAGCAGATACAGCTGGTTATGGAGCGCCCGTCGATGCTGGAAGGAAGATGGCTTACAGCTAACTTTACGCCGTTTGCAACGATTAAGGAAAGCTTTTCGAGAAATCTCGCCCCTATTCAGTGGTTAAATCTGTATGGCAATATTGCAATATTTATACCGACTGGCCTTATAGCCGCGATCTTGTATGCAAAGCACCCGTTTACCAATGCGGTTTTCGTCTCGTTTATAATCAGCTTGTCTCTAGAAAGCCTGCAGCTGTTTCTGCTTATGGGATCATTTGATATTGATGATCTACTTCTCAATACTTCAGGCGGAGCAGTCGGAGGGCTCCTTGCCCTCATCGTTTTCAGGCTTAGGGGGCCAGCTAAAGCAGTGACTGCAGAAGAGAGTATATAACGTATGATTCCTCTTGATGATGCTTACACTATATTTAATACTGGAAGGCTTTACTAACTGCTTGTAGTATGAGAATCTAGTAGCAGGAGGGATCAAGATGAAAAGCCAATGGATGCTCATTCTCGGATTATTGTTTGCGTTAATTATAGCCGTATTTGCAGTTATAAATGTTGACGCTGTACAGGTTAATTATTTATTTGGTTCAACAAGCACACCGCTTATACTGGTCATAATGATCTCCACGTTGTTTGGAGGACTTGCGGTAGGGTCCCTTGGTATGATACGGGTATTCATGCTTCAACGAAAGCTTAAGCAGCTGGAAAAGCAGCTGCATGACGTTGTGAATCACAGCCTGCAAGCAACGCCAGAGCAGGAGGGGCAGGAAGAATGGAAGTTGGATGAGCCTTCTTTGAATGAGAATGAACAAGGGAGTAATAAGTAAAAAGTTAACCTTTAAGTACGCTTTATTTTTATGAAAACAATGTAGTACAATAAGAGTATAGTTGCCTAAAAGGTAGGTGTATAGAATGTCGCAAGAATCAAATCAAGAAAAGCCACTAAGTCAGGCTGAACGTGCGAAGCAATTGCTCGCTGCACGCAAGCAGCAGCAGCAAGGGCTATCTGGAAAACAGCAGCAGTCTACTGGAACGAAAAAGCTCGTCAGTCAAAACACAAAAAAAGTTAATAATCAACGCAAGAAAATGGGCGTATAGTAATCACGCCACGCTTGCAACCACAAAACGCTCTTTTTTAAGGGCGTTTTTTTGTATGGATTGCAAATGAAGGAAATTATTTCGCTGCATGAATTTATATTGTTCCCAGCATAATGTAAATATGCTAAATACCAATTCATTCGGAGGAAGACAGATGCAAGCTAGTCAATCATCGTTAAAAGTATTTTTGCTAGCTGGTGTAAAGACAAGTCCGAGCGCATTTCATGCATTGCAGCAGCGCTTGCAGCAAAAGCTTCAAGAGAAAGGCGTTACACCAGACATTGAGCTGCTATTTCCATACGGAGAGATGGAAAGGAATTTATTGTTGCAATTAATGGAGGTGAGGGCTGATTTATCCTCATATGCGTACAATGCGGGAATTGGTGGTCGAAAGGTATGGAACAGAATTGAGCCTCACGCTAGCGTACAAAAGCTGTTAATGATTGGACATAGCGGGGGTGGCGTAGCGGCTTATCAGATCGCACGTAAAATTTACGAGGAAAAATTGCCGATCGATATAAAGGTTATCCAAATTGGCTCACCGAAAACACGCATTATACCGCCATTACGGGAAAAAGTTAGCTATATCCATTCGATTGATGAAAATGGGAAATTCAAAGATCCGATAACTAAGCTCGGCAGCTGGGGAGGATGGACCGTTCGACAGGATCAATTGCCGATTCCGCAATGGGATTCTAAAAAGTATGCGCCTGGTCGCATTATTGGCGTAAATACGATTGGAGGACATGCTGATTATTTTAGACATATGTCTCCATTTACAGATGAGCTAAGTACATGCAACCTGGACAAAACGTTACTCCGAATTGACAGCTGCTTGAATGAATGGCTTGAATCCGCTACACTTAACGTAGTTCGTTAATAGTAAGGAGTGACGTAGTGGCTAATACACACACCTATTCGAAGGGTGAAGAAATCGCTAATGCCATTACACATGGGATAGGCGTTTTGCTAAGTATAGCGGCACTTGTGCTGCTCATTGTATTTGCTGCGATTAAAGGGACTGCGCTTCATGTCGTTAGCTTTACGATATATGGCAGCTCAATGGTGCTGCTTTATACAGCTTCAACACTTGTTCATAGCTTTCCTGAAGGGAAGGCAAAGCGTGTGTTTGAATCGATTGACCATTCATGTATTTACATTTTTATAGCAGGAACCTATACGCCAATTTTGTTTCATATTATACAAGGTGCTTTAGGCTGGGTGCTATTTGGGATTGTATGGGGGTTAACAGTTTTTGGTATCATCTTTAAGTCGATGTTTGCCAACCGCTTTTTGTTTACATCCACGATCCTGTACATTTTAATGGGCTGGTGCATCGTATTTGCGTGGAAGCCGTTAACAACGAATTTTGACCCGCAAGGCTTAAAGCTGCTTGTGATCGGTGGCGTGTTGTATACAGTCGGAACAATCTTTTATATGTGGAGAAGCTTCCCTTATCATCATGCGGTATGGCATTTGTTTGTGCTTGCAGGCTCAGTAATCCATTTCTTCTCCATTATTCTGTACGTCCTGCCTGTTGCTTAAAGCTCAAGCTCCAACGCAACTGGACAAAAGCCAAGAGGACTTGAACAAATCGCTTGTGCGATATCTGGCATATCTTCGGCTAAATCATGAAAATAGCTGCTCATAATGTGATTCGTGGAAATGGAGCCCTGCCGAAAATTACGCTGAACCTCGCCTTTCACGTGGAGATAGAAGTACGTTTCATCTGTTTGTGGTGAATGATAGACGAGAGTAGGCAAATGCGGCACAATATCGTACTTATTCTGAAAACGCCAGTGTACGGGCACCGTATAGTTATACGCTCTGACAAAGGCTGGATCGCCAACACGCGGCGCTCCAAACGTATAGACAATAGGACCATGAAATGGCGTATTCGTCGCGATATCGAGAGCAGCAAGTGTCGCTAGCGCACCTCCCAGGCTGTGACCGGTAATATACAACGTATGAGATGGATCTACCTCGCTCAACAGCTCCATAACCTGCTGGCGAAGCATGTAATAAATGTCGGTAAACCCTTTATGGGTATAGCCGGCATTTTTTTTCGGAAGATATTCAGTTTGCTGCGCAATGAAATCATGCACCCAGTCTATAGACGTGCTGCTGCCACGAAACGCAATGATAGAGTGCTGCTCGGAAGACAGTACGAATCCGTAGCGGTCATTGTCTATGCCGAACTCTGTTGTCATGATGGACCCAATTAAATCATAGTGATCAGGCTTAATAAAGGCTCCGGTCTCTTTATTGGCAAACTGAACATACGTTTGATTGCATAGTGCAGCAAGAAATAATGCACTTTCATAGTTAGGCTCATAAACAATACGCTTTTGAGACATGTTGAACCCTCCGATCATCTGTGGTAAGTATGACAGTATATGTAGAGACTATGAAATGGGTAACTGCGGAATAGAAAGAATTACAGCGATAAGAATGGACAGCGCTTCCATTTTTTCGTTATAATGAAAGAACTTGCAGCTTGATGCAGGTGTGTTGAAGCATTTAGGAGGGGATAGCATGACGTTGAATATTGGCTTAATCGGTACCGGTTGGTTTTCGGATATGCATGCAAGACTACTCACGCAGCAGGATGATGTGGACATTGTCGCGATTACGGGAAGCTCAAAGCAAAAGGCGGATTCCTTTGCAGCCAAGCTGCCACATGCGAAAGGATACGGCGATGCAACTGCGATGCTCGATGCGCATATGCTGGATGCTGTGTACATATGCACCCCGCCATTTGCGCATGGCATGTTCGAGGAGCTATGTATTGAACGAGGCATTCCATTTTTCATCGAAAAGCCATTATCAAGCGAAGAGCAATTGCCCCATCAGCTGCTGTCCAGAATCCAAGAAAAAGGACTTATTACGTCGGTCGGCTATCATTTCCGCTATATGGATGGAACAGAAAGGGCAAAGGAGCTGCTCGCTAATCGACAGCTTGCACTTTCATTAGGCTACTGGATGGGGGGCGCGCCAGGCGGAACCTGGTGGCGCAGACAGGAGCGCTCCGGCGGTCAATTTGTGGAACAAACGACACATATTGTCGATTTGCTTCGCTATACGGTTGGTGAAGTGACAGAAGTATATGCAGCTTATCATGAGGGCATTTTAAGCACGCAGGATGCAAATGCGAATGTCGCAGATGCAGGTACTGTAACGTTGAAGCTGACTAACGGAAGCGTTGCTACGATTAGCAATACTTGTATTATTCCGGCAGGTGAGCAGTGTGGCTTACATATTTATACGAATGAAGGAAAACTTGAGATTACACATGGCGGTGTGAAGGATCATACAGCCGATAAGATTATTGAATATAAAAACCGCAGCAATCCTTATGAGAAGCAGATGAAGGCTTTTCTGCATGCTGTTGGAACTGGTGATGCTTCTCAGATTCGTTCCAGCTATGAGGATGCATGCCAAACACATCGTGTCACGATGGCAGCTAATGCTTCAGCGGCGAGCGGGAATGTAATTAAACTGGCTTAGCAGCCATGAACACTACATAGCTGTGCAAAGCAAAGGCCCTTCATGATGAATGAAGGGCCTTGCTTTGTCATAATTACTTATTTAATTTCTTTATTTTCGCTTGCTTCGCGAAGGAAGCGGGTCATCACTCAACTGTAAAACTGACTTCGGCTTTTCCTTACGCTGCTTTTTTGTCTTATTCCTATGCTTTCGTGAAGGCAGTTCCTCTTGCTCCGTTTCAAGCTGCTGCTTATCGAATATAATATCATTCAATTTCGTTTCTTTTATTGATTGCCGCTTCTTTCTTGTTAGCAATATATCACCGGTCCAGCCTTTCCTCCATAGCATGAAATAGATGAACCCGGTAATCATCACAATTACTGCGAGCATGTAGAAGAATCCTTGCGGCTCGTTTTTAAAGGGCAAATTGATAAAGTTTGTTCCCCAAATCGCACCGATTATCGTTGCAGGCAAACAAACTGCTGTAAAAATCGTTAGTGTACGAATGATTTCGTTGCCCCTAAAGTTGGATAATGCATCGTCTACAGAAATTAATGTGTCAATTTCAATCGCATAATGCTTCAGCAGATTATCAATGCGTTGCAAACGATACTGGATACGCTGATAGCCTTCGCTGGCAATTAATTGTTCAAGAAATGCCTCCTTGGCCAAGCCCTCCAGTTCACGAATCGGTAAGTATAAGTGACTGTAGTGTAGCAGCTCATATCGCCTATCAATAATCATATCGATCAGATCCTTGCGATTACGTTCCTTCATATCCTGCTCTAATTGTCCAAGACGTTTCTCGAATTGATCAAGCCCGACATGCAGGCTTTCTAGCAGCGTGCCTAGCATGAGAAAAAATGCTTCTGGTGCGTTGTGGCAGCGCTCATACTGCTCGAGCGAGTCTATATGCTGCAATCGAAGCGGGATGCGTGCATCACGCTGCATCGTAATCAGCTTCGTAGATGACAGCCAGAAATGAAAAGGGACAAGATCCTTTTCATCATCAGACAGCTGTACCATGATCGTCCCTTGGACAACAGGGCCGAACCCTTCAATCTTCTGGATCAAAATTTGATTGGCAAAGCGTTCATAGCTGTCATTAATCCAGATTGCAGCTTCTGGATAGCTTTGTATAAGCTCTCGCTTTTCATTGCTATAACGTCCATCTGACGTGCTCAGGGAAGTCGTGATCGATTTGGAACGGGCATGCTGGCGTCGTTGAGAGGCCACGGATAAATGCTTAAGCTGCAGAACATGCCATTCCCAGCCCGCCATATAACGAAGATTTCGATGGATCAACAGCTCTGCAACCTCCTTTAATCACGTAAAACATCTACATACCATCATATCGCAACCGAAATGCAGGCACAACCATATCGCTTAAATAATACATTATTAGAACTTATCTATAAAAATTCGACAGCATGATTGGTAACTAAGCTAATTGGGCATAACAACACTGAGCATAAGATTGTAAATTGGAGGGTAGCTATGATCACGAAGGTATTATTATTTGAAAGTGAGCATGCCGCCGCTGAGGGCTTGCGCAGATTAGAAGGCTCTGGAGTTCCAGCCAGTCAGCTACGTGTACTTGTATCCAACGTTGAGCATAGTCGCTTGCTTAATGCGGAGACAGCGATTCATATCGACTTGTTAAGTGAAATCACGAGCGCCAATCACGAGGAGAATGATTGGAACGCGTCTGCTGATCAGGGCTTTATCGTTCCTTTTTTTACTCCGCAGACCACACCAGTGCAGGTTCCGATTGGAGGCATTCCAGGCATCGTTCAAGAGGACTTTGAGCAAGAGCATGCTGTTCCTTCATTATTGGAATATGGGCTTAGCGAGGAGCTTGCTCAGCGCTGCATGATTGCGCTTCAAGCAGGTCAATGTGTTGTATGTATTACTGAAGACCAGTATGATGAGGGGATTTTTGAAAATTTATCAATGGGGTTATCAGATTCTTCTCAGCATGCTGCTTTTACAGGTGCAGTTGAAGTGTTGAACAACCGTGAATAAACAAGAGCAGCCCTCATCTTTATTCCTGCTAATAATGGAGTAAGGGTGAGGGCAAATTTTTTATGTTCGGGTTACAGATAAAATAGACGCAAGCTCAGGCTGTTCCATCGCTCCGCTTATTATTTGGGCAATTAGATTAGCTCCAAGCATACTGTATACCATCCCGTTTCCTCCGTATCCTAATAGATATATACGCTTGGGATCATCCTGATCAGAACCGACGTACGGTAAACCATCCTTAGGCTCATGGAAGTAAGCGTTCCAATAATAGGCTATACCTGTTTCTGTAGCTGGAAAAAGCTTATTCAGCTCCAAAAGCAGCTGTTTACTTTTTTGTAAGGCGTCCTTCTCATTTAGTATGGAGGATCTCTCATCGAGCCCGCCAATAACGATACGTGAATCCTTCGTAGTTCTCATATATAAATATGGACGTGCGGTTTCCCAGATTAGCATTCGCTCATGCCAAAAGCTCAGATCATCAATCGGATCAGTCACAAGTACATACGAACGATTAATAAAAAAGTTAAGCTGGGGCTGTTGAAGCTGCTCATAGTGATAACCAACTGCATGAATGATGTATTCTGCATGGATGCGATGCTCGTTATTGATCGTTACTTGATAGCTCCCATCAGCAAGCTTGTCAAAGCCTGTCATCTTGGAGCGTTCGAATATTGCTTGATTATACTTACTTAAAAATTGGGCCAGACGAATAACAAACAGATGAGGATTAATTTCCGCATCCTGGTGTGTAATCAGAGCCGAGCGTTTGGAAAATGGGAAGTGGCGGGCGATCCGCTGCTGATCCCACAGTTCACAAGGCAGCTGAAGACTCGATAATGCCTCATATTCTTTTTCCAGCTTTAGCGCATCGATTGGCTCTGAACAAAGCTGCAGGCTGCTTCGCGTATGAAGCTGAACGTCGCCTGTTTCTGCTTCTATCCGCTTAGCTATATTTCCGATCTGATTGACAGCATTGAAGCAGCTTACATAAAACAAGTCAGCTTTTTGCTTGCCGATATGCTTTCGCAGCTCATGGAGCATCATATCGCTGCAGTATTGCAGCAGGCCTGTGCTCGCTAGCGAGCTTCCTTCGGAAATTTCTTTTGCTTCTACTAATATAAAATCAATATTGCGTTCATGCAGCATATAAGCGGTCAGCAGCCCCGACATACCGCCTCCAACAACAAGCGCTTTGGTAGAGCAGGATGACGTTAGCTGAGGCCATTGTGTTATACCTGTGTCAAATGTGCACCAGTAGGCAGCTTCCGTATGAAGCTCTTTCATAGATCGTTTCACCTCTAGGCACAGTATGCCCATAAACGCTATTCCTTTAATACTCGTTTGCGGTAGGCTGTCGGAGATTGCTGGTACGCCTTGCGAAACTGCTTGGAAAAATAAAGCGCATCCTGGATGCCTACTGAGGCTGCAACTTGTTCAATCGTTAGCTCTGGACGTTCGCGCAGCATATGGCGTGCATGGTCCAAGCGCAAATTCAATAAAAAGGTGCTCGGCGGCATTCCAACCTTCTGCTTGAACAGTCGAGACAGGTAGGCCCGGTTGTAGCCAAACGCTTCCGCCATATGCTCAATGCTAACGGGATGGGTGTATTGAGATGTAAGGTAATGAACCATTTGTTTGTGAAGCTGCTGCTCAGCTCGGTGTGAGCTTGGAAGCAGCTGTGCTTCAAGGTGCTGCTTTTTTCCGTAATCTGACATAATGAGCTGCAATAGGCCTGAAGCTTGAATGGTGGAGGTGGCATGACCTTCTCGAAAAGCTTCTAATATTTGCTGATAGTATTCCGCTGTTTTATGGTAGTCATCTAAAGATACTACTTCGTAGGAAGGTATAAAGCCAGCTATTGCTGCGAGCTGTTCTGCCTGCTCGCCAGTAAATGCGACCCAGCGATAACGCCAGGGATGCTGTGAGTCTGACTCGTAAGAAATCAGCTGGTTTGGTCGAATGAGAAAGGTATCTCCAGCTTTAAGCTCGTAGCGCTGCTGTTCGGTGACGTAGCTTCCATAACCATCCAGTACGATATGCATTAAGTAAAAGCTATACACCTTGGGACCAAGTCGATGATTCGGCTGAGTCTGACTTTCGCCTGCGAATAAGACATGCAGTGAGTGATTCACTTCCATGCTGGGGTTGGAAGAGACACGGTAGCTTTCATGCTTATGTGAAGCCTGATCATTAGACCTGCTGTCATCAGGTTGATGAAATGAAGGTTTAAACATATCTGATCCCTCCTTATGCTCATTGTAACGTATACGCATATGAAGCGAAAGTCACATTACTCCATATTGATTTCACTTGCCACCATTTAGCTTGTGTAAAATAAAGACTATACTAGAACCAAGATCAAAATATCATTTGATAAAGGATGGAACGAATCATGGCAAATATTCAGGAATTAAACAAGAAATTTGTAGAGCGCTTTGGTGAGTCCGAGCGTACCATTCATGTGTTTCATGCACCTGGACGTGTTAATTTGATTGGAGAGCATACCGACTACAACGGTGGCTATGTGTTTCCTGCTGCTCTAACATTTGGAACAACGCTGCTTATACGCAAACGTGATGATAAAGGTCTGGGACTTGCAACAACGAATTTTCCGAAAACTAATGTACTTAGTGTTGAAAAGATTGTCTATGATGAAGCTGATGATTGGATGAATTATCCGAAAGGGATTGTAAATGAAATGCATCAGCAAGGCATTACATTCAGCTCAGGTTACGACCTGCTGTATCATGGAGAAATTCCTAACGGTTCAGGCTTGTCTTCTTCAGCTTCTATTGAAGTTGTAACGGCTTTTGCTTTGCTTACACTTGAAAATCAACCGGTTGATACGGTGAAGATTGCACTTATGTCACAAAAATCAGAGAATGAGTTTAATGGTGTCAAATGCGGTATTATGGATCAATTTGCAGTTGCCAACGGTAAAAAGGATCATGCGATTTTGCTTATGTGCGATACGCTGGAGTACGACTTAGTTCCGTTTAACTCAGGCAGCTACAAGCTGGTGATCGGCAATACCAATAAGCGTCGTGGCTTGGTTGACTCAGCATACAATGAGCGCCGTGCGCAATGCGAGCAGGCTGTGCAGGACTTGAAAGCTGCTCATCCTGAGCTAACACTGCTAGGTCAGCTTTCTCTAGAGCAATTCAATGCATCCAAGCATTTGATTAAGGACGAGGTTGTATCAAAGCGTGCGCAGCATGTTGTCGAGGAAATCGATCGTGTATTGAAGTCAATGGATGCTTTGAAGGCAAATGATCTGCAAGCATTCGGGCAATTAATGAATGGCTCGCATGATTCTCTCCGTGATCTGTATGAGGTGACAGGGGATGAGCTTGATGCGATGGTAGACGCAGCACGCAAAGTGCCAGGCGTGCTAGGTGCGCGCATGACTGGGGCAGGCTTTGGCGGCTGTACGGTATCTCTTGTACATGAGGATTCGGTCGAGCAATTCAAGGAGCAGGTTGGCAAGGAATACAATGAGAAAACAGGTCTAAATGCTGATTTCTATGTATGCTCAATCGGCAACGGTGTAGAGCAGTTGGCTTAGTTCTGTCGTGGTTTACGAAAAGTTTAAGCGAAGGCTTCCGAAGTAACTTTTCTACCAGGAAGTAAATTCATAGATGTTTACGAAAAGTTTAAGCGAAGGCTTCCGAAGTAACTTTTCTACAAGGAAGCAAATTCATAGATGTTTACGAAAAGTTTAAGCGAAGGCTTCCGAAGTAACTTTTCTACGAGGAAGTAAATTCATAGATGTTTACGAAAAGTTTGGAGGAGAATAAGATGGCGGTTTTAGTGACTGGCGGAGCGGGTTATATTGGTTCTCACACGGTGGCTGCGTTGCATGAACGCGGCGATGAGATTGTTGTACTTGATAATTTGCAGCAGGGGCATAAAGATGCTCTGCTTGGCGGCAAGCTTTATGTCGGTGATCTGCGTGATGGAGAGACGCTTGACAAGCTGTTCAGCGAAAATGATATTGATGCGGTTATACACTTCGCAGCTAATTCATTAGTTGGAGAAAGCATGAAGGACCCAGGCAAGTACTATCACAATAATGTGTATGGCACGCTTTGTCTGCTAGAAAAAATGAATCAGTACGGCGTGAAAAAAATCGTGTTTTCTTCAACTGCAGCAACCTACGGCGAGCCTGAAAGTGTTCCGATTGATGAATATGATCGTACGCAGCCTACGAATGCTTATGGCGAGACAAAGCTTGCCATGGAGAAAATGATGAAATGGTTTGATGTGGCTCACGGCGTAAAATATATTTCTCTGCGTTACTTTAACGCTGCTGGTGCGCATGCTAGTGGGAAAATTGGCGAGGCGCATGATCCTGAGACGCATTTGATTCCAATTGTGCTTGAAGCTGCGCTTGGCAAGCGACCACATATTTCCGTATTTGGCGACGATTACGATACAGAGGACGGCACTTGCATCCGCGACTATATTCACGTCAGTGATTTGGCTGATGCACATACGCTTGCGCTTGACGCACTTCGTGCGGGCAAGGATAGCGCAATCTACAATCTGGGAAGCAGCAATGGTTTCTCGGTTAAACAAGTTATCGATATTGCACGTGAAGTTACAGGCCGAGAAATTCCAGTTGTGATGGAGAAACGTCGTGCGGGTGACCCGGCAGTGTTGATCGCCTCTTCCAGTCGCGCACGTCAAGAGCTTGGCTGGAATCCGGCCCGCAGCAATTTGAAGGACATTATTGCAAGTGCTTGGAGCTGGCATCTAAACCATCCTAATGGCTACAGCAAGTAATGACGTGAAAGAGGAAGGGGAATATACCATGACAGCACAAGCGTCAGCAGAGCAAGCGCAATTGCAGATCGCTCGACTCGTTCAGTTTGCACAGCAGCAAGGATTAATTGACGCTGCTGATAAGCACTACGCTACGAATGCGCTGCTTGATTTGTTTAAGTTCGATGAACCATATGATAGAGAGATCCATGCGGAGCAGCTCTCAGCACCAATCGAGCCGCTGGAGCAACTGCTCGATTATGGCTACAGCATCGGATTAATGGCTGAGAACACATTAACCTATCGTGATTTGCTCGATGCGAAAATTATGGGCGTGTTTGTCGCTCGTCCCTCGGAGCTGATTGCAACATTCAATAAGCTTGCCGAGGAAAAGGGGATTGAAGCCGCTACAGACATGTTTTATAAGCTTAGCATCGACAGCAACTATATTCGCATGGATCGAATTGCAAAAAATCCAAACTGGCTGCATCAGACGCCATATGGAGATTTGCAAATTACGGTCAACCTTTCGAAGCCTGAAAAAGACCCTAAGGAAATCGCATTGCTGAAGACGCTGCCTCCAGCAAAATATCCAAAATGCTTGCTTTGCGCGGAAAATGTGAACTATGCGGGGCGTGTCAACCATCCTGCTCGCCAAAATCATCGTACGATTCCATTAATGCTGCAAGGCGAGGAATGGCATTTGCAGTATTCACCGTATGTTTACTATAATGAGCACAGCATTGTTTTCAAGGGCTTACATGAACCGATGGCAGTAACGCCTCAGTCTATGGCTAGGCTGCTTGATTTCGTAGAGCAATATCCGCACTACTTTATCGGCTCTAATGCAGATTTGCCAATCGTTGGCGGCTCTATTCTATCGCACGATCATTTCCAGGCAGGTAAGCATGTATTCCCGATGGAAACGGCTCCGATCGAAGCTAATTTCCGTTCGGAGGCTTATCCGAATATTAAGCTGGGTATTGTGAAGTGGCCGATGAGTGTTATTCGTCTGCAAAGCATTTCCAAGGAAGACATTCATGCGCTAGCTGCAGTTATTCTTGATGCGTGGAGAGGCTACAGTGATCCCGAGGCAGATATATTTGCTTATACCGAGCAAGATGGCCAGCGAATCCCGCATAATACCATTACGCCGATTGCACGCAAGCTGTCTTCTGGTGAATTCGAGCTTGACCTTGTTCTTCGCAATAACCGTACAAGCGAGGAGCATCCAGATGGTATTTTCCATCCACATCAGCATTTGCATCATATTAAAAAGGAAAATATCGGGCTTATTGAAGTTATGGGGCTTGCTGTATTGCCAGGACGCTTGAAGGAAGAGCTGGCTGCAATCGCAACGATACTAAGCAGTGGTACTGAGCTTGAGGCAACAAAGGCGACAGACCACGCACTTAATAAGCATGCTGACTGGATTGCTGAGCTTGCTGCTCAGTTTGGTACAGGCATGACTGAAGCTGAGGCTCTATCACTTGTCCAGGCACAAACAGGCGCGAAGTTTCTAGAGGTACTGCATGATGCAGGCGTATATAAACGTAATGATATAGGACAATATGCCTTTAGACGCTTTATTGAAGCATTACAATTTCACGTATAATAAAAAAAATGATAAATAAATACCCAAAAAATTCCCATTTGTTTCTATCAAATGGGAATTTTTTGTTGTAATAAAATCCGAAATGTGGTATTTTTTATTTAATTATGTCATACTCGTTCTACGTAAACATGCGAAGAGTTGGAGGGATTAAGTTGATTGAAAAAATGATGCCCCTAGATGAGTTCTTAAAGCTGGATTCCGATGAACAGGTTGAGAGACTAAAACGTTGGAAAATGACTTATACATTGAAGGACATACGTGAAGCGTGGAACTTTAAACATTCAGCGCAGTACTATATGCTACTTAAAAAGTTAAGGATTTATGAAAGAGTAGTAAATAAGTCGGATAAGTTCTATCCACAGCCTGAGTCACAGCGCCTAGGTGCGGACGGAGTGTGGAGAACATACAATGACACTTCAGCAGCTCTTGGCGATCATTTTAATTTTCAGCTTAACACATCCATTACTGGTGCAGAGCTCGCTGAGAAACTAGAAAGAATTGCGTATTTCCTGAAGGGCGAAGAGAAGAACGTACATGTAAGACTATCGATTATTGTAAATGAAAGCGATAACGCAACGGAATAAGGATAAAGTATAAGACTGTAGCTCAAGTATAACTTGCAGCCACAGTCTTTGTATTAATTTCTTAGTTTGCCAAGCTCTGATACCAATGCCTCTACTTCACTAATACTGAAATTGTCTTTAGAGGCTACAACCTCATAAATATCTTTAATATCCTCATAGTTTTCCAAATTAAAGCTTGATGCTTGCATTGCGGCAGCAGAAGCCATTTTCAGCTTTGATTTAATTGCTTCGATCATGTATACCATGTTGTCTACGGTTGCTTGCTCCAAGTTTGACATCCAATCGCTCCTTATTGTTCCTTATGTTCCTATATTGGTCATTGTACCACGAAACCATGTACATGAACTACAAATTGAACTGATATGTAAAATTAGATACAATAGATCTGTTATATTCGATGTATGTATGAATTAGAAGGGATATCGAAAAAATATGATGGAATCTGCCAAGCTTCGCATGGCTCGCAATTCAGTGACAAGCGAGCAGAACGTTAGGGAGCTGTGTCAATTTTTACGAGTCATTTACGAACAATGTCCGAATCAAGAGGACATTGTCTTTATTTGTATAGGAACTGATCAATCAACGGGTGATTCATTTGGACCATTAATGGGCAGCAGTCTTCAAAGGCTGGGTTTTCCGCATGTGATTGGCACATTGGCTTTTCCATGCGATGCCTATCGCGTTGAGGCAGAAGTCAAGGCGCTGCAGCAGCAGTCCAAGGTTATCGTTGCAATCGATGCATGTCTTGGAAGGGAGAAGCAGGTTGGGCAATATCTTTTGACTCATGGTCCATTGCTTCCAGGGGCCGCAACAGGAAGAAGATTGCCCGCAGTAGGTGATCACAGTATTGCCGCTGTTGTAAATGAATCTGGACCGAAAGCCTACTGGAAAATTCAAAATACTTCCTTATATATCGTATTGGAGCTGGTTCATGTGCTTGCGGCACAAATTGCACGAATATGGGGCTTAAAAGAGGAGGAAATATGACGCAATCCATTAGCAATGCACGCTATACATTGAAAAATGGTCTAGCATTGGCTTATTACGATTCTAAGCATGCGGCTGCTGGACAGAATCAGCAGCCCATTGTTGTGCTGCTGCACGGATATTGCGGCAGCTCAGCATATTTCAAGGAGCTTGCACCACTGCTTGAAGGGTCTTGTCGTGTAATTGCGCTCGATCTAATTGGACATGGACAATCAGAGCTAAGTGAGGACGAGATATACAGCCTCGATACACATGCTGCTATGATTGAAGAATGGCTGGAAGGGCTAGGAATTATGCAGGCACAGTTGTTTGGTCATTCAATGGGCGGCTATCTTACGCTTGCTGTTGCACAGCGCAAGCCGGCGTTCTTGCAAGCATTTGGTTTGCTGCATTCAACAGCGCTGCCTGACTCCGAGCAGGCCCGAGACAATCGAGATGCGGCGATCAATACGGTTAAGGAGAAAGGAGTAGCTGCATTCGTCAGCAATCTAGTTCCTAAGCTGGTTGCTGCTGATCATCCAGAGCGTAAAGCGTTGATCGAGGCAGCAGTTGAAATTGGTAATGAAACATCAGCCAATGCTGTTATCGGCTATGCTAGAGGAATGAAGGAGCGTCCGGATCGTACAGTTACAATTGAACAATCGAGGCTTCCAGTATTGTTAGTATCGGGGGCTAAGGATGCAGTAGTGAATACGGATCAGACATTTGCAGGAAGACAAGCAGCTACACGCTGTGAAGTGATTGAGGATGCAGGACATATGGGAATGCTGGAAACACCGCAGCAGCTTGCAGATGTGCTGATGAAATTTATAGGAACGGTTCATTAAAGGAGAGGCTCGAAGTTGACAACACCAACCAACCAAGATATGAGACTAAAGCAGGAGCTTTCTGAATGGATCGAAGAGACAACCTTCTATCAAGCTATTTTAAGCTCGCCCAAGGATAAAAATGAGCAAACTGCAAAAAAAATAATAGTTCGACCGGTACAGCTAAAGCAAGGGCTATACTATCAATTTGAATCATATTATGCTAATAAAGTACTGCATGAAAATGTCGATGCTTCAAAGACTGTAGAAAAGCTAATTGAACTAATGACAGGACAGTACAAGCAAACTCAAATCAAGCAAAAAAACTGGCAGCTGCAAATTTTAACAAGTAAAAAAGGGCAGCTAACAGTTAAACGCCAGGCTGTAGAAGGCGAAGCTGCACCTGTTGTCAGCTCGCATAATCGCCAAAAGCGTAGAGTACTTGAGGAGGGCAAGCCAATTGCATTTCTTGTTGAGCTGGGCATTATGACAGCGGAAGGGCGAGTTCATGCTAAAAAACAAGATAAGTTCAGGCAAATCAATCGTTTTCTTGAAATGGTCGAGGATGTCGTAGATCATTTGCCAGTGAATCGTACATTGAAAATTATTGATTTTGGCTGTGGAAAATCCTATTTGACCTTCGCTCTATACCACTATCTTATGGTAGAAAAACAACGCGACATAGAGATTATTGGATTGGATCTAAAAAAGGATGTTATTCTTTTGTGCAATGAGCTTGCGCAGAAGCTTGAGTATAAGCAGCTAAAATTTTTAGTGGGGGATATAGCTGAATTTAATGAGCTGTCTCAAGTGGATATGGTCGTTACACTCCATGCATGTGATACGGCAACGGATGCAGCAATTAGTAAAGCTGTACACTGGGGAGCCTCTGTTATTATGTCAGTGCCTTGCTGTCAGCATGAACTGTTCCCGCAAGTGAAAAGCGAATTGCTGTCACCGTTGCTTAGTCAAGGCTTGCTAAAGGAACGATTCTCGGCGCTTGCAACAGATGGCATGCGAGGACAACTGCTCGAAACGATTGGCTACAAGGTACAAATGCTGGAGTTTATTGATCCCGAGCATACGCCTAAAAATTTGATGATTCGTGCAGTAAGACCGAAGGAGTTAACGTTTAACGCTAAAAAATGGGAGCAGTACGATGCGTTCAAATCGTTGCTCGGTGTAGAGCATTCCCTTGAGAAGATGCTTGGAGATAAGTTGTTAAAGAACTGAATAAGGGAACATGTTCTATCATTATTACAATTGTAGTTTTCAAGTGAATTTGATATATTTAAGTGTGATAGATACATGAATGGGTGGGTAACATGGGATTATCAATGATCGTTGATTTCAGTATATTCTTGGTCCTGCTATGCACGTTAATCTTTTTAATCTTTACGAAAACGATATCCATATTAAACCGTGTATATTTGTTGCTGCATCTTGCATTCATGTTCTGGGCACTGCTTCAGTTTGCAGCAGGCACAACAGCACTGAGTGAATATCGGTTTTTGTTTATCAAGCTTTCCTATGTAGCTCTTTCCACATTAGGTATCGGTTCTTTAATATTTTCACTTTATATTATCAATCGAAATTCCTTTCTCAAACGCACATCCTTCAAAATTGTGCTTCTCCCAAATTTAGCCGCCAATTTATTTATTCTCTGGAATCCAAACGGTCTTTTCCTAACCTTAAACAGTGATCCTCTTTCAGGGAAAACCTTTGTTTACGGAGATTATTTTGGTGCTGTCATTGCAATACTGATGTTGTATGTTACCGCATCAATATTGCTGCTGATGCGTCATTTCTTCCAGTCCAAGCAAGACAGCATGGCTCGTTATGTGTGTCGGTTTGCTCTTATTGGGATCGGTATTATTTTATTATTCGGTTGTGCTGACTTAATTGTTAACATTATCTTTTTGCAATTATTGAACACGTACTTCCCAATTTTATCAGTCGGCATGCTGCTTTCGGCCCTTTATATGTCTATCAATGTGAATCGAATCAATGTATTGGATATGATCAGTATTGCTCATCGTGATGTGATGAACACGCTGTCCGTAGGTATTATGGTGCTGGATCGTGATGGGCATATCGTGGAGATGAACCGATTTGTCGATGAGATCTTTTCATTCTCGATTGGTGATCGCTTTGAGCTTGAAAAAGTGAAGGAGCAGCTGCCTGATAACGATTGGGATAGCATTAATCGCAAGCTTGAGCTTCGCGAACAGGATCCGCTAATGAAGCTGGAGTTTCAATGGCTTACAACTAAACCCCAGCAAAGGTATTTGCTTGTTCAATCCTTCCCAATATTGGATAAATATACGAAGCTCATGGGATACATGTATACACTTCAGGATTTAACAGAGGTCAATCGACTTGCAGATAGCTTAAAGCGGCAAAATTTGCTGTTGCAGCAACGCAATAGGGAATTGATTAAAACTCAGGAAGAATTGTATGAGGCTAATAAGAAGCTGGAAAAGATTGCAATTACAGATCCTCTAACAGAATGTTATAATCGTAGATACCTTATGCAATTTTTAGAGGTTGAGCTGGCTAAAAATATAGAAGAAAGTCTCCCGTTCACTATTATCATTTTTGATTTGGATTATTTCAAACTTATCAATGATGCATATGGGCATTTGAATGGGGACACGGTTCTCGTACATACCGCACGCAAAGTGAACAGCTTACTCGACAGTCAAGACCGACTAGCGCGCTACGGCGGCGAGGAATTTATTATCTATGTACCAACGCTTTCTGCAATTGAAGCGCATCAGAAGGCCGAGGAAATTAAAAATGAAATTGAAAATCATCGAATTTGGATTGAAGAGGTCAGCGATCATATTTCCGTCACAATCAGTGTAGGGATTGTAACAATCGATGATTATACTCAATTTAAAGTCAATGATCCCAAGGTGTTTTTACAAGAGGTTATGAACTTGGCTGATACTGCATTGTATGAAGCGAAGTACAAGGGTAGAAATCTAATTGTTAATCGTAGCTCTGCTATTAGCTAAAAGGTCGTTGGTTCAAAAGCGTCCAGCGGCCTTTAGCTGGTACTGGGCCGCACAAGGAAAGCAGGTACACATTAATGAAAAAAATGCATATTGATCTCGTAAGTCCCGGCGATATTATTGCGAAAACGATTTTTCAGGAAAACGGCAATGTGTTGCTAGGTGCAGGCATGGCGCTTACGGATCGATATATTCATCGACTGAATAATATGGGGATCGATTATATTTTTATTGAGGACCCTTTAACAGAAGGGATTGAGCCAGAGGAGTCAATCTCGGATGCGACTCGTAATGCGGCAGTAAACGAGATTTTTCAAACGATGAATGCATTTAAGAGCAATGATTTGAGCAAGGGAAAAGTGATTGCGCCAAATATCGGAAAAAACTTTCGCGATATTTTTGGCAGCATTATGGCTGATTTATCTAACCGTTCTAATATTCTCGTGAACTTATCAAGCATTCATTCTGTTGACTCCTATCTGTTTCAGCATACCGTTAATGTCGCAGTGCTGTCAGGAATTATTGGCCTGGCCAAAGGACTTAATCGCATGCAATTGGAAGAGCTGGGCGTTGGCGCCATGCTGTTTGACATCGGCATGACCAAAATGCCTGAGCGAATTTTGAAGCAGCCCGACAAACTGTCAGTGGAAGACCGTAAGCTGCTTGAAACTCATCCGCGTGAAGGTTTTGATATTTTACGCAAATATCATGACATATCATTTGTTTCCGCACATTGTGCGCTGCAGCATCACGAACGGTTTGATGGTTCGGGATATCCCAGAGGGCTTAAGGGCAATGATATTCATCTCTATGCTCAGATTGTAGGGCTTGCTGATATGTATGATGCTTTGATCTCGCCACGACCTTACCGCAAGCGTTATCGCACAAGTGAGGCGATTGAATTTTTGTTCGCCGCTGGAGGGACGTATTTTGATCACGAATTAATTAAGTTGTTTTGCAGTCATATTTCGATCTATCCTGTCGCGACAATGCTGCTATTAAACACAGGGCAAACGGTTGTCGTTGTCGGCAATAGCGAGCTTGCCTTGCATCGACCCATTGTCCGCGTTGTGAAAGAAGCGGATGGATCTATTCCGAAAACGCCTTATCAATTTGATCTTAAGGACGAGCTTCATATTACCATTGTAAAAGAACTGTAGCATACACAGTACGAGTGCAGAGATTCTACTATCGCTAAGGACGTGAACAGAAGTCGGTCATCACCGACTTTCTGGCACGTCCTTTTTGCAGGACAACTACTTTGAAAGATCCAGGCATTAAGGTACAATAAAGTGGAAGCTCTAATGAACTAGTGAAGGAGTCATCAAGCATGGATGAATTTTCACGCATTAGCTACTGGACAAGCAATCAACAGGATGAAAAGTTACTAAAACGAAATGCAGTAAAAGTCGCAATCGGTGACGATGCGGCAATTGTAGCTGGCGCTGTTTCTGAAGATGGCAGTAGCAAAGACTTTGAACTGCTATATACGGTCGATACGATGGTAGAGGATATTCATTTTACGAGTACAACGATGACGTATGCACAGATTGGATACAAAGCTTTAGCGAGCAACCTGTCTGACATTGCAGCGATGGGCGGTGTCCCTTTGCATGCCTTAATTGCAATAAGCGTTCCTGGACATGTGTCAGCACAGCAAGCCAAGCAGCTATATGATGGTATCTACGAGTGTGCCAATACATTTGGAGTAGCGATTGTCGGTGGAGATACGACTTCGTCGCCACATAATCTTGTTGTCACGATTACTGTTGTTGGGCAGGTTGAGGCAGGAACGGCCATATTACGCAGTGGTGCCAAATTCCGCGATATGCTTGTCATAACAGGTGTGGCTGGCAAATCAGCGGCAGGTCTGCATTTGCTGATGCATCCGGAACTGGAGCAGGAAATATCTCCTGAGCTAAGCGCTCAACTGAAGCGGGCTCATCAGCTACCCAAGCCTCATTTAGCGCAAGCGAGGCTGCTGCGAGAATCAGGCGTATGTCATTCGTTGAATGATGTTAGCGATGGGCTTGCAAGCGAGGCAGGAGAAATCGCGCTAGCTTCAAAGGTGGACGTTATTATTGAGGAAACGAAGCTTCCGATTAGTGACAGCTTGTCGCGGTATGCGGCGCTCAGTCATTGCTCCGCTTTGGACTGGATGCTATATGGCGGAGAAGACTATATTCTGATCGGAACGATCGCCTCGCAGCATTATAAGGAGCTTAAGCGAAGCTTTCAGCAGCTTGGGATGCAGCTCTATGAAATCGGCTACGTCGAAGCAGGAACAGGTGAAGTGTGGCTTGAAGGGTCATCATGGCAGTCGCAACACGGGCAATCGCCGAAAACACAGCGGAAACGAATTGAACGAAAAGGCTACAATCATTTTACATAGATAGTGGTGAAACGGATGCACAACAAGAAATTGGTGCTGCAAGCAGCTTCTCTGTCCGAAACCGAGCAGCTTGCTGCATGGCTGGGCAAACAGGCATGGGCAGGTATGGTTATGGCGCTGGATGGCGATTTAGGAGCAGGGAAAACAACATTTAGCAAAGCGCTTGCTGCTTCATTAGGCGTTAAGGAGATCGTGAGCAGCCCAACCTTTACGATTATAAAGGAATATGAAGGGCAAACGCTGCCCTTTTATCATATGGATGTCTACCGATTATCAATAGAGGAAGCGGACGAGCTTGGTCTGGATGAGTATTTCTACGGTCAAGGCGTCACAGTAGTTGAATGGGCCTCGTTAATCGAGGAGCTGCTTCCGGAGCAGTATTTGGCGATTGAGATACAGACCATTGATGAGCAGCAGCGACAGGTGCAGCTGCAGGCTTATGGAGAAAAATATGAGCACTTGCTGCAATCATTACAGGAATGGAGTCTATCAAGATGAATAAGCAATCAACAGTAATGGCGATTGATACCTCTACAGCCACGATGGCGGGCGCGCTGATGCGCAATGATCAATTGCTTGCATCGGTGCAGACAGAGGCCGAACGCAATCATTCCATTCATATTATGACAAATATCGAAGCGATGCTTGCAGCTAGTGGGGTTAAGCTACAGGAGCTGGAAGGCATCGTGACCGGCATAGGACCAGGTTCTTATACTGGTGTGCGGATAGCGGTGACTGCTGCCAAGACGCTGGCGTGGACGGCAGAGAAGCAATTAATTGGTGTTTCAAGTCTTGCTGGCTTGGCTTTTAGCGGCGTGTTGGCGGAAGAGGGTACGCTACCAAATGCTATTGTAATTCCGCTAATGGATGCTAGAAGAGGGCAGGTATACACAGCGGCGTTTGCCGTTCATATGCAGACGGATACCTGCAGCAGACTGGATCAGGATCATATTGTGATGATGAATACTTGGTGCCAGTATTGGGAGCTGAAGCTGCAGGAGCTGAAGGATGCTGGGATTGAAATTGTTGCATTTTTTGGAGATGTTGGACAGCATGAAGCAAGCATCTCCGCTTTTCAGTCTTCTGCAGAGGCTGTAGGGCTTAAGGTGCTCGCAAAGCAGCATCAGATGAATGGACAGGCTTTTGCAATGCTGGGCCGCGGTCAATGGCTAAATGAGCGCGTTATTGCTGCTGACCCTCATGAGCTGGTACCAAACTATGCACAACTGACCGAGGCAGAAGTGAAGCAAAACGCTAAGGAGCAGGAAGAGGGGAAGCGATGATGGCAGTCGCAGCAGAAGAGATTATTTTTCGGAAGATGACGCTTGATGATCTTCCGCAGATTTTAATGATCGAGCAGGATTCCTTTACGACCCCTTGGACAAAAGAAGCCTTTACGAATGAGCTGACGAATAATTTATTTGCGCAATATATGGCGATGGAATATCGAGGTCAAGTGATTGGGTACGGGGGCATGTGGATCATTGTCGATGAAGCACATATTACGAATATCGCGATTGTTGCCCAATATCGCAGCCAAGGGCTTGGCAAGCTTTTAATGTATGAGCTGCAAAGAACGGCAGTGTTTTTAGGTGCAGTCCGCATGACGCTTGAGGTTCGAAAAAGCAATGTGATAGCCCAGCGGCTTTATCGGAGCTATGGCTTCGAGAATGCTGGCATACGTCCTGGCTATTATTCTGATAATAACGAGGATGCATTAATTATGTGGGCGGAGCTGCCTCAAGCGGAGAACGGAGGAGCATAACATGAATGAAGAATTAATATTGGCGATAGAGACTAGCTGTGATGAGACAAGTGCAGCAGTGATACGCGGCGGCAAGGAAACATGCTCGAACATTGTGTCCAGCCAGATTGATGTGCATGAGCGTTTTGGTGGTGTTGTGCCAGAGATTGCTTCACGCAAGCACGTTGAAACGATAACTCGAATTATCGAGACAGCTATTAAGGAGTCAGGCTATGAAGCGAAGGATTTATCTGCAATAGCTGTTACGGAGGGGCCGGGGCTTGTTGGCGCGCTGCTTGTGGGCAATGTTGCTGCAAAAAGTCTTGCGCTTGCTCTGAATATCCCTTTGATCGCAACGCATCATATTGCAGGACATATTTATGCAAGCAGATTGGAGCATGAAATGGCATTCCCATCACTGGCTTTGGTCGTTTCTGGAGGTCACACGGAGCTGGTTCTGCTGCCGCAGGAAGGCGTGTTTCACATTGTTGGACGGACAAGGGATGATGCGGTTGGAGAAGCATATGACAAGGTAGCGAGGGCATTGAAGCTGCCTTATCCTGGTGGTCCTCACATTGATCGACTGGCGCATGAGGCGGAGGAAGAGCTTGTACTGCCGCGAGCCTGGCTTGAGCAAGACAGCTATGATTTTAGCTTTAGCGGCTTGAAATCAGCGGTGCTTGCTGCCATTAATCAGCACCGCATGAAAGGTATAGAACTAAATGAGGCTGCTCTAGCCAAAGGCTTTCAGCAATCCGTTATTGATGTGTTGGTTACAAAGGCGCTGCGTGCAGCTAAGCAATATCATGTAAAGCAGCTGATCCTGTGTGGAGGTGTCGCAGCTAATCGCGGACTAAGAGCTGAGCTTGCGACCGCATGTGATCGAGCTCAGCTAGAGCTTATTGTTCCTTCTCCCAAGCTGTGTACCGACAATGCTGCGATGATTGGTGCAGCTGCATCCATCAAGTATCGGCTTGCACAATTTTCTGGACTCGATATGAAGGCTGACCCAGGGCTCTCATTAGAGGAATGGTCTGTTGTATAGTTAATCTGATTAACTGCTTGATCTCGTCACCTCATGGTGAGAGAATCAAGCAGTTTTTTGTTCTTTTGGTAGTGTGAATAGAGTTATACACATAATAACAACCAGCTGTTGATAACATAGAAAAAGCCTTATAGCTCTAGCTTTTTTCGATTAAGATTATGAAAACATCAGGGGATAAAATTTTCAAGGTTATCCTGTGATTATTGTGGATAGTGTGGATAAAGTATGTGAATAACTTACATAAAAGCAAAGCTTCTAAAATAAAGCTGCATTCAAGGCGTCACGATTGCACAAATAAAGACTGAATTGACTAACAATTTATACACGGATGTTGATAATGCTGTTGATAACTTGACTATTGTTAAAATGATTTCGTAAGATAAAAATTCCGTAAAAACTTTTGAGGATATAAACTATTTATGTAATGAAATGTTAATAGTATAATAGCACTATTCCTGTAAGTTCCTCTGAGTCCTCGATTTTCCATCTTTTCTTTATTATTTTTCTAATCCATGATGTTCGTTAAGATGTATGATGAATATCTTGTAGCAGTTTTGTAAGGAAAGCAACCTTTTTCCTCTTGTTTGCGTGCAACGTTTCCTTCATTAGCACCAGATGCTAGTGCCTCACACTGACATAAGCAATTTGCCCCTACTTCTTAAAACAACAATTACACTTAACCTGCTCTTAGTGCAGCTATATTAACTCGTGAAAGGAGTGATATACGTTGATTAAAAGTATTTTGGTTGTAGATGACCATCCAACCGTTGGCTACGGCACCAAAGCCATTTTAGAGCGAAGCTTTAATTGTCATGTGGCATATGTCATGAGTGGCAAACAAGCCATTGAAAGCTTTCAAGGGCAGCGCTACGATATTGTTTTGTGTGATTATATGATGCCAGTAATGGATGGAATCTCCCTTGCTAGGAAGCTGAAAGTTATGCAGCCTGATCTGAAAATCATGATGTACTCTGGATATGAGCTTGACCATCACTATAATGCAATGATGGAGGCAGGAGTGAATGCGATTCTTAATAAAGAGTGCAGTGTTGAGGAGCTTGAAACAGCGATTACTTATTTAATGCGAGGTTATTCTTTTCTTCCGTCTACATTAATTAATAAGCTTAGACTGCCGGGATTTCTTTCATCGGTGCGTGATTCTGAGCTTCATCATGAGTTGAAATTTGACGAAGAGGATATTCAGCTGCTTCAAGGAATTGTGAACGGATATTCCAACAAAGAGCTGGCTCAACTGCATAATCGCAGCCAGCGAGCTGTGGAATATCATATTACAAAGTTGTACAACAAGGTTAATGTAAGGTCGCGCATGCAGCTTATGAGATTCGCGATCATGCATCAGCTTGTACATGATGACATGGAGCAGAAGCAAAGTGTTTGATGAATGGTTACTAATGAATAAGCCAAGCGTTTGGGGATATGTGGATTCAACTCAGTATGCACACAGGAAATAGTCAGGATGGTTTGAAAAAAGTCGACCCTCAATCATATAGATGCTGCAAGCCGCTAACGGTTGTGCGTTTATATGATTGAGGGTCGGATCGTTTAGGGCTGCAAGCTAGCCCATAAGCTCTTCCCATTGCGCATAGCAGGAATCGAGCTGTTGTTTTAATGAGGTTATTTCAGCTTGAATTTCTTGAATACGAACATAATCGTTGAAAATTTCAGGGTCAGTTAGCTTCTCTTCCCATTCTGCAACACGCTGCTCAAGCGAAGCGATGTCTGCTTCCAATGCTTCAAGCTTGCGCTGTTTATTGCGTTCGGCACGTTTTTGTTGTTTTTCGACTTCATACGATTGAGCAGTATCGATTGTCGCTTCCTGTTGCTGATTTTTCTTAGTGTTTGCTGCAGCTAGGGCTGCTTCCTGACGAGCTTCTTCCAATTCGAGCTTTTTCTCCAGCATATCGTCATAATTTCCCAGGAAATAGTTAGCGCCTTGTGGAGTTAGTTCGACAATACGCTCTGCCATTTTGTTAAGGAAGTATCGGTCATGGGAAATGAATAGTACCGTTCCTTCATAGTCCATTAAAGCAGATTCAAGCACTTCCTTGCTGAACAAATCCAGATGGTTCGTCGGCTCGTCCAAAATAAGCAGATTTGCTTTCGCAAGCATGAGCTTGGACAAGGAAACGCGAGCTTTTTCACCACCGCTCAATGAGGAAATACGTTTCAATACATCTTCTCCGCTGAACAGAAAGTTGCCGAGTACTGTCCGAATTCTAACTTCCTCCATATGCGGGTAGGTGCTCCAAACCTCTTCCAGTACGGTATTGCTTGGGTTAAGCACATTATGCTCCTGATCGTAGTAGCCGAGCTTAACATGCGAGCCAAATTCAATGTTGCCTGTTGTTGGTTGAAGCTGCCCTACAATTGCTTTTAGCATCGTCGATTTGCCAATTCCGTTAGGCCCTACAAGTGCGACCATTTCACCTCGTTGCAGCTGTAGCTGGACGTCAGTGAATAATGGAGCAGTGCTGTTCGGAAATTGAATAGACAGATGATTCACCTTTAGTACTTCCTTGCCGCTCATTCGCTCAACCTCGAAGGAGAAGCTTGCACGCTTCAGATCTCCCATAGGTCGATCGATTCGATCCATTTTTTCAAGCGCTTTTCGACGGCTTTGTGCACGCTTTGTCGTAGAGGCACGTACTAGGTTTTTTTGAATAAATTGCTCCATTCGCGCAATTTCATCCTGCTGCTTTTCGAAATGCTTCATTGCTATTTCATATTCAGCAGCTTTTAATTCCAAATAGCGGCTGTAGTTCCCGGTATATTTTTTAGCTTGGTGTCGTTCAATTTCAACAATAGTTGTTGTCATCGCATCTAAAAAATAGCGGTCATGCGATACGACAAGAATAGCGCCGGGATAAGAACGCAGATAGCCTTCAAGCCACGTTAGCGTGTCAATATCCAGATGGTTTGTAGGCTCATCAAGCATAAGCAGGTCTGGCGACTGCAGCAATATCTTGGCAAGCGCAAGACGTGTCTTTTGTCCACCGCTTAATGAAGAGATGGGAGTGTGATGATCGAACTCGCCGAAACCCATCCCGTGCAGCACGCTATTAATTTTAGTGTTGATTTCGAAGCCTCCGTTGTTTTTATACCAGTCCGAGCGGTTGGCGTAGCGATCTAGCACCTCCTGATAGCGTTTTTCATCATCGTGAAGCTTAGGATCGGCAATTTTCATCTCAAGCTCGCGCAATTCCTGTTCAACTGCAAGCAGATCGGAAAACACCAGCAGCATTTCATCGATGATGGTGCGGTCTGATTGCAATCCGCTGTTTTGCGCCAAATAACCGAGTTTTGCTTCCTTTGCTTTATGTATATCGCCGCTATCATAGCTGATTTCGCCGGCAATAATTTTTAGCAGTGTCGATTTTCCCGCACCGTTCACACCTACCAAGCCTATTTTGTCACGCTCTAAAATTTGCAGGTTAATATTTGAAAGAATCGGATCGACTCCATAGCTTTTAGTCAGATTGGATACTTGAAGAAGCATTCATGAACCTCCATCAAAATGTAGTGGTACGTATTCTATATCTACTACTATATAGTGTATCATAAGCACGTAACGGATTGGCGAAACTTGTGAAACAATGGTACACTAATATCAATTCCTATGAACGAGGGTGGAAGTCAAGTGAATGATATTGCGTTACAAAAAAAGCAGCTCAGACAGCAGCTTTCAGCGATACGCAACAGTCTGTTAGAGCAGCTGCGCCTGCAACAGTCTGAAGAGGCGTGCAAGCATGCAGCAGAGCTGATACATATGAATCGCATTCGTTCTGTACTTGTCTATGTTCCATTTCGCAGTGAAGTTGATACTTGGCCGCTTATTCATTGGTGCTGGCAGCATCAGGTTAAGGTGCTTGTCCCGCGTTGCGACGTAGCGACACGTGCAATGATTCTTTATCCATTATACAATAAAGATCAGCTTCGTAGTGGAGCTTATGGAATTATGGAGCCGGATGACCAGCAACTGCAGCCTAGTGATGATATTCCTGAGGCTGTCCTTGTGCCAGGGCTCGCTTTTAACAATAAAGGACAGCGGCTTGGATATGGCGGAGGCTACTATGATCGCTTATATGAACGGTTGAAAGATCAGACTGTTTGGATCGGTATGGCTCATGAGCAGCAGTTTGTTGACGACATTCCTGTTGACTCATATGATATTGTTTTGAATTTTGTCGTTTCAAATAAAGGAATTGGGACGTTTTCTATAGAATGAAAGGATGTAGAGCTTGTGGAATTTACACATTTTAATGAACAAGGCAGAGCTAAAATGGTCGACATATCGGAGAAAGACGTCACGAAGCGTCAAGCAACCGCTGCATCAATGGTAAAAATGCATCAGGAAACGCTGCTGCAAATTAAAGCTGGGACAATTCGCAAAGGCGATGTGCTTGCCGTTGCGCAGGTAGCTGGAATTATGGCTGCCAAGCGTACATCTGATCTTATTCCCATGTGTCATCCGCTTAGCTTGACCGGAGTAGATATATCATTCTCTGACAATGGAGTGGACGAGCTTTATATTGAAGCTACTGTTAAAACAACAGGCAAAACCGGTGTCGAGATGGAAGCGTTAACTGCTGTTTCGGCTGCCGCTTTAACAATATATGATATGTGCAAGGCATTGCAAAAGGATATGGTGATTGGCCCTACTGCCTTAATGGAGAAAACAGGTGGGGTACATGGAGATTATCGTCGTGAACAATAAATAGATAGCGTGAACGGAGGATATGGGGATGCAATGGAAAGTAGCGATACTAACTGCTAGTGATAAAGGAGCACGCGGGGAACGTGAAGACATCAGTGCGCAAGTTGTTCGTGAACTGGTTGAGGATGAACTGGGCGGACTGATCGTAGATTATCGTGTTGTGCCTGATGAGCAGGATGAGATTATGGCTGCTTTAATAGAAATGACGGAGTATTATGAAGCGAATTTAGTCATTACAACTGGCGGGACTGGTTTGTCTGCTCGAGATGTGACCCCTGAAGCGACACTAAAGGTAATTGACCGACAGGTACCTGGGATTGCAGAAGCGATGCGAATTGGCGCTTTAAGTAAAACGAGACGCGCGATGCTATCTCGAGGAGTATGCGGCATTCGCGGCAATACGCTAATTATTAATTTGCCTGGAAGCCCAAAAGGAGTATCGGAAAGCCTACTAGCAATTATCGATCAACTGCCTCATGCCTTAACCATATTGTCAGGAATAGAATTAGAGCATTAAAGGAGTTTGACAACGATGAATGAGCAACAGCTAAAGCAACAAATAAGAAATGAGAATGAAGCTGCTGAGTATAACTCCAAAGCGCAATCCACCTCGCTGCAGGAAGTCTCTGTCTATAGCGCGATAGGCTTGAGGCTTGCTCATGACTTGACTCAAATCATTCCAGGGCAATTTAAGGGGCGTTTATTCAAAAAGGGGCACCTCATTACAGAGGAAGATATTCCAAAGCTGCTTGATATCGGAAAAGAGCATATATATGTGATGGAGCTGGGTGAGCATGATCTGCATGAGGATGAAGCAGCTCGTCGAATGGCACAAGCCTTGATGGACGATCAGCTGGTACTAAGCGAACCGCACGAAGGCAAGGTAAGTGTGAAATCTTCTGTAGTCGGGATTGCCAAAATTGCTAAGGAGATTGTGGATGAAGTGAATCGCATTGGCGAGATTGCTCTTGCTACGATTCGCAACAACCAAGCTGTAATGGTTAACGGTCAGCTTGCTGCCACACGTGCAATTCCACTCGTTGTGAACAAGCAGAAGGTGGAGCTCGTGGAACAAATTGCAAAGCAATATCGAGCTGCTCATGGGGCAGCTCCTATTTCTGTTGTTGCGCTTCCTCAACGTCAGATAGGCTTGCTTACTACGGGCAGTGAAGTGTATAATGGCAGAATTAAGGATAAATTTGGTCCTGCCGTGAAGGCAAAGTTGGAAGCGTTAGGCTCTATCGTTGCAGAACAGCGATTTGCCCCAGATGATCGAGATATTATCGTTCGAGAGATTCGTGAGCTTGTTGCATGCGGCTATGATATGATCGCGGTTACGGGAGGCATGTCTGTTGATCCTGATGATCGTACACCAGGCGCAATCGCTGCCTCTGGGGCAGAGATTGTCAGCTACGGCACGCCGATGCTGCCAGGCTCAATGCTTTTAGTAGGATATATAGAAGGTGTACCGATTGTAGGGCTGCCCGGCTGTGTAATGCATGATCCTTATACGTCGTTTGATGTGCTGCTGCCTAGATTGCTGCTAGGAGAGCGAATCGACAAAGAGGATATTGTAGCATTAGGTTATGGCGGTTTACTTGGCTGCTAGATGACTAGAGAAACGAGGAGGAAGATGGTATGTTTAGCGGAATTGGTGTAGGTGGCATTATATTATTGGTACTTATCGCATTGCTGCTGTTTGGTCCCAACAAGCTGCCTGAACTTGGACGAGCTGTTGGTCGCACTCTGAAGGAGTTTAAGGCTGGAGCCAATGAGATGATGGATTCAAACGATAAGAAAAAGGAAGAGGCTGCTCCAATCGAGGTTATGGATTCAGCGGATTCTAAAAACAAGCGGTTACCAGACTAAGCTGGCCCGCTTTTTTCTTGTTGAGAATATGACAGATGTTTAGTTGAGAAAAGAGGAGTGTCCTGCATATGAGCTTGGAAAGTCAAGCGAAGCGTCTCGGCTCCGTTACTGGCAAGCTTGCCTCAAAGGAAGGGCTGATGTCCCTCGTTGAGCATTTGACTGAGCTTCGCAGACGAGTAATCTACATTTTAATTGTGCTTTTGCTGACTTTAGTTGGAGGCATGGTGATTGCCAAACCGACCTATCAGTTTTTACTTAACCAGCCACCGGCTAACGGCATGCTAGTTTTGCATACTTTTTCGTTTTGGGACGGAATCGGCATTTATATGCAAATTGCATTGGTACTCGCCATGGTCGTCACGATTCCATTTATCGTGTTTCAGCTGTGGCTATTCGTCAAACCAGCTCTGCATCCCCATGAGCAGCGTTCAAGCGTAAAGTATGTGCCCTTTGCACTTGGGATGGCATTGCTCGGTTTATCTTTTGCTTATTTTGTCGTGTTTCCACTAGCCTTTGGCTTTACACGTATGGTCTCAAGAAATTTGGGGCTTGAGGAAACATTTGGCGTCGTGCAATACTTTGATTTTTTGTTCAGCATTATTATTCCGATTACATTGCTCTTTGAATTGCCGCTGCTCATCATGTTTTTGACGGCAATACGAATTTTGAACCCAATTCGTTTGAAAAAGATGCGCAAGCTAGCTTATTTTACTATGTCTGTGGTAGGAGTTCTCATTACACCACCAGACTTTATTTCTGACATCATCGTCATTATTCCACTTATTGTCCTGTACGAGATTAGCGTCTGGATGTCCGGCAAGGTGTATAAAAAGCAGCTGGAATCTGACGCCAAGTGGAATGAAGAGTTTGATGGGAAACAGTGAGATGGATGATTACGATAATGACCCTGGTATGACGATTTCCTTATGAGCAGCATTGCTTCATAAGGAATGGCATACTGAGGGTCGTTTTTGTTTGGGAAAAAATTCTAAATAGTTTCATTGAAATTCGAGGTCAGTGGTGAACTAACGATGTAGAAAACTATATTATTGTATTATTGACAATAGTGTATGTCATACAGTATTGTCAAATTAAGGAGATGATCTCATGGTATCTACTAACGAGGAGCTTATTCAATCACTTGCTGTTGAGCTTAAGAGAGGTACGCTTGTATTGCTTGTATTAAGCCAGCTGCATCAACCAGAATACGGTTACTCGCTTGTACAGAGACTGGAGCAAAAGAATACTCCGATCGAGGCAGGAACATTGTATCCGTTACTTCGACGCTTGGAAAAGCAAAATTTGCTGAAAAGTGAATGGGACACCTCAGAGAGGCGTCCACGCAAATTTTATATACTGAGCGATCAAGGCAAGCAGGTATATCAGGAGCTAAAAACAGAGTGGCTAACGCTTTCCAAGCAATTAGAAGTGATTTTGATGGAGGATGATGCGTGATGGATGTCATTGATCGCTATATTTATGCTGTAACCAAACAGCTACCCGAATCCATGAAAGACGATGTAGGCAGCGAATTGCGGGCTAATATTGAGGATATGCTGCCAGAGGATTTTACGGAAGAAGATGTGTATCGTGTATTAAAGCAGCTGGGGAATCCATGGAAAATTGCCGAAGACTATCAGTCGAAGCAGCGTTATTTGATTGGTCCTGTGCTATATGAACAATACGTATCGGTATTGAAGCTGGTAATAGGCATTACTGCTACCATGATGTTCGCAATTACATGGTTAGGATGGATCGTGGACAGTCCGAATGATGGATACGTACTGACTGACTATGCGGCATTAGCACTGGATATCGTGATCTCGGTTTTTCATGGTCTGCTTCAGGCAGCGTTCTGGGTTACGCTCATATTTTTTGCTATTGAACGCGGCTGGTTTGGGTCAGATTTTTTAAGTCTACCGGAAAAAAAGGAATCGTGGAGCATTCAAGATTTGCCGCCTGTTCCTCCTGAATCAAATAAAAAAATCCCGCGCAGCTCAAGCATTATATCGATTGTGTTAACGATCGGATTCACGCTTATTCTTTATTTCCGTCCAGATCTGATTGCAATTCATATGTTGAATGATGGAACGGGCTATACGTCCTACCCAATTATTGAAATAGCTCGCCTGCATGCATATATGCCGATGATATTGTTGATGGCGCTGCTGCAGCTGGCACTATTCGTATGGAAGTTTATTGCTCAGAACTGGAGCTTGCGGCTGGCGGTTGCACATACGATATTAAATGTGCTTAATTGTTTACTGCTGGTATTTATGCTTCATGATGAAGTACTGTTTGATACTCTGAATATGATGGACGCAGCACAGATTTTTTCAATAACTCACGCAGAGCTCCAGGGCATATGGACTTCGATTGTAATGGTAGTGACTGTTGCTAGTATCCTGATTACAATTTGGGATAGTGCAGATGCAATAATAAAATCAACAAGACGCAATCATTAATCATTTTAACTAAATATGAATCCAATAGACCAAGAAAGCACTGTGCTTACTTCGGTCTATTTTTGTTTCCCATAAAATGCTGGAGATACGCGCATACTACGCTTGAGAACATTATGTTGATGGTTAGGCTATCGAATGGAGATTGCATGAAGGCAATTACGTATCAAGGCGTCAAGGATATTCAAGTAAAAGAGGTTGAAGATCTAAGATTCAAAAGCAAATGACTATATCGATTATCGCCTGGAGCATGTGAAAAGAACGAACAAGGTGGAGACGTAACATTTCGAATTAGAAGAGAATATCGACAGCTATAATAAAGAAATTACAAAGGGTGGAGCAGATGTTGTCATTGATTGTGTTGGCATGGATGGCAAGAAAACGGTTCTTGAAAAGGTCGAAACCGCGCTGAAGCTGCAGGGGGGCACCATGGGAGCAATCCATATTGCGACTCAGGCAGCTATTCTCATACTTCGGTTCAGAAGTGTAGATTGCTGCCTGTGTTCCTTTGTTTTTTGTTCAAATGTGCAGTTCATAGTCCACAGCGGGCATGCAATCAGGAAGCACGCTACAGACGGTCCTATTTTCAATTACTGGTGCAGTGCGTTATACATATAGTCAAGCGATTCCGTCAATCGTGTACCAGGATTTGAGCCAAACAGTTCTGCTGGAAGCACTTCAATGCGACCATTTTTAACCGCCGCGATGTTGTTCCATGCTTTACTTGATTCCATCTCACCGATGAAGCTATCGCGAACATCATTAGGATCGGCGTGCGTCATTATAAAAATAGCTTCGGGATTTGATTCCACAATACGTTCCATATCAAGAGATGCATATTGCGGATAGCTCGCCAGCTGTGGATAGCTGGCTGCAATATTGTTGCCGCCTGCAAGCGTCAACAGATCGCCTGCGAGTGAATTGGGCAGTGCTGCCATAAAGGTGCCTGGCGCACCATATACAATTAGCGCAGGCATATCTTGCTTGCTCAGATCAGCCAACTCAGCAATTTTGGCATCAATTTCGCCAGTAAGCACTTCAGCTTTTTGTTGCTGCTGCAGCAGCTCTCCAAATATGGAGATTTGCCGCTTAATATCCTCTACTGAGTTCCCACTAGTCAGCACAACCTTCGCGCCAATGCTCTCCAGACCGTAACGGATTCGACTGTCGAATTTGTGGCATCGAATACAGAGTATTTGCATCAAGGCAACCCTGATATTATTTTACGTGCTGCACACGGCATGCCGGAATGTGAATCAAGAGATTCGCTATAGCGATGAGATTAAAGTAGTAAAAGATGGTTATATTATAGCTGAGGGTGCGCCAGAAATCGTCATGACGAGTGAACTGATGAGCGAGGTTTACGACGTCAAAGCTGTAATTCGAAAAGATGAAGAAACTGGAATGTATATTGTGCCTATTGCTGCAAAAGCATAGGCATTTTTTTTGGTCAAATACTTGAAATCGATATGTAAAATGGGTAAAATATGAATTGTTAGCACTAAGCACTATCGAGTGCTAACAATCAGAGAACCATTCATATAAGGAGGCTTTTATCAATGATTAAACCTTTAGGTGAACGTGTATTGGTCGAACCAATCGCACAAGAAGTGACAACAGCTAGTGGTATCGTGCTGCCAGAAACAGCAAAAGAAAAACCACAAGAGGGAAAAGTTGTAGCTGTAGGTAGCGGAGTATTCAAAGACGGCGCTCGAGTTGCTTTGGAAGTGAAGCCAGGCGACCGCGTTCTGTTCTCTAAGTATGCTGGTACAGAAATCAAATACGATGGTAAAGAGTATTTGATCATGAAGGAAAGCGACATCCACGCGATCTTTGAATAGGATCGCCGTTCTCACATATACATGTACGTGTACATGACGTAAGAATATACTTAAATTGGAGGGAATTTTATAATGGCTAAAGAGATTAAATTTAGTGAAGACGCTCGCCGCTCTATGCTGCGCGGTGTAGACACACTTGCTGATGCTGTTAAAGTTACACTTGGACCAAAAGGACGCAACGTCGTTCTAGAGAAAAAGTTCGGAAGCCCGCTAATCACGAATGACGGCGTTTCTATCGCAAAAGAAATCGAGCTTGAGGATGCATTCGAAAATATGGGTGCTCAGCTTGTTAAAGAAGTTGCGACAAAAACGAACGACATCGCTGGTGACGGTACAACAACAGCTACTGTTCTAGCTCAAGCGATGATTCGCGAAGGCTTGAAAAACGTAACTGCTGGTGCAAACCCAATGGTTATCCGCAAAGGGATCGACAAAGCAGTTAAAGCTGCTATTACCGAGCTAAGCAATATCTCTAAAAAGGTTGAATCTTCTCAGGATATCGCTCAAGTTGGTGCTATTTCTTCTGCTGACGAAGAAGTAGGTCAACTAATTGCTGAAGCTATGGAAAAAGTAGGTAACGACGGCGTTATTACGGTTGAAGAATCTAAAGGCTTCGTAACCGAGCTTGAAGTGGTTGAAGGTATGCAATTCGACCGCGGTTATATCTCTCCATACATGGTAACAGATACAGATAAAATGGAAGCTGTCCTTGACAATCCATATATCTTGATCACGGACAAGAAAATTACGAACATCCAAGAAATCCTTCCAGTGCTTGAGAAGGTTGTTCAATCCGGTAAACAGCTTCTAATCATTGCTGAGGATGTTGAAGGCGAAGCACAAGCGACTCTAGTTGTGAACAAGCTTCGTGGAACATTCACTTGCGTAGCGGTTAAAGCTCCTGGCTTCGGTGATCGCCGCAAAGCGATGCTTCAAGATATTGCAGCTCTAACTGGCGGTCAAGTGATCACAGAAGAGCTTGGTCTAGACTTGAAATCTACTGATGTAGATGCTCTAGGTTCTGCTCGTCAAGTTCGCATTACGAAAGAAAACACCATTATCGTTGACGGTGCTGGAAACTCTGATGATATCCAAGCACGTGTTAACCAAATCAGAACACAATTGGAAGAAACAACTTCCGAATTCGATAAAGAGAAGCTTCAAGAGCGTCTTGCTAAGCTTTCTGGCGGCGTAGCTGTAATCAAAGTTGGTGCTGCTACAGAAACTGAGCTTAAAGAGCGCAAGCTTCGCATTGAAGATGCATTGAACTCTACTCGCGCTGCGGTTGAAGAAGGTATCGTATCTGGTGGTGGTACTGCACTAGTGAACGTATATCACGCTGTTGCAGCTGTAAATGCAGTTGGCGACGAAAAAACTGGCGTTAACATCGTGCTTCGTGCGCTTGAAGAGCCAGTTCGTACAATCGCTGCAAACGCTGGTCAAGAAGGCTCTGTCATCGTAGAGCGCTTGAAAAACGAAAAAGTAGGCATCGGCTACAACGCTGCTACCGGCGAATGGGTAAACATGTTCGAAGCGGGTATCGTTGACCCTGCGAAAGTAACACGTTCTGCTCTTCAAAACGCTGCATCTGTTGCAGCTATGTTCTTGACTACTGAAGCTGTAGTTGCTGACAAGCCAGAACCAAAAGGTGCTGCTGGCGCTGGCATGCCTGACATGGGCGGCATGGGCGGCATGATGTAATGAAATCATTATCGAAGTAATTCGATGGTGAGCGACCGCGCTTAAGCGGTAGATTTCATCGCTGATGGAGCAGAATACGCTCCATACGGTAATCAAGCACATAGCACCCCGTGGTCACATTTTGGTCACATAGGAGTGCAAAAATTAGAGGTTTCGCATGAGTTCACCAAACTTTTGCGAAGCCTCTTTCTTGTTCTTGAAGCCTCTACGGCACCCTTGTATTAAAACCGGTTTCATGGTACTTTGTTGCTGTACGGATTTCGTGCTGAAGGAGGAGTTGCGTTGAAGCTGATTCTGATTGAAGATGAACCGGATTCGTTGAACGGTATGAAAAATGCGGTTGAGTCTATAGCTATGGACATTACAATATATATTTCCAATACGGCAGAGAGGGCTTTGGAAATTATTGAGGAGCAGCGGCCTGATCTGATCGTAACCGATATTATGCTGCCTGGCATGACGGGACTTGATTTAGTAGAGCAATGTATGAAGGAGTATTATTCGCCGAAGGTTATTGTTGTAAGCGGATACAACGACTTTGATTATGCGAGAAGAAGTCTGCAGATCGGAGCGATGGATTATTTGCTGAAGCCGTACAGTACGGCCGATTTCATCGAAAAAGTTCAAAAAACGATTATTCTGATCGACCAGCAGAAAGCGCTGATTGAGCAGATGAAGCAGCAGCAGGCCTATGCAGAAATCGGCAATCGGCTGATGCGCGACAATTATCTGGTCGATTTTTGTTTAAAGCCGACGCCGCTTGAGGAGCATGTGTACCAACGGCTGCAGCTGTGGGAGCTGGAATGGCTGGCCAACCAATCGTATTCCTTGTTTGTAATGGATACGAAGGGATACCCGGACGGGAAGCCGAATGGAAGCGGATTTGCGCTCCAAACCTTTGCGATCGGGAATATTGTTCAGGAGCTTATCAAGGATCAAACGCCGTCTATCCTGTTCAAGGACCCGAAAAACCGCTGGATTCTGTTAACGGGAATTGAGATGGTCGGGGAGCTTACGACAAGCATTATTAACCAAGTGAAGCAGCTCCACAAAACAGATATTTCCCTGGGAGCCAGCTCCAGAATGCATAAATTCGAAAACATCCACGCCGCCTATGAAGAAGCGCTGACGGCATTTCGAATCCACTCTCTGTCCGCGGAGTCCAACGTCTTCTATGAATCAAGAATGAATGATACGGGAGATCCTTCTTCACCGGCGGAAATGGCCTCGATCATCATCGAGAAGGAGGAGGAATTAATTAAGCTTAGAGTTCACCGGTTTGTCCGGCAAACGATCTCTTCGGAGACGAATGCCAACCGGCAGAATATTGTAAGGGAAATACTCAACTATTTGACGGACATTATCATCTGTATACGCGAAGCTGTATCCAAGGACTTTGAAGAGATTCCGATGAGCGTATGGGAAAGCCTGGATGAATGCCGGACGCTTGAAGAATACGAGAAAATAATAAACGGATACTTGATGAAGCTAAGCGCGGAAATTGCATCATCTAACGTGAACGCCGTTATTGAACGCGCCATTCAAATTATTTCCAAGCAATATATGGAGGATTTATCCTTGCAAATTATTGCGGACGAATTGAATCTGCATCCGGTCTGGTTAAGTCAATTGTTCAAAAAAGAAACGGGACAAACGTACTTGGACTATTTGACCGGCAAGAGAATGGAGCAGGCGAAGAAGCTGCTTAGAGAAACGAGCCTGAAGATTTATGAAATCGCCGAATCGGTCGGTTATCACGATCTGCAGCATTTCGGCAGCGTCTTCAAAAAACGGGTCGGACAAACGCCTAAAGAATTCAGGTACGGAAAATGAGACAACGATTATTTTCAAACTCAAATACGCTGTTTAAAAAAATGTTCGTGTTAATGTCCCTATCGGTTTTCATTCCCGTTGCGCTGCTTGGATATCTGTCCTACAACATGTCCAAGGATCAGCTTGAATCGGTTTCCTCACAGTTTCTCGAGGATAATTTGCAGTTGAACGCCAAGCAAATCAATAATTTCTTTCTAAATGTGGAAAGAGAGTCTGAGAAAATGATCTCTTCGCTGGAATTGCAAAAGCTGCTCAGAAAAGAGCCTCCTGCCTCCTATAAGGATGAGGTGGATTTTATTAAACGTCTCACGGGCGTCGTCACGCAGCTAAAGGGTTCTTATGAAACGTATGTGCTGCCGATGGATATCACCTCCTATCCCAATTATGCGAAGCTGATTAACTTCAACAAGCTGGAGTTCCGCCACTTCGAGCGTGCCGCTGAGCAGCAGGGCAAGGGCGTTTGGTTTCATGATTGGGACGATACCGCGAATAAATCGAATTTTCTTTATGTAAGGGCCGTTCGTTCCTCCTACTATTACGAAGCGCTGGGCGTCATTGTGATTCAGATTCCTGACAGCTTGCTGCGCGAAGAGCTGGCTTTTCCCTCTTCCTTTCGAAATTATACGCTTACGATGGTCGATGACATGAATTTAATTGTCTCGCATCCTTCGCCAAAGCAATACGGGAAAGCCTTTACGCCAGGCAAGGGCTGGGTAAGCGCAGGGACGGTTTTGCAGGAGGAGGGCTGGACATTATACGCAACGATTCCGCAGCGGGAGCTGACAGGCCATCTGGATCAAATTAGAAATTTTACGTTTTGGATTGTACTGGGCAGCTTATTCGCGATTACCCTGTTACTCGTAATAATCGTCCGCAAATTTACGATGCCGATTAAGCAGCTGGTCTTGCATATGGTCAAAGTAAGGACTGGCATACTGACTCATTTTGACTATAATCCGGCCCAAAAGGATGAGATCGGACAGCTTGTCAGAGGCTACAATCAAATGATTACCGGAATGTTGGATCTGCTCGAGACGACCAAGGGGATGGAAGCGGAAAAACGCCAGCTTGAGCTTCAAACGTTAAATCACCAAATAAACCCGCATTTTTTCTATAATACGCTGGATTCGATTAAGTGGAAAGCAGAGTCCGCAGGCGAGCAGCACATCGCGGCGATGGTGACGAAGCTTGCCAATTTGCTCCGATTCAGTTTGAACAGCGGAGAAGAATGGACCACTGCAGAGCGCGAGATCGACCATGCAAGGACGTATTTGGATATCGAGCTTCTGCGGAGCAACCGGTCCTTTCAGGTCTTTTTCCAAATCGACCCTACCATTACGAAACTGAAAATGATCAAGCTTATTTTGCAGCCAATTATGGAGAACGCCGTTAAGCATGGAATCAACCGGCTGCCGGAAGGCACAGGCAAAATTCGAATGACCGCGAAGCAGCAGGACGGGGATTTGGTGTTTGTTATTGAGGATAATGGTCCGGGGCTACCGGAATCGTACACCTTAAACCTTAACAAACGACAGCCTAGCAGCTCGGAGGGCGGAATCGGATTACGAAATGTCCATAAGCGGCTACAGCTTCATTTCGGCCAGGAGTACGGCATTCAGATCGATGCCAGCCGGAGCGCGGGCTTTCGCCTCATTATCCGTCATCCGATCAAATAGGCGGCGCTTCACCCCCGAATAGGGGTTTTTTTTTTGCAACACTAAAAAAACAGGGGGAAACACTAAATTCGCCATGTTCAATCCATGCAGCAGTCCCGGTATCATGAAAGCAGTACAATAAGAAAGAGGGGATCGCAGTGACAAACATAAAATTTGCATACAACACGTTGGTTTATGTCGATGAAGACATTGAACAGGGCATTAAAAGAATTGCAGGCTTTGGCTATGATGCCGCGGAGTTTGTAGGCGAGCCGGAAATGATGGATGCGAATCATATCCGCCGGTTACTGGACAAATATAAGCTGGAAGCATCGTCGATTTGCGCGATCTACACGCCGGAGAGAGATCTGGTATCCAGCAATCCGGACATTCGGAAAAATGCGGTAAGCTATTTGAAGAAGTGCGTTGATTTTGCAGTTACCTTAGGGGCTAAGGGTATTTCCGTAACTCCTACCGCAAATATGAAAATTCACGCTGAGACCGATAGAGAGACAGAGCTGGGCTGGGCTGCGGAAGGGATTAGAGAAGCTGGATTGTATGCCGAAGAGCATGGCATCCGTCTATGCGTCGAGGCATGGAACCGTTATGAAACCTATCTGATCAATCGCCTGGAGCAATCGCTCGCACTTGTAAAGGCCGTCAATCTGCAAAATGTAGGCTGTATGGGCGATACGTATCACATGAATATCGAAGAGACCGATATCGCCGAGGCCTTCCGCTCAGTAGGAGATAAATTGTATTACGTTCACTTTGCCGACAGCAACCGCGCAGCGCCGGGAAGAGGTCATATCAACTTCGAACCGATTGCTAAAGCGTTGAAGGAAATGAACTATGCAGGCTACGTATCGCTGGAAATTCTTCCGCCGCTCGCCGATCCATTCAGCGGAGCGAAATTCGAGGAATTTTACGACTTGTACACGAAGGAATCAATCGCATTTTTGAAAAAATTATTTAACCAATCATAAGGAGGCTCTCGGGCTATGGATAAGATGCTTGCCGCCATCACGTACGGAGCGGAAGATACAAGGATTGAAGAGGTAGACGTTCCGGTTATTGCAGACGATGAAATACTCATTGCCGTGAAGCGCTGCGGGATTTGCGGCACGGACCCGCATATTTACAGAGGACATTTTCCCGTTCCGCTGCCGCTTATTCAAGGGCATGAGTTTTCAGGAGAGGTCGTGCGGACAGGCGCAGCCGTCAGAACGGTAAGCGCAGGCGACCGGGTAACGGCCGACATTAACATCAGCTGCGGCAAATGCTTCTTCTGCCGAATGGGACAGAAGCTGTTCTGCAAGGAAATCGAGCAAATCGGCGTTCATATTGACGGCGCCTTCGCGGAATATATCAAGGTTCCCGAAGCGAACGTATACAAGCTTCCGAGCGATATGTCATGGGAGGAAGCGGCTTACATCGAGCCTTTGGCTTGCGTCATACGCGGTCAGGACCGCGCGAATATTACGATTGGCAGCACGGTAGCGATCATCGGCGCCGGTCCGATGGGATTAGTTCACGCACAGCTGGCGAAAATGAACGGCGCCAGCAAGGTCATCATTAGCGAAATGAATCAGGCCCGGATCGGCAAAGCGCGTGAGCTGGGCATCGATCATGTCGTTGACGCTTCAGAGACCGATCCCGTGCAAGCGGTTTACGATTTAACCGAGCAGCGGGGCGCGGACTTTGTCATTGAAGCAGTCGGCGCGGTTCCTACCTATCAGCAGGCGTTCCAAATGGTTCGCCGGGGCGGCACGCTCGTCACATACGGCGCGGCGCCAGCGCATGCGGTGATGGAGATTAAGCCGTTCGAAATCTACAGTAAGGAGCTTACGATCGTGGGCTCTTACGCAGGCACGTATGACACTTGGGTAAAGGCGATTAACTTAATTTCTAGCAAGCGCTTTCAACCGAATGCGATTATTTCGAAGACGGTTCCGCTCAGCCAGGTCGTAGATGGGATCAAAGAAGCAATGAACAATAAAGATACGATCAAGATTATGGTGGATACAACCACGCGATAAACAACAAATAGGAGGAATATCTCAATGAACAAAAAACTGACAAAAGCATCGTTATTGCTCTTGCTCTGTCTCGTATTTCTAATTAGCGCCTGCAGCTCCAATTCAAGTAGCAATGGCAATGGAGGAAATACGGGCGAGAGCAATACGCCGGCCGCGGACGAAAAGCCAGCCGGCGAACAGGTTACCTTGAATGGCGTATTCCTTGGCGCAACCTGGGGGCAGGCCACACAAGAATTAGCGAAAGAGTATGAGAAGGAAACCGGCGTGAAGGTAAATATCGAGCTTGTCGGCCGCGATGTCATTTATCAGAAGCTGGCTTTATCGATCGCGGGCCAAGCGGACTATGATTTGTTTAACGTCGACTACAACTGGATTCCTGAATTTGCGTCCTCGAACAGCCTTGTTCCGCTGGATGATCTCGTAAAAAAATATAACGTAGATACTTCTGCCTATTTACCAAGAGCGCTCGCTTTAACGCAGTGGAATGGTCAGAATGGCTCCTTCGGCGAAGGCGGCACGCTTTATGGCTTACCGCAAACGATTCATCCGCATCTGCTATGGTATCGTGCTGATTTGTTCAACGATGAGCAAATCAAAGCGGAATTTAAAGCAGCCTATGGCTATGATCTGATTCCGCCGCAAACGATGGCGCAATTCAACGATGCTGCCGAGTTTTTTCATGGCAAGGAGTATGATGGCCAGACTCTCTCCGGTTGGGCAGCGCAAGGCTCCAAGGGCTTTGGCAATGTGCATACTTGGCTAACGTTCCTTTACTCCAACGGCGCGGATGTTATCGACTGGGATAACATGACTTCATCGCTGTCGACGCCTGAAGCTATTGAAGCAACGCAAACCTGGATCGATTTGATGAAATTCTCTCCTGCAGGCATCAATGACTACACCTTTGCTGAGGTGGCATCCGATGCAGCACAAGGGAAGCTTGCGATGGCGATTCACTGGTCTTGGTCCGCATTTGAGGTGGATCAGCCTGAGACTTCGCAAACGGTAGGCGAGTGGGACTTTGTGCAGACGCCGGTTATGAAGGAGTCCATCCCTCACTTGGCTGGCTGGTCCATTGTCATTCCGAAGTCGTCGAAGAAGCAGGATGAAGCCTTTAAATTTATGGCATGGCTGGAAAGCAAGGAAAACGATGTCCGTCAGGCTGAATTAGGCGGAGGCGACCCGGTTCGCACGGAATCCTATTCGGACCCTGCATTGTCGGAGCTGAAGATCGAAGGCACGGATATCAATAAATTCCGCCGTTATGAAGCGCTCCAGGAAGCGATGAAAACGACAAAAGCACGTCCATTCTTCCCGCAGGAAGAGAAGTGGGAAAGCACGGTATCAGAATATTTGAGTGCAGCTCAGCTAGGCCGCTATACGGTTGAAGAAGCTCTGAAGATGGCGGATACTGCTGTCAATGAAATGCTGAAATAAGATTGTTTAGAGATAGAAAGGGGGAGCTTCTTCCCCCTTCATTTTTCATAGGGAGAGTTGGACATGAGAAACCTGAAACTACAGCGAAGCGGCCCTTATCTTGTCATGGCGCCAGGCATGCTCCTTTTACTGCTGTTTGCGATTTATCCTTTTATTTTCTTGCTCACGATCAGCTTTCAGGAATATAGTCCAATTCAAGCGGTTAAGCCTTTTGTAGGCTTGGATAATTATGCGCAGCTTGCTAAGGATCATAATTTTTGGAATGCAGTCAAGGTTACGGGGATATTCGTTATTAGCACGGTGGGCCTGGAATTTGTGATCGGTCTCGCTCTGGCCGTGATTCTGAATCAGTTAAAATGGGGCCAGCGCATTTTTCAATCGATTATTTTGATTCCGATCGCAATGGCGCCAACAGTTGTTGGATTGATGTTCCGTTTTATGATGAACGAGCAGTATGGCGTCTTCAATTACTTCGTGGAATTGCTGGGCTTCTCGAGAACAGCCTGGCTGTCGGATCCGCAGCTGGCACTGCCGGCGCTTATTTTAACCGACGTGTGGCAATGGACGCCGTTCATGATGATTATTTTATTAGCGGGCTTGAAGGGAATACCGGATGAGCCGTATGAAGCGGCGAGCATTGACGGAGCCTCGGCATGGCAATCCTTCCGATACGTTACGATACCGCAGCTTTCCAAAATTATCATTATCGCCTTGCTGCTTCGGACGATCGACGCTTTTCGGATTTACGATACGATCTACATGATGACGAAGGGCGGACCGATCAATGTGACGTCCACGCTGAGCTGGATCGTGTACGATAAAGGCTTTAAATTTTTGGAATTCGGCTATGGCGCTGCGATTAGCGTCGTCATGCTCATTCTTGTCGTAAGTATTCTTATGTTCGTGCTCAGAAAGATAGATTTATTCGATATGGGGGGAAGATCATGAGCGGCTCCAAAAGGAAGTCTTCGCTGACCTGGCAATATATTGTCGTGATTATCGCGATGCTTCTGTTTCTTTTCCCGATTTTGTGGATGTTCCTCACTTCGCTGAAAAATCAGACGGATGCGTTTACGACGATTCCGAAATGGACGTTTCCGGCAACTTTAGACAACTATAAAGCGGTCTTGGTGGAACGGGACTTTCTGCAATATCTATGGAACAGTTTAATCGTTGCAGGGATTTCTACCGTATTTGCGGTTATTTTTGGAAGCGGCATCGCGTATCCGTTTGCAAGATATAAGCTCAAGGGAGCAAAGGATGTGCTCACCTGGATTTTAACGCTGCGGATTATACCGCCTATCGTTACGATCCTGCCGATTTATCTTTTGTTTTCGAAAATCGGTCTGCTTGATTCGTATACAGGATTGATATTGATGTATACGTTTATGAATATACCGCTTACGACCTGGCTACTGTACGGATTTTTTAAAGACGTGCCTGGAGAAATCGAGGAGTCTGCGTTAGTGGACGGCTGTAACAGGTTCACAGCATTTTTCAGAGTCATTTTCCCGATCATCGGACCAGGCTTGATTTCGGCGGGCTTGTTATCTTTTATTTTTGCATGGAATGAGTTTTTGTTCGCCAATATTTTATCGGGTCCAAGCGTACGGACAGCTCCGGTAGGCTTAAATGAATATGCGACTCCGGTAAGCGTGCTCTGGGGGCAAATTGCTGCGGCCGGCACCTTAATTATCGTACCGATCGCGATTATCACGTTAATTCTGCAGCGTAAAATGGTCAGCGGTTTGACGATGGGCGCTGTTAAAGGCTAAGAGGAGGATGAGGATGTTTAAATACAGCGCGACGCAATGGATTTTTGGCAATGAGCCGATGGAAGTAAGCCTGCAGCGATTAAAGAAATACGGATACGACGGCGTTGAGCTGGCGGGCGAGCCGAAGCAAATCGACTCGGAGACTGTCAACTGGCTGCTTGAGCAATATGAGCTGGAATGCACGTCAATATGTGGCATTTATACGCCGGAACGTGACCTTTCCAGCTCGGATGAAGCAATCAGACAGAATGCGGTGCAATATGTCAAGGACTGCGTAGATTTAGCGGTGAATGTAGGGGCCGCTACACTGATCGTTGTACCTTCTCCGGTCGGCAAGAGCAAGCCGGATACGACAATTGAGCAGGAATGGAGCAATGTGGTTCAGAGCTTGAGGGAAGCGGGAGCATATGCGCAAAGCCATCATATTAATTTGGCAATTGAGGCTTTGAACCGGTTCGAAACCTATCTGGTCAATAAGCTGAACGATGCCAAAAAACTCGTGGAGCAAGTCGATTTGCCAAGCGTGAAAATTATGGCTGACCTGTTCCATATGAATATCGAGGAAAGGGATCACAGCGCTGCAATCCGCCATATCGCCCCGTACCTTGCGCATGTCCATATTGCGGACAATACGAGGGAGGCTGCCGGCTTCGGGATGACCGATTTTGAGAAGGTTGTCCGCACGTTGATCGAACTGGACTATAAGGGACCGCTTACGATGGAATTTTTGCCTCCGGTCGCTAATCCTTATTTGGTGGCAAGGAGCGACCGCAGTGAGGCTGGCTCCGTATATGATGAATACACGAGACAATCCATCGAGCACATGAAAAAAATTGTGAGCTCGATATAAACCGGATCGGGCAGGAAAGGTGAATGCAGGATGACAACTAATAAGCTTAGAGTGGGAGTAATCGGCTGCGGCGCGATCGCGCAGCGTCGGCATCTCCCGGAATATTTGGCCAGACATGACGTGGAGATCGTCGCCGTATGCGACTTTAGCGAGGAGCGCGCTAATCAAGTGAAGGAGCAGTTCGGTGCCCAATACGCGATAACGAGTACGGAGCAGCTGCTGGCGTTCGATGAGATTGACGCGGTATCGGTTTGTACGCCCAATCAATTTCACGCTGCCGTATCCATTCAAGCGATGAAAGCGGGAAAGCATGTGCTATGCGAGAAGCCAATGGCGACAACGATTGAGGAAGCAAGGGAAATGGTGAAGGCAGCCGAAGAGAACGGCGTTTATCTTATGGTTGGCCATAACCAGAGGCTGATGCCTGTCCATCAGAAGGCCAAGGAAATGCTGAAGCTTGGCAAATTAGGCAAAGTGCTGACCTTCGCGACGACATTCGGCCATAGCGGACCTGAGAATTGGAGCGTAGACGGCGCGAAAAGCTGGTTTTTTAATAAGGATCAAGCATTCGTAGGTGCGATGGGCGATTTGGGCGTGCACAAAGCGGACTTAATCGCTTGGCTGATCGACGATCCGATCGCTGAGGTATCCGCGTTGGTGGGAACGCTGCATAAGGAAATTCCGATCGACGATAACGCGATTTTCCTATTGAAGACGAGCGGCGGCTCAATCGGCACATTAACGGCCAGCTGGACCTATTATCCGAATGAAGTGAACAGTACGATTCTTTATTGCGAGAGAGGCACGATGAAGATTGGAGCAGACCCGGTATACGGCATCGTCGTTGAATATGCAGACGGGGTGAAGGAGCATATTGAAATCGGTAAAATACAAACAAATAGCGAGGGCGGTCAAACCAATTCTGGCGTCATCGATCATTTTGTAGAAGGCATTCTCTCGGGCGAAGGGCATGAAATTAATGGACTGGAAGGTCTTCGCGCGCTTGAAGTGATCCTGGCAGGCGTAGAAGCGGCTAAGTCCGGTCAAATTCGCAAGGTCAGCCATTAGCCGTTTCAGCATATGGAAATCATAACGTTATTGCGGCGGCAATAACGAGCTTGCTATAAAGCCGAGTGGGAATCAGGCGTTCATGCCGATTTCCGCCCGGCTTTTTTGCTATTTAAGAAATGATGATTTTTGCCGAATGCGGATAACGCGTGTTCCTTTAGACACTTATACCAATTCTACAAAATGATTGATTTATCATTCGACAATGCCGTCTATTACATTTATGATGTGGGTAAAACCGTCAAGTTACTGTACATGCTATAAATGAGATTCATTAAAGTATAAAGGATTAAAAAATAGCACCCATAGGGCTCCGTTTTTATGCGACGACTGAACACTACACATGCATCGATATCTATTCGGCAGGAATCGACCTTAGTAATATCGAAATATCTAGCATGAAAAAGAAGAGATAACTCAAGTAGATTGCTATATAAGTTGTAAAGGCGGAGCAATCATGGCTCCGCTTTTTCTATGAAATAGAGATAATTCTAAGTCACATACGATTTGATACCCAAGGTGCGACGTTAAACGTTCATCCTCATAAAAAAGTTTACTCAAGATTGAACCTTTTAACGCAATCGAGCCAATAGTTTATGTAACACCTGAATGGAGGCCGGCCTTATGAAAAACATGGATTGGAGCTCTTTGCTTATCCGGATGAGCAAAGGGGATGAGGAGGCTTTTCGGACGGTATATGAAGAGACAAGAGATCATGCCTATAGATTGATCTACTATCTCTCTTCCAGCAAGGAAGATGTAGGAGACATTATGAGTGAGGTTTACATTGAATTGCTGAGAAGTGCGGACAAGTACCGGCCGGAGCAGCCTTTTTTTGCATGGTTTAATGGTTTGATTGTTAGGCAAGTGAGGAATTGGAAACGAAGAAACTGGAGGCTCTATCGGATTGTCGAGAAGGTAAAGCTATTAGCCGATCATTCATTTGATAGAAAGGCCGAAGCCAAGCTGTCAGCAGTAGGGGATCAGATAGAGCTTTTACCGATTTTGAGAAAGCTTCCACTTAAAGCAAGGGAAGTCATCGTTCTCAGATACTATCAGGATTGTTCGCTAGAAGAAATCTCGACTTTGTTAGATATTCCGCTAGGCACAGTTAAATCAAGACATCACCACGCCCTGAAGCAATTACGACGTCAGTTTGAAGAAATTCACGGCGGAAAGGAGAAGAAGGATTATGTCTATTGAGCAGCAATTAAGCAAAGCATTCAAGCATAATGAATCTTCCTTGCAATGCCCTCCTTCGCTGGATGCTCAGATACTGGCTGACTATGAGCAGGCGGTGTCGGGAAAAGGGAGAAATGATCATATGAAGAAAAAAGCAGGTTTGCCTAAAATAGCAGTTATTGCGTTGATCGTAGCGGTTTTATGTGGCTTTGCATATGGGAGTAAATTTTTGTTTTCAGATTCTACGAGCTCACTTTCGTATCAATTTTTTTCCGGTGATGCTTTTCATTTAGATTTGGATAAACTTGAAAATACAAGAGCTTCTCTTAGAGAGGTAAAAGCGCAGCTGGAACCTGGAGAAGCAGCTCTTGTTTACTTACCAGGAATTATTAAAGACATGCCTGTATTTGGAGTAGCTAGTCCCCATTACATCTACGATAACGCTCAATGGGAATCGATCTTGGAGGAACGCGGAATTACAGAACAATTACCACAGTCAATGCTTGCTGGGGCATACCAATTCGAAGCGGGTACGCTAAACAATCCATTCTATCCGTATATTGATTACGATCAAGAGAAAATCGTCGAAGAAATGGAAGCCGAGAAGAAATCTAAGAATGAGAATGAAACCATTTGGAGAAAAGCAGAATATACAGCTATGCCATCTGGTATATCGATGTATACTTCGGTCTATCGTAATGTAAGTGGATCGGCGATTAATTATTCTTGGCAGGTATACGATGATTCCGTTGTAAAAATTGATGCATATACTTCACCTGATACGGAATACGAGGAATATAATGTTAACGGCAAAAAGGTGCACTACACCAAAAATAAACAGTCTTTATTAGCTGACAATGGCGTATTGCAAAGTGTAATGTGGATGGCAGACAAGGACGGCAAGACTACGATCTACTCACTTGAATCTGATTCTTTGGATATGACGAAGGAAACACTAATTGAGGCTGTAAGAAGTCTGCCTTAGAAAAAGCTCCGAGATTGGCTCAATAAGGCAAACGAAGGCTGAGCCAGATAGAAATTCATTAATTAAGTTAGGTATGACCGTTTCTCAAAAGCTTAGTGAGAAGCGGTCATTTTTGTAGCGAGATAGGTGTGCTTAATAGCTAATAGCACATGATTTTTGTTATGGATTATAAAAAGCACGTGTTTATGAAGGTTTTCTCTTGCCCACACAAGCACTTCCATCCCTAGAGTTTTATCCTTTTGAGCGGTATATTCCCCCTAGTCCAACACATACTAAAAAAAACCAGCAACTCTATGGAGGAATAGTAATGGGAAATGAACCAATAACCGTGCATGCCATCATCAACGGGAAAAAAGTAAAAACGGATAAAAATGCGCCTCGTGAAAATCCAACTCACCCAGATGAAATTGTCGGCTATGCGCCGCTAAATACGAAGGAAGATACGGTTCGTGCGATTGATGCAGCATATGATGCATTTAAAAGCTGGGCTTGGAGCGACGTCGATGATCGCATTGCCCGCATGCAGCGAGCGATTCAAAAGCTGAAGGACGCAACACCAGAAATAGCTGAGCTCTTATCGAGAGAGCATGGAAAGGCGCTATATGATTCACAAGGCGAAATCGCGATTTCGATCATGTGGATGGAATTTGCCTGCAATCATGTGAAAAACGTCGTAACCCCTCAAGTGAAGGAGCATGACAACGGCAGAACAATTATTACGTATGACCCAATCGGAGTTGTTTCTGCGATTACACCTTGGAACTATCCGATCTCACTGTCGACCATCAAGATTGCGCCTGCGCTATTAACTGGAAATACGATGGTGGTGAAGCCAAGTCCTTTCGCTCCGCTTGCTGTCAGTCATGTCATTGAAAACATTGCGAATGAATTTCCGCCAGGCGTGCTTAATCTTGTCCACGGTGAAGCAGAGGTAGGAATCGAGCTGACGTCTCATCCTAAGATCGCGAAAATTGCCTTTACTGGAGGCACGCAGACCGCGAAAAGCATTATGAAGGCTGCTTCGGAGACGATTAAAAAGATGACGCTGGAGCTGGGCGGAAATGATGCAGCAATCGTGCTTGAAGATTTTGATGTTAATGATGAGCGAGCGTTGAGAAGGATGGTTATCTCGAACTTCTTGACAGCCGGGCAAATTTGCATGATTGCGAAACGTGTGTATGTGCATCGTTCAATCTACGACGCATTTGTAGAAAAGTATATCGAGGCTGCCAACAAGTGGATACGAGTAGGCGATCCATTCCACCCGGATGTGACCGTAGGTCCGGTTAACAATAAAAATCAGGTCAAGTATGTAAAAAGTCTTGTCGAGGATGCAAAAAGCAAGGGAGCTAAAGTGATTCCGCTTGGTACTATAATTAGTCCTGAGTTAATGGATAATGGTTATTTCCTGCAGCCGACATTAGTGCTTGGTGCTGATCCTCATGATCCGATTGTTGTGGAGGAGCAATTTGGCCCAACAGTGCCAATTTTGCCGTTCGATGATGAAGAGCAGGTGATCCAGCTGCATAATGAAAGTATATTCGGGCTAACGAGCTCTGTGTGGGGAGAAGAGGAGCATGCGATCAAGGTTGCCCGTCGGATCGAAGCAGGTACGACGATGATTAATACCGCAGCTGTTCAAGGTCTCGATGTTCGTTTCCCATTTGGAGGTGTGAAGCAGTCCGGCGTCGGAAGAGAGTACGGGGAAGAAGGCTTGAAGTCTTACGTTGAGACCCATGTCATCAATATTCCTAAAACGCTGGAGCTGCCTTATATCCCTGAATAATCGTATAGAAGGCCATAAGTAGGCATTGAAAGCATGTCGCAAGCTCTCCCACTAGCAAAAATAAGCCAAGAGGCATCGGTGATCATAATATCCCGATGCCTCTTGGCTTATTTAAGAGTCGACACGCCACAATTTGAAATCAAGCTCAACAAGAGATTCAGCGTTTGTTAATTGCATCCATATCTAACGTTGTGATACGTGTGGATGAACCGCAAGAATTTAAGACTCAGCTCAGCAAGCTGATCGATGCTAACCGAGCTAATTAGCTTTTTCTCGCTGCCTTCAGCTCCTGAGTAAGAAGTGGGACAACCTCGAACAGATCTCCAACAATACCATAATCGGCAACCTTAAAGATCGGTGCTTCAGGGTCCTTGTTGATTGCTATAATGATACGTGACTGACTCATTCCCGCCAAATGCTGAATAGCGCCGCTTATGCCGCACGCAATATACAGCTCGGGCGTAACGACCTTGCCGGTTTGACCGATTTGCAGCGCGTAATCGCAATAGCCGGCGTCGCAAGCTCCCCGGGATGCCCCTACAGCACCGCTCAGCACCTCTGCCAGCTCCTCCAGCGGCTTAAAGCCTTCCGCGCTTTTTACGCCGCGCCCGCCTGATACAACGACCTTCGCTTCCGCTAGATCCACTTTGCCTGAAGCCTTGCGCACGACCTCCTGAACAATCGTACGCAGCTGTGCAGCAGGAGGATTATAGGCGATCACACTGCCAGACACATCAGCCTCACTTGCTGCGGCAATATTATTCGGGCGAATCGTAACGACATGCGGGCCGCTGCCGACAAAGCGTTTTTGCTCGAATGCCTTTCCTGCATAAAGTGGACGAGTGAACAGAACCTCATCATCTTGTCGCTGGATGCTAATGACGTCTGACAGCTGTCCTGCATCGAGGCTGGCCGCCAGCAGCGGTGCAAGATCGCGACCAATTGCTGTATGTCCAAGCACAATAAATTCTGGTTGAATTTCTGCAATCAGCCCTTGCAACGCATGAGCATAGGCTTCGGCGTTATAAGCCTCAAGCTCTTCTTGCTCGATGGCATAGACGCTGCCCGTAACGAATGCAGACAGCTCTTGCGCAGCTGCTTGAATATCGGAGCCAATGACGGCTGCACAGATGGAGATAGACTCAGATGATCCAGCAATAAGGGTAGCTGCTTGAACGGACTCCAGCGATACTTGGCGAAGCATTCCTTCTCGCGTTTCAGCTATGACCAGATAACTCATCAACCATTCCCCCTTGCAGTTTGAATAATTGAGGAAAGCTCTTTCACTTGCGCAGGTAAATCACCAGCCAATACTTTACCTGCTGAGCGCTGAGCTGGTAGGGAAAGAGAGATCGTTTCAGTACGAGCGGAGAGTGAACGAAGCTCGTCATTGCTTAGCTGCAGATCATCTAGCGTTATCTGCTTGAATGGCTTTTTCTTCGCTTTCATAATGCCAGGAAGGGAAGGGTAGCGAGGTTCATTTAGTCCTTGTTGAGCAGTGAATAGTGCAGGAAGTGTGATGTGAATGGTTTCGGTGTCGCCCTCAGCATCTCGTTGCACGACTGCATCGTTGCCTCTGCATTCCAGCTTCGTAATGGAGCCGACATGGGGCAGATCAAGCAGCTTCGCAAGACGGATAGCGACTTGGCCTCCGCCTGTATCGACTGAGAAATTGCCGCCAAGTATGAGATCGACTGGCTGGGAGCGGAGATAGGCAGCCAAAATATGCGAAATGCTCGCTTCGTCCTGTTGGGTACGCTCATCTGCTATGAGCACCGCCTCGTCAGCTCCCATCGCAAGCGCGGTGCGCAGCGCTTCGCTCGTTCGCTCAGGCCCGACGCCTATTACGACGACGGTGCCGCCGTGCTGATCGCGCTGCAGCAGCGCCTCCTCTACGGCATATTCATCGTATGGATTGATCACATATTTCGCGCCGCTATCGTCAATAGAACCGTCAACGATTACGATCTTCTCTTCGGTGTCAAAGGTTTGCTTAAGCAGTACAACGATGTTCATACTTACAGCCCCTTTCAACGCATATTAGTTCAAGCCTTTTAAGAAGAAGTCCAGCGTACCGTCAACCTGCGCGGATAATGAGTATTTTTGTCCGGAAATAAGCCAGGAGGTAACCACCTCATCCATCGCTCCGAATATAAGAGAGCGGGTTAGCTTCACATCCAGATTGCTGCGAAACTCGCCCGACTGCACGCCTCTCTCTAGAATATGTTCGATTAGCTTAATATATGGTTTAACGGATGCGCCAATTGCTTTGCGAAGCTCAATATTGCTTTGTCTAAGCTCAATTTGTGTGACGTATGCGAGATGAATGTTGCGCTCAAGCTCGCTGTAATGAATATGGCATACGGTTCGAAGGGCATCTGCTGCGCTGTGTGTATCTTGAATGCTTGCGTGGAATTGATCAACGAGTGCGCCAAGACGCTGTTGAAACAGTGAAATGAGGATATCTTCCTTGTTTTTGAAATACAAATAAATCGTTCCGTCTGCTACACCAGCCTCCTTTGCGATTTTTGAAACCTGAGCGCCATGAAAGCCGTTTTCCGCAATTACCTTGAGCGCTGCATTCAAGATCGAATCATATTTCTCTAATTTTCTACTGGTCATCATGTCACCTCGGCTGCACAATTTCAGATAGTGAATGAATACTCATTCAGTTTTTTTCATAATCTTAGGGTAAACCACTCATATTGTCAATTGTTAGCCATAACCTTTTATATACAAGCGCATTGAAATCGCTTACTAACTAGTATTCAGGCTATCTGCATGCGATGCAATAATTTATAGGAAGGGCTGATGAAGAATGATGTGGCAGATTGTGAATTTAGTTTGTTTTCTGACGGCAGTCGGCTACGGCTTATATTTGTTTTACAAGGCTGTCTATCACCGCTATCTGTATGTTTCACTTGGCGCGCCTTCTGATTTCAAGGCATTAAGTAAGGGGCGATGGCAGGAATTTGTCAGTGAGGTTTTCGGTCAGACGAAATTGATGAAGGATAGGAAAAGCGGTGTGATGCATATCGTTATTTTCTATGGGTTCATTATTTTGCAGTTTGGCGCTGTTGATCTGATCTGGAAGGGCTTCAGCAAGGGAGGTCATTTGCCCTTGCCCGCCTATGAATGGTTTGGCCTGCTGCAGGAAATAACCGTTGTTCTGATTTTGCTGGCGATGGGGTATGCCACCTACCGGCGTTACATCGAGAAGCTTCCCAGATTGAAAAGAGGCTGGAAGCCGAGCATTGTTATCTTCTTTATTTATGCATTGATGCTGTCAGTCATCCTTACGTTAAGCTTTGAACGTGTATGGCTGAGCCATGAATTCTCTTGGCTTGCACCGATCTCATCTATGATCGCATTCGTATGTTCTTTCCTCTCTGAAACGGCAGCAGCTGTGTTGTTCTACGTTAGCTGGTGGGCGCATTTGCTCATATTGCTCGCTTTCCTGGTATACGTCCCACAATCCAAGCACTTTCACCTCATTAGCGCACCAATTAATATCTACTTTCGCAAAAAAGAACCTGTTGGCAAGCTGACTAAGCTTGACCTCGAAGATGAAGAAGCAGAAAGCTTTGGCGTTGGCGCGATTGAGCAATTTACGAAAAAGCAAATGTTTGATTTTTATGCTTGCGTCGAATGCGGGCGCTGCACGAATGTATGCCCTGCCTCAGGCACAGGGAAGGCATTGTCTCCGATGCATCTCATTACGAAGCTGCGCGATCATCTAACCGATAAAGGCGCAGCGATTACAAGCAAATCTCCTTATGTGCCAGCGTACTTATTCCAAACAAGCGGTATTCATGCGCTCGCCGAGGAGCGCGAGTCTGATTGGCAATGGACAGAAGAGGCAACGACAAGCATTCATAAGACGATTGCTTGGCAAAAGGAGACGTGGCAAAAGTCTGATAAGCCCGTAACCGAGCTGGAGCTGATCGGAGATGTGATGAGCGAAGAGGAGATATGGGCATGCACAACATGCCGAAACTGTGAGGATCAGTGCCCGGTCGGCAATGAGCATGTTGATAAAATTATCGACCTGCGACGTCATCTTGTACTGATGCAGGGCAGTATGCCGCATGAGGGTCAACGCGCGATGCAGAACATCGAACGTCAAGGCAATCCATGGGGTATAAGCCGTAATGATCGTGACAAATGGACGGGAGATATCGAAGGCTTTACCGTACCTACGGTGAAGGAAAATCATCAGTTCGACTATCTGTTCTTTGTCGGCTCCATGGGCTCCTACGATCTTCGCAGCCGCAAAATATCGAGATCATTTGCGAGATTGCTAGATGCTGCTGGCGTAAGCTTCGCGATCTTAGGGAATGAGGAGAAAAACTCCGGCGATACCCCGCGCAGAATGGGCAATGAAATGCTGTTCCAGCAGCTATGCATGGAGAACATTGCAACGTTCGAGAAATACGGCGTGCGTAAAATTGTAACGGCTTGCCCGCATACGTTCAATACGCTGAAAAATGAGTACCCTGACTTTGGCATGAGCGGCATTGAGGTAGTTCACCACTCGCAATTGCTTGAGCAGCTGCTCCAGGAACGAAGGCTGTTTCCGCAATATGAGGTGAAGGAACGAATTACGTATCATGATTCCTGTTATCTTGGTCGCTACAACGAGGTATATGATCAGCCGCGCAATGTGCTGCGAGCGATTCCAGGCATTGAGCTTGTTGAGCCTGAGCGCACGAGGGAAAATGGGATGTGCTGCGGGGCAGGAGGTGGCATGATGTGGATGGAGGAAACAGCTGGCAAGCGTATTAATGTGGCTCGCACAGAGCAGCTGCTGGAAGCAAAGCCTACGGTGATTAGCAGTGCATGTCCGTATTGCCTGACGATGATTGAGGATGGAACGAAGCTTAAGGAGGTCGAGCAGGACGTTAAGGCAAGAGATATTGCAGAGCTGCTGGAGCAGTCTGTTTTTGGAAGCAAGACAGCGATAGAGTAGCCGTGAAATAAGAGATCGGAGGGGAAATAGCATGACAAAAACGATTCGTAAGGCCGTTGTCATTGGTTCAGGAATTATGGGGTCTGGAATTGCTGCACAGCTTGCTAATGCGGGGATATCCTGCTTACTGCTTGATGTCGTTCCACAGCAGCTGACCGCTGATGAGGAACGGAAGGGGCTTACGCTCGAGGATACGGCAGTCCGCAATCGTCTTGCTGCTGCTGCGATTGGGAAGCTGGGGAAAACGAAGCCTGCGCCTTTATATGATCCTGCCTTTGCCGCGAGAATAACACCGGGCAATATTGAGGATCATCTCTCGTTGATTGGAGAAGCCGATTGGGTTATTGAAGTGGTCGTTGAAAATCTTGCCGTCAAGCAGCAGCTGCTTGCGAAAATCGAGCAGGTCTGGAAGCCGGGCATTATTGTCAGCTCCAATACGTCAGGCATCTCGATCAATGAGATGTCAGCGGGCTGCAGCGAGGCGTTCCGCACGCATTTTCTCGGCACGCACTTCTTCAACCCTCCTCGCTATATGAAACTGCTTGAAATAATTCCGGGAGAGAAGACAGACCCTGCCATCGTTGCACAGATGAAGGAAATCGGTGAGAAGGTGCTTGGCAAAGGAGTCGTGCTTGCGAAGGATACGCCGAATTTTATTGCGAATCGCATCGGCACGTACGGTCTGCTCGTGACGTTAAGGGAAATGACTGCCTCGGGCTTAACGGTTTCTGAGGTTGATGCAATTACGGGGCCCGCTATGGGCAGACCGAAATCAGCGACCTTCCGCACGCTTGATCTTGTAGGCTTGGACACCTTCGTACATGTTGCTGCTAATGTGTATGAGCAGGCTGCAAGCGAGCAGGAGCGCAGCGTATTCGAGACGCCAGCACTGCTGCAAACGATGGTGGAAAAAGGCTGGCTTGGTGAAAAAACGGGGCAAGGCTTCTATCAAAAGCGAAAGACCGAAAAAGGCAGTGAGATCCTTCAGCTCGATCTAGCCACTTTTGACTATATTCCTCAGAAAAAAGCAGCATCGGCATCGCTTGAGGCAGCAAAGCTGGCAAAAGGTGCACGTGCCAAGACGAAGGCGCTGCTCGGAGCAGGCGACCGGTATTCCGACTTTGCATGGAATGTGCTAAAGCATGTGCTCCTTTACGCTGCAGATAAGCTTGGCGAGATTGCCGATTCGATTCAGGAGATCGATGATGCGATGAAGTGGGGCTTTAGCTGGGAGCTTGGTCCTTTCGAGACGTGGGATGCGATTGGTCTCGAGCGCTCCGTTGCCAGGATGGAGCAGGAGGGGCTTGCTGTTCCAGGCTGGGTGAAGGAGTGGATAGCGGCAGGCAATAGCTCATTCTATAAATTAGAAGCGGGCAACATTTATGTTCGCTCCAGCAGCATGAACGGCTATGAGGAGGTTGATTACGGGCCAGAGGTTATCTCATTAAGACAGCTGAAGGAGAGAAATAGGGTTATTCGCAGCAATGCGGGCGCAAGTCTAATTGATTTGGGAGATGGGGTTGCTTGTCTGGAATTCCACTCCCCCAACAATGCCATCGGAGCAGATATTTTGACGATGATCCATCAGAGCGTTGAGGAGGTTCGCAGCAATTATGAGGGCTTGGTCATTGCCAATCAAGGACGCAACTTTTGTGTAGGCGCCAACCTTATGCTTTTGCTAATGGAGGCGCAGGATGAGGAATGGGATGAGGTGAATGACATCATTCAGCTGTTTCAGCAGACGATGCTGAAGCTGAAGCGACTCGAAAAACCAGTCGTTGCTGCACCGCATCGGATGACGCTTGGCGGCGGAGTTGAGGCATGCATGCCAGCCGATCAGGTGATCGCCGCTGCCGAAACGTATTATGGCTTGGTCGAGGTAGGAGTCGGCTTGATTCCAGCAGGTGGCGGCTGTAAGGAATTTGCCCTGCGCACCAGCCAGCAGTATTCCAAGTACCCCGATGTTGAGCTGCAGCCTGTGTTAAATGAGATATTCCGCATGATCGGCACAGCTACCGTTTCAACGAGCGGACATGACGCGAAGCGGCTCGGTTACCTGCAGGCTCACGATAAGGTGATCCTGAATCAGGATCATCTGCTGCACGAAGCGAAGCAATCGGTACTCGGCATGGTGAAGGCTGGTTATGAACCAGCAGTGGAATCGAAAATAAAAGTCGTCGGATCTGAAGGCAAAGCTGTAATGCAGCTTGGCGCCATCGGGATGCATCAAGGCGGCTATATAAGCGAGCATGATCTGTTAATCGCCAACAAGCTCGCTCATGTGCTGGCAGGGGGAGATGTGCCCGCAGGTACGCTGGTGTCTGAGCAATACTTGCTTGATCTGGAGCGGGAGGCCTTCTTGAGTCTATGTGGCGAGCCGAAGACGCAAGCGAGAATGCAGCACATGCTGACCAAGGGCAAAGCGCTGCGCAATTAGAACGAGGGGAGTGATACTAAATGAGAGAGGCAGTAATCGTATCAATGGCGAGAACAGCTGTTGGCAAAGCCAAAAAGGGCAGTCTTGTTCAGACGAGAGCCGATGATTTGGGGAAGGTTGTACTCGAGGCGGTAATTGAGCGCGCGCTAGGTCTGCAGAAGGAGGATGTTGAAGATATCATCATAGGCTGTGCGATGCCAGAGGGAGAGCAAGGGCTTAATTTTGCCCGCATTATGAGCTTGTACGCAGGATTTCCAGTGACGGTTCCTGCGCTTACGATCAATCGCTTTTGCTCCTCTGGGCTGCAGTCGATCGCATTTGCAGCAGAACGGATTATTCTTGGTCATGCAGACGTCATCATTGCTGGCGGAGTGGAGAGCATGAGTCATGTGCCAATGACGGGCTTCAAGGTGTCCCCGAATCCTAAAATCGTTGAGCAAATGCCCGAGGTGTACATCGGCATGGGGCATACGGCAGAAGAGGTAGCTGCTCGCTTCGGCATAAGTCGTGAGGATCAGGACCGATTCGCTGCACGTTCTCATGAACGAGCGGCTAGAGCGATATCAGAAGGAAAGTTTAAGGAGGAGATCGTACCATTCGAGGCGGAGCTTATTGAGCTGAATGAGAAGGAAAGAGTGCGCAAGAAGCGCTTTGTTTTCGACACGGATGAAGGAGTTCGACCTGATACAACAGTAGAAGGCTTAGCGAAGCTGAAGCCCTCGTTCAAGCTGGGAGGCAGCGTAACGGCGGGCAATGCCTCGCAAATGAGTGATGGAGCCGCAGCGGTTGTCGTGATGAGCCGCGAAAAAGCAGATGCGCTTGGCTTAAAGCCGCTTGCCACCTTCAGATCGTTTGCCTTGTCTGGCGTAGAGCCTGAAATTATGGGAGTAGGACCAGTTAAAGCGATCCCTAAGGCGCTGCAAATGGCTGAGATTACACAGGATCAGGTGCAATTATTCGAGATTAATGAAGCCTTTGCCTCACAGTGCGTGCACATTATTCGCGAGCTGGAGCTTGATGAGGAGAAGGTCAACGTCAATGGCGGCGCGATTGCCCTAGGTCATCCGCTTGGCTGTACGGGCACGAAGCTGACGACCAGCTTAATCAGTGAATTGAAGCGTCAGGGAGGCGGCTATGGTGTCGTGTCGATGTGTATCGGTGGAGGAATGGGAGCAGCAGGTGTATTTGAGGTGCATGCATAAGTTCGCTATTTGCACCATGATCATGATGAGCACTCAACTAGGAAGCTTGGAATCTATGAACAAGGAGAGATGAGCATGAGTACAGGTTCGAAGAAAATTGCAGGCGGCAGTTTTATTCTTGACGAAACCGACTTCAATCAAGTCGTCACACCCGAGGACTTTACAGAGGAGCATCGCATGATCGCCGAGACGACGGAGCAATTTTTGCAGGGAGCAGTGCTGCCGCGTGATGAGGAGATCGAGAAGCTAAATTACGAGCTGACTGTCGATCTGATTCGTCAGGCTGGCGAGCTTGGACTGCTTGGTGCTGAGGTGCCAGAAGCATATGGCGGGCTAGGGCTTGATAAGCTCAGCTCGACGCTGATTAGCGAGCGATTCACGAAGGCTTCGGCATTTGCGTTATCTGTCGGTGCGCATGTCGGGATCGGCACGCTGCCGATCGTATACTTCGGGACCGAGGAGCAAAAGCAAAAATACCTTCCAGCCCTGGCAACGGGTGAGAAGATAGCAGCCTATTGCTTGACGGAGCCATCCTCTGGCTCAGATGCCTTGGGAGCGAAAACAACAGCGATTCTTTCTGAGGATGGCACCCATTATGTGCTGAATGGCACGAAGCAATTTATTACGAATGCCGGCTTTGCGGATCTGTTTATCGTCTATGCGAAGGTGGACGGAAAAGAGATGAGCACCTTTATCGTGGAGCGTACGATGGAGGGAGTCAGCATCGGTCCAGAGGAGAAAAAAATGGGGATTAAAGGCTCCTCCACCTGCCCGCTTATTTTGGAGGATGTGAAGGTTCCTGTTGATCATTTGCTATGGGAGGTTGGCAAGGGTCATCTCATTGCCTTCAACATATTGAATATCGGTCGCTTCAAGCTGGCGGCAGGCTGCTTGGGCGGTGCCAAGGATACAATTGAGCTGGCGGCAAAGTATGCCAACGAACGTACACAGTTTGGGCGGGCGATATCGTCCTTCCCGCTAATTGGTCAGAAGCTGGCTGACATGACGATTAAAACCTACGCGCTGGAGAGCATGGTTTATCGCACGGCAGGGCTATTCGACGTCGGGCTTGCGGAGGTCGATTATGATAGCGAGAAGGTAGGCTACTTATCTGCCAAAGCAATTGCAGAATATCAGCTGGAATGCTCCATCAATAAAGTGTTTGGCTCAGAGGTGCTGGATGAGGTTGTCGACGAAGGGGTGCAAATTCACGGCGGCTACGGCTTTATTCAAGAATATCGCGTTGAGCGCAACTACCGCGATGCGAGGATCAATCGCATTTTCGAAGGGACGAATGAAATCAATCGTTTGCTTATCCCAGGCACGCTGATCAAGCGAGGCTTGAAGGGGGAGCTGCCGCTGCTGGAGCGTGCGCAGGCGCTGCAGGAGGAGCTGATGAACCCGATCCCGCCTGTGCAGTTCGATCACGTTCTTGAGCAGGAAACTCACCTCATTGCGATGGCGAAAAAAATCTTTCTGATGTGTGGAGCACAGGCTGTACAGAACTATCAGCTTAAGCTCGAGGAGGAGCAGGAAGTGCTAAGTCATTTGGCTGATATGATGATTTCTGTATTCGCGATGGAAAGCGCGCTGCTGCGTACGAAAAAACGGATCGCAAAGCTTGGCGAGGCGAAAAATGAGCTTGCGATTCAAGCGACAGTCATATTTGTGCATGATGAATTTGAGAAGATTGATCAGTGGGCAAAAGAGGTGCTAGCACATATGGCGGCAGGGGATGTGCTACGCACGCAGCTTTCGATACTGAAAAAGCTGACGCGCAAAACAGCTGTCGATCGTATTGGATTAAAGCGCAAAATTGCAGCCAGCGTTATTGCGGCAGAAAAATATGTGATCTAAACAAGCAGCTCCTTATCTCTGAAGCGTTCATGAGATAAGGAGCTGTTTTTTATTGCGAATGTATGCTTCTACCATGAGGATGGAACATGTGCGTTAAGCGGCTCGACTAGGTTATGACTTGCCTTTTCGAGTAAGCTGAGCGAGCGTATCCCACTGCTCGTCGGTTACATCCAGCAGCTCATTGAACTCTCCTGCACCCTGTAGCCATTCGCCGCCATCGATCGTAATGACCTCGCCATTGATGTAGGAGGCATAATCCGAGATGACATACGCAGCCAAGTGGGCTAGCTCACTTGGGTTTCCGACACGTCCAAGCGGGACACGCTTTACCATTCTCTCTTCCAGCTCGGGTATCGGAGATAGGCGGGACGAGGCTCCTTCCGTTGGAAAAGGGCCTGGCGCGATTGCGACCTGACGAATGCCGTATCGCGCCCATTCGACAGCAAGAGAGCGAGTTAATGCCAGCACGCCAGCCTTAGCTGCAGCTGATGGAACGACAAAGGCAGAGCCTGCCCCGGATGAGGCATAATTGGTAACGATGTTCAGCATAACCCCGCCTTGACCTTGCTCAATCCAGCGCTTCCCGATTTCGAGTGTCGTATAAAACGTGCCGTGCAGCACGATATCGAGCACGGCATCTATAGCACGAGGAGATAGTCGCTCTGTAGGACTGATGAAATTTCCCGCAGCATTGTTGACGACAACATCAATCCGTCCAAAGTGCGTCATCACAGCATCAACCATGCTCTGGATCTGGGCTGGATCACGTACATCACAGCCTTTGTAGAACACCTGTCTTGATTCGGTGCTCATCTCCTGAGCGGCCTGCCTTAGCACATCTTCACGCCTGCTGGCAATAGCAAGCTTAGCGCCTAGCGATAGGAAGAACTCTCCCATTGCGCGGCCCAAGCCAGTTGCACCGCCTGTAATAAGCACAACTTTATTCTGCAGCAAATCAGCTGAGAATGGATGCATCAGCTCGCCTCCCATATGGAAAATTTTTTGTTTGTTACTAGTATAGTAGGCTAAGTAGTCTGAAATTCACGAGAAAAATTAATCGAGATGAAAAAGGCAGAGGATTACTAGTCGGCTTTAGAAGAGAGGTTATGATAGGGCACGAACGCAGGGGTAGAATGGGGAATTGCTTAGTGAATAGGATAAGGTTCCGAGGGCTTGAATAATGGGAGAAATAGCTGGATAATAGGAGAAGTAGCCCTGCGCATTAGACGAACAAGCTGCAGCAGGACACGATGTACAACGGAGGTAACGATGAACACTAGATATCGAATTACGCGCAATCCGGCCGGGGAGCAGCCTGAGCTTCAGCTTACTCTCGAAGAGTGCAAGGCTCTATTCGAGCAGCAGCCTGATTTTGTTTACCAGGAAGAATATAAAGTACGAAATGCCGAAACGGTCATGACGATAAAAGGCGATTTTTTCATGTGGCAGGTTGGCGGAGCAGAAGTGCCATTTCGCTACTATGACGGTGATCTCTATGTTGCTGTTTCACATGAGATCATTTATGAGAAAATGACTGAGCTGGCACAAGCGCTTGAAGCTCAATTTGTCGAAGGATAGCTGAATATTCAATTAAGGTCAAACAGGACTGAAAGATGTAGAAAAGCCCTAATGCGATGGAGCTGTGCACCCTATTTTTAGGGGCAGAGCACTAGCAGGGGCTTTTCTTAATGAATCTGGATCGGTGCTGCTTCACTCAATATGCCTGGATGAATCGAGCAATGGCCCATAGGTGTTAATAATAACCGTACAAATGGCAGCCATGGATTTTCTTTCCTTCATAGATAAGCTTCTTAGATAACGAAATGCTTCCTCCTCTTTCATCCCTAATGTTTCAGCTAAAATCCCTTTAGCACGATCAATAAGCTTGCGCCCTTCAAGCTTATCCTCAAGCTTTTTAATTTGCTCCTTGGAGCGGAGTATTTTACGAAAATTTGCTGCGCCAAGCGCTAGTGACCATTTCAACTCAGCGGGACTCATACTACTTGTCAAAATCCCTGTTGGCTTGTAGCATAAATTCAAGTCAAACCGTGCTTCCTTAGACCACCACCAAATTGGGAAAGCAAAACTTGATGACAGCCCCTCCATCATGTACTGAAGCTGATGCTCAGGACAGCATAGAACGATCCCCTCAAATTCCTTAGAAGCAAGATGTTCGGACTCTAATACGCCTGTTTCTAACCATTGAGGATTAAAAGGGGCAGGATGAACGCTTGCTTCTGTCGTTTCCAGGTGCTTTACTAATTCTTGAATGGTTGGTGAAAAAGGTTCTGTGTATAGGACGAGAAGAGTCTTCATAATCAGGCACCACCTTGCGTTATATTTTATTACATTAAACACTGATAATAATTTAAATCGATGACCTTTATGTTATATTATATAACACTATTTCATTGAAAATTACAATAATTCAGATAATTATTTACACATTTAATTCTTTATGTTATGATTCATCACACAAACTAATACAATCTCCAGTTTGCCGATGAAGCCAAACGTGGAGGTGGCAAAGGGGCCGCATTTTCTGTTCGAATATTCGAGCAAAAGGTGCGGCCCCTTTTTGGCATACGTGCTAGTTGTGTTATTCGATAGGAGGGGGTTCAGCAGATTTGCTCTTTGGCGGCATGTGGAGAATGGAGAAACTATTACTAAGAGGAGTAGTGAGCGCTATGACAAAGAAATTCGTGATCCTGTTAGCTATTGTAATGTTGTTTACCGCAGCATGTGGGAATTCATCTACAAAGACAAATGAGACCAATGATTCCTCTAATGCGGATGGTTCGGAGGCTGTTGCAGGGGGGTTGTTGAAGGTTGGCGTTATTTCTGATTTTGGAACATTGGATCCCGCCCGCTCAACAAGGCTGATCGATGAAGAGCTGTATAACAATATTTATGATCCGCTGGTAAAGCTTACACCAGACGGACAATTTATTCCTGGACTTGCAACGGAATGGGAGATAAGCGGTGACGGAAAAACGTACACGTTTACGCTTCGCGAAGGAGTGAAGTTCCATGATGGAACAGATTTTAATGCTCAGGCTGTTATTGATAACTGGGAGTGGATCATGGATCCAGCGAATGCGTCACCAAGAAGTACAGATCTGGTGTTAGTTGAAGAGTTGATTAGTCCTGACCCCTATACGCTGATTGTTCAGTTGAAAACACCGTTCACGCCATTTATTGCGACGATAACAGGACGTACTGGCTTGATTTCATCTATGACTGCGAAAAATGAGCTAGGTGATCAATATGAGATGAATCCAGTAGGAACCGGGCCATTCAAATTCATCTCGTGGAACAAAAATGAAAAGCTTGTTGTTGAAAGAAATCCGGATTACTGGGTAGAGGATCAGCCTAAGCTTGATGCCATTGAATTTATTCCGATTACCAACCCTTCACAGAAGCTGAATGCACTTATTTCTGGACAGGTGGATTTGGTAGATTCAATTCCTTTTCAGGATATTCCGAATGTTGAGAAGCAAAAGAATTTGATTATGGAGCAAAAGACCTCCTTCGGCTTCCAACGCATTACGATGAATCTGGAGCGCGCTCCGTTTAATAACGAGTACAATCGCCGAGCAGTTAATTATGCGATCAATCGCGATGAGCTGAATGCACTAATATACTTTAACACTTTTGTGCCTGGCTACAGCTTCTTTTCGCCGGCCGGGTTTGCTAATGATCCTGGCGTCACCTCTCCTTTTGATTTAGATCTGGCTAAGGAGGAATTGGTTAAAGCAGGTAACCCTGATGGCTTTGTCTTTAAGTATCTAAGCGCGAATGACCCGCAAAGTCTGCAAATTAGTCAGCTGTATCAAAGTCAGCTTGCTAAGGTTGGGATAACGATGGAGATCGAGCCGCTCGATTCGACTGCTTTGACTCAGAAACGAAGCAGCGGTGATTGGGATGCAGTTGGTGGTGGCTGGAGCGGCATGATCGATCCGGACCAAAACAGCTATGCCTTTATTGTAACCGATGCTCCATTTAACTACGGAAAATACAGCAATCCAACAGTTGACGAATTAATGCAGCTTGCTCGCGAGAAGCAAAGTGAAGAGGAGCGTACCTCGATTTATAAAGAAGTATCGGAAATTCTTCTTGAGGATGTTCCAAGTGTATTTACCGGATATCAGCCAGTTATTGATGTGTGGGTCGATAAGGTTGAAGGCTTTGAGGTTTATCCTGATCAGCTATTGAGATTCCATAATACGACAATCAGCAAATAACGGAAGGAGGAGGCTGTGATGTCGAGCTATATAGGACGAAGGCTGCTGTGGTTTATCCCTGTTTCATTCCTGTTAGTGACATTTACCTTCATGCTTATTCATATCGTGCCGGGCAATCCCGCTCATTCCATACTTGGCGAGGAAGCGAGTGAGGAAGCGGTGCTGCTGCTTGAAGCCAAGCTTGGATTAGATCAGCCGCTATATGTTCAGTATTTTCGATATTTGGGAGACATCGTGCAGGGTGATTTTGGCAACTCCTTATATGGAAGTCAGGCTGTTATTGATCTAATTGTGACCAGACTGCCTGTTACGGTAGAGCTATCGCTTCTTGCAATTATCGTTTCGTTATTTATATCTGTTCCAATAGGTATCTTGTCTGCAAAGTATCAAAACTCATGGATCGATCATCTTGGTCGATTCATGGCCCTTGCGGGAGCGGCGATTCCAACGTTTTGGCTTGCGCTGATTATGGTTTTTGTGTTTTCGGTGACGGTGCAATGGTTTCCTGCTCTGGGCTGGGTACCTTTGTCGGAGGGAGTTGGAAGCAATCTGTACTATTTGATCATGCCGGTATTCTGTTTGTCCTTGCCGCTGGCTGCGATGGAATCGCGAATGCTGCGTGGGGAAATGCTTGAGGTTTTAAGTCAGGTTTACATTCAAGTGGCAAAAGCGAAAGGACTTAAGCAGAAGACGGTGCTTATGAGTCATGCGCTGCGCAATGCAATTCTGCCAGTTGTCACGATTGTTGGTTTGCAGATGGGCGGTCTGCTAAGTGGCGCTGTAATTGTAGAGTCTATCTTTTCTTTACCGGGAATGGGGCAGCTTGTACTGAATGCCATTGTTCAGCGAGATTACCCGGTAGTAAGTGGAACGGTGCTTTTTATGGGGATTACAATTCTACTGACCAACTTGCTAGTCGATATTGTGTATGCCTTTTTGGATCCAAGAATTAGATATTCATAGGAAGGGAGGATGGACGCTGTGACATCAGCCAACGTAGCAAGCACAGAGGTGGAAATTAGGCCGAAGAACAACAGAAGCAGATCGGCAGTGGTTTGGAGGAAGATTTATAAAAATCAACTGATTCTATCTGGTTTGATTCTGGTGACGTTATTTTTGATCACTGCTGTTATTATGCCATTCTTTGTTCCGTACTCCCCCTATGAAACGGATTATACATCGGCGCTCGTTTCGCCTAATGCGGCACATTTGTTCGGAACGGATAATTTGGGGAGAGATGTATTCAGCAGAGTAGTTTGGGGAGCGAGAGAATCGCTCGCTTCAGGAATTGTTATTGTAGCAATGGCATTCGCTATTGGTGTTCCGCTTGGCCTGTTGTCAGGTTATTACGGAGGGAAGTTTGATGAAATTTTAATGCGTGTCGTGGATACATGGCTGGCTTTTCCGGGTCTTGTGCTTACGATGGCCATTGCCTTTATTATGGGGCCCTCTTTTCTTAATGCATCGATCGCGGTTGCAGTCATTATGGCGCCGCAATTTATTCGGATTACGAGGGGACAGGTGCTTAGTATTCGGGATCGTGAGTTTGTTCAGGCTGCTAAAAGTCATGGTGTTTCGACGTGGCGTATATTGTTTCGCCACATCTTGCCGAACACGTCGACTTCACTTACCGTTGCATGCAACCTGAATATGGGGCAGGCGATTATGACGGTTGCCAGCCTGTCCTATCTTGGTCTTGGGACTCCTCCTCCACAGCCGAGCTGGGGAGAAATGCTGCAAAGCGGCACAAATTTTCTGACGGTGGCGCCGTGGATATCCTTTGCGCCAGGTCTAGCGATCTTTTTACTGGTATTAGCTTTTACGTTGTTGGGTGAAGGGATTCGCGATGAGTTTGATCCGCATTCGAAAGTGAAATCAAGTTGATATTGGAGGAAAATTATGAGATTCGGAAACCGAGCAAACTATTGGATAGTCGAGGACGGTCATTTTGATGTATCCCGAGGTGCAGAGCAAACGGCGACAATCGAGCTTGAGGGAGAAGAAAAACAGACGCTTAGCTTTGATCCGAAACGCTCCGCATTTGTGGTTGTAGATATGCAGAACTATTTTTGTTCTCCACTGCTAGGCAGACCAGAAGGAGCGCTAAAGCTAGTGCCAGCTATTGTGTCGGCTGTTGCAAGCTGCAGGGCACTAGGGATCATGGTGGTTTGGGTAAATTGGGGACATCGGCCGGGGATCGACAATGTGCCGCCAAGCCTGCTATATGCATGGCAGCGCAGCGGAAGACCGGGAATTGGTCAGCCATTACCGGATGATCTAGGTTTAACGCTTGTCAAGGGATCGTGGTCAGCTGCTTTAATCGATGAGCTGATGGAGGTATATGAAGAAACGGACCCGTGGGTGGATAAATATCGAATCAGCGGCTTTCCTGGAACGACTCTGGATGCAGTGCTGCGGGCCAATGGCATACAAACGTTGTTCCATGCAGGTGTCAATACGGATCAATGTGTGATGGATACGATACATGATGCCGCCTTTTTAGGCTATGACAACGTATTGCTACAGGATTGTACGGCGACAACGTCTCCGCCATATGTACTGGAGGGCTCGCTGTACAATATGCGATCCAAGGCGTTCACTTCTACTTCTGTCAGCTTGAAGGAAGCAGCGCTGTTGAATATTTAGACGAAAGCTGCTGCTAAAGGCAGCGACCTATGCTATAACAGCAAATTCCAATGAAGGCGGTGGATCATCATGGAACCTTTACTGAAAGTGAAAAATTTGAAAACGTATTTTGAAACCCCAACCAGTCAAGTAAAGGCTGTTGATGGCGTCGATTTTGAAGTTGGATCAGGCAAGGTGCTGTGCATTGTTGGAGAGTCAGGCAGTGGCAAAAGCATGACGTCACTGTCGTTAATGGGACTTGTCCCAGAGCCTTATGGAAAAATCGTGGAGGGAGAAATTTTGTTTGAAGGCGAGGATTTGGTCAAGATGACAGAAACTCAGCTCTCCTCCATGCGAGGCAATAAAATCGCCATGATTTTTCAAGAGCCAATGACGGCCTTGAATCCGTTGTTTACGATCGGAGAACAGATTCGGGAAGTGCTGTATCGACATCAAAAGTGCACGAAGAAGGAAGCATCCTTAAAGGCGATCTATCAGCTGCGAAGTGTTGGTATCCCGCAGCCTGAAGTGATCGTTAATTCTTACCCGCATCAGCTTTCAGGAGGAATGCGGCAAAGGGTAATGATTGCGATGATGATGGTTTGTGAGCCTAAGCTACTAATTGCCGATGAGCCGACGACTGCATTGGATGTAACCATTCAGGCACAGGTGCTGGAACTGATGCATGAGCTTCGGCATAAAACGGGCACATCGATTATATTGATTACGCATGATTTAGGTGTAGTAGCAGAGATGGCTGATAATATGGTCGTCATGTATGCAGGTCAGATTGTAGAATCGGGCTCTGCGGATGAGGTGTTTGATTCGCCGCTTCATCCGTATACGCAGGCGCTAATGGCCTCTATTCCTTCGATGGTAGAAGAGAAAGACAAACTTACAGCTATTCCCGGTACAGTGCCGAGTGCAGCCAATTTCCCTCAAGGCTGTCGTTTCGCGGACCGCTGTTCACTTGTACATGCAAATTGCCGGTCGAAAATGCCGGAACTGAGGGAACTGAAGCCAGGACATTTTGTGCGGTGTGATTTGGTCTGATTCTTCTAGAGGTGAAAGGTGGGTTTACGATGACAGAGCAAATTTTACGTCTAATAGATGGTCATGCTGAAACGGATCATGCGCATTCGGAGGACTACTTGCTCGAAGTGCGAAATGTGAAGATGTACTTTCCGATTACAGGTGGCGTGCTGAAGAAGAGAGTTGGCGAGGTCAAAGCAGTTGACGATGTGTCATTTTCGATTAAAAAAGGTGAAACATTTGGTCTTGTAGGAGAGTCGGGCTGCGGAAAATCTACAACAGGCAGAGTAATCATGCGACTGTATGAACCGACGGAGGGCGCTATTATCTTCGATGGGAAAAATATATCTAATATAAAAGGCGAACGATTACGTCAAATGAGACAAAATTTTCAAATGGTGTTCCAGGACCCTTTCTCTTCCTTGAATCCGAGAATGAATATTGGAAGTATTATCGGTGAACCACTAGCGGTCAATACAAAAATTTCACAGGCTGATTTGAAGGACCGTGTCGATCATTTGCTTGAGGTTGTAGGCCTTCCGCGTGATGCTGCCTTCAAGTACCCACATGAGTTTTCAGGCGGGCAGCGGCAGCGAATTGCGATTGCAAGAGCACTTAGCTTGAATCCTAAGCTAATGGTGCTGGATGAGGCTGTTTCTGCACTGGATGTATCGATTCAAGCACAGATTATCAATTTGCTTGATGAGCTGCGCGAGGAATTTGGCCTATCCTATTTGTTTATCTCTCATAACCTGTCAGTTGTGAAGCATGTCAGTCATCAGGTTGGAGTGATGTATTTGGGGCGGATGGTTGAAGTAGCTCCAAGATCTAGCCTGTATCATACACCCTTGCACCCTTACTCGGAATCGTTGTTGTCCGCGGCTCCAGAGGCAAGCAGAAAGGTAAAGCGCAATCGTATTATTCTTTCTGGTGATGTTCCTAATCCTGCTAATCCGCCTTCAGGTTGTGCTTTTCATACCAGATGTCCAAAAGCGATGGAACAGTGCAAGCAGGAAAGACCGGAGCTGCGTGAAATTCGTTCGCAGCACTTTGTTGCATGTCACCTTTATTAAAATTTAGGCAGGTCGAAGACTGGCATAGGAATTTGTGGGTGCTATGGGTGGGCACATTTGTAGCTTCTGCCAGTCTAACGATGGTCATTCCTTTTTTGCCGTTGTTCCTGATCGATCTGGGGGTGGATGAGCATCGAGAATTGTGGTCGGGGCTGCTGTTTAGCTGTACTTTTTTGGCGTCAGCTATTTCATCTCCTTATTTGGGGTCACTTGCAGACAAGTATGGTCGGAAAAAGATGATTATACGTGCTGGCTTGGTGCTTGTTATTGTGTTTTCACTTATGGCCTTTGTGACAAACCCGTACCAGCTGTTGGGTCTGCGTCTGCTGCATGGGTTTCTCGCTGGCTATATTCCTGCTGTTACTGCGTTGATTGGGACGAATACGCCAGAAGCAAATGTCGGCTATGCGTTAACCTCTATTGCGACAGCGACCGCTTCAGGTCGTATTATGGGACCGTTGCTGGGAGGGGCGATTTCGCAGGTTTCAGGTAATCGAGCCGCCTTTGCAGTTGCTGGTATTATGATTCTGCTATCTACCTTATCTGTTATTTTTATGGTGAGGGAAGAGAAGCTTGGACTTTCTCGGTCAAGGAGCTCGGTTCTGGACTCATTTAAATTTGCTATTCACAATAAATCGTTTCTGTCCGTGATGATATTATCCTGTGTTGTATCGCTTTCGATTATGACGATTGAGCCAGTGCTCAGTTTATATGTTGCAGAGTTGGGTGGTGCTGAGAATAGTACGGCGCTTATATCAGGGGTTGTGTTTTCGCTAGTCGGCATTACAGGGGTGCTTTTTAGTACCTCTTGGGGTAGGCTGGCCGATCGCGTTGGCTTTCGAACGGTTCTTGTCATTGGGCTATTAGGTGGCTCGATCGGGAATTTTGCTCAAGTATTTTTTAATGATATCTGGGGATTTTCGATTGTTCGTTTTGTATATGGAGCATTCTTTTGTGCGGTCATTCCTGCGATTAATGGATTGGTAGTAAAAAACACGCCAAGCTCATTTCGCGGCAGGGCGTTCGGGCTTAACAATACGGCGAATCAAATTGGCAGTATGATTGGGCCAATGATCGGCGGGATGATTGGTGCTTTTTATAATACGAAGGGTATTTTTATCGGCACGGCTATCTTGTTGTTATTAGCAGTTGTGCTAACGCATTTTGTGACTGAAAACCAATCTGAGACAGCTAAAAAAGTAACAACTGCTGAAAAGCACTCCAAAGCGACGTCGTAATTGAAGTGAAAAGGAGGAATGGAGAGTGGTCAAATGCTATTATATGAATGGCTCTGTTCCAGAGAAAGGATATAACGAGGATAGTTCGCTGCTGATTATGATTGGATTTGTCAAGTCTGAGCTTGTTATTCGTGATGCCAATCGGATTATTACAGCCTCGGAATATAAGGCTTATCAAATGAAAACGTATTTGCCGGAATCTGATAATCATTCGATGAAATATATCATTTCGGATAAGAAGCTGGCATATCAATTTTTAACGAGAAAAAAATGTAAAATGCTTTGCGAGGATCGTTCAATTACGGATGATAATGTAATCGATTATATTTTGGATAAGCTCTAATTATCTAGTACGATAACAAGTCCGCATGCGTTCTATTGTTAGGAACGTGTGCGGACTTGTTGCTGTCTACATCATGGTATAAATAATCGAGAATATCAAAAGTTATTTTATCAATAAATATTTTACTTGTAAGAAATAGGACGAATATCTAAACAAAGGCTTTCGTATATATCAATACTTTCTACATGTACAGTTAACATAGCGTTAATAGATGACACGTAGATTGGACTTATCCTGTCAAACAAAAGGAGAGAGAGGCATTGAACAAAAAGATGAAACACGTATCGATGTTGCTTAAAGTGTTGTTGATTCTATCGTTGATGTTGCCGATCACGGTCACTCAACTGGGAGCAGCCATGCTGGAGCTTCCGACATGGAGCTACGGCAAAGTAGTGGACACGAAGTCAAGCAGCTTAGGTCAAGGTGCCACGTATACGTGGTACGATTTGAATGTGGATCAATCGACACAAAAGGTACATACTGTAGCATTCGATCCAAGCAATCCGAATTTGAAACTGGTAGCAGGCACAAAATCCGGCTATGTGAGTGGCATGTCCACACTAACGAAAATGGCAGAATACGTAGATGCTGAGAATCATCGAGTCATTGCAGGAATAAATGCAGATTTTTATGAGATATCCGGTCATGCAACAGGTGTGCCTAACGGCATCTTTATTGATGATGGCATCATCTTAACGAATGATCGCAGCACATATGCTTTCGGTCTGAAGGCTGATGGCACGTCTATTTATGGAAATCCACAGCTGCAAGAAACGATAACGATTCATGATGAGCAGATTGCGCTTACCAGCATTAATCGTTTCCGTGATCCGAACCAGCTTGTGTTATTCACATCCAACTATGGAGCCTCTACTGGTGCCGCACGCAATGGTGTTGAGGTTGTGTTAACGATTGAAAGCGGAGAGCTGAAGCATGGTCAAAATCTTGAGCTCGTAGTAGAAGAGGTACAGACCGATGTAGGCAACGCAGTTCTATCTCCTGGCAAGGTTGTATTATCTGCATCTGGCGACAAAGCTTCTATTCTTGCCGGATTGACAGCAGGAGATCGCGTAACTGCAAATGTTGAGCTTCATCCTGATTGGGCGGACGTCGTTGTAGCTGTTGGTGGCAACGGACCATTAGTAAAAGATGGCGTGGCATATACGAATGTCTCACCAGCAGGCATCCATCCAAGGACAGCACTTGGAACGAAAGCAGATGGCAGCATCGTATTTTTCGAGGTGGATGGACGTCAACCTGGTTTTAGTGACGGCTTGGAAACTGGCCAAGTGGCACAGCTGCTTGTTGAGATGGGCGTCGTACATGCGCTAAATCTCGATGGAGGCGGATCGTCCACACTTATCGCCAGGCTGCCTGGCTCCGAGGAGACAGTTATGATGAATTCTGGCTCAGACGGTATTGAGAGAAGCATTGGCAACGGGCTGCTTCTTGTCAATACAGGCGTCGAAACGGGTATTGCAGAAAAGGTAGCCATTACGCCAGGCTCAGCACGTCTGTTGGTAGGATCATCGATTCAGCTAACCGCGGCAGGTCTTGATGCGAACGATCATCCGGCAGCTTTAAGCGAGTCGACCTTATGGTCAGTTGATGAGACCTATGGCTCGATCAATGAACAGGGCGTATTTTCAGCTGGTGAAGCAGCTGGCTTTGTTGAGATTAATGCGGTTAATGGTTCAGCAGCAGGACAAGCGACTATTGAAATCGTAGATACATTAACAGAATTAAAGCTGCCTGATGCAGAACGAACCTATACAAGTGAAGCAGCTGTACAGGTCACAGTTACAGCGTTAAGAGACGGTCAAGTCATTCAAGCTGATCCATCTGCCTTTACGTGGGAAGTCATTGGCGAGATTGGAACGATAGACAGCAACGGAATGTTTAAGGCTACTGATAAATCCGGAGCAACGGGAGAGATTAGAGTAAGCTTTGGAGATGTCAGCACTTCCTATAAAGTGAATGTTGGTCTGCCTCCAGTTATACTTGAGGATTTTGAGACCAATTTGGATCGTTACCTGCCTTCATCTGGTGCTGCATACAATTCAATGAGCATTGAACTGGAAACGAATCAGGACTTTGTTCGCAGCGGCAATTCTTCACTTAAGCTAACCTATGATTTTATAGGAACACAAGGAACGTCAGGTGCTTATCTAAATGTGAAGTCAGTCGCTGATCGCTTGGAAATCCCAGGCTATCCTGAAAAAATCGGAATGTGGGTATATGGCGATGCAGAAGGCCATTGGTTGAGAGCTCAGCTGCGTGACGGAGCCAATGCAGCGGTTCCGATTAATTTCACGGAGTCCAATCCAGGCGTTGATTGGGAAGGCTGGCGATATGTAGAGGCTGCTGTACCGGCAGGGCGAGCAACTCCTTTGTCAATCGATATGCCTGTACGGTATATGGAAACCTCTAATGCAAACAAAACAACTGGAACGCTTTATATTGATGATATTCGAGCGATATATGGCCCATTGAATGAGGATGTAGATGCTCCGATAATCGCAAGCAATTATCCCGAGGAAAATGCAATTGTAACAACGGGAACGCCAGAGTTCAAAATTGTAGCACACGATGATGGCTATGAACCGGAGCTTCATCCAGCAAGCACGTTAATCAATCCGGATACGATTCGTCTTTATTTGGATGGAGAGCAGCTAAGCAATTATGGATTTTATCCGCCTAGAGGCGAAATTTCCTATACACCAACGAATCCATTAAGCGAGGGGCGTCATACGGTAAAAGTTGCTGTACGCGATATGAGCGGCAATCAGGTTATTAAAGAATGGGCATTTAATGTGAACTTCGGTAGCCCGTACTTTACGTATCACTTCGAGGAGCAGCAGAGGCTGGGTGCCGTGCATGGAATTGAGCTAGGACTTGAGCATGCTGAGAAAGCAGCAAGCGGCACATTCTCCTTTACGTATCCTGTGCTGGCGAATGGAACTGCCGTGCTTGAAAATTTCGAGTTCATTCCAAGTGAAGGCATCTCTGCGGACCAAGTTGCTCTGAGTAATGATGCGAGCAGTGGCGTAGTATCTGTAACCTTTAGTGACCTTTCAGGTTTTGCAGGAAATGCCTCGATTGGACGCCTTCAATATAATGTGAACAGCTCCATTATGGGTCCATATACGTTGACTACGCTGATGAGCAATCCAAGCATTAATGGTGCAATTGAAATTATTGAAGCGGCTGTCGCCACAACGGAAGGTGCGATTAATGATTACTATGGAGCTAGCTATGACGTAAAGATTAATCCAGACTATAAGCTAACCTGGAACCATTATGAAACATTCAAGGGTGAACCTGCTACTCTGCTAGTTACCGAGCGTGAAACAGGCTTGCCAGTTGAAGGAGCGCAAATCGTCTATAACGGAGAAGCTCTTTCAGGTGTGACGAATGCAGACGGAGAGATAGTAACAGAGATCTTGACAGCTGAGGCAGGCACATACAGTATTCAGGCTAACAAGGATAAGCAATACAGTGCTTTAATGAGCTTCGTTGTAGCGGAGTACACAGGAACAGAAGCACCGTACAACATGAATGTAACGATGGGTGACGACGCCATGACAACACGCAATATGACGTGGCATACGAATCCATCCGTAACAGATACAATTGTCGAGCTGGCAATTGCATCGGAATTTGTAGGATTTCATGCATCCAATGTACAACGTGTAGTTGGTACGAATGTAATGTATACAACAGACAAAGACGGGACCTACCGTGTTCACCGTGTGGCATTGAAGGAGTTGGAGCCTGGCACAACCTATAACTACCGTGTCGGTGACGGAGCAAGTCAAGTTAGCAACATGGGAAGCTTTACAACTGCAGCTGAAGGTCAAGCAGAAGTGAATATCGCATTTTTTGGAGACTCACAGGCAGAATCAGAAGCGAACTTTGCGCTGTGGGGAGAAACGGCTGATGCTGCGATGGCAGAGGAAATCAACTATGATCTGTTGATTCATGCAGGAGATATGGTAGACCACGGTAATAACTTAAATCAATGGAACTGGTGGTTCAATGCAGCACAATCAGAGCTAATGAATTCGACTCTTGTTCCAATCATCGGTAACCACGAGGTTATAGGCAACAATGGACTAGGCGACTATTTATCGTTTTTCAACTTGCCGAAAAGCGGCCTGGAGCTTTCAAGCGGTGTGAACTATTCCTTCGATTACGGCGATGTTCACATTGTTGTACTTAACACTGAAAGTGGCAGTGCGGGTATTAGAGAGCAATCAGCATGGCTGGAGCAGGATCTGCAGCAAACGGATAAAAAGTGGAAGGTCGCGGTCTTCCATCAGGGTCCTTACGGCAGCACTTATGCAAATACGGAGGTACAGCAGCAATGGGTTCCTTTATTCGACAAGTACGGAGTAGATCTTGTCCTTACTGGTCATGATCATATATACCTTCGTTCCAAGCAATTGGCGGCAGGAGAGCCGGTCGATGAACAGAAGCATGCAACAACGTATGTAATCGGTGGTTCTTCGGGTCCGAAGTTCTATGGCTTGGATAATTTGAAAACAAGCAGCTGGCGTGAGGTTGTATTTGCAGACAATACGCATATCTATACGACGCTGCGCATTACAGAGGAAGAAATTGCGGTTATAGTGAAGACAACAGCAGGTGCTGAGGTGGATTCCTTTGAATTAACAAAAGTACCAGCGAGCTCACTTGATCTAACCAAGAATCCTATTGCGATAAAAGTAAATGAGACGGTTCAACTGCAAGCTGTGCTTGAACCAGTTGAAACAACAGCATTTGTCGCATGGAGCATCATTTCCGAGCATACAGAGCCACTTGCAACGTTAACAGCTGCAGGTGAGCTGACCGCATTAAAGGCGGGCGTTATTACAATTGAAGCGGCAGTATCTGGTCAACCAGAGCTGACAAAAACGATGACGATCACCATTCAAAGCTCATCAGGCGGCTCTGCACCAGCACCAATACCGAATGTCCCTCAGCCTGAGCCTGCTGATGATGAATACAAGGTAGAGCAAGGCACACTTTTCATTGAGCAGGCTAGCAGCGATCAGGTTACAGTTAAAACAGATAAAGCTATTCACGCAATTCAGCTGTCTTCTGAGGTGCTGAAGCAAGTGAAGAAGCTTGTTGTGGAAACCTCCTCTGTTGTTTTTACACTGGATGAGCGTGCGTTACAATCGCTTTCGAATGAGCTTGTCAATGATTTAGCTACTATTAAGCTGCAATTGACATCTCCTGCTTCTGATCAATGGAAGGCTGATGTTGAGCGTTATTATGCGCAAGCATCCGAGCAAGCTCGTCTGCATAGTGAAGTATTTGAGGTGACTGGCGGCAACGTGCAGCTTGAGGCAGAGCTGCAAGTTACACTTCCGCAGGACGCTGAAGCGCATACTACAGGTCTATATGAAGTGCTGCCAGACGGAAGTCTGACATATGCTGGCGGCGTTGTAGATAGCGGAAAGCTGATTGCAACGATAATAAGCGGGGAAATCTATGTAGTCGCGAGCCTTGAAAAGGATTATGAGGATGTCTCCGGCTCACACTGGGCAAAAGCTTTTATTGAGGAGCTTACGGCAAAACAGATCGTGAACGGCGTAAGCGACACAGCGTTTAAGCCCAATCAGGAAGTAACGCGTGCAGAATTTACTGCGATGCTTGTTCGCACATTGAGGCTGGAAGCATCAAGCACGGCGACGTTTGCTGATGTAGCAGCAAGCAGCTGGTATTATGAGGCTGTTGCAGCAGCCGTTCAAGCAGGTTTAGTGAATGGCAAAACAACAGACCGCTTTGATCCAAATGCGTCGATCACACGTGAGGAAATGGCAGTTATGCTCATGCGTGCTTATGAGCAAACATCAGGTACGAGCGCAACGGCTGTACAAACACCGTTTGAAGATATGGATCAAGTAAGTCAATGGGCACAGCATAGTGTGGCAGCGGCTTATGAGGCTGGATTCATCTCAGGCAAAACAGCGGTGAGCTTTGATCCAAGCAGCAATGGCACAAGAGCAGAAAGCGCTAAAATTTTACTGCTTCTGTATCAGGCTGTCATAGAGTAGCTTAATCGATAAGCATAAGTGTAAATGGATTTAAAAATAGCCTTTATCCCCGGAACGTTGCGGATCAGGATAAGGGTTATTTTTTTCGCATATGGTATAATGACGCAACATTTTTTCTGGTGAATTAGTCTAATAGTTGAATAATTTAGCAAATTAAACTGGGGGTTGAAATGGTGAATAAAAGAGTAGGAAAGATAGCAGCGATTGTTACGACTGCAGCGATGCTTGCTGGAATGTTTCCTGCAGCAGCATTTGCATCAAATGCAAGCGAAGGAGTGACAAGCTCTATGGACGCAACATCTTCCTCATCGGTCAAAGCAGGCTCATCAGGAGCAGCAGAACCTCAATCCAGTGCCTCATCATCGAATGCTGCAATTTCCAAAGAAAAAGCAGAGCAAATTGCAAGAAAGGCTGTTAACATCCCAGAAGATTATCAATTGCAAAGCGCCAATTTATCGACAAGCCGCTTAATGAATGGAACGCGTAATAGCTGGGGATTGACCTTCAACAAGCGAGTTAATGGCAGGCATATGGGGAGCATTTATGCCACTGTCAATGCAGAGAGCGGTCAGCTTACTAGCTACAGCTACTATAACCCAAGTGATGTTAAGCCAAGCTATCCATTAAAAGTAGAGCGGGAGGAAGCGCAGCGCATCGCATCAAATGTTGTGGATGAATTAGCTGTAAGCTATGCTTCACAAGTAAAGCTCAACGAGAGCTTTGGCGAGCAGCTGCTTCCGGCATTAACTGGTGAGGTTAGACATCAATTTAAATTCGATCGCTATGTGAATGACCTGCCTTTCCTAGAAAACTACATTACAGTAGTCGTAAACAGTGAAGGTCATGTTGTCGAGTATGAATTTGTTTGGGATGATACGATTCAGTTCCCGAAGCCAGACAGCTACTTATCCGCTGAGGATGCAATAGAAAAACTGAGAGCCGCGGGTACACCAGAGCTAAAATACAAGCTGCTTACAGATCGTCAAGGCAAAAATACGCCTATCCTTACCTATGAGCTTCAGTCCTATGTGATTGATGCGTCAACTGGAAACAAGATAGACGATACACGTAATCATTACAGCTACTTGGGAGAGGTAGCGGATAAGCCCCTTACGACTAATCCGCTTGGACTCAAGCCGGTAAACAAAGCGATAAATGAGAATCAGGCTATCGAAAATGTCAAATCAGCCTTCAAGCTGCCTGAAAATATCGAGCTGGGCCATTCCAGCTACCATGAATACAACGATACTGATTCCGAGCAGGCACGGGCTATGTGGGACTTCAGCTGGACGATCAAAAAGGATGGACAGGATGCAGGCTCGATATGGGCGACCGTCAATGCGCAAACAGGGGCCGTTCAGGGCTTTAATATTTATTATTACAATGAAGAGGGTTCAGAAAAGTCGGAAACGATCTCTGTGGACCAAGCAACAAGTACAGCAATTGAAGCGGTAAAGAAGCAGCTGCCGTGGTTAACGCATGAGCTGTATCTGATTAAGCCTGATCCGAAGCAACAGGAGATCATCAACGCCTCTCGTACCGCAAACTATCAAATTCGCTTTGCTCACAAGCTGCATAATGCCTTGATCGAGTATGACCATATTAACGTTTCGATCAATTCGAGAACAGGCAACATTACTGGTTTTGAAGCGAATATACAACCGTTCGATTATCCAGCACAAGCACCAAAAGCAATTTCCATCGAAACAGCTCTTGATCGCTGGATGGATTATTACAAGGCAGAGCTCACCTATCGTGTCTCAAGTGAATATACATGGATTGGGGAACCAATTCCGATTGAAAAATACAATGTTTTGCTTGCTTCAGGAGAAATAGACAGCAATGAAGATATTAAGGTAAAGTCAACCGTTAATCTGGTCTATCGATTAAGAGCAAAGCCGCTTGATCAACATGTGTTTCTTGATGCCGTAACAGGTGAATGGAGAAGCATGGAAACCGGAGAAGTGACGACACTTGAACGTCCCGAGGTGCTGGATATTGAAGGTCACTGGGCGCAGCGTCAGCTCGAGCTGATGGTTGCGTACAAGGCGCTTGATGTCGTAGATGGAAAAGTAAGACCGAATGAAACGATTAAGCGTGGTGAGCTGATCAAGATGCTTGTCATCGCTAGAAACGGTGGTTCCAACTATGGTTATGCTGTAGCAACGGCGGACAGCGCTCTCCAGTCTTCCTTTAATGATGTAAGTGCAAGCTCTGAATATTTTGCTTACGTGGAACAGGCGCTGGAGCAAAATCTAATCGACCTTGGAGATGGCTCCTTTAACCCTGAGGGAACAGTTACACGTGAGGAAATGGCGGAGCTGATCGTTCGCGCGCTTGGCTATAACTCGCTAGCTCGCTACGATCATATTTTTGCAGACAGCTTTAACGATTCTGCTTCTATCAACAATAAAGGTCAGGCGGCAATTGTCGTAGGCTTGAACATTATGAGCACAACGAAGGACGGAAAATTCCAGCCAGCTAAAGAGGTGCGGCGAGCAGAAGCTGCGACAGCATTTTTCCGTTACCTGCAAGCTCGCTCTGAGCTGCAGGAAGCACCTTTGCGCATGTAAGTGCAGGTATAGCAGCTGAATTACAGCGTATGAGGATAGCTCCGAAACGATGATACAAACAAAAGAGGGTTGTTCGGATTGTCAGTTTTCACAGACTTTCTGAACAACCCTCTCTTTTTATGTATGTACGTCTATCTCTGTGACGATTCGAATATAACAGGTAATAGATGTCCAATGAGGAGGCATGGCGTACATGAAGGTAGATTCTATTGATTCTGTTATTTATACACAAACAGATGATCAGAGAAGAAAGCATTTCATTGAAGATTTTATCGCCCTTATCCGTGAAGCAAATGAGATTTTGCAGAAGCAGTCAGATCTGTCGCCTACTAATCAGCTGGTTGCGGACACAGTTAGGCGCTTATCTGATCAACTGCGAGCACGTTATTCTCAAGAAGAGATTCAGACTATATTAAGCAACAACTATATTAGAATGAATCAACGAAGCTTGCAGCATAAACTGTCAGAGGCCGAATGTTTGGCAGAGTTGGAAGCATCTCGCCGTATCTGCCAGATACAGCTGTCTGTCATAGATGAAGTTAAAAAACTGCCTAGCTGGAACATATATATGGAGTTAGTAGGGAAAGAGTTGTCCATTCTGCATCAGCTTGATATACAAGATGGACGAGCTGTAAAGACTCCAATCGTATTTGTCGGCAGTGGATCACTGCCGTTAAGTGCTATAATTCTACATCTACAAGGTAATGCAGAGGTCATTTGTCTCGAGATCGATGACGCAGCTTATGAGGCGTCATGCGCTTTAGTCAAAAGTATGGGCTTGAGCACTCACATCACAATCTTGAAAGAGAATGGAGCAGATTATATCTATAGCTCCTGCAGTCTAATATTTGTTGCGAGTCTTGTGCGAAACAAGGGGGAGGTGCTTGAGCAGATCAAACGCACGGCTTCCGATCCGCTAGTAGCGATTCGTACAGCCGAGGGGATCAAGCAGATCATGTACGAATCGATTGATGAATCGCAGTTAATCAAACAGGGATGGAGGGTTGCTGCACGTACGCTGCCTAATGAACAGCTAGTCATTAATTCAACGTTGTTTCTGAAGCGGGTAGCCTTTTCTCGTAGCAAATGGCTTGACTAAGCAGGATTTTGCTAGGGAAAATTGGTTTCTTAGGTGCAAATAAACAAGTGTAATATCCACGTTATCTATAAAGCGCTGTCAAATGAATTTGTGTTAGCTTACGTAACAAATCAAATAAAATTACCCCTTAAATCTAAAAAATATGGTTCTTATGTAATGTTTTGTTCGTTGCTATAATCAAACATAAGATCGCGATACCATTTATTTAGAGGGGGTTATGTAATGAAAAGAGCATTCATGACAGTGATTATGTTAGTTCTTGTATCGAGCACGCTGCTCGCTGCATGTAGTGGAAACAACGGCGGTCAAGGATCGAACAGCACGCCGACACCATCGCCGACGAATACTGCTGAAAACAACAAAGAGGAACCGACAGAACCAGCAGAACCGTTTACCGTTTCACTTCGACATATTCAAATTGGCGAAGCGCAAAAATACCGCAAAGCGATATTAGATGATGTCGTTGCGATGACGGAAGCGGAAATCCCAGGCTTGACCTTTGAACTGGAAGGCGTAGAGGATAGTGTCAATCGATTCACGAAGCTTCCGGCCGAAATGGCTGCAGGCAACCCTCCTAAGATATTCGACTTGTTTGGTGGCGAGGGTGATGCATTGAAGTATGGTGCAGCAGGTCGCCTGCTTGATCTGGCTCCGATTTTGGATGAGCTTGGCATGAGCGATAAGTTTTTGAACCTGAATCAATTCACAATGGATGGAAAAATATACGGCTTGCCAATTGGCGGTAATATTGAAGGCTTCTATTACAATGAGGAGTTGTTCGCTTCGCTTAATCTTTCCGAGCCAACAACTTGGGCAGAGCTTGAAACTGCAGCTCGAACTCTTGCTGACAACGGATATACAGCATTTGCAATGGGCTCGAAAGGAGCATGGGTACCGTTAATGCTGGTCAATACAATGATTGGACGCTATGCCGGTCCTGATTCGATCGCAGGCTTCTCCTCCGGTGATGCCAAGTGGAATTCCCCTGAAGTAGTTGCAGCTTTCGAAAAATATGATGAATGGGTACAAAAAGGCTATTTCACAAAAGGCGAGCTAGGCTTTGAATATGCAGATATGCTAAATGAGTTTATTACAGGTAAGGCAGGCATGATGTTTGATGGAAGCTGGAGATCGTCCGTGTTTAGCGACGAAACGCAGGCAGGTGCTTTGACGAATAAGGTTGGATTTTTCACGATGCCAGCTGTAGAGGGTGGCATCGGCGACCAAACCTATGTCAATGGTAACTACAGCAACGGATATGGCTTCTCTTCTGATCTGAATGAGCAGGAACTTGTTGCAGTCAAAGCTTTTATAAAAAATATGTACAGTGACGAGATGCAGCTAAGAGGGCTTCTTGAGGATGGCGTACTGCCTTCTATTAAGCTGTCGGACGATGCGACGAGTCAGGTAGAGGACAAAATCGTCAAGAAGGTTATTACGATTATGGGCGAATCTGGCGGTGCATTCTCGCACTTTGATTCCACGGTACAGTCCGCTGTCTACAAGGAGTCTGAGGATGTGATTCTGAAGCTGATCGCTGGCAGAGAAACGCCGCAATCGGTAGGCGATATTCTGCAGGCCGTTCAAGATAAAGCAAACCAGGAATAATTGTGCGATTGAAAAGGGGGAGAGCAGCCGATGCTGGCAGCCTCCCCCTAATGTTTAAGCGGAAATGAGGGAAGTCAGATGAAGCAAACCTTGCGTAATCCTTGGGTCTACCTGCTTATGATTGTGCCGACCTTGGTGCTGTACACCTTATTTTTTATTTATCCGATGGTTACTTCCTCCTTTTATGCCTTTACGGATTGGAATGGTTTGTCCAATTACAAATTTATCGGGTTTGACAATTTCGCAGCTGTATTTCGCGATTCTGATTTTATTCGTGCGATCGGCAACAATATGCTGTTTATCTTGTTCGCTATATTTGTACAGGTTCCACTTATTATCTTCTTCGCGATCTTGATTGCGAATGTGCGCAGGCTGCAGCGCTTGTATAAAACAACGGTATTTGTTCCGTCCATTCTTTCAACGTCAGTAATCGGGATATTGTGGGGCTTTGTATTGCATCCGAATATTGGTCCCGTGAATAAAGTGCTTTCCGTTTTTGGAATTGATCCTGTGTTTTGGCTAGCAGACTCCAAATGGGCACTGCCATCTGTGCTTGTTGTCAATGCGTGGCAGTGGATGGGCTTCTATATTGTGCTGGTGCTTGCTGCAATTTTAGCACTGCCAAAGGAAATGAATGAAGCAGCGGAGATTGATGGCGCATCCGGCTTTCAGCGCGCGTGGTACTTGACGATTCCGTTGATTAAGCCCATTATTTCTGTGGTTGTGATGCTGTCGATTTCAGGAGCGATGCGAGTCGTAGATATTGTACTCGTTATGACGAAAGGCGGACCGGTTGGGGCAACGGAAGTTATGGCGTCCTATCTAGTTAATGAAGCAATGGGCGTCAATCCGAACTACGGACTAGGGACGTCGATTTCCTTAATCATTTTTGCATTTGCTTTAGTGCTAACAGCATTGTATCAAGGCACATTTGGAAAAATAAAGGAGTGAGCCAGCCATGCTTACGTTAAAAAGAATATCGCCGCATATTATATTATTAGTCTACGTCGTGGTGGTCCTGTTTCCATTTGTGTTTGTCTTGTTCTCTTCCTTGAAGGCAAGCAATATTGAAATTGCGGAGCGTCCCTTTGGCCTGCCTACCAGCTTTTATTTTCAGAACTATATTGATGCTTGGGTGAAGGCAAAAATTAATGTATACTTTTTTAATAGTATATATTTGGCAACGACTTCGGCGCTGGCAGGGGTGTTGCTCTCAGCAGCTACTGCCTACGCGCTTACACGAATGAAATTTATAAGAGCCAACAAAATCATTTATCAATTTGTGCTAATCGGAATGCTGATTCCAGGCAATGTGCTGTTTATTGCACAGTACATTCTCGTTATGAATATGGGTATCTTGAATACGCATTGGGCATTGTTTTTGCCTTACACCGCAGGAGCTTTGCCGATCAGCGTATTGCTTATAGCAGCGTTTATGAGATCCATACCTAGTGAGCTGGAAGAAGCGGCTATCGTTGATGGCCTGGGTGCATTCCGATTGTTCTATACCATCATACTGCCCTTAACCTTACCAGCACTCGTAACCGTATTTATCGTTAATTTTCTTGGTTCATGGAATGAATACCTGTTAGCTAATTTCTTCATTAGCAAGGATGAGCTGAAAACATTGCCTACAGGCATGGTTGGATTCCGTGATGCGTTCCAGACCAATTATGCGCTTATTAGTACGGGGATTGTATACAGTGTGACGCCCGTTTTGATTCTGTATGCTGTGCTGCAGGAGAAAATTATTGAAGGTGTGACAGCTGGAAGCGTGAAGGGTTAATTGAAGGGGACGTGAATCTGCATGTCGCTGCAAAAAAAATTGATCATGGCTTTTGTAGGGTTAATTATCGCTCCCCTGCTCGTGCTGGGGACGATTTCCTACGAATATATCTCTAATCGCACTGCATCGGGCTACGCCGAATCGACTGAGCTTACACTGCGCGCTTTGCTGCTCAGTGTAGATCAAGTATTTAAAGATATGAACAACGTGACGGACAGCACGATCGCAAGTCGAGCGATTCAAGAGGCATTGAACAATTTGCAGAGTGCAGAACTAGACCAGGTCAATTACTTGGAGCTTAATGCTATTCAGCGCAACTTTAGAGAACTGCTCGTCAATCACCCCTCTGTTAGCTACGCCTTTATGTACACGCTTGAGCAGCAAAATGTGCATAAGCTTTTTTCCAAAGCGAGCTTTACCCCACTTACCTTCGATGAGTTTACAAAATTACCGATCTATCAAGAAGTGATTAATCGAGACGGGCTGCCCGTATGGATTGGTCCATACGAGCATACCGAGCTTACAGGCAGTGATCAGGTTTTTACGCTTGCTAGAGTTGTTAAAGATATCGATACACTAGAAAACAAAGGGATCCTGCTCGTTCAAATTCGCAACTCTGATTTGGAAGCGATTTTTCGCTATTTCCGCTATAAGCAAGAGCATACGAAATATATGATTGTTAATGCAGAAGGACTTGTGATGTATGACAGCAATGGACAGCTGGAGCAGCGTATGCTTTCGGAGCTTATGCCTCGGCTTAAGGAGGATGATCGCAATTACAGCAAGAGAGGAAGCTTTCAGGATGTAGATTCAATTGTTTCGGTTATCTCTTTCGATCATTATGAAGGTTGGCGGCTAATTGCCGTAACGCCATGGAGTGTCATTGCAGGAGAGATCATGTGGATTGCAGTAGCAGTATCATCCTTAATCGGTCTATGCATGCTGCTAGCCTGTGTCTTTATCGTATATATTGCCCGTCGCATTACGAAGGCAATTATTGATTCCGTCAAGGTTATGCGCGAGGTCGAACTAGGCAACTTGAAGGCAAGAGTCGAGGTTCGGGGCAACGATGAAGTTGGTCTGCTCACGCGAGGAACCAATCGACTAATTTATCGGTTAGAGCAGCTGATAGCCGAGCTAAAGGAACAGCATGAACGGAAGCGGCTGGCAGAGATGCAGGCGCTTCAAGCTCAGATCAAGCCGCATTTTTTATTTAATACGTTAGAATCGATTAATGTACTCGCGATGCAGAATCAAGGCAAAAAGGTGAGCCAGATGGTGACCAGACTGGGCAATTTGCTGCGCATCAGCATTCAGCAGCAGGAGGAAATTACAATTGAACAGGAGCTCGCTCATGTGCGAAGCTACCTGGATATTCAAGCCTTTCGGTTCGAGGAGCTTTTTGATTATGAAATTACGTTGGATGAGGGGCTGCGTCATGAGCTGACGTTAAAGCTTTCGCTGCAGCCGCTTGTTGAAAATTGCATTCAGCATGGATTCGAGGGCATATCGTATCTAGGCAGGATTCGAATTAGTATTACAGGCGATGAGGAGCGCATTTACTTTAGAGTCGAGGACAACGGAATAGGCATGACCCCGTCTCAAGTAGAGCAGTTCACTTATAGAACGGCTCCTTTGGCCAGATACGACAATACCCCGGAATACGGAGAACGCAGAAGCATTGGCGTGCGAAATGTAGCCGATCGAGTGCGTTTGCGCTATGGATCACCATATGGATTAATGATATGCAGCCGACCAGGCTATGGAACCATCATTCAGGTAACGATACCGAAAAGAAAGGGTGGGGGCGAACATGAGATTGAAGGCGTTGTTGGTTGATGATGAGATCAATATATTGCGCAATTTGCAGCAGGTGCTGCCATGGGAGGCAGAGCAGGTCGAGCTTGTTGGAATGGCGAAGAACGGTGTTCAAGCAATGGAAATGGTGCATGCTCATCAGCCTCATCTCATTTTTTGTGATATTCGGATGCCTATTATGGACGGAATCGCATTTCTGCAAGAGTTAAGAGATGTAGATGAAGAGGCAGAGGTCATTATGCTTACTGGCTATCAGGAGTTCGAATATGCACGCTCTGTGCTTCGGTTTCGCGTAATGGATTATGTATTGAAGCCGATCGACTATGATGCGCTGGAGCAGCTGTTCATTAAGGCGACTCAGCACATTCGAGGCAAGCTTGCAGAAAGCAGAAGAAGCAATGAAGTGCTGCATCGAATGCAGGATATCGCTTTTGAAAAGGTGCTGCTTGATTATATTCATGGCTTTCATCGTGAAGGAAAGCAGCATGTTCATCACGAGGGGTTTGAGCTGCAGACGAAGGCAGTACTGTTCGCACTTGAAAGTACTCAGTTACCGCTAACAGCAAATTTGCTGAACGCATTTGCGCCTGTGTTGAAGGAGTTGGGGCAGCATCTCGATGGTCGCACCTGTATGATGCATGTAGGAGATCGTTTTTGGGCTGTGCTGCTAATAGGCAGTCTGGGCTACGTCGATAATGAGCAGCTTAAGCAAATGATGGAGAAGCTCAGTGAGCCGTACAGTGGACAGACAGGGCTGACGATTGCGGCTTATGAGCGTGTAGTAGATCTGGGAGAGCTTCATGACGTCTGGACAAGGCTGTGCAGAGAGCTTTCGTTCGCCAAGCAGCGCTATCTCATTGTGGGTGAGGAGGATAATGTGCAGTATTGCAGCAATGACCAGAAGGTGTGGCAATGCACGGACGATTGCATCGCGGCAATCAAGCATTTGGATCTAGCAGCTGCAAGAAAAAGTCTTCATCAGCTTAATCAGCTGCTTCGCGAGCATTCCTCACAATCGCTGCAGCAGGTAGAAAAGCTGATAAATGCAGTCATCGTATATATGCTTCGTGAGCTGCGGCGGTTTGACGCCATCAGCCTAACGATGGAGGAAGAGATCTGGCAGCAGTTAAAAGGCACGTGTAAGCTGCAGGAGCTGATCGTTCTTATCTCCTGTATGGTAGAGGCAGCTTTTTCTGAGCATGTCAATAAGCGACCGCAAGTATCCATTCATGTCGCGAAGGATTATATTGAATCGCACTTGTCGAAGGATATAGCGGCAGAGGAGGTTGCACTTTATTTGAATATTAGCGTGAGCTATTTTAGTACAATTTTTAAGCAGCATTACGGAATGACCTTTATTGATTTTGTTACGCAAACTCGCATTGAACGTGCCAAGTCGCTGCTGAGAATGACGAAAAAAAGCATATCTGATATTGCCAGAGCTGTAGGCTATACAGAGCGAAGATATTTTAATAAAGTGTTTCAAAAGCGCGAAGGAATGCTGCCTTCTGAATATCGCGAGCGATATGCGCTAGGAAATGAGGGGATAAAGCATGCATAGCGAGCTAAGTCAAATGACATTGAGACAGAAGCTTGGCCAGGTCGTTATGTTTGGCTTCGATGGACTAAGTGTTCCATCACATGTGAAACAATTATTCCGAGACTATCATCTTGGCAACGTCATATATTTTCGGCGTAATGTTTCAGATAACAAGCAGATTGCCGCATTGTCGCGCGAGCTGCAGGAGCAATCCTCGCAGTACAATCCGATCCATTTGTCGATTGCGATTGATCAGGAAGGTGGAATGGTTGCGCGGATTGATCGAGATGTGACCGTCATGCCGGGACAGATGACGCTTGGAGCAGCTGGCAACTCGCAATATGCCTATGATGCAGGAAGAATATCAGGTATGGAGCTGGCACAGCTAGGCATCACGATCAACTTTGCCCCTGTGCTGGATGTAAACAACAATCCGCTTAATCCGGTAATCGGCATTCGTTCCTTCGGCGAGCATCCTGAAAAAGTTGCAGAGCTTGGCATAGCCATGCTGAGCGGCTATCAGGAGATGGGCGTTGCGGCATGTGCCAAGCACTTTCCTGGCCACGGTGATACGACGGCAGATTCGCATGAGGAGCTTCCAGCTGTACTGCATGATCTAGAGCGACTGCATCGCATCGAGCTTGTACCCTTCAAGGCCGCAATCGCAGCTGGAGTAGAGCTTATCATGACTGCGCATGTGCAGTTTCCTGCGCTGGAGCCTGACGGTAAGCCTGCAACGATATCGCACGCTGTGTTGACTGAGCTTCTCCGCAATGAGCTCGGATTCGAGGGCGTCATTGTAACGGATTGCTTGGAGATGAACGCGATATCTATGGGGATCGGTGTTGGAGCGGGAGCAGTTGAAGCATTCCAGGCAGGCGCTGACTTAATTTTGGTAAGCCATCGTCTCGACCGCCAATTGGAGGCTTATCATGCACTGGAGCAGGCTGTGCTGCAAGGGGAAATTAGCGAAGAGAGGCTAAATGAATCCGTTGCCCGTATTCTGAAGATGAAGAACAGGCAGCAGCTTAATATGCAGCAGGCGCAAGCCCAACATGGATTTTTACTGATTGGTGATCTTCAATCGGTTGCACATTGTCAGCACATGATGGAGCAGGCTGTAACGCTTGTTCAAGATGAATCGCAGCATTTGCCGTTAGCACCAGCTGTGCAAACCTTAGTCATTTGGCCTGAAGTGCGCAGCTCGACGCAAGTGGATGAGGTAATTGAGCAGCAGCTTACGCTTGGCAAGCAGCTTAGGCAGCTCGGGCTACATGTCGCTGAGCTTGTTATTGGAACGGAGCCTACTAATGATGAGCAGGATGCTGCTCGTTCCCTGCTGCAGCAGGGTAGATATTCGCAAGTTGTTTTCGGTATGTATAATGCTTCTGCCTCCGCCGGGCAGGCTGAGCTCGTTCGGCTCCTGTCGAAGCTCACTGATCAGATGCAAATCATAACGGTGTTTGTTTCCTTGCGCAACCCATACGACATTTCCTTGCTGCGCAGTCATGACACGTACGTATGCGCCTATGAAAATCGTCCTATGATGCTAAGAGCACTTGGGCTTGCGTTGATTGGCAGTATTCCGTTTCGCGGAAAGCTCCCGGTACAACTGACACTATAATCAGTAGGTTATTGTTTATGATTAAACATAATAGCTGAACAAAGAAGCGAATCGTCCCCGTGATGGTTCGCTTCTTCGCGTATGTGCAGATTAAGTCTATTCGTTACGTGTTACATTTGTTTTCGGTAGTAGATTAGTAGATTAGTATATTAGTAGATTAGTAGTTTCATATTGTGAATGGTTAGCTTTAGCATATTCAATTCTTTTCATAGTTTGCTATACTTAGTAAGCAGAATAAAAGAGAGATGGAGGCAGACACATGATCAAAAGAATATTGGTTCTCTTTCTAGCGTTACTAGTAATGGTTTTACCTGGCTATGCTACTCTAGCATCGGCCGATGGAAGCAAGCTAATAGCGACTAGTACAAAAAGCACGATAAAATTGGATCGCAGCCATGTTTGGCTTCAAGGGTACAATATCCAGTACTCCAATTACTTTAAGCTTCGAGATGTAGCAGCGGCATTTGCACATACGCCAAGCGCATTTAATGTAAAATGGAACAGTAAGGCGAATGCAATTGAGATTGTAAGCGGTGAAGCGTACACGGAGTCTTCTGACAATAATGCTTACTATCTGCCAGTAACGAATGCTTTGCCTACTACCGCTTCGATTATCGTAGATGGCAAGCCTTATAATATGAAGGCCTACACGATAAACAATTATACATATTTTCAATTAAGAGATTTGGCTAGTATTTCTGACTTTAATATTCAGTACGATCAAGCAGAGGATGTCATCTATTTGACTTCAAAATGGGTAGAAGAAAGCTATCCTACATTGAGCAATCAAGTGTTAAGAAGCAATGCTTTGACGAGCAGCTATACACGCTGGGCAGACCCTGTCCATCACTACACTTATACAAATGATGATGGAACCGTAACGACGGTTGATGCGCAGGACAAGCTATATATCCATCATTATAGCGGCGACTACAAGCTGATTGGTTCTACGGTTCTGCCATTGGAGCTGCCGCGTTTTGGGGCGTTTTACAGCGGCAAAACGTACAATTATGTCGTATATGGACAAAATAACGAAACTGAGGACAATAAGGCGGAAGTAATTCGACTTGTGAAATACGACAAGAAATTTAATCGAATTGGTAGTGTGGCAGTCCGTGATGCTTACACGGTCAAGCCTTTTGATGCAGGCTCGGTCAGATTAGCAGAGCAGGGTAATTTGCTCGTGCTGCATACCGCTCGTTTACGCTATATGACAGAAGATGGACTGAATCATCAATCTCAGCTTACCGTACTATTTGATACTGAAAAGATGCAGGTTGTGAATGATCTAGGGCGTTTTCAAAAAAATCATGTCAGTCATTCCTTTGATCAGTATGTGCTGTTTGATGGAGACAGCCACGTACTGCTGGATCATGGTGATGCATATCCGAGATCGCTTGTTATTAGCAAGGGAGACGGCAACAGCTACGTTGAGCGTGATGTTGTAAACATTCCTGGTCAAATTGGAGCGAATATGACGGGAGTATCGATTGGGGGATTCGAAAAGTCATCCTCTTCTTATCTTGTCGCTTATAATACAATTGACCACTCAAAAGCGTATAATTACACCAGCTTTACGATTTCAGGAGCATCTAACGCGCATCGAGATATTAAAATAGCGGCTGTACCAAAAAATGATGTTGCAAATGGTAAGATTCATTATGAGCATATTGCCACTTATATCAATACAGATAAAACAGCCTCTATTCCACGCCTTGTCCGAATTCATGATCAGAAATTCATGCTGTTATGGCAGGAGTTTGACCGTGAGGGGTCAAGTCGCAGCAGTGCATTAAAGTATGTATATATTGATGCAAACGGTAAAAAAATCGGTCAGACCAAGCAGCTTGACTATTTCAAGCTAGCGGACATGCAGCCGGTTGTAGCCAACAATGACGTGGTATGGTTTGTTAATAATGATAAGGATAAAACATTTTATACCGTTCCAATTGAATAAAAAAAAGCTGATGCTGAAGGGGGCGCTTCAAATCCCCTTGCAGCATCAGCTTTTTTTTAGACGAGCTTATGACGATACCATTTGTCTCCTCTATAGCGCATATAGAAAATAATGCCTCGAATTGCCCATTCCCCGATCATCGCGATCCATACGCCGAGTACACCCAACTGCAGCGTAATGCCCAGTATATAGCCAAGAATGACTCGGAACAACCACATCGTAAGCAGCGAAGCAATCGAGGTGAATTTTGAATCACCTGCTGCCCGAAGTGCTGAAGGAAGAATAAAGCTGAACGACCAAACGATTGGCTGGGCAATAGATAAAATAAGAATAAGCTGTAAAATATCAGGCACAATCTCATCAGGTGGCGAGTACAGGCCGACCAAAGCAGGGAAAATCGCTAGTAGTATTACGGTTATGATGATAAAAAATATGCTGGAAAGCCATAGGAACGATCGGATAAATTTACGAGCATCCTCGATTTCACGTCTCCCGATACATTGCCCGACAACGGTCACAATCGCTACACTCAACGTGCTGCCACCGATCTGGAACAGCATTGATAATGAGCTGCTGATTGCATTGACCGTTATGGCAAGTGTGCCAAGCTGGACGATAAAGGTTTGGGTTAACAGCTTGCCTCCGTTAAAAAATAGCTGTTCTGCTGCAAAAGGCAGTCCGATAAACATAATTTTTTTCAGTAAGGACAGCTGTGGCTTGAATAGATTGCGCCAATTGATTTGCAGAACGTGGCTCATTTTGAATAAGTAAAAGATTGCTACAGCAGCGCCAACAATGCGTGCTGCAATATAAGAGATAGCTAGCCCTAGCACGCCAAGGTCCATGACCGTTAGGAACAATAGATTCAGTAGAAAGTAAGTAAGATTCAATATAACCGACAGCATCAGGCATGCTTTTGTCTCTGATACGCCCCGCAGCACACCAACGATCCCTTGATAGATTGCGAAGAACGGAAAGGATATGCTGCTGCCGATTAAGAACAGCTTCGCATTTTCAAGCACGTCGGCATCCGCACTGCCGAACAATCCATGAAGCAGCTGCGAATGGAACAAGATGATAAGCATACAGAGTGCAATTGAAATGACCGTGACCGATGAAATGGCCTGCGCCGCAGCCTGGGAGGCCTGTTCTCTGTTCCTGCTCCCAATATATTGCGCGACGATGACTGTACCCCCTGTTGCAATCGCAATAAATATGCTGACAACAAACATATTAAGCGAATCTACTACGCTGACTGCGCTCACTGCAGCTATACCTGAGGAACTGATCATCGCAGTGTTGAGAATGCTGATAAGTACGATGAAGGCGGAATCAATAAAAATCGGAATGATTAGAGAAAAGATTTGCTTGGATTTTAACGTATTCCCTGAAAAGTGATGCTGTAACAGGGAGCTTATCTTTGTAATCATACGGTTGTCATCTCGATTCTGTCATCTATTATTTTTAGAATTGATCCATTATAGCATGCGTATGCTGGAGCGACATTCGATTATATCTGTCATATGCAAATGATTAGCGGGGTTTGAGAGAGATAATAGCTTGCAAGCTCCTTTAATCATAGCTTCCCTCACGATTTCAACCTTATTTTGTTAAAAACGTGTAAAGATCGACCTTGATAGGCAGGTAAGGCTTGAAAATAATTACCTTAATTGATATATTTAATATGAAAATAATTTTCAGACCTTAAGGAGGTTTCAGCCTGTGGTATCTTCAACATTTACAAAACAATATGCGATTGGCATCGATATTGGCGGGACGAAAACACTTGTTGCATGTATTGATGCAGAAGGTCGAATTGCTGATAAGATTGAATTTCCGACAAATCCGCAGACAGGCGTGGAAGATGTGCTTCAACGCTTGCAGGAGGCGGTTGCTCAGTTGATTGCACAGATGCAGCAGCCATCTACGCTAAAAGGGATTGGAATTGCTACTGCCGGCGTTATTGATTCAAAGCGCAAGCTTATTTTATACGCATCCAATCTTGGCTGGACAAATGTAGATGTTGGCACAGTGCTTGAACAACGCTTTAACGTGCCTGTTATGCTTGGCAATGATGCGAATTTGGCGGCAGTCGCGGAGTATGTCTGGGGAGCTGAAAAACAGGTAAGCGACCTGATTTATATAACGGTGAGCACAGGTATAGGCGCTGGCATTATTAGCGGAGACCAGCTTGTAAAGGGAGCTTCGGACAGTGCAGGCGAGTTTGGTCATATTACGATGGATCTGAAAGGTAAGCCGTGCTCCTGCGGTAATGTAGGCTGCCTCGAAACATATTGCTCTGGAACAGCTATCGCTCGAATCGCCAATGAACGTCTAGCACCTCTTAATAATGGAGATGCTTGGAGCAGCAAGGCCGTTCTTGATGCAGCACATGCTGGCGACCAATCGGCTTGTGACATTATTGATGAAGCTGCTTTTTACTTGGGCAACGGCCTCGTGTCGCTCATTCATTTGTTTAATCCATCACAGCTGATTTTCGGCGGAGGTGTGATGAGTACAGAAAATCGATTGTACGAGCAAGTTCAGCACGTTGTTGCAGAGCGCTGCTTGCCAGGTATGTATAAAGAGGTATTGTTCCGCAGAACAGCACTTGGAAAAGAAATTGGAGTACTAGGCGCAGCAGGACAGTTTTTCATGTAATCTTTGCTTTGCGTTAGGAGGGATTGGCTATGAGTCTGTTGCAGGCAATTAAGGATAGTGTGCCAGGCTTGTCTCCGCAGGAAACGAAGCTTGCCAGCTATATTTTGCAGCAGCCGCGAGAAGCGGTTCAGATGACGATTACAGAGCTTGCCAAGCTGTCAGGGAGCAGTACGGCAACGATATCAAGATTTTGCCGCTTGTTTCAGGTAGACAATTTCAGTGAGTTTAAGATGAGACTTGCAATGGAGCTTGCGGAGGAGCCGGCAGGCAACACGTATCAGGACATTGTTGCAGGTCAGTCGCTTGACCACATTGTGTCTGCGATTACAGCGAATCACATGCGCTCGGTATCGGATACGGCAAAGCTGCTTGATTACGGCAAGCTGAGAGAAGCCATTGACGCTTTGCATCATGCGAAGCGGATTGACTTGTACGGTACAGCAACCTCTGGTGTAGTCGCAGAAGACTTTTATCAGAAGCTGATTCGTATCGGCAAACCTGCTGCTGTGTTTTCTGATCCGCATATGCAGCAAACATCAGCTGCTTCGTTGTCGTCAGGTGATGTAGCAATCGGATTTTCATATTCTGGCGAGACGCCGGAAACGATTAGCGCCTTGAGCAGTGCTGCTGAGCATGGAGCGACCACGATCTCCGTGACGAAGCAAGGAGTCAACACACTCGCTGGCATTGCTCAAATTAGCCTGTTCATTTCTTCATCTGAAGCAGGCATGCGTCGCGGTGATATGGCTTCACGGATGGCACAGCTGCATTTGGTAGATATATTATTTGTTGGCTTGGTAAGTGAGTATTTTGATAGCTATGTTCCGAAGCTGGAGCGTTCCTATCAAGTTGTAAAACGGTTTATGAAGCAAAAGGGAGGAGAATCAAGATGAACATTATTACATTTGACTCTGAAGCAAAGCTGAATGAAGCGGCTGCTCGTATTATTACTGGTATTGTGCAGACGAATCCTTCCGCTGTACTTGGCTTGGCGACAGGAGGTACGCCAGTCGGGATTTACAAGCAGCTTGTCCATGATTACAACGAGGGGCTTGTCAGCTTTAAGAAGGTGACAACGTTCAACCTCGATGAGTATGTTGGGCTGGCTCCAGATCATCATCAAAGCTATAGCTATTATATGCGCGAAAATCTATTCAACCATGTTGATGTCGATGCATCACGCACCAATATTCCATCTGGTCTGGCAAGTGACCTAGTTGAAGAATGCAGCCGATATGATCAATTGATTCAGGCAGCAGGTCGAATCGATATTCAGTTGCTCGGTCTAGGTCATAACGGACATATCGGGTTTAATGAACCCGAAGAGGAGCTGTCGAGCGGTACCCATGTTGTTGAGCTGGCTGAAGAAACGAAACAAGCGAATGCTCGTTTCTTTAGTGAAGGCGAGCAAGTTCCAAGTCAAGCGATCACAATGGGCGTCGGTACGATTCTGAAGGCCAAAACGCTTCTGCTTGTGGTAAAAGGTAAGGATAAAGCGGAAATTGTAAAACGGGCATTGACTGGACCAATTACAACAGATGTTCCTGCATCGCTGCTGCAAACCCATCCGCAGCTAACGGTTCTGGTTGATCAGGCAGCAGGGAGCTTATTGCCATGACGTATACGGTATATCGCAACGTACAGGTTGTTCTCGAGCAGCAGCTTGTTGAGAACGGCTGGGTAGTCTTGCAGAATGATCGAATTGCCGCAATTGGAGCAGCTGATCAACAGCTGCCTGAGCTTCCTGCAGATGTGAACGTGCTGGACGGCGCGGGCGGATACCTCGTTCCGGGGTTTATCGATATTCATGTTCATGGCGGAGCAGGCGAGGACTTCATGACGGCCGAGCAGGAACAGCTCGATACGATTACGAAGTTTCATATGGAGAACGGAACGACCGCGATGCTGGCAACAACGGTGACTGGTGCGTTTGAGCATTTGAATGCGGTGCTGGATGCTGTTCAAGATTATCAACGCAAGCCGATGCCGTATGCGCAGCTGGTTGGGGTGCATCTTGAAGGTCCCTTCGTCAATCCGAAATGGAAGGGCGCTCAGAATGAAAGCTACATGATTCAGCCGCAGCTGTCGTGGCTGGATGCATGGACAAAAAGCTATCCAGGCATTATTAAGCTGCAAACACTTGCGCCTGAGATCGAAGGAGCAGCGCCTTATATTGCTGCATTGAAGCAGCATGGCATTGTCGCTGCTTGTGGTCATACCGATGCGCGATATGAGGATGTACAAGCTGCAGTACAGCACGGCTTGTCTCATGCTGTTCATACGTTTAATGCGATGACTGGATTGCATCACCGTCAGCCCGGAACAGTAGGCGCAGTATTAACGATGCCTGAGATCACGGCCGAAATTATTGCAGATGGCGAGCATGTCAATCCTATAGCGATCAAAGTATTGCTGCTGGCAAAAGGTACAGAGGGCATTGTACTTGTGACGGATGCCATGTCTGCGGCAGGTATGCCTGACGGAGAGTATATGCTAGGTGAGCTGCCAGTTGTCGTTAAGGATAATATTGCACGGTTGAAGGATGGAGGAAGCTTGGCAGGCAGTACGCTGACAATGATACGAGGCTTTCACTATATGATTGAAACACTTGGTGCTTCAATCGTTGAAGCGAGCCGCATGGCCAGCCTCAATCCTGCAAAAGTTATTGGACTGGAGCAGCATTATGGCAGCATTGCAGTCGGCAAGCGCGCTGATTTGCTGCTGCTTGATCAGGAGCTTGCTATTCAAGCGGTTATGATCGGCGGCTCAGTTCGGGTAGAAAAGTAAGCCTAATCCAACATTCCTGCAATACTACTATAAATAACTGAACTTATATAAATGAATCAGGGGATATGTACGCCATGTACATATCCCCTGATTTTGTGATGCGCGCTCGATCCGCTACGGCGTGAAGCTGTGTTCATCCTCTGCCTTCCCATGATCAGGCTTTTTACGCGTTGTGTGCAGCTCTGCGTATGCGTCGAAGAAAAAGCTTCGTTTCTCCTTGCTGAATAGCACAATCAGCACATGGATCGCGAGAATGACAACGATCATAAAGGAGATGAACCAGCCGAGCAGATTGAATACGATCGCAAGTAAATCGTTCGATGCATCAATATCTGCCTGGGCGCTTGCTAGAATTTGAGCTGCAAAATGAATTGCATAGACAAGGAAGAAGGCTAGCATTCGTTTTGTCAGCTTCCTTTCGAGCCGCGGATGCGTATAGCGGTATCGCATAAATTTGCTGCCTATCGTCTGACCATGCCACAGCACTGGAATGACCAAAAGGAACAATATCAGCATGATGGTATGAATAATAAGCATGCTCCATATATCAATAAGCTTCAGCAGAGATGCAGCAAGATAGGAAGCGCCCTGAATCAACAGCACATCAGTTAGTGCGGCTAGCAAAACGGGCATATTGCGAACCTCGTCTTTTTCCAATAACTGCATCGCTTTTTCCTGAATGCTGGTACGCGTAGGGAATAACGCCAACAGAATAGGCGCAAAGAAAAAGCCAAGGATCCCTCCAACTGTATTAAGCATTAGATCATCGACATCAAACAATCGGTACGCACAATCATAAATGCCGTATATGCCAGTTAATTGAGTGACTTCATAGATGAGTGTAACAATAAACGTAAGCAGCAGCGCCTTGCCCCATGCTTTGCGCGTTTGGAAGAAATATCTCAGATATACCCCAAGCGGCATTAACAACAGCAGATTGAAAAACGCTTGAAAAAAAGCCCGGTCTTTTAGCAAGTTAATATAGGTCGACGGGCTGCTCCATACGACATTCGTTTCACGAATCAGGTCCTTTACAAATTGAAATGGAACGAGCGAATACGCTGATCTGCCCGCGCCTGGCGCAATACAATTGTTACGCGTATCTGGAAGCGGCAGCATTGTCAGCAAAAAGGCTGCCAAAAAATAAAAGATAAAGGAAAAAACGATAAGCGTTGATGAAATAGGAAAGTATCCGAGCTTGCGATAGATATAGACAAGCCAAGGGATGAAGCTCAACACTGCAATAACTAAGAAGATAAGCAGGGCAACACCTATCGGTTGAACATAATCGAGCACATCAGCGTTCCTTTCTAATAAAAGAATTCTTTCACATTATAGTACAACAACGCTGCAAAAGCGCAAAAGCTTCCAAAAATGTAAGGGATTCGTCTGCTTATTCCAATGACAAACAAGCTGCCCTATTGTGCAAAAACACAATAAGACAGCTCGTTAAAATGGTACGTGATATGCTGTTGCTGCTAGCTAGACGCTCGCTGCTGTACGCTGGTGAATCTCAATCAGCTCTTGCGCATTAAGCTCTTCAGTAGAGGAATACGTATGATGCGCATGAGGGAAGTGATCCTTATTGCCAATCGCTATCGCTGTCATATTTGCAGCTAGAATAGCATCTACACCAGCAACGGCATCCTCTACACCGACGCAAGACTGTGGTTTTACGCCAAGCTGCTGCGCTGCGGATAGGAAAACCTCCGGGTCAGGCTTAGAGTTTTTGATCTTTGCAGCATCGACGATAATATCGAAGTACTGCTCCATCTGCAGGTTGCCGATTACTGCGAACGCATTTTTGCTTGCAGAGGCGATCGCTGTTTTAATGCCTCTTGCCTTCAAGTCTTCAAGCAGCGGCAAAATGCCTGGCAGTACATCAGAAGGCTTGATGGAAGCGATCAGCTCTTTATACAACTCATTTTTACGTTCTGCAAGAGCGTGAAGCTCCTCGTCCGTATACTTTAACTCTACTGGCGACAGGCTTAGCAGCAATCGCAGTGATTCAAGACGAGAAACGCCCTTTAGATTTTCATTGAATTCGCGGGTGAAAGGCAGATTAAGCTCATCTCCAATTGCTTTCCATGCAAGATAATGATGCTCCGCCGTATCGGTAATAACGCCGTCCAGATCGAAAATAACAGCTTCCAGTTTCATGAATGAGATCGACTCACTTTCTTACATATTTGATATGTTAAAATCAGCACTAGCTGCTGAACGATTGATTAGGCTGCAGCACAACAGGCTGGTTGAATAGCTCAACGGTAAGCGCCTCGCCTGCAAGTAGTGTCAAGGTAATGCCTGAAGCAGCAACGGTTACTTCAATCGTGCGCTGCTTGTATTGCAGCTTGAATTGATAGTGGTCCCAATCGCTTGGCAGCTTAGGCGCAAGTGACAGCGTATCAGGCTTGATGCGTACACCCGCAAAGCCAAACACAATAGCCATCCACGTTCCGCCCATATTGGCAAGGTGTAGACCATCCTTCGTATTGCCATGCGTATTATCCAGATCTAAGCGTGCTGTTTCCTGGAAGTAATGATACGCTTTTTCATCATAGCCGATTTTTGAAGCCATAATGCTAAATATGCACGTAGACAGCGACGAGTCATGTGTCGTGATCTTCTCATAATAGTCAAAGGATTGCTTGATCGTTTCCAGAGACTGCTGATCTTCCAGCAAGAAATGAGCAAGCACTGTATCAGCCTGCTTACATACCTGATAACGATAAATCGTTAGCGGATGGTAATGCAGCAGAAGCGGGTAGTTTTCTTCAGGCGTATTTTCAAAATCCCATACCTTTTTGCGCAGGAAGGAATCGTCCTGAGGATTAATGCCAAGCGCTTCATCATAAGGCAAATACATGCGTTCAGCAGCATTAGCCCATACTGTAATCTCGTCCGCTGTAAGCTCAAGCTGTTGTATAAGCGCGGCATAGCGTTCAGGGCTGGCCTGTTGCAGCAGCTGCATCGCTTTTGCAGCCCAAGCAAGATTATGCTTAGCCATAGCATTTGTATAATAGTTATTATTGACGCAGCATGTATATTCATCCGGTCCAGTTACTTCATCAATATAGAAGGAGCCTTCATGCTCATGACCGACCTCGATCCATAGCCTTGCTGTTTCAGCGAGAACCTCGCATCCGTAGTCTGCCAAAAAGTCAACGTCTTCGGTAGCCATAAAGTATTGAATATAGCTGTAGGCAATGTCTGCACTAATATGATATTGCGCAGTACCAGAAGGGAAGAAGGACGAGCATTCTGTTCCAGAAATCGTACGCCAAGGATAAAGCGCGCCTTTTGCATGACCCATTTCCTTCGCACGTTGTCTTGCGAACGGCAAAATGTGATGGCGATAGATCAATAGCTGCTTAGCGATGTCAGGCTGTGTGAGCAAGAAGACAGGGGCCATATAAATCTCCGTGTCCCAGAAGTAATGTCCTTCATAGCCTTCACCAGACAATCCTTTAGCCGCGATATTACTGTACTCATCACGACCTGCTGATTGCAGCAGCTGATAAATATTAAAGCGAATGCCCTCTTGCAAGGCTTCATCGTTGGAGATGACAATATCCGAGCGATACCAGAAATCATCCAAATACTGCTTTTGCTCCTTCAGCTGAGCCTCGAAAGAGGAGCTGGAAGCTAGATCAGCAGCTATGTGAATCGCCTGCTGAAGCGACTGCTCACCGTGACGAAGCGTGTCCGTGTAAACATTCCATTTTGTAAAGGATAGCGGACTATTGCTAGAGAAGCTTGCTTTATAGTTGATCTTGTTGCCTTCCGTTACATGCTCTGAGCTAGCAGCTCCGCTATGACTGTAGGCAGCAGCACAGCTCACGGATAGCTTGGAGGTTAACGTTTCATTTTGAACGTAATCTACACCATTTTCCGAGCCTTGTGCTTGTGTTGTGAGCAGCTTAGCATGACCTGAGGCAACGCGTGGATCATTAACTGCCGTATAATTTTCTACGTCGCCTTGTACCGTTGATACGATCGTAATCTCACCGTTTACAGAGATTGGCTCGATCGCAATATCGATTGCGAACAGCTCGCGAGTCTTAAACGATACAAGCCTGCGGAAGCGAAGCTTCAGCTCCTGTCCAGATGGCGATTTCCAATGAATCACACGCTCTGTATAGCCGTCATTCAGCTTCATTTCTCGTGTATAAGAAACAACTTCGCCGGAAAACAGATTAAAATGCTCCTGTGCTGCACCTACATAGATATCGATTCCTTGCGCATCGATTACATTAACCAGCTTCTGCTGAGTAGAAGGGAAGCCATATAGCTTCTCTCCGTAAGGAATGTTGATCACATCATGAAAAGCGTTAAGATAAGTTCCGCGAATGCTTTTACGGCCAGCATAGCCTTCTTCAAAGTTGCCCCGTACGCCTAGATAGCCGTTTCCAAGCGCATAGATGCTTTCCTGATTCAGCAAATCAGCTTCTTCAAGCGATTGATTAATAATTGACCATGTCATACGTATTGCTCCTATTCTGCTTATGATGAAAGAATCTGAATGTGTATATCAAAGCCAGTTGTATTGTTTAGAATGGTTGCATGTGATTGCTGTGTTTCCTGGTCGAGGTATAGATAGAGATCAAGCATGCCAGCTCCGATGCTTAGTCCGACCACATTGACTTCGTCGATTTCCGGCGGAAGATTCGGTGAAAGGAGAATCTGCTTCTTCAGGCCATTCACGCGTAATCCGAGCATCGCTTGCAGCATAATGAAGGCTGTTGCACTAGACCAAGCTTGTGGCGAGCAAGTAGTAGGATAAGGAACAAGACGATTATATTCCTGCTTGCTGTAGCCGCATACGAGCTCGGGGAAGCGCTGCTCAGGCACCTCTGCAGCAATTTTCAGCAGACCTGACACAAGCTGTCTTGCTTCAGCTGCATTTCCGCTGCGAAGCATGCCAAGCAAAATCATTCCATTGTCATGGGGCCAAACACTGCCGTTATGGTAGCTCATCGGATAATAGCCAGTCGATTGATTGCTCATTGTACGAATGCCGTATCCGCTGAACATATCATCAGCCATTAAACGCTTGGCGATCGTACTTGAGAGCTCATCTTCGAGCATAGCTGCAATAAGCAAATGTCCTGGATTGGATGTTATAGACTGAACTGGTTTTAGATCACCATCTAGTGCAATGCTGAAAAATTGCTCATTTTCGAGCCAGAAGTAACGCTTCACTTGCTTCATCAGTGCTGTCGCCTGTTCTTCAAGCTGCTTGCCGCGAGCGTGATCATTCAGCGAGCCGTAGATTTCAGACAAGCCTTGCTTGGCATAGCTGATATAACCCTGCACTTCAATGAGTGCAATAGGGGCTTTAGCCAGCTCGCCATGCTCATGAACGATACTATTGGCCGAATCCTTCCAGCCTTGATTAGGGAAGCCTTGTTCTGCTTCCTGCTTATAGGTCAAGAAGCCAGCTTCATTGCTTTGACTGCGACGATCTATCCATTCGAGCGCTGCATCAATAGTAGGCTGAAGCTCGGCAATAATCGAGGTATCACCGCTCCATTTTACATATTCAACAAGCAGAACGAGAAACAGTGGAGTAGAATCGACACCACCATAATAAGGCGAAAACGGTGATTGCTTCGTGCGCACCAGCTCGCCAAAGCGTATTTCATGCATAATCTTGCCTGGCTCCTCATCACGCCAAGGATTGTATTCCTTTCCTTGATGGGCAGCTAACGTTCGCAGCGTGCCAAGCGCATGAGCAGGGTGGAGCGGCAGCATAAATAACGATGTGATTATGCTGTCTCTGCCAAATACCGTTGCAAACCAGGGCAAGCCGGCTACTGTCGTGCGTCCATAGCCAATATCCGTCTGCAGCATGCGCAGATCCTGAAGGCTTCGATCATATAGCTCATTGAACAATGCATTCGAGCTTGTCATTTTCGTATTAGCGGTCAGCCAGTTGTCGTAGCTGCCAGTAAGCTGCTCTAGTGCCTGCTTATAATCAAGCAGCTCATGTTCATGCTCGCTGGCAGGGTTGCCGAGGCTTGGTCTAATGGCAAGCTGGATGATACGGGATTCACCAGCATCTAGAGAGAGCGTATATTCAAGCTGCTGCTTCTCCTGATCGATCGTCGGGTTACCGTCCCAATGTATGTAGGACTGGCGAAGTACATCGTCCTTGCCCATATATTGAAGCACCATGTGGCTAGGCTTGTAGAGTGTATCAAGTCTTGCACCAACCTCACCAGTGCGATAGCGCCGAACGAGAAACATATCTTGAAAGTCAGCGTCAAACTGCAGCGTTAGCTTAACGTTTTGCTTCGACAGAAAATAGTTGGTGAGGGTGAGCTGCTCATGCAGCACACCCTCATATAAAAAGCTATTGCGTTTAATTTCAATTGCGCCTGTGTCTTTTGTTTCATGCTTTAGCAGCGTTTGCAGCATATAGCTGGCTGATGAACCGTCACCTAGCAGCTCAGGCTGCTCGTCATTGATGAGCAGCTTGTAGCTGCTTAAAAAACGTGTATCCTGCAAGTATAGTCCAAGACCTTCATCATGCTGTGGATCAACATTGCCATAAGTGTCTGTGACATAAAACAATGGTTGCTCCATAATGACTTTATTGCTCATACTAATCTCCTTTACATAGGGAAGGGTCGATTACTTGACCGCTCCAGCTGCGATACCTTTGATGATGTATTTTTGTGCGAAAGCGTAGAATATGACGACTGGAATAATCGTTAAGGTTAGTCCCGCCATTGCCTGGTTCCATACGATCGTGAACTCTCCAAAGAAATAGAAGGTAGATAGCTGAATCGTACGCAAGCCTTTATCAGACAGCACAAGCGAAGGAAGCAAGTAGTCATTCCAGGAAGCAATGACATCAAGGATTGCCACTGTTACCGTAATGCTTTTCAGCAATGGGAATACAATTCTCCAAAACACACCAAATGTGCTGCACCCATCAAGAATTGCTGCTTCCTCAAGTGCGATAGGGATTGATTTAATAAAGCCGTGATATAGGAAGACAGCAATTCCGGCATGGAAGCCAATGTTCATAAAAATAAGACCCTCATGCGTATTCAGCATCGGCAGATGTGTATACGTACGAATCCAGTCCATAACTTGCATTAACGGCATCATTAAGGTTTGGAAAGGGATAAGCATTGTTGCTACAAAAGAGTAGAAAATAATTTTACTCATAACATTGTCTCGACGAACGAGCATCCATGCTGTCATGGAAGAAAGAACAATTACGAAAATAACGGTTGCGATTGTTACATACAAGGAATTCCCAAAAACAGTAAGGAAGTTCATCTTGTTCATCGCAGCTACATAATATTCAAAGCTAAAGCTCGCTGGAAGAGCAAGCACGTTTTCATAAAGCTCTGAACGCGTCTTGAATGAGTTCACCAACATAATATAAATTGGAGACAAAAAGACGAACGAAAGTATAACGATGAGCACAGAGACTACGGAGTTTTTAGCTCTCATTACATTTGCACCTCTCTTCGTTTCGTAATGACAACTTGTGTAATTGTAACGAGTGCGACGATCACAAAGAACATAATCGCTTTAGCCTGACCTAGACCATAGTTGCCGTAGCCAAAGATTTCATTAAAGATATTCATGGCGAATAGCTCAGTCGTATGCATCGGTCCACCGTTCGTTAGGGACAGGTTAACGTCATATATTTTGAATGCGCCAGACAGCGTTAAGAACAAGCAGATCGTAAAGGACGGCATGAGCAATGGAAACACAATTTTCGTCATGCGATGCCACAGATTTGCTCCATCTACTTTAGCTGCCTCCATCACTTCATCGGAAATGCCTTGTATGCCGGCAATATAAATAACCATCGTATATCCAGCCATCTGCCACGTAAACACAATGACAAGTGCAATTAAGGCATAAGTTGGATTAATGAGCCAATTAAAGAAGATGGAGTCTATTCCAGTAATGGAACCAATTTGTTTAAATCCGTCTGTAAAAATAAAGCGCCAAATATAACCTAGGATCAAACCACCTATCAGGTTAGGCATAAACAACAGCGTACGAGCAATATTACTTGTTTTGAAGCCCGCTGTTACAATAAGTGCGAAGATTAAACCAAACAGATTGACGCTAATTAACGCAAATATCGTAAATTTGATTGTATTCCAGGCTGAGGACATAAAGCGTTCATCTTGGAACAAAATCGCATAGTTGTCGAATCCGACAAACACTTTAGGAGTGCTCGGTATACCGTTCCAATTAATAAAGGAATAGTAAATCCCAATTAGAAAAGGGATAACGACGACGACAAGAAAGATTAAAAATAATGGCATTGTGAAGAGACAATACCATAGCTTGCTGTTTTTATTCGACATGGGTACCACCCTTTCTTATGAATTCTTCACAGAAGATATAGAGAAAGCCTAACATCCTTAGAAAGAGTTAGGCTTTCGATATTGAATGTTCGAGCTTATCGAGCAGCTTTTGCCCATACATCTTCAATTTTTTGTAGGAATTGCTCAGGTGTCATTGAAGAGTCAAGGAAAAACTCAGAAGTTAACGGTGCAAGATCGTTAATAATAATACCTTGAGGGAAGTAGTTCAATGCCCAAGGAATTGTATTACCTGATTGTGTAGCCTCAAACACTTCTTGAGAAAGTGGATCTAGGCCAGTCGGGTCGATTGTATTAACGGCAGGGATGAAACCGAAGTCGTTTACAATCGTGTTTTTTCCAGTCTCACTTGTATACATCCAGTTCAAAAATGCGTTAGCTGCAGCAATTTGCTCTTCAGAAGCAGTGTTATTGATAACCCAGCCTGCTGGAATATCTACAGCAAGTTTATCGTTTCCTACAATCGGAAGTGGAGCCATGCCGATTTCGATTTCATCGTAGTCTGCAAGCATACCGTAGCTCCAGTTACCTTGGTGTACGATAGCTGTTTTTCCAGTTGCAAGGTCACCCATTTGTGTATCATACGTAACTTCCATTGGGTTTATGGACGTATTGCGAATTGCATCCATCACTTGAGCGAACTCTTGGAATTCTGCATTATCAGTAAGCTTCACTTCGCCTTTGTTCAGCTGCTCAATGAATGCAACAGGATCTTCTTGAAGGGCGAAAGGTGTGTTAATGATGTGACCAATCAAGAAGTACGCTTCTTGAGACAAGCTTAGACCGTTAACGCCTTCGTTCTTGAATTTCTCAAGAGCAGCAATAAAGGAGTTAGTGTCGGTAGCAGTAGAAGGATCATACAGCTCTTTGTTGTAAACAAGACCGAAGCCTTCAACGCCAGTTGGAACGCCGACGATTTTGCCGTCACTTTCAAGCGCCATGTTTGGAGAAATGTAGGAAGCATATTCCTCATTGCTCATATCGTAGTAGTAAGAAGCGAATTTCGCAGCTTCAGCACCCGGTTGAACGGAGAAGATTGTAGGACCTTCATTAGCAGCAAGCTTCGTTTGCAGCTGTGTAATGTAGGAATCGCCTGCAGATCCCCATACTTCAACTTCATTTCCTGTTTCTTCCTTGTACTTGGAAACAAGATTTTCAAGCGATTCGGCAATTTCAACCTTGCTTTGGAACAACGTAATTTTTGCTTGAGTTGCGCCGCCTTGATTGCCGCCATCGTTCGTGCCAGTTGATGTACCGCCGTTTGTATTGTTGCCACAAGCTGATAGTACAACTAGCATTGCGGACAATAATAAAGCAGCAATTGTTCTTTTCTTCATGGTGATACCCCCAGTTCAGTTCTTTTTAGTACACTTTTATTATATTTAATTATAGTTTGCCGCTTACAGGTGTTATATTCGCCAAAATGAGTAATTTTTGAATCTGTGTTTACAAAAAAACACATCCATGCAAAAAGTGAGGAGAATTTCCTGCACTTATGCTGGATGTGAGAAACTTACGCTTTATTTTTTTTTCGATAGCTGGATGGAGAAAGCCCAACATGCTTTCGGAACACCTTGCTGAAATAATTCAATTCCTCAAAGCCACTTTCAGCAGCAATTTGCTGGATGCTTAAATCAGTGTGCGTTAGCAGCGAGCAAGCCTTTTCCATGCGAAGCTGTGTCAAATAATTCATAACCGTTGTCTGGTACTCTTCTTTAAACCTTTTAGCCAAGTATTGAGGAGAAATATGGAAGCGGTCAGCCAAGCTTGCTAAAGTAATATCTTCCTTCATATGATCATTAATAAAGTTGCGCACAGCCAATATTGGATTCGAGGTTTGGAGAACGACCTTGTTGTAATCAATTTTGTCAATAATATCGTAAAAAATTTGACTTAATTTCATTGACCATTCATCGAGCTGACTTAGCCATAATGGCATCGTCTCATGCAGTCGTTCATCCTTCAGCTGCGTATACATTCTCATTAGCAGCAAATTAATCTCAACCGTATAATGCTGCATTTCCCGCAGCGACACAACCTGCTTGCTAGATAAATCCTCCGTAAACTCAGCAATAAGCTCAGACAAGTAGTCTTTATTTTTTGTACGAAGCGCTTCAAGAATTACAAATTCTTTATCGATAAAAAACTGAACAGCGTTTGAATGGCTTGCTGGTTTCCGGGATATCGATTCATTCAAAATATTGCAGCTTAAAATCATCGATCTTTCCTCGGACAAGGCCTGAATTAACCCGCTTGCATCAATTTGCTGCCTTTGGAAGCCGACGAATGAGGAGAGGCGCAATATTCGCTGCCAAGCTTTTTGTATGCTTAATACTGCTTGTTCAATGTCTTCGGGCAGCATACGTGAATTCATTAATAAGATGATAAAGGCTTCATAATGAATAACATAGCTGGGGCCAATAGGAGAGACAAGCTCCTGAATGATATTTTTTGCTGCAAAATTAAATAACTGCTCATCACGAGCATAATACTGCTTAATAACATGCTCTCTGTTGCGCGGCAGGAAGGTGGCAGCGTACAAAGCTTTAGGATCGAGGCCAAGCTCCGACAGAAAGGAGGAGAGGGCCTTAAGCGATAGCTTCTCCTCCTCAATAAGATTCGAAAAACGCTGCTCGTTGTAAAGCTGATTCACCTCATTTAGTTTAAATGCGGTGCTTAGTTCCTTAAGTCGCGCATCTTGCTCCGTCTTAACTTGTGCAAGAGCTTTTTGTACTGCCTTTTCCAGATCGTTAATTTTGAAGGGCTTAAGCAAGTAATCAACACCATTGGCAAGCAATGTAGCACGGGTGTAACTGAATTCCTGGTAGCCACTCAATACAATAACCTTAGAGGTCCAGCCTTCTTCTCTCAGTTTTTCCAAAAATTTCGGACCGTCCATAATATGCATGCTCATATCGCAGATAATGATTTCAGGATGATGCTCGCGCACGAGCTCCAGCGCCTCCAATCCATGCTCAGCCATCAGAATGCGATCAATCTGGTAGCTGCTCCAATCAATAGCAAGCTCTATGCCTTCACGGACATGCTCTTCATCATCGACAATTAACAGTTTCATACGTTTTCTCCTCTGGTTGGATCAATGGGAAGCATGAGCGCAACCGTTGTTTGTTCATAAGGTGCACTTGTGATGCTCCATTCGAAGCCGTTACCGCAGTAAAGCGCAAGACGTTTCAACACGTTTGCCAAACCGATTCCTTTTTTCTCCGTAACAACCGTCTGCTGTTCGATTACAGATTTTTTCACCTGATTAATTTGGTCATCGGTAAAGCCTTTCCCATTATCTATCACTTCAATCAGCAATTTATCGGTTACGACAATGTTTACGGTAATATGAATTGTGCCATTACCTCTTTCAAGACCGTGTATAATACTGTTTTCTACAAGGGGCTGCAGGATCATCTTCGGAACTCGAATTGTTAGCGCCTCTTCAGGGCATCTCAGATCAACCTGAAGCTTATTCTTGTAGCGGCCCTTCTGCAATACAATATAATGCTCCAAATGCGCCATTTCATCGGACAGGTTCACTGCCTCGCTTTCGATGTCCATCGTATAACGAAACAGAGCGCCAAACTCAGCAAGACGGTCACTTACCTCACGAGCATTCGCTTTAATGGCGAGTGTTCCGATTGATTGCAGCGTATTGTAGAAAAAGTGAGGGTTGATTTGCGCCTGCAGCATTTTAAGGCGAGCCTGAGACAGCTCTAGCTGATGCCTGTACTGCTTGTTCCACAGCTCATCCAGCTCGCTGGCCATTTCTTGAAATCTGAGTTCCAGCAGATCGAGTTCATCTGGCGTAGCAGGTTTAGGCTTGCGTTTCAATTGAAAATTACCCATTTGCAGCCGTTTAATATGCTGAAGCATGAGCTTTACTCTTCGCAGCATGTAATAGGAAATAAAGGCTGCCAATACCGAAACAAAGATTAACGAAACGATTTGTATCAATAAGGTTTTATTGAGCGCATTTGTTCTCGCTGCATTAATAAGCGATTCGGGAATCAGCTTTACGAGTGTGAGAGTTGTTCCATTGGTGTTAGTTTGATAATAGACATAACTGCCTTCGGTTGCTTGCAGCTCGCCTTTGTTCAAGCTGCTTGAATCTTGAAGACGTTGATTAAGCTCGCTTTGCCATGGGAGCTCGGGATAACTCTCGCTGGTTTCTTCAGTAGTATAGAGCAGCTCCATATCTTCTCCGATAAATAAATAGATCGGTCCATGCTCGCTAGTTGTCAACGATGCGATCATGCTGCGAATTTGCGCCGGCTTCACATCAAAGGTCGTCAACCCAATAATTTCACGGGTCTCGATATCGATAAATGGTTTATTGACGCGCAAGCGCCTTTCCTTATTATAATAAGTTACTTGAAATGGCTGCTGCAATTCGTCATGAGCATACGAAAGCTCCTGTCCGTTAAAATCAGGAATCGTAACTTTAGAGTTATAGTTTTGTCGTATATTGAATTGCTTATTGGTCAGAGCGCTTTTATAGGAAACGGAGCCGATTTCACCATGGTTTCCATAAATTTGCTCAAGCCTTTGTGCGATATACACGCTTTCTGCTGGGGTTTGAGGCTCAGTCGAGGACAATAAACGTACAAGCGTCACATCCGAGAAATAAGAAAGACCCAGCAATGACAGGTCATGGAAATAGGAATGCAAGGTTGAAAGTGTAATTGACATTGAGTTTTGATTCAGTTCAACTAGCTGGGTTTTGATCGCAGTTCCAGTAATCTGGTAGGACAAATAGTTCGATACGATAAATGGGATCGTGGTCGCAACGATTAAGCTAATGATGATTTTTGATATTATGCTTCCCTTAATAAGCTTCATTTTGACCCCCTGTATAATGACTTTAGGAGCATTGTAGCACAGCGCCTATGAATTTTGCATCTATAAAACGTTCATGATAAAGTGAATGCAAATAACAGTGAGGATGACTGATGTGGATACATATAAATTAGTGGATGTGCTTAACAGCAATAAGTTATCCAGCTTCATTATGCAACAGAACGGCGAAGTTGTGCTTCATCATGAGCTTCAGGCTAATGCGTCAGAGGCGCTTATGCCGATTAACTCCTGCACGAAAAGCATCGTTTCTGCTTTATATTGCATCGGTTTAAGTGAAGGCTGGCTGCCGTCCATTGACCGTAACATTGTGGAGTGGTTTCCTGAGCTTGAGGACAGTCAAGACAAGCGTAAGCTTAACATAACGGTAGAACATGTGCTAACCTTGACGGCAGGCTTTCAATGGGACGAATTTGGCGGTAACAAGAACTTTCCGCGGATGACGCGTTCTCGTCATTGGCTTGACTATGTGCTAGCTCAGCCGCTTGCTGCTGATCCAGGCACGAAGTGGAGCTATAATTCTGGCATATCTCAGCTGCTATCTGCACTAGTGGTACGAGCCAGCGGCAGAGAACTTGATAAAATTGCAGAAGAAAAGCTGTTTGGCCCGCTCGGCATATCGCAATACCGCTGGAAGACGGATCCCCAAGGCATACATACCGGAGGGTATGGCATGGAGCTAACGGCAATGGATATGCTTAAGTTCGGCCAGTTATTTTTACAACAAGGATATTGGAATGAAAAACAGCTTATTCGATCAGAGATTTGCAAGCAGGCAACAACACCATATATTCAGGTAGAAGCACCTGAGTCAGGTCGCTACGGCTGGCATTGGTGGTGTGACGAGGGGAATGGAGTATCCTATTATTATGCACGCGGTTACGGTGGTCAGTTTATTATAATCGTGCCAAGCGTTCGGGCCGTCATCGTAAGCACGCGAGATCAGAAGCATAAGGCAAGATCCGGACTTGATATATTCAGAGAAATGATTCTGCCTGATTTGCAATAAGACAATAGTAGAGCTGTAGGCCGTTGAACCGAGCCTGCAGCTCTGTTTTTTTTGGCACATACTAACTTATCATCGGCTAACATATAATGCTATATCAGCTTTCAATTGATGCCATTAACATGAACGTAAGTCAGCAGGCAGCATAGAAAGGAGTGGTGAATGTGAAGCAGCAACGCTCGTACACGATGATGATAGTCAATCTATGCAGCGGCGCACTGCTGGTATTGTCGGCTCTATACTTTACAGTTCCGATTGTGACAGTTATTAGCAGTGAGTTTGAAGTAAGTACGACGACAGCAGCTTTATCAGGGACAGCTTTTTCACTCTTTTTTGCCTGTGGCTGTTTAGTATATGGACCACTGTCCTCTCGACTAGGTCGGAAAAAAGTAATGGTTGCCGGGTTGCTTGGTCTGGCAGCAGCTACATTGTTGACCGTAAAGGCACAATCTTTTACCGAGCTTCTGTTGCTTCGCTGCTTGCAAGGGGCCACAGCCTCAACGTTTTCACCGGTCGCATTAACCTATGCAGGAGAAATGTTTCCGGAAGGAAGGAGAGTATCTGTTATCGGCTATATTAGCACAGGGTTACTAATGTCTGGCATCGTTGGTCAGGTCGCATCCAGCGCTCTTACCTACTGGTTAGGCTGGCAATCCTTGTTTTTAGTGTTCGGTATAGCGTATATGCTGCTAGTCATTAGCTTTATTTTATTTCTACCTGAAGCTCCAAAAGCTGGGCTTGCGAGCATGCCCAACAACGTCTATGGCACAAGTAATACGAGCTTTGCGAGTAAAAGCTTGCTGCTTTGTTACTTCATAACGTTTACCGTGCTGCTTTGCTTTGTGGGTGCGTACAGCGCCTTAGAGTTTTATTTAAGCAAAGCTCCATTTTTATTAGACGAATCAGCTATTCTGGCTATCCGAGCGGCAGGTATTGCAGGAATGCTGCTGTGCCCGTTTGCGGGGAGGCTATGTAACCGCTATGGCAAACCAATTATTTTGCGTATCGGTTTGACATTAGCTGTCGGTGGTTTGCTGCTGTTAGGAATCATGAAGCAGCCGCTGCTCTATGCGCTTGTTAGCATTGTATTTGTATCAGGCATTGCGTTGATTGTTCCATCGCTAATCGCATTAATCGGTGAGCTGGGAAGGGAGAGGCGGGCGCTCGCAACATCTCTGTATACTTTTATTTTATTTGTCGGCGCATCGCTTGGACCAATTGCAGCACTTCAACTTATTCATAGCAACTGGCTTGGATTTTCTGTTTATCATTCGTTTGCATGCTTATTCCTCATTAGTCTGATGTGCTCTCTATTTGTTCGAGAGCCTTCTTCCTCCACCGTTCCTTCAAGCAAATATGCAAAATCAACTAATACCTGAAATAATCTGAAATAATAGCAAGGGGATAATAAGAAAAAGGCAGCCTCAGCGGTCAAGTTCATACTGGCCAAAGCAGGCTGCCTTTGTCGACAAAACATTTCGAGTTACTTTAAACAGGTTTGTATTCGCAATGATTTGGCAATTCTAAATAACTGCACCGCTCTTAACGGTTACTTCGCAGGTGAGCTAATGACTCCGCAGGCGATGCGAGCGCCAGCATTGCCGGCAGGATTGGTAACATAGTCGTCTGGAGCAGCGTGAATAACAAGCGAAGTTCCCTGCTTGCTGCGAAGCGTGTTTTTCTTGCCTTTTTTCAAGGTAACTTCATTCGTAAGCAGCGTAACATCGACGGTGCCGTCTTCAGAAACGACGATATTTGGAAGATCTCCGCTGTGGAAGCCCTTAGGGTTGTTGAAGCCATGCTGCTTATGCTTTGGATTGAAGTGCTCGCCAGCAGATGTGAATTCCGGCGGTTCACAAAGCCCTTTTTCATGAATATGGATAGCGTGCTCGCCTGGTGGCAGCTGCTTCGCCTGAACGTGGATATTGACGTTTTTTCCTTCTTGAATAAAGGTTGCTTGTCCAATCGTGCTGCCATTAGCATCGATGATTGGAATGGATAGTGGTCTTTCTGCTGCTTGGCTGACAGGTGCCAGCAAAAACAGTGCGATACAGCTACTTAAAATAAGCTTTTTCATCGTGTCCTCCTAAATTGGTAAATTGGCTAATAGAGATATGCGTAGCTTGCGCGTGTTGCCTATGAAATATTCTTATGGTAATGGTTCAAGTTACAAAGTTGCTTGTGTTATATAATATGACACGAACAGTGCTTCGGAGGGAGGTGGTATATTTGAAAAACCGAACATTAAACAAGCTATCGAAGAAAATGTTCGAGATATACTCAGAAAACATTGACTATAACTAACATTTAATAGTAAAATTTAGAAAAACAGAAATGATCATGTTAGGAAATGTGACTTTTATCAACAGGGTCAGGTTCAATTTTCAGGAGGTAGTCGACATGTCAACGGCCAAAAAACGGATGGAATCATTTCAATATGATTCCGAGTCATTTTATGATGAGATGTTTGATAAGATTGGCGGCATTCGTCCTCATTACCAATCGATTTATTCCCAATTTGCCAAAATGAGTCCGGGAAATCAGGCAGCACGACAGCAGGCTTTGCAGCAGCGCATGATTGAGGAGGGTATTACCTTTACACTTTATCAATCTGATCAATCAGAGCCTCTTGAACGGACGATTCCTTTTGATTACATTCCAAGAGCTATTGCCGCAAACGAATGGGAACAGGTCGATCTCGGCTTACGTCAAAGGGTGCAGGCTTTAAACGCATTTCTTCATGATATTTATCACAATCAGAATATTGTCAAGGATGGCTTGATTCCTCGCAGGCTCATTGTATCCAATACGTATTATCGTCCAGAGATGGTGTCCTTGGACGTTCCGGGCGGGGTATATGTCACGGCATCAGGCATAGATCTTATTCGCGATGAGCATGGGGACTTTTATGTGTTAGAGGACAATTTGCGCTCCCCTTCAGGCTTTTCTTATTTGTTCAAGGGGAGAACATTGATGAGAGAGCTGTTTCATGATCTATATCTAAGCAATGCGGTAGTTGATATCGAACGTAGCTTGAATGCATTTTTAAGCTCCCTGCGAAGCATTGCGCCGAACGGAAAAAAAGATCCTGTTATCGCACTTCTAAGTCCTGGTGCATATAATTCAGCTTATTTCGAGCATACTTTTTTAGCGCAGCAAATGGGCATTTATCTTGTAGAAGGCCGAGATTTGCTTTACAAGGACCATAAAATTTATATGCGCAGCCTGAATGGCCTGCAGCAAGTAGACGTCATTTATCGAAGAGTCGACGATGATTTTTTGGACCCGCTCGCCTTTAATCCTAATTCGTTACTTGGCGTTCCAGGGTTAATGAACGCTTACCGTGCTGGAAATGTAGCAATCGCCAATGCACCCGGAACGGGAGTTGCAGATGACAAAGCGATTTATGCGTATGTACCAGATATGATTCGTTATTATTTGCATGAGGAGCCGATTTTGAACAATGTTCCTACGTATTTGCTTCATCGAAAAGAAGATAGAGAGTACGTGCTAGAGCATTTACGGGAGCTAGTAGTCAAGGAGACGTCTTTATCTGGAGGCTACGGCATGCTGATTGGTCCTTCAGCCTCCGATCAGGAGCTGGTTGCTTTTTCAAATGCGATTAGAGAAAATCCTTCTCGCTATATTGCGCAAAAAACGATGAAGCTTTCGACAGCGCCGATTATGCATAACGGTATAATGACGCCACGACATATTGATTTGCGCGGATTTGTGTTGAAGGGCAGCGAGATGCACGTCATACCTGGTGGACTGACTCGAGTCGCTCTGGTAGAAGGCTCGTTGGTTGTCAATTCATCTCAAGGGGGCGGAGTTAAGGATACATGGGTGTTAAAGCAGCAAGAATAATACACAAAAATATTTATACGAAGGTACAGCAATATTACGAAGTGTTGGAGGGATGTAGATGCTGAATCGTACCGCAGAGGCTTTATTTTGGATTGGCAGATATATGGAGCGAGCTGAAAATCATGCAAGACTAATCGATGTTTACTACCATTTGCAGCAGGATGAATTTAATCACAGCGATGCTTTCGACGCCAAGCAGCATAGTGACAAGTGGAAGCGCATTGTTGATGCGCTCGGCAGCAAAGCATCCTTTGAGCACGAATATGGTGACTACAGTGAACATACAGTCCTTCTATACGTGACACTCGACCGTGAAAATCCGAATTCTCTCGTTTCCTGTGTCAGTCATGCACGCAACAATTTGCGTACATTGAGAGAGCTGGCACCGACAGAGCTATGGGAAGTACTTAACAGCTTTTATTTATGGCTTAAGGATCAAAATGGCGAAGCGATGCTAATGGATTCACCGCATAAATTTTTCTCGCAAATTAAAACCTGGTGCAATATGTTTTATGGAAGCGCGCATTCGGTCATGCCAAGGCATAACGAATGGAGCTTCATGGAGTGCGGAAGATATTTGGAGCGAGCGGAAAATACGCTGCGCATTTTGCATACGGTGCAGCCTGCGCTCAAGCTGACTTCCATCCAATCGTATCCGTACTTGCAAGGGGTATTAAAATCGCTAAGCGGATATCAAACCTATCGCAGGCTATATGCCGATACCCTATCGGTAGAACGAATTTTGGAGTTTGTCGTATTGAATCCGATCTTCCCGCGCTCCGTTCACTTTGCTTTTCACCAATTGGTTGAGCGAATCCGATCGTTTGATCTCTCTGAAAAGCAGTTGAAGCTGGCTCATGAGCGAATCGTTAGACAAATAAGCAAGCTGACTGCCGAGCTTGATTGCATCGAGGTGTCCGAGCTGACATGTGAAACGAAGGATGAATTAACGAAGCGCCTGCTTGATTCATGCTCATGGATTGGAGAGGAATTCGGCAAAACCTTTTTTCTTGACGGGGTGGTTAGTGCATGAAGTTGAAAATCAGCCATATTACGACGTATCGCTACGCCCAGGAAGTGATAGACAGTGTCAATGAAATCAGGCTCAGTCCTGTAACGAATGAGCGGCAGTCGTGCTATAACTATAGTATTTCGATTGAGCCGAATGCGTCGCTGTTTGCTTATGAAGACAGCTTTGGCAATCGCGTGCATGCATTTTCAGTGAATCAGCCCCACCAGATGCTGACGATAAAAACCTCCATGATTGTGGTGACAACAGAGCCCTTTACGATGGATGATAAGAAAAAGCTGCTTAGTCAGAAGCCTAGCAAGGCATGGGAAATGCTTGCGTCGGATGAGTTGATTGATCGGTTTATTGAGTTTTTGCTGCCCACGACATATACGGAAATGACCGATGAGATTGATAAGCTGAAGGATGCCATTCCTAGTCTTAGTGTAGTGGAAACCGCGAATAGCGGCACTGCAATCCCTGTATCATCGGTTTACGAATGGGTGGATGCTTTGTGCAATTATATTCGTACGCATTTCACCTACGATCCGGAGGCGACAACGGTTAATACGAAAGCTTATGAGCTAATTTCCAAGCAGCGAGGCGTTTGTCAGGACTTTGCTCATTTGATGATTGCGGTTTGTCGTGCGAAGGGAATACCTGCGCGATACGTGAGCGGTTATCATTTCGTTGGCGATCTGCAAGGAGGAGTAGCTGATTTTGAACAGGCTTCTCATGCATGGGTCGAGGCTTATGTACCGGAGCTTGGCTGGTGCTCCTTCGATCCGACCAATGCTACGTCGTTCGATGATCGATATGTGAAGCTGGGGCATGGTCGAGATTATACGGATATTGTGCCTGTAAAGGGGATATATCGCGGAACGAGCGAGCAGGAATTAGTTGTGACCGTAGATGTGCAGAAGCTGAGCAATGAGGCATAAGGGGTAACGTTGCCGGGAAAGCGTAAGCGTTGCTCAAGGATAACGCATAGCAGTTTTATTGCTAATAGCTAGTGCTAGTTTGCAATCTTGCTCATACATGTTCAAAATAGCGTATAGGCTGCGGCCTATGCGCTATTTTTTTATATGGTGCTGCTGATTCGGGCAGCTTGGCAGGAAAACAGGGCAGGAATCATGAATGTGGTATAGAAAGGACACGTAGTATAGTAATAGAACATGTATGAGGAGGATGCTTAACTTGGAAAAACTATTGGACTTGGATGCAACGGAAGTCGCGGCTCTTATTAAAAGTGGAGAAATGACTTCGTTGCAGGCTACCATGACATACATAGAGCATTTGAAAAGAGCGAATGGACGGATTAATTGTGTAACAGTCGATCGCTATGAAGCAGCAAGACAAGAGGCCATTCATGCTGATATGATGCAGCAAAACGGAGAAACGAAGGGCAGACTGCATGGCGTGCCTATTAGTGTAAAGGATTGCTTTCATGTAGCAGGCATGCCGACGACCTCAGGGCTGGCTTACAGAGCAGAGCTGATTGAACAGGAGGACGCTGCCGTTGTCAAGCTGCTCAGACAGGAGGGGGCTATTATTGTAGCCAAAACCAATACTCCAGCACTTTGCTTCTGTCAGGAGACGAATAATAAGCTGCATGGCCGTACCAATAATCCTTGGGATCTAACGCGTTCAGCGGGTGGCTCCAGCGGCGGAGAAGGAGCGTTAATGGCGGTAGGAGGCGCTGCTGTAGGATTAGGTGCTGATATTGGCGGTTCGATTCGTTTTCCAAGTCATTATAACGGGATTGTAGGATTTAAATCTGGTAACGCTCAAGTTGATGATACGGGCAATTATCCGCAAGTTTCCATACCTGAGCAGCACCGCATGCTAGGAATTGGCGCAATGGGCAAATCAGTGCGTGATGCTCGACTAATTCATGAAATTTTGACAAACGGGAAGCGTACTTTTGTTGATCTGGATGCCTACGAAGTAGTGATCCCGGAAAAGCAGCCGGATATCCCGCTAGGAGCGGATACAGAGGCACTTCTTCATGCGTTGCGAGATCGAATTGGAGCGGACTTCAAAATAAGTCGCGAGCTGCCTCCCCGTTTTCAAGAGTCTGCGCTGTATTGGCAGGAGCTGATGAGTATCGATGGCGCCAAGCACATTCAGCGATTGCTAAGCAGCAATGGTTCTAAAAAACCGCTTAGTGAATATATAAAAGAAAAGCTCACAGGACGATCAGAGATACACTCCTATTTGTCTTGGGCGTTGCTAGGAGCAGGTATGTTCAAGCCATCAGAAGAGCGTTTATCGGAAATTCGTGCAGAGCTTGAGCTGGGTGACCGTGAGCTAAGTGAGTATTTCTCAGCACGACTGCTTATTTTGCCAGTGTATCATGAACCAGCACAAAAGCACGGAAAACAGTATGGGGAAATTTTCTCGATTCGCAAAACATTTAAGCAATACATGCCTTATATTGCATATGCCAATGTATGGGGGCTTCCTGCCTTGACGCTTCCAATTGGACAGGATTCAGCCGGAATGCCGATTGGGGTACAGCTTATAGCCGCTAATGGTCACGAGGAAGCGTTGTTTCAGCTGGGAGAATGGATCGAAGAAGAAATTTATCGTTACAAGCGATGCAACATGTACGATCAAACGCATCAAATCTGAGGAAATGGGGACGCTAATGAAACGTGATGTCGATTTATTTGCACCGGTAAACCAATAAAGGGGTAATCTCATGGATGTATTTCTGGAGAGCGGCTATCGGGAGCAATATAATAACTGCTATGATGAGAGCCTGAAGCTGTTTCAATGTGACTATGAAGAGCAGTATTTGCATACGACTTATGGCAAAACCTATGTGCTGCAATTTGGAGATCGCACGAAGCCGCCTCTTGTGCTGCTGCACGGAATGACGATGAGCTCGGTCATGTGGTATCCAAATGTAAAAGCGTGGACGGAGCATTATGCTGTATACGCTATCGATATTATAGGGGATATCGGTAAAAGTATGGCTAGTGAAGTCATACTGCAAAAAGAGGAGGCCGTTGATTGGCTGAAGGAAACCGTTGACCAGCTAGGCTTGAAACGTTTCTTGCTGGCAGGTCATTCGATTGGAGGCTATATTTCCTTGCGGTTTTCACTTGCTTATCAGGATAGGGTTGAAAAGCTGGCTCTTTTTGCTCCCGCCGCTGCCTTTCATCGTTTGCATTGGCGTTTTTTCTATTACTCTTTTCCAGGATTATTATTTCAAACTGAGAAATGGGTCGATCGTGCCTTTCGTTCACTATCTGCGGAAGGGCTGCCGTTCGCCCCGGGCTATCGCGAATTTATATTGGCTGGCTACCATCATGCACTACCGAGGCTGCGCTTGTATCCTTTGAGAATTGAACCAGAGGAGCTGGTGACGCTAAAGGTGCCAGTGCTGCTTATGATTGGTGAGCTTGAGGTTATCTATCCCGCTCAGCAGGCGATCGAATATGCAAAGCAGTATGTGCCAAATATACAATGCATCCTTGTTCAAGGCGCCAATCATACATTTACAATTGAGCGGGCAGATCTTGTTAATGAGCGAACGCTTGCTTTTTTACTGAATAACTAAGATTTAGTGGTCGATCATCATGATTGATCGTATGCGGTGCATCAAAAAGCTTAGCAAATGACGGTGAACAAGCATTTCTGCACAGCTGTGCGGGGATGCTTGTTTTCTTGTTTTCAGTTCAAATTCCGATTGACATTTATGGAAGGGTCTACTATTATAGCTAATGAAAACGATTGCACGAACCTCATTTGCAATAGTTAAGTCTCCCAAGAAAATGATGAAATTGACGTTAAAACTGCACTTTATGTGCAGTTTTTGTCAAAACATTATGCAACCGTTTGCACAAATGTTTTTATTTAAAATGACGAACGGAGGGACAAGACATGATCGAAAAACTGAGAAAAAGGATTTCCTTGCTTTTAGTATTTGCCTTATTGTTTTCTTTGTTTCCTGTATCTCTTATCTCTGGTGAGCAGGCCACTGCGGCTAATGCTCCTGAATTACAGACATGCAGCTATATTACAGTAGATGGGGTTAAGGATGATTATTGGAGCAATGTGCCTACAGTTGGTACATCGGCAACAAAGGGCTGGAACGAGTTTCATATTGATAATTTAAAGCTGTCCAATGACTGTACGTATTTATATTATTGGGTGGATGGTGTAACGCTCGCTAATTGGGGAGAAAACGGGTTGTATCTGAACCTGGCGCTTTCCATAAATGGCGGAGCTGATGCAGGTGCTGATGCTAACGCGCCGTGGGGTGCAGGATTTAACTTTAGCTCCGCAGCTGAAAAACCTAATTTTCACGTTGTCAGCCGCATTAAACATGCAGATGAGCTGAATGGCGCAGCGGTATATGCGACAACGGATTTGTCACAGCCTATTGCTTCAAGCTGGGGAGAAAGCTATGGTGCGCAGTTTGCTAATCGAATCAGCACAGGCTTCGAGGGACGCATTCCCTTATCTCTGCTGAACTTGAATGAGGGGGATACCATTAAAGCGATTGCTGTTCTCAGCGGCAACACAGCGAATGAGCATGGCGCATTTGACGTTATTCCAGAGAGTGCTGGCAATGTAATTGCAGACTCATGGAACGAAGCTGCTGCTCCGAATACACTGTCCGAGTATTCCGCTCCGTATACGATTACTTTTGAAGTACCAGAGCTTGTTCTAACAGGAACGTCGCCTGTCAATCAAGCTCAGAATGTGAGTGTATCCCTTAATCGTATTGCATTCAGCTTCTTAGGTGAAGTAGCTTGGGGAGATACTGACATCATTCCAACCGTCTCTGCCAATGAACAGCCGATTCCGATCAATGCCAGTCTGGAGGCAGATGCGGTCGTACTCGAATTGCTAGAGCCATTAAGCTACGATACAACCTATACGGCAATATTACCGGCTGGTTCTATTGCGAATTTGGCTGAGAACAAGGTTATTACCTTTACAACTGAGAAGGACCCGAACACATTGAACAGCTATCATATACACTATTATAGATTCGATGGTCAACAAAATCAGTGGGACATCTGGACCTGGGACGAATGGAATGACGGAAGAGAAGTCGTCTTCACAGGTAATGATGCAGATGGTTTTGCAACAGCAACCATTACAAGCCACGCAAGCAGCATTAACGTCATTACTCGTCCTGGCAATTGGGATACACAGGAGGAAACGCGTGTGATATCGATGCCGGAAGGACAGCGCAGTGTAGAGGTATGGCTGCTGCAAGGCGACCCATCGGTATATTACAGTGCCGATGACGTAGAACTGTCTGCCAAAGTGCAGAGTGCATTTATGGATTCTTATACGACGATTCATGTCACGACAACAGAAGAGCTAACGCCTGAGCAGCTGAATGCATTCAATATTATCGAGCAGGAAAGCAACACGTCAATCGACGTAACGGCACAAAAGTTAGGCAGCAGGTCGTACCGACTAACAGTAGATGAAGGTGCGATTGATGTTACGAAGGCTTATCGCGTGGGACATTCGGCTATGAGCAGTGCAAAGCTCGTGTTCCGCAATGTACTGGATGATCGTCAATTTTATTATAGCGGTAATGATCTTGGCTTAACGTATCACGAATCAGGCAGCACATTCAAATTATGGGCGCCAACTGCTTCTGAAGTTGCTGTAGTGATTTACGAGGATGCAGGTCAATACAACAACCAAGGCAAGGTTGAGGATCACTCGGGGGGTCAAGAAACACCGCTTACCCGAAGCAGCAACGGGGTATGGTCCGGCCATATTCAAGGTGACCTGGCGGGCAGCTATTATATGTATCATGTTCAATTTGCCGATGGAGCCAGTCATTATGTCGTTGATCCTTATGCGAGAGCGGTTGCGGCAAATGGACAGCGAACGGCAATTATTGATTTGCAGGAGACGCACCCTGTAGGCTGGGAAAATGATCAGAAGCCTCCGTTTTTGAATCCGACAGATGCTATCATTTATGAGCTTCATATTCGTGACTTTTCCATTGCTGACGACTCTGGCGTGAGTGCTGCCAACAAAGGAAAGTTTGCAGCATTTACTGAAGATGGACTTGTCGATGAGTTTGGTCATGCATTAGCAATTGATCATCTAGCGGAGCTGGGGATTACTCATTTGCATCTGCTCCCTGTTTATGATTTTCAAACGATCAATGAGCTGACGGTGGACGATCCAGCCTCTTCCAATCCGAAATTCAATTGGGGTTATGATCCGCAAAACTATAATGTACCAGAGGGATCCTATTCTTCAGATGCGACCAATCCAGCTGCCAGAATTACAGAATTCAAGCAAATGGTGCAAGCGCTTCACAGCAAAGGGATTCGGGTCGTAATGGATGTTGTCTACAATCATACGTATTCCGTTGAAGATGGGCCATTCAATAAAATTGTTCCAGGCTACTACTATCGAACGAACAGCAATGGCACGTATTCCAATGGATCTGGCGTGGGCAACGAAATTGCAACGGAACGACCGATGGTTCGCAAGTATATTAAAGATTCCGTCAATTATTGGGCAGAGCAATACCATGTGGATGGCTTTCGCTTCGATCTAATGGGCATCATCGATACGACTACGATGAAGGAGCTGACGCAGGAGCTTCATCAAGAAGTCGATCCAACTATTCTTATCTACGGTGAGCCATGGATGGGGGGATCTACACCGCTGCCAGGCACGGATCAGACATTGAAGGGATCGCAGAGAGACCTGAATTTTGCAGTATTTAATGACAACTTCCGATCCGCCATTAAAGGGGATAGTGATGGTGCGGGGAAAGGGTTTGCCACAGGAAGTATAGACAATAGCATAGACGGAATATTGAACGGTTTAATCGGAGCGACGACCGACTTTACGAATGCTCCAACTGAAACGATCAACTATGTGACAGCACATGACAATCTGAATTTATGGGATAAAATTGTCCGCACACAAAATTTGTTCGACGAGCTTAACATGCTTCACATCCAAGATGGCGAGCTGATTGGCGGTGGTAACGTGGATCAGGCGGTTGCAGCTGCAGACCCGTATCGTTTTGTTGATCCTGATCATGTATTAGATAATGAAACGGTTAAGCGTTCCTTACTGGCTAACGGCATCGTGCTTACAGCACAAGGCATTCCATTCATTCACGCAGGCGATGAGATGCTGCGCAGCAAATACGGGGATCATAACAGCTATCGGAGCCCGGATTCGGTCAATCGAATCAATTGGAGCAATAAAGCAAGCTTTTCCCAAGTCAATGCGTATTACAAAGGTTTAATCGAGCTGCGCAAGGCGCATCCAGCGTTCCGAATGACGACCAAAGAAGATATCGATGCGCACTTCACGGTGCTGGAACGCAGCAATGGAGTAATCGCCTTCAAGCTTGGCGAGCATGCCAATTACGATGAGTGGAAAAACATTGTCGTGATCTACAACGGCACGAATGAAGCACGAAGCATCACACTGCCGGCTTCTGGTGACTGGCATATTGTAGTTGACGAAGCATCGGCAGGCATCTCTTCATTAGGCACGGTGCAAGGCAGTGTAACGGTTGAGCCAATATCGATGATGGTACTGTATGATGAAGCATCCAGCTATCAGGCTGAGCCGAGTTCGATAGAGGTGCAGCTGACAAAGCAGGCGATTGAGCCTGGCAAGGAGCTTATTGCAACAGCAATCGTGAAGGATCAACGGGGAAGGGTTATGGCGGGGGAGCCTGTCACATGGCGTTCATCAGACGAATCCGTAGCGACAATATCTGCTGCTGGTAGAATTAAGGCGCTTGCTAGCGGCACAACCCTGATTACTGCAGAGTCTGGCCAGCTGTCTGCGACTACCCAACTTCATGTTGCCCAGCTTGTGCCATCAGAACTTGCCATTACTGGCGACAGTTTCGTTTATGCAGACTTTTCGACGAAGTTGACTGCCAACGTTAAGGATCAGTTCGGTCAATGGATGAGCGGGCAAGTGCTGAAATGGACATCAAGTGACCCTTCAGTTGCGCTAGTTGACGGTACGGGGATGGTAGCGGGCATATCGCCGGGTCATGCGTTCATTACGGCGTCAATCGGAGACATTTCTTCAAGCATATCGATAGAGGTTAAGCCGTATGTGAAGCGTTACGTGCAGTTTGAATATAGCAGGCCAGATCAAAATTATACCGATTGGGATTTGTGGGTGTGGAATACAGGCGTACAAAATGATGCAATACCATTTACAGTCGTTGACGGCAAGGCAATTGCCCGTGTTGAGGTAGCTCCTAATGTCACGCAGATTGGCTTCATCGTCCGTCGTGGCAATTGGCTGGAAAAGGATACAGATGCGGATCGTTTTGTGAATGTGCGATTGGATGAAGACTACGTAGTCGTTAAACTAACAAGCGGTCAAGCAAGCTTTACCCAGACAGCCTCCATTACAGGACCTGTTATAGAAGGCAATAGTGTGACCTTCTATTATCGCGATAGTGAGCTGTATCGCAATAATGAGCATCATCGCGTAACGAGCGTAAGTGTCAATATTAATGGCGAAAGCTATCCTATGGTGTATGACGCAGCGGGAGAGTACTATGTCTACACACTGGAAAATCTTGAAGAGGGCGAATATCCGTACACGTTCGTTGTGACGAAGGATGGAGTAGCAAGCGAAATGAATGATCCGAAAAATACGGTAGACGGCATATCGAAAATCGTCTACAAGGTCATTGAGCTTGAAGCTTCCGTATCGGTATCGCCAGCCAGCTTCAGCTATGATGCTCACAGCATTTTGACAGTGCAAACCGATACGCCAATAGAGCTGATCAGTCGCATCTACGCTGATTTATCCGAGCTTGGCGGTCGTTCGGTTGTTGATATTGACAAGGAGCTGATGGAAGTTACGATTTCGGCTACTGACAATGTTACGGCAGGCTTAAAAACGATTCCGATTTCAATTGTAGATACGAACAATGTGGTGCATCGCATATCGGCAGAGGTAACGCTGCAGGCGCGTCATGTAGAAAATAAGCATGATTTCGATTGGGATGAGGCTCGTATCTACTTTATGCTGACAGACCGCTTTCAGGATGGAGACCCAAGCAACAACAATCCTAATGGGGAGAACTACGATGTCACGCATGAGCAAACGTATCATGGTGGTGACTTTCAAGGGATTATTGATCGTCTTGATTATTTAGAGGAGCTGGGCATTAATACGATATGGATTACCCCGATCGTAGACAATATCGACTGGAACGTAGGGCACGGCCAGCCGTGGCAGTATCAGTACGGCTATCACGGGTATTGGGCGAAGGATTTCACTAAGCTGGATGAGCATCTTGGAGATCTTGATACGTTTAAGGAACTGATCGACAAGGCTCATGATCGCGGAATTAAAATAATGGTCGATGTAGTGCTTAATCATGTTGGCTATGGAATGAATGCTGAGGATGGCCGACAGAATATACCGAATTATCCAACTGAGCAGGAGCAGGATGTATTTGCGGGTTTGATACGCAATCCTGCTGGTGTAGGCGATGTGCTTGGCGAATTGGCAGGGCTGCCGGATCTGCGTACGGAGGATGCTGCAGTACGTGAGCAGGTGATCAAGTGGCAGGTAGATTGGCTGGAGCGCGCTCGTACCGATCGCGGCGATACGATTGATTATTTCCGCGTTGACACTGTGAAGCATGTTGATTCTACAACCTGGATGCAGTTCAAAAATGAATTAACGAAGGCAAGTCCACAGTTCAAGCTGATTGGCGAAGTATTTGGCGCTTATGTAGATGACCAGCAAGGATATCTTGGTTCAGGAATGATGGACTCCCTGCTCGATTTCAATTTCAAATATATTGCGCGAGACTTTATCAACGGCAATATCGATGCGGTCGAGCAAACGCTGCAAGCAAGGAATGAAAAGCTGAACAGTGCGGAAACATTCGGGCAATTTCTCAGCAGTCATGACGAGGACGGCTTCCTTGTGGCGTATGCAGGAAGCGATGAAAGCAAGCAAAAAATTGCGGCTGCACTGCAGCTTACCGCAAAAGGGCAGCCTGTCATCTATTACGGTGAGGAGCTTGCCATGTCCGGACGCAATGCTAACTTCGATGCAGGCAACCTTGGTGAAAATCGCTATGACATGCCTTGGGATGAGCTTGAAGCCCGCAGCGGCATGCTGACGCATTATAAAAAGCTGCTTGCGGCACGCGCGGCCTATTCGAAGGTGTTCGCAAAAGGATCACGGACCAAGCTTGCAGGCGGCGACAGTGATCAATATATCGTATTTGAACGTGCGTATCAGGAAGACCGGGTTTATGTTGCGATTAATACGAGCGATGAAGCAAAAAAAATCAGCCTAGAAGTAGATGCGCCCGCAGGTACAACGTTAACGGAGCTGTACAGCGGTAAGAAGGTGACGGTAAATGGAGCAGGGAAAATCGACATGGAGCTTCCTGCTCGTTCTGACGGAGGTACGCTTATTATTGCGCATCCAGCCGGTGAGGATAAACCAACGCCGAATCCACCAACAACGCCAACACCTGTACCGAATCCAACAGAGCCGCCAGCGACAGAAGGCATTAAAATTGGCGGGGAGCATTTGCAAGGCGGATATTATGAGGTGACGCTAACGGACGTTGCTAACCAATCCATTACTTTGGAGCCGGGCAAACTCAAGCACCCTGTACGAGTGCTAGGAAGCAACTGGCAGATCACTATATCCGTGGAACAGCTTGGAGCATGGGCGAAGCAATTCACTGAGGTAGAATTAAAGCTGTCAGAAGCTGAGAATAATGTGAAGGAGCGGATTCGATCTCATGCAGCATCTCAGCTTATGCTGACGACCCTTCAATCTCCGCTTGTTGAGCTAGCGGGAGCAGGCAAGCAGACTGCAGCCGCTGCACCGATCGGTCTGGAAGAGTTAACGGGAATTACGCTTCACCTTGCAGCGGATTCCGAAAAATCCTTGCTCACAAATGTGTATCGCGTGCTTGAGGATGGATCGCTTCATTATGTAACAGCAGCACTTGTTGACGGGTTCTATGCTGCTAATATAGATAAAGCAGGAATGTACAGCTTGATTCATGTTGAAAAGCAATTTGCCGACGTGGAATCCTCACACTGGGCAGCAAGCATCATTAAGCAGGCAGCGGCGAAGCAGCTTGTGCAGGGCAAATCGATTCAAACCTTCGATCCGAATGGCTCCATTACAAGAGCGGAATTTACTGCTTTAATCGTTCGTGCATTAGGGTTGACTGCTGCTGAAGCAGCACCATTTGCTGACGTAGCCGCAGGGAAATGGTATGCTCCATCCATAGCAGCCGCTTATAAGGCGGGGCTCGTTAACGGTGTTAATGAGCATTCCTTCGCGCCTCAATCAGGCTTAACCCGTGAGGAAATGGCCGTACTGCTCGTTCGTGCAATCGAATATAAGCATGGAGCAACATTGGCAGCAGACAGCCACAGCTTTGCAGATAGTGAGCATATCGCAGGCTGGGCGCTTGATGCAATCAACAAAGCCGTTCATGCTGGCTTGCTGCATGGCAAGGGCAACCAGCTGTTTGATCCAAAAGGGATGCTGACGCGGGCAGAAGCCGTGAAAGCGTTGCTTGGCTTGATTAAATAATCAAATCCAGCCTACAAAAAGGTATCGCTTGGCCCTATTGCCGAGCGATACCTTTTCTAGTATTGTGTATGACTATTTTATGAGGGTTGCTTTTACGAGTCTAGATGGTGCATGGCTCATGGTCGAGTGCTTTTGTCTCAATCTGTATCGTGGAATGGGCAATGCCGTATTGCTCTTTTACTAATTGAATAGCTTGACGAAGCACCTGCTGTTCATCAGTTCCTTCCTCAACAACGAGATGACAGCTCAGTGAATCAAAATTGGAAGTAATCGTCCAGATGTGCAGGTCGTGCACATCGACAACTTGCGGCAGCTGCGCAAGACTCGAATACACACTTTGCTGGTCAATGGTCATCGGTGTGCCTTCCATTAAAATATGAAGGCTTTGCTTCAGGACGCCCCATGCGCTGCGCAATATCAATAGCGCGACAACAACACTTATGATCGGATCAGCGTAATACCATTCAAAGTTCAGCATAATAATGCCTGCCACAATCGCGCCAATCGAGCCAAGCGCATCGCCTACAACGTGCAGATAGGCCGAACGCATATTGAGATTATGCTCTACATCTCCTTTTTTCATTAAAAAGTATGCAGATAGCAAATTTGCAGCAAGACCAATGCTGGCAATCCAAAGCATCGTAGCACTCGCGACAGTTGGCGGAGCCGCAAAGCGTTCAATCGCTTCTATAATAATGATGGCTGCTACAACGAATAGTGTTACCGCATTGAGCAATGCAGCCAATATTTCGAAGCGATGATTGCCAAACGTACGCTTTGGCGTTGCAGCCTTTGCCGCTAAACCGAAGGCAATCAAGCTAAAAACGAGTGAACTGCTGTCACTTAGCATATGACCGCTATCGGACAGCAACGCAAGACTATTCGTAATAAGCCCGCCAATAAACTCCAGCACCATAATGCTTACTGTAATCGATAGCGCGATAATGAGTCCGGTGCGATTGCCATCTGCTGGTCCATGATGATGAAGCAGCCCGCCATGATGATGGTCATGCCCGTGAGCATGCTGATGGCTATGGCTGTGACTGTGACCTTGATGGCTGTGTGCATGAGCGTTAGATTGCTGATCATTATCGCTATGATTATGATCGTGACGGTAATGCGTATGAGAATTATCGTGCTGCTGATCGTCGTGGTTGCAGCTATGCTGTTGATCAGCAGTCAGCTTGGTGTCGCTGCTTGCTGCTTGCTGCTTATTTTGTTCATGCTTGTTGAATGGAGCTGACATATTAATTCCTCCCTGTATCCTCATTGTTGGCGTTTCTAACCTCGTTATATACGGTTAATTAATATATGAATATATGCTCATATATAGTTAATCACAGGATGAAAATAATGTCAACCCGTACCCGCAGCCCATTTAAAAATGAAAAAAGCCCACAGGCTCTATGCCTATGGGCTTCAATGCTGTTGCTGTTAACGGATGAAATCTATCTTTAAGGGGGAGAAGAGTCAGCCTTTTACTGCGCCAGCAACAACACCTTTTACAATATACTTTTGCAGGAACATGAACACAATAATGGACGGTAATACGGCCATCACCATAGCAGTCATTGCATACTGCCAATCCGATGTATATTGGCCGACAAAGGTATATGCCGCCAGAGTTAATGTTTTTGTACTCGGAGAACCATTTACCAAAAGCAATGGCAGCAGGAAGTCGTTCCAGATCCACATTACGTCAATAATGATAATAGTCGTTGTTACAGACTTTAGCAATGGGAAAATAACCGAGAAGTACAGTCGGAAGCCAGATGCACCGTCAATTGTCGCACTTTCGTCAATTTCTTTTGGAATGCCCTTCACAAAGCCGTGGTAAATGAATACCGCAAGTGGTGCGCCGAAGCCCCAATACAGCAGGCCCAGTCCAACTGTGCTTTCAGACAGATTCAGATCATTCGCCAGCTGAACAACGCTTAGCATAATCGATTGAAACGGTATCAACATTGGCATAATACATAGCATGTAGATGAGAATGCTCATGCGTGATTTGGTTCGAGCCAGCTTATAAGCCGCAATTGATGATACCAGTACAATACCTGCTAGACCAAGAACTGTAATGACAAGGTTGTTCGTAAACAACTTAGGATAATCGATAAATTTCCATACATAGCTGTAATTCTCGAACGTAATTGACTGAGGAAGTGCGATAACATCACGCATTACCTCGCCGAACGATTTGAAAGAGTTGTTAATCGCAAGGAACAACGGGTATAAGAACAGTAATGAAGCGAGAACCATAACGATTTCTAGTATCATTCTGCTTAGTTTTTTGCGAGCTTTCATTATGCCTCAACCTCCCTGCGCTTAAACAATGCCAATTGAATAACCGTAATAATTAGTACCACAACGAACAGGACCAATGCTTTAGCGGTACCATAGCCGAACAAATTGTTCTGGAACGTATCACGATAGATGTCATACGCCACACTATAGGTTGTTCCGCCAGGGCCGCCAGCAGTTAGCGATAATATAACATCGAATACTTTAATCGAGTTGGTCAATGCCATAAATACAGAAATCGTAATCGAAGGTGCCAGCAGCGGCAGCGTGATGTTGAAGAAGCGTCGTATAGGTCCAGCGCCGTCAACTACAGCAGCTTCCTTAAGGTCATCCGGTACAGATTGTAGACCTGCAATATAAATAACAAGGTAGAAACCTACAGATTGCCATATCGAAACAAATAAGATGGAGATAAATGCGAGATTCGGATCACCGAGCCAGCTCAGTTCAAAAATGCCCCATCCTGTACTTTTCCCAAGTGACTCAAAGCCCTGCATGAAAATAAATTTCCAGATAAAGCCGACAATTACAAGACTTAAAATATACGGAATAAAGAATGCTGCACGAAGCCATGTTGTCGTTTTTAGCTTCATATTCAGCAATAACGCTAATCCAATGGCGATAACATTTACTAAAATGATATACAGCACGGTGTATTTGAGCGTGAACCACGACGCATTCGCGAAGTTTGCATCGCCCATGAAAATCTGCTTATAATTTTCTAGTCCTACAAATTTAGGAGAGCTTGATATGCCGTTCCATTCCATTAAGGAGTATCGTATCGTCATAAAAAACGGAATATAGAAAGCAACAGCAATACAAAGTATAACCGGTATTGTAAACAATCCGAATTCAAGCTTGTCGTTTCCTTTTCTTCCAAAAAACTTGAACATAAAGCACCTTCTTTCCTGTAGTACATTGTCTGAAGTTATATTACTATTATAGGGAAACGCTAAAGGGCGCTAAATGGATTTTCATTAACCGTTAAGGGTAAAAAAGTGAACGATATGACAGGCAGAGGTCGGAGGTAGACACAGATGAAAAGCATCAAACGATTGCGAGAATTGATTGCCGGTCGATTAGTAAACAAGCTGATTCTGTTATTTTCAGCAATTATTATTGTGGTAGTAGGGTGCTTGACGTTTATCTCCTACCAGATGCTTTACAGGGAAGCGATAGGAAATAGCATCTCCAGCACAACGAACAACCTCATGCTGGTTAATCAGAATATGGAAGACTATGTGAAGGAAATGGAAAAACGCTCCTTGCCGCAAAGCAATTTTGATGAGCTAAGCTATGCCTTTATCGATGAAGAGGAAAGCTATTCGTCCAGAATGCTGATCGAGAATTATTTGCGAGGCATATTTTATAACGAGGAAGATCTGGAAGGCATTTATTTGTACCTCGTAAGAACAGGGAAATATTATGAAGTGAAGCGACAGCGCAATGATATTACGATCTCAACCCATGAGGATAACAGCATATTAGAGCAGCCTTGGTACAAGGAAGCGCTGCAGAGCCAGTATAACCGTTCCTACCAATCGCTTGCGTTTAACACCTATGAGGATAGCTACAGTAAAAAGTCGGAGGAAGGGTTTTTCGCGTATCATCGCGTATTAAGATCAATTTCTACCAGAGCGCCACAGGCTGTTATCTCCTTCTATTACAACCGCACGATCTATTCCGATATATTGGAGGATATTCCGATTTCGGGTGAGGAGCAGCTGTTTTGGCTTAGCCCCACAAATGAGGTATTTGTAGCCAGTGATCCAGACGTTCACAGGCAGCTTATTGACAATCATGTGATAGATGAGCTTGATCATATGGACAGCAATCAATATTCCTATACGGTCGGTGACCGGCAATACCTTGTGATATTCGATGTTGGAGAGAAGGAAGGCTGGAAGCTGATTAAGCAGATTCCATATTCGCAAATAAATGCAAGCGCCAAGCAGACATTGCTGTTCAGCTTGCTTATAGGCTTGGCATCGCTCGTGCTTGCTATTATGCTGGTCATAATTTTAGCGAATCGTATTACAAAGCCGCTTATTCGTCTCTCCGCACAAATGAAGCGCTTTGGCGCTGGTGATTTCGATGCTACACTGGAGGTTGTCGGTTCGGATGAGCTCGCGTATATTTCTCATCGCTTTAATTCTATGGTAAGCCGTACTAATGAGCTGATTAATGAGCGGTATAAGCTAAAGCTTGCTGAGAAAAATGCAGTATTGAAAGCGCTGGAAGCCGAGATTAACCCTCATTTTCTGTACAATGCGCTGCAGGCGATATCAACGAAAGCGCTCAAGCAAAGACAATTTGATATTGTCGACATGGTGGATGCATTAGCGCTGTCACTGCGATATTGCATAAGCGGCAAAGATATTGTGACTGCTGAAGAGGAACTGAAGCATGTTGGGCATTATCTAGCAATACAAAAGGCTCGTTTTGGCGAGCGTTTAATCGTTAAGCTAAATGTACCACCCGAGCTGCAGATCGTAAAAGTGCCGAAGCTGTCAATCCAGACGCTAGTTGAAAATGCAGTCAAGCATGGTGTGGAAAATGTGTCCAAGCCTGTAACGATTGAAATTACTGCCACAGCGTATGAGCAGCATGTCGCATTTTCAATCATGAATGACGGACCAGCAATTGAAATGGAAAAGCTGAAGGAAATTGAGTATTGGTTGGCTCAGGATTGGGAGGAATCATTGTACAAGCAGGAGAGTATTGGGCTAGTTAATTTAAATGCCAGACTGAAGCTGGTGTACGGCAATGATGCGAAGCTGAACATGAAAAGTGATGAGCGAAGTACGGAGATGACCATCATACTACCAAGAGGAGGCAATCATGAGTTCGATTAATGTGATCATTATTGATGATGAAGAGCCTCTTCGCGAGGCGATAAAAATTTTAGGTCAATGGGACGAGCTTCATGTACAGCATATTTATGAGGCGCGCAACGGAAAGGAAGCGCTGGAGCTGCTTGCCCAGCAACCGATTGATATTGCACTGATCGATATGAAAATGCCTGAAATGAACGGCAAGCAGCTGCTCCAGGAAATCGAGCTTCGTTATCCGAAGCTGCTTACTGTCGTCATAAGCGGCTATGACGATTTTGAGTACACAAAGCAAGCAATTCGCTCGCGCGTCGTAGATTACTTGCTGAAGCCGATTAATCGTCAGGAACTGAATCAGGTGCTGAAAACAGCTGTCGATATGATTGCCGCCAAGCGCAAGGAAGAGGAAGAAAGCATTCATCAAACAATTACCCTCAATATGTCGCTTCCAAAGCTGAAGGAAAAGCTATATCTGTCGCTTATTGACCGCAGCTATCGCAGCTATTACAGTGAGGATTTGGTCAAGCTGGTTGGCGAGGATCGTCCTAATCAATTGCGTGCAGCCGCTTCAATATTTATGCTGAATCTAAACGAGCTGTCGAAAAAGCGCTTTAAGCAAGATATCGACTTGCTGCATTTCGCAGTAACGAATATTATACATGATCTAACCTCAACCTATTTTCAGAGCTTCAGTCTTGCGAATCCGAAGCAGGAGCGGGAAATCATTACGGTCATCTCCATGGAGGGCAGCTACCGCGAGGATATGCTTTACACGCTGTACCATCAGATGAAAAAACTAAGCGTAACGCTTAAGGAATTGTTTCAGCTTGATGTCGTCATCGGCATTGGAATGCCCGTTGCAACGATTCGCGAGCTTACTGCAAGCTTCGATCAATCCAGGAAGGCGTTGATGAGCTTTGATCTGAAGCGCGATCACAGCCGCAGCAGTGTTATCAAGTTCGAGGAAGCTCATCAAGAGCGGGTAAAGGACAATAAGTCCGTGCTCAGTCGTGTAAACCAGTTGAAGCAGGCTCTCGAAACCGGAAATACCGTATTGCTGCAAACGTTTTGTCAGGAAATCTATCAGAAGCTGAATACAGCAGATCAGTTTTCGCTTGGTGAATCTCAGAAGCTGCTCGATGAGCTTATTCTTATATTTAATGATTTGGCGATGGAGTTTGGCGTACCATCCTCCAGTCTACCCATTGGAGTGAACGACCCGCTGCACGCGCTTGGGCTGAATAGCGATTATGCGAATATGGAGCAGATGGAGCGCTTGCTGCTAAGCATTGCGCAAGCGTATAAGGAGCGGATTGATCAGGAAAACCAGCAGAACACCAGCTTCAAAATACAAGATATAAAAAAATATATTGATCTTTACTATTATGAAGAGATTAAAGTTACGATGTTTGCAGAAAAGTATTATTTGAGCCGTGAATATCTTATGAAGCTGTTCAAGCAGCAATATGGCAAGGGCATTCATGAGTATGTCCAATATGTAAGAATGGAGAAGGCAAAGGAGCTGCTTGCCGATGAGCAGCTAAAGGTGCAGGAAATTTCAGAGATGCTCGGTTATAAGGATAAAAATTATTTCAGTAAGGCATTTCGCAACATGTTCAGCATGACGCCGTCAGAATACCGCCAATCGCTAGAGTCTACAAAAAAGTGACATCTGAATAGATCGAACACTTTTTTACCCTTTTTTCTTCACTTATATACATTTTTAGGGATAAGTATTTTATTTAGAATAAGGGTGTAACGGAAAACAACATTCATGATTGGGGGCATTCAAAATGTTTAAGAAAATTTCCTCACTAGCCGTAAGCTTAGTGCTTGCAGTAGGCTTGTTATCGGCATGTGGAAGCGACAATAGTGGAAGCACATCTGGAAATTCCGGTAATGGAGCTGCAGGAGAGCCTAAGGTAACGATCAACATGTTTACCGCTTCTCCTGAATATACGGAAGCATTCCATGCTTACATCGAAGAGTATAAAAAGGTTAAGCCAAATGTAACGATTAATCTTGAAATTATGCAAGCCGACTATAATACGGTACTAAAATCAAAAATTTCTTCTGGTCAAACACCAGATGTTTTCCAAACAACAGCTGGCGGCGATATTGATACATTTGCTGAATATAGCGCAGATCTCACGAATGAGCCGCTAGCAGCAGCGATGACAGAATCTGTTCGTACAAGCATGACTTCTACAGATGGCCGAGTGCTTGGTTTGCCTGTAAAGGGAAATCTGATGAGCCTTGTTGCCAACATGGATCTGCTTGAGCAAGCAGGCATTTCGGAGATGCCGCAAACAACTGCTGAGCTGGATGATGCCATTGCGAAGCTGGAAGCAGCAGGTATTACACCGTTTGCCAATGCATATAAAGAGTGGTGGGTGTGGAAGCATATTTTCCAGCATTTCGTGAATGCAGCTGCTGAAGATGCAGGCATTACTCCACAAGATATGGTGAATCAATTTATTGCTGGTGAAACAACATTCCAGGATCACCCTGTACTGTACAACAACTTCTTTGACTTTATTGACAAAACAATAGCGCATGGCACGAACAAGCCGCTTGAACGCGACAGCAATGCTCAAGTAAGTGACTTTGCAACTGGTGCAGCAGCATTTATGACGGGTAAAGGCGCATGGGACGAAGAAGCGATCAAAAAAATCACGCCAGATATTAACCTGCAAATTGCTGGTTATCCAGTAAGTGATAATGCAGATCAAACCTTGATCGCAACAGGCGCAGACCAAGCGCTTCGCATCAACAAAGACTCTGCTGTTGTGAATGAGACTATTGAGTTTTTCAACTGGCTGTACACATCTGACTACGGAAAAAACTGGTTCTCTGAAGTAGCGAAGGTTATTCCTCCAATTCAGGATGCACCACTTCCAGATTTGGATATGCCTAAGCAAATGGATGAGCTATTGAAGGCCGGTAAATCCGGCGAGTTGTCTATCAACTACTCGCTTGATACATTCCATCAAAAATTCGGTGAGCTAATGCAGGCTTATATCGGCAATAGCAAAACAAAGGATCAGGCAATCGATGAAATCCAGAAAGCATGGATTCAATTCGGTGCAGCCGCTGAATAAGACGCACAACTAATGAGAAACCGAACTATCATACGAAATGCTTTTACAGAATTTCGTAATAGTTCGGTTTTCTTTATACATGCACATGAAGCTAGCGATGAAGGGATGACAGTGATGAATACACAAATGATTGTTATTGAAGAGCAAGGCTTGCATATGGTATTTAAAATTTCCGAGACTGGAGATGTGACGCTTCTGCATATAGGCGCCTCTCCTCTTCAAGCAAATGCAATTTCAGCGAAAGCAGCATCAAGCTATCGTATGCTGGAGCTTCAGCTATCGGGAGAGGACCGTGCGGAGTATCATGGGCGCTCGCACAGAGCTTCATTCCCAGGCTTGCGCTTAACGTATCAGGCGCATGAGGATGTCAGAAATGAGCAGGGCAGAAAGCTGGAGTTTACACTTGTTGATGCAGAAACAGCGATTACAGTTAAGCAGCATTATCAATTTACAGCTGGATTGAAGACGGTTCGCAGCTGGACAACGGTAAACAATACAGGAGCTGCTCCAGTAGCGATTGAATATGTATCATCGTTTGCCTTTACGGGATTTGGCAAGGAAGGCAAGCTTGATCGAAGCGACAAGATGAAGCTGTACATTGCGCACAGCGGCTGGCAAAGCGAGCTGCAATGGAAAAGCTACAGACTGCCGGAGCTTGGCTTGAACCATCTTGCTGATCGAGGCTCCAAGCGTCTTGCATACAGCAACACGGGCTCATGGTCTTGTGCAGAGGTCGTACCTATGGCTGTATTAGAGGATACGGAAAACAATGAGGCGCTATACTGGCAGATCGAGCATAATGGCTCCTGGCACTGGGAGCTGACTGATCAGGCGGATCAGCTTATGCTGCTTGCAGGCGGTCCGAATGAGCATGACAATCATTGGTGGGAGGAGCTTGAGCCGGGTGAAAGCTTTACATCTGTTCCCGTGTCCTTTGGTGTAGCGTCCGGTGGATTCGAGGAAAGCGTCGCTGAGCTTACGCACTATCGCCGGGCAATTCGTCGTAAAAATGAGGACAATGAGCTGCTGCGCATTATATTCAATGATTATATGAACTGTCTGTGGGGCTCGCCTACAACGGACAAGCTGCTGCCGCTTATTGATGCAGCTGCTGAGGTTGGCTGTGAGTATTTCTGTATAGATGCTGGCTGGTATGCGCCTGGTGAATGGTGGGATGGCGTTGGGCAATGGCTGCCTTCGAGCGAACGCTTCCCTCAAGGTATCAAATTTGTGCTTGATTACATTCGATCCAAAGGCATGATACCTGGCTTATGGCTGGAAATTGAAGTCATGGGCATTCATAGTCCAAAGCTTGCTGAAGCCGATGACAGCTGGTTCTTCATGAGACATGGCAAGCGAGTGAAGGATCGCAGCCGTTATCAGCTTGACTTCCGCAGTCCGAAGGTCATTGCACATGCTAATGAAGTCATTGCGCGGTTAGTTGAGGAATACGGCGTCGGCTATATTAAAATGGACTACAACATCAATGCAGGCATTGGTACGGAAACGAATGCCGATAGCGTAGGCGCTGGGTTGCTGGAGCATAATCGGGCATATTTGAGCTGGCTGGACAGCATTTTCGCCAAGTATCCTGAGCTTGTTATTGAGAATTGCTCCTCGGGCGGGATGCGCATGGACTACGCGATGCTCAGTCGCTATAGCATTCAGTCTACAAGCGATCAAGAGGACTATGTCAACTATGCGACGATTGCAGCGGGAGCGCCAGCGGTGCTTGCACCAGAGCAGGCAGCTGTGTGGTCTTATCCGCTGCGCGAAGGCGATGATGAAGAAGTCGTGTTCAATATGATTAATGCACTGCTGCTTCGTGTTCATCAAAGCGGACACTTGGCGGAGCTAAGCAAGCCAAGGCTTGCGCTTGTTAAAGAAGCGCTTGATTATTATAAAACGATTCGTATGGACATTAAGGAGTCAACACCTTTCTGGCCGCTTGGTCTGCCTGATGATCAATCTGAGTGGGTGAGTGTCGGGTTAAAGCATAAGGATCGCAGCTTTATAGCTGTATGGCGTGTGCGCGGTGACAGTGAGCAGGTCGTGCTGCCGCTGACGGGAAGGGATGTGCATCATTCTCGCTTCGAAATCGCGTATCCGAAGCAGAACAGCAGCGAGTTAAGCTGGAACGCTGAGCTGCAGCAGCTTACCATCAAAATGCCTCAGGGTCGCGTCGCTCGTCTGATTGAAATCAATTAAACATTTGCCTTTCTATCGCTCTATTCGTTATGATGGGAATAGCAATTCTTGTCAGTGAGGAGAGATAGAGCTATGTTTTCAAGAGCAAAGCTAGGTAAAATTAGTTCGAAGGTAAAGGATCAATCCTTGTTTTTGGAGCAGGTATTTCCTGCTTCTCGTGAGCAGGTGTTTCAAGCATTCATTGATGCCGAGCAGCTTAAGCAGTGGTGGGGCCCGAATGGCTGGGAGCTGACCTACTGTGAGGTTGATGCGAAGGCAGGCGGGTTCTGGCATTTTTGTATGACTTGTACGGATCAAAGTAAGGAATATGTTGGTCAGCAATCGTGGGGCAAAGCGCTGTATGACGAGCTGGATACGCCTAATCGCATTGTATACCGGGATTGCTTCTCCAACGAAAAGGGTGACATTGATCCTGAAATGCCGGAATCTCTCGTTATCCTTGAGTTTGAGGATCAGGCCAAGTTCACTCGTGTGAAAAGCGAAGCGCGTTATCCCTCGAAGGAAGAGCTGGATGCTGTTCTGAAGATGGGACTTATAACGGGCATAACGGAAACATGGATGAAGCTTGATCAGTATTTAAAAAAGAAAGCTGAATGAATAGCATATGCTAGCACTGAACGCCTACTTACGATCATGTTCTAAGATAGGCGTTTTTTGTATAACGAAAAAGGTATAACTATACAAGGCAAGGAGGTTCGCGTATTATGCGTATCGATCATAATCATTATAATATGTTTGTGGAGGTTGCAGAGGATTGTCCGGCTACCTCGGCACAAATTCCTAAAGCAAAGGCTGGAGCTAAAACCGTTCCGCTCATGCAATACGAAATGCTTGCGGGTCATCCTTATTCGTACACGCAGGAGGATGTGCTGTTCGAGGTGTACGCCACTCGCAATAGCATACCAGATGAGCTAAGAGCAGAGGAAAGGGAAAGGTTTTTTTCCAAAGGCCAGCCATGTCTTCGTACCTCGTCCTTATGCAAGCGGTATGGTTGGGGAATTCATCATAACGCAGAAGGAAAGATTGCATTGTACGCTATTGATTCTACTGAGTATCAAACGCTTAAAAACGATAGCAGCTTGAAGCATGTGAGAGCAATGCGTTCCAGTCGCGCTTAATGGTCCGAGCAGGTAATGTATTGACTTATATGTTATACTTAACTATGTTATTATAGTTAATGAGTATATTATTAATAGGATGGTATTCGATGAAAATAGATATCTCTCAACATTCTTTACCCGTCTATGAGGCGCTAGCCAGTAATGTTCGAATCGAAATGATTCGCCTATTGGCTGTAAAATCTATGAATATTAAAGAGCTTGCCGATGCAATGAATTTGAGCAGTGCGATTATGACGATGCACGTTAAAAAGCTTGAGCGTGCAGGGATTATCAAGTCGTCCATGCAGCCCGGCAAGGGCGGTGCAAAAAAGGTATGCACGCTTGTGACAGACTCGATAGAAATTATTTTCCCACCTAAAGTTGAAAGCGTATACCGTGACTGTCATGTAACAGAAGTGTCGGTTGGTCACTATACTGATTTTGAAGTGACGCCGACCTGTGGACTTGCGACAACGGTCAAGGTGCTGGGTATGTTTGACGAGCCACGCGCGTTTCTTGAGCCAGAGAGGGTCAATGCAAAAATTTTATGGTTTGGACAAGGCTATGTGGAATATCGCTTGGCTAACTACTTGAACAAAAATGAAATTCCGGTGGAGCTTGAGATCTCGATGGAAATTTCGTCAGAGGCGCCTTTTGCTAATGAAAACTGGCCTTCAGACATTACGTTCAATCTGAACGGTGTGGATCTGGGGATGTGGACGAGCCCAGGGGATTTCGGTGGCGACAAGCAGCGCGGACGCTATACACCTGATTGGTGGTGGGATGAGATCAACCAATACGGCCTGCTAAAGGTGCTTAAAATTAACCAAGAAGGCACCTTTATAGACGGAACGAAAATTTCTGAGGTCAAGCTATCTGATCTTGATCTTGAGATCACCCAGTGGAAGTTTAGAATATCCGTACATGAGGATGCTGAAAACGTCGGGGGCGTTACGCTATTCGGCAGCGGCTTCGGCAACTACAATCAGGATATCGTATTTAAACTGTACTATGACCGCAAGCTGAGTGAGACAGAAATGCAAGATCTGCAAAATCAATCAAAATCGAAATAATTGCACAAGGACAACTAAGCACGAGCAAATGACTGAATGACAGGGAGCAAGATTGTCTCCGATCAGTCGTATGCGCGTGCTTTTTTATATTACATAATCTAGTAAAAAAGCCTAACAACTCCTGTGATCCAGGTCGTTGTTAGGCCAATACCGGTCTTTTATACTTTTACGTCTTCAGCAGCCGCTCCAACTGCTGCTCTAGTCAGCGGTTTTCCAAAGTCAGGGAAGCCAGAAGGAGTCCAGCTTATCGGCTGCACGCATGCGTGACGATTCGGATCATAAAGCGGGTCACCGACAATTTCTTTATAGTTGCGGGCGTGGTATACGAGCAAATCAGTTACGCCATCCTCCGCAACGGTGAAGCTGTTATGTCCTGGTCCGAAAATGGAAAGCTCTTGATGTGTTGAAAATACTGGAGCAGGGGATTTATGCCACGATGCTGGATCAAGCAGGTCGCTATTCTCATCTGCCCATAGCAAGCCCATGCAGTAATTATAGTCGGTTGCGCTTGCCGAATAGGTCATGAAGATTTTACCGTTACGCTTAATGATAGCGGCTCCTTCATTTACGAGGAACCCGATCTTTTCCCACTCAAATTCAGGAGTGGAGATGCATACTTGCTGCTCTACTGCTATGGTCCATGGGTTAAGCATAGGTGCAATGTAGAGATTGGAATTGCCGCGAATGGCAGGGTCTTTTTGCGCCCATACATAATACCGAACACCGCGGTGCTCAAAGGATGTAGCGTCAAGCGAGAAGGACTCCCATTTTGTCTTCATCTGGCCTTTTTCAATCCACGGTCCGTCGAGCGGATTGCTAGCTTCGCATTCGAGCACGAACATACGATGATCGAATAGACCTTCATTCGTCTCGGCGGTACGAGCAGCAGCGAAGTAAATGTACCATTTGCCATCAATATAGTGAATTTCAGGAGCCCAAATATTTGCACTCATTGGACCAGAGTCGTATTTTCTCCAGCATACAACAGGCTCGGCATCTGTCAGGCCGTTTATCGTTTTTGCTCGTCTAACCTCGATGCAATCGTAAGCGGGTACAGATCCTGTAAAGTAATAGTAGCCATCCGTATGTTTATAAATCCAAGGATCTGCTCGTTGAGGAACAATGGGGTTTACATACTCAGTTGTTGTCATTGGATATAATCAAACCTCCTCAAAACAAAAGTTAATATAAACATTAAGTATTCACAATAATATTAATATCACATAAACTAACTACTTTGTCTAGTGGTTAATTTAAAATCATATAAAAATCAGCAATAATTGCTGAAAGATAGACAATTGCTAGCTTGACTATTGAAAAACCGTTAGCTGTAGGTTAAACTGATTCGCATAAAGATTAATTGTTTAATGTATTTATTAACAATAATTAATGGCGGTGATTGCAATGACAGTTAACAATCAGACTCATTTATTGGTACAGCTTGCAACGACAAGTGATCAGGCAGGAGGGGATCAGTCGGGTGCGAATCATCATGCAACCGCTTTCGGCAGCGGGGAACTGCCGAAAGCAGTATTGCTGAAGGAACGAACTGCGATCCGATTTGGCGGAGGGGAGCACGGCAGCAGCTACTTGCAGCTTCCATCAAACGTGCTGTCGAAAGTAAACGACGATACGGGCTTAACGGTAGCAAGCTGGATTTACCTGGAGCCAGGTCAGAGCGTCTGGGAACGAATTTTTGACTTTGGTGAAGGGCCGCAAGGACCCTATCTGTTTTTAACACGCAATTTGCGCGGGGTATGCTTTAACGGCTCTGATCTTGCTGTTGATTACAATAAGCAGCTTCCCGTAGGAGAATGGTTTCATGTTGCTTTAGTTGTAAGCGGTACGAAAGGGGCGACTGAAAGCAAGGCTGGTCCTAGGTTGTATTTGAATGGACAGTTGATTGTAGATGGATCGATCAGCCAAACCTCAAGCGGCACGTATCTGGCTTATCGCCAGTGGTGGGCTACCTTGGAGGGGAACGGCTATCACTCGAATTACATAGGGCGCTCGCAGTTCGCGGCTGATCGTGATTTCAATGGAGCCATTTCTGATTTCCGTATATACGCGGTTGCTTTGACGGATCAGCAAGTGGTTGAGCTAATGTGTGAGACATTATGTGACGAGCAGATTGTTGCCATTGCTAGCCAAACTGATATCAAACTGCCAGCTGCAATTATTACTGAATCGCTCGAGCTTTCCGATTCATTGCTCAATGGCCTTGTCGCGTTGAATTGGTCGTCCTCACACCCAGAGGTTTTGTCTCATCAAGGCGTTGTGAACGAGGTGATTACTGAGCCGCATGCGATTACGCTTACTGCTGCCTTAAGCAGAGGAGAAGCGCGCTTCTCAATCTCCTATGAACTGACTGTGCTTCCGAAATCAGTCGTTCCTTATGAAATCGTGCTTAATCCGCAAGGGAAATCAGCTGCAGTCAGTCCAGTTATGTATGGACTATTCTATGAGGATATTAATAACGCAGCGGATGGCGGCATTTATGCAGAGCTAGTTCGCAACCGGAGCTTCGAGGCGTTCACCTTTGACAGCTTTTCGCATGTATGCGGAGAGCATGGGCATTCAACAGGACGCAAGCGCAATCCGCTTGAGGGCTGGTATGGAGATACAGATGCAATAACGGTACAAGATACAGGTGGACTGAATGAATATTTTGGTCTGGAGGACGCTGAGGTTAACAATACCTATATTGCTGCTCCTGCTGGTACAACATTAATTAATAAGGGCTTTAATGACAGCAACCATCATTGTGCGATGTCATTTATCGAAGGCGAGACGTATTCCTTTACCATTTGGGCAAAGGCGACTTCTTCTTCAGCTCTGCACATTCAATTGCAGAACCCGCAAGGGGAAGCAATTAGCGAGTCTTTGAAGCTGGAGCTTGAAGCGGATGGCAAGTGGCGCAAATACGGAATAAGCAGCCCGCTTGTGCTTGCAGCAAAGCAAACAGTTCTTGGGCAGCTGGCGATTACATTTGCCGGGGAAGCCTCGATCGATATGGTGTCCTTGTTCCCGAACAAGGTATGGGGAGCAACAGAGGAGGAAGGCTCGCCTAGTGCCCATCGCAATTATATCGGTAATCGAAACTATCGCTTGCGTCGTGATATGGTCGTAGCGCTGCAAAACATGAAGCCAACGTTTTTACGATTTCCTGGCGGCTGCATCTCGGAAGGCTCGCATGTATGGGAAAATGTTTACGATTGGAAGCAATCGGTTGGAGATGTGGAAGTGCGCAAGGAAAATTTTAATGTATGGGGCTATATGATGACACTAGGTCTAGGCTATATGGAATATTTCCAATTAGCTGAGGATCTCAATGCAACGCCTCTTCCGGTTATGGCATGCGGCGTACTGTGCCAGGCTCGAAGCGATTATGCAAATCCTGCTGGCGGTGCGCTAAGAGATTACTATATTAAAAATTTTACGGATTTAATAGATTTTGCAATTAGTGAGGATATTGCTGGCAATGAATGGGCGAAACTGCGCGCATCGATGGGACATCCAGCGCCATTTGATCTTCGCTATCTCGGAGTAGGCAATGAGAATTGGGGAACAGAGTTTTTTGCTAATTTTGAAGTATTCAAGGTTGCAATCGAACGTTATATGGAAGAGCATTATCCTGGTCGTGAGCTGACAATTATCTCAACGGTTGGCGCACAAGCGGATGACATTGCCTATGAGCAAGGATGGAAGTTTTTACGTGGACAATACAAGGGATCAGAAACGATCGCGTTTACAGACGGGTGCAATCGAATCGAAGAGACGGTGCAATGGTACAGCGAGCAGTCGAACTATATGGATACAATTGTGGATGAGCATTATTATCGCTCTAACGATTACCTGCTTCGCAATGCTGATCGCTACAATTATTACTTCCGTGCTTACGATGAACAGGGCAAGCTTGATGAAAAGCTGACTTCAAAGGTATTCGTCGGTGAATATGCCTCGAATGACAAGAACACGCTGGCAGGTGCCATTGCAGAAGCTGCGGTTATGACGGGCTTCGAAAACAATGCCGATGTTGTACGACTCGCTGCTTATGCGCCATTGTTCAATAAGGTGTTGACGGACGGCTCGTACCGCTGGACGCCTGATTGCATCTGGTTCGATGATACCGATATTTGGTTCACGCCCAACTATTATGTTCAGGCGATGTTCGCCAACCATCTCGGCACGCAAACTGTAGCGAGTGATTACTATACTTATCGAAATGGTGAAAAGATTCGCTTGAAGCCGGAAGGCGGTATTAGCCTGTCAACGGCAAATGGTCATGTTGTGTTGAAGTCTGTTGTTGTGCGAACTCAGAACGGTGAACTGTTGTTCGAGCAGGACTTCACGGAAGAGCTGAATGAACAGTGGAAATGGCTGGAAGGCAGTGATCGTTCAATGTGGCAGAAAGGCGTTGGCGTTACTCTTCAGTCAAGCGGTGGCAAACGCAAAGGGTTGTATCTGGATGCGAGATGGAGTCAGGTGCAGGTCGAGGTCGTTGCACATCATGTAACAGGCGATGATGGGCTGTACATCGGTGTCGGGCTGCAGCATGCCAACAGCTCCAAGCAGGATGTCATCGAATACGTAGCGGGAGAGAACGGAAAAGCGACAGGAATTAAAGTGTTCAAGCAAGGAGTTGAGGCCTATACGCTTGGCGACTTTGCAGCGAGCACGATGGCAGGCAATATGCGTGCTGCTTATGACGAACGCTTGGAGGAGAATTCAACCTATTGCTACAAGGTGAATTATGGTGGTGAATACGGCGACGAGCTGCGCTGCCAGCATCGTGCACTGTATGATGAAGAGCTGCGCTTTGATTTCACGTATAAGCTTGAAGCGTATCATGAGGAACTGTTCTATTCGATAACGAGAGATGATAAGCGCCTGTATATGAAGCTTGTAAATGCGGATGCTATTCGCAAATCCGTAGCAATTGATACTGCACAGCTTCAAGTGAGAGAGCAGTTTGAATGCACGGTGCTGACGGGCGACGAAGCGTTGCTTCATACACCTAATGTCAATAAGAAAAATGCGGAGCTGGTCGTACCTCGTCAAAGCAAGCAACAGGCTGTAAATGGAAAAGCGTTGCTTGAGCTGCCTCCACACTCTGTTCAGGTCATTGTGTGGGAGCTTGAGGCATGAAACGAAGGGAAACTGCTTTAATGGCGATGCTTATCGCTATTCTACTGATAACGAGCTGTACTAGCGTGAAACCAACTGAGCGCTATGTCTATGAGAGCAGCGATCCCAATGCGCTGTATTATACGAATCCGATCGTTTTGGAACGGGCAGACCCTTGGATCTATGAGCATACAGATGGCTATTACTATATGATGGCGTCTGTTCCCGAATATGATCGTCTTGAATTAAGGCGATCCCAGACTATGACGGGCTTGGCTTATGCTGAGCCGGTCACAGTATGGGAAAAGAACGAATCAGGGATAATGAGCAAAAATATATGGGCGCCTGAAATCTATCATATTGATGGAAAATGGTATATATACTTCTCGGCAGCTCGCGCAGATCGTGAGTTCGATCATCGCATGTATGTGCTAGAGAATGCTTCAGCAAACCCGCTCGAAGGAGAATGGGAGCTTAAAGGGCAAATCCGAACGGGCTATGAAGTGTTCCAGATTGATGCATCGTTGTTCGAGCATGATGACATCTGGTATATGATGTGGTCGGGTGCGGGGGCGAAGGGCAACACGCTTTATATGGCACAAATGGAAAATCCGTGGACGTTGTCGACAAGCCGCATCATGCTAACCGAGCCTGAGTATGAATGGGAGCAGCGTGCAGTTGTTCATGTGATCGAAGCGCCAGAGGTGATTACGTATAATGATCGCATCTATCTGACTTATTCAGCGAGCTTCTGTGATGCCAATTATAATATGGGTCTGCTGACGGCAAGTGCGGACAGTGATCTGATGAACCCTGCATCATGGGAAAAATCTGAGGAGCCTATATTCGTATCAAATCCGCATGCCAATGCTTATGGACCTGGTCATGGTTCGTTTCTCATTTCACGGGATAGCAGCGAACGTATTCATGTATATCACGCTGTAGATGGACAAGGCACAGGGTATGGCTGTGATAAAGCACGAAATGTTCGGCTGCAGCCCTACAGCTTCGATGAAGCAGGAGAGCTGCAGCTTGGCTCGCCAGTATCTAGAGGCTTTACGCTGCCAACACCAAGCGGCGAGGCTCGCTTCGAGCTTGAGCGGTACGCATCAAGCTTGAGCAATGAAGCTCTCGTCGAAGACGAATATTTTTCTGGTGGCAAGGGCATCAGGCTTGGCAAACGTTCTGAGAAGGTGAAGCTGGCGGAAGTACGTGCACCAGAGACAGGACTCTATGCGCTAACGCTATCTTACAGCAACGGCGGGAATGCAGCCAAGCAGCCGATCTCTATTAACGGAAGAAAGGTAGAATTTGAAGTGGAATCGAACGCTGCTCACGTCCAGTCGTCGCTAATGGTTGAGCTTAAGGGTGGAGTGAATGAGCTGGAGCTTCGTTACGGAGACAAGCTGCTTGAGCTTGACTATGTGGAGCTAAGCTATATAGATCTGGCTGCAGGCGAGGCTATCGTTAAGCCTGGTCTTGCACTAACCAGAACGACGCAGCTTGAAGCTCTTGCGGAAGAATCGAGCCTTCAGCTTGTCAGTCATGCGCTCAATATGCCAGAAGGTTATTACACCGTTGCTGCTGCTTATCGCGCTGCAGCAGCTGATGCCAGTGTGGCGATTGTCGTGAATGAGGAAAGCATTCCATTGCAGTTGGAGTCAAGCTCTGAATGGGCATACAGCTCCGTTCAGCTCAAGCTATCTGGTGAAACGAAGCTTCAGCTTGAAAAGAGCGGAGAAGTTGAGCTTGCTTATTTGCGCGTGCTTGCCGCACCGCCTGAACATGTGGAGCTGCGTTTTGTTAATCGTCAGACCGGCATTGCGCTACAGCCTAACAATGGCTCGAAGGAGGCGGGTGAAGGCTATAGACAGTATAACATTACAGATACACCTGCACAGAAGTGGCAGCTTGAACGTGAAGTGGACGGAAGCTATTACTTGAAAAATGCAATTAGCGGGCTTTATATGACGGTGCGAGGCGAACGTGCGGTGCAAGAGGAGCTAAGCAAAGTAAGTGAGCAGCGCTGGCTGCTTCAATATGCAGCTGAAGGCAGCTACCGCATCGTAAGTGCCAGCTCAGGACTAGCACCTACTGCAATTGCTGCTGATCCGAATCTGTATGAGAACCTCTCATTTGAAGCGGTGGATGGTCGTGACGCTCAGGTGTGGTATCTTACGCAAAAAGAATAAAAAAATGTATAAAGATTATCGTTTATGTATTGACGAATCATTAATAAATAAGTAATCTATTAACATAGACATAAACGATTATCCGCTTCATAGATGGTTACGCTTTCTTAAGAGGCAGAAAACTTACAACTTTCTTTTTTTAATGCATGTGTAAGCGATTGCATATGAACATTAGAAAAAGCTGGGTGACGTAAGAGAAAAAGCCTTGTTGGAAGGCGATAAAAGATCAATTCGTTAATGTTTATGTTAACAAAAATACAACAGGGGTCATACATCAGAGCTTCTCCAACAAACACAAATTAGGAGGTAAAGACATGAAACTTGCAAAATTCAGTAAAATGATCTTCGTATTACTAGCAGTGCTTCTTGTACTCTCAGCTTGTTCTGGTGGAAATTCAGGCACGAGCAATAGCGGCGGCAACGAAGGAACGAATACACCTGCAGATGTAGAACAAAATGATGCTGGTGGAGAAGTTGTCGAAGAGGATTTTGGTAAGGATGTTTCTGGTGAAGTAACAATGTGGGTATTTAACGAAAATGTTTTCGAGGAAGTAGCTGCTGCATTTATGGCGGAATACCCGAACATTACAGTAACTCCAATCTTTGTTCCTTTTGAGGAGCTGCATGACAACCTGCAAACTGCATTGGCAAGTGGTACTGGCGCACCTGATATCGCACAGGTTGAGGTTGGCAACTTCACGCGCTACGTAACAGGCGGAGTGCTGGAGAACCTGCTTGAAGAGCCTTACAACGCAGGAAAATATAAGGATCTTGTACCTGCATACAACTGGGAGCGTTGGATGAGCCCAGACGGTAGTGAGCTGCTAGGTATGCCTTGGGATTCTACTCCAGGTGTATGGTACTACCGTGCAGATATTATGGAAGAGCTTGGATTCCCGGATGACCCAGCAGAGCTTGGTGAGTTCATCAAGGACGGAGAAAACTTCTTGCAACTAGCACAAGCTGCTGCAGCTCAAGGAAAGCAAGTTATGGAATGGCGTGACGGTCCGATTCACTGGGCTGGTGACGAGATCGGTTACTTCGATGACAACCTGAACTGGGTACGTGAAAACGATAAACTCGTTCAAATTCTTGACTACACAAAACGCGGTAATCAAATGAACTGGGCTCCGCATCTAGCATACGGTACAGATGAGGGCAAGCCGCTTGTACAATCTGGTCAATTGATTGGTATAGCACTAGGTTCTTGGGGAGCACGCGATCTTGAGACGAATTTCCCTGAGCAAGCTGGCAAATGGCGTGTAACGAACTTGCCGTTCGATATTAACTTCCCGATTGGTGGTTCAAGCTTCGTTGTTCCTTCTCAATCTCCTAATAAAGAAGCAGCATGGGTATACCTGCAATGGGCAATGCGTTCACAAAATGCATGGGAGATTTGGACGAAATATTCCATTCAGCCAGGTTACACGGATATCGCTCAACAGGATTGGTATGCAAGCAATCAGAATCAGTTCCTTGGTGGTCAAGAGGACTACAAGTTCTATGAGCAAATCGCAGCAGAAATTCCTACAAAACGCTTGAATCCGCTGGATGGAGCAGCTTGGGGAATTTGGGTGCCTCGTATTCTTGATGCGCTTGATAACAACGTTGACTCTCGTACAACACTTCAGTTGGCGAAGGAAGATGTCGAGTCTATGCTGGCAGAGGATCTAGCGAAGCTTAAGGCTGACCTGGGCAAGTAATTATGATGAATCCGAATCAAGTCGCCCCGACTTGATTCGGATTATTTATCCGTTAGATGAGCCAATAAATTCGATTGGGGGGAGCCGCTTGGTCAGATTTTTGAAGAGATACACAGGAACCATATTGATATTGATCGTGCTGGCGTCGTTGCTGGTATGGTGGTATAACAATCGCAGCTTCGATCATAACGTAATGGCCGAAGTGCCGCGCCATGATGATTTAGATGAATCGTCATTATTAGATGGAGAGAATACAAGCGCGCTATTAGAAGAGTCTTATTATAAGTATTATTACGGTTTTGTTCATGAAGGTGCTGAGGATGTGAAGGACGTACATATTACGATCCCTTCCTTGAATTACAGTGCGATAAGTGAAACGGGAACAACGGTAGAGCATAATCTTGATGGTCAATTCGGCGATGTTATTGCTTTGCGCGATGAAAAAAGCTGGGTTGAATATGAAGTAGACATCCCGCAGGACGGTTTTTATAGGATTGGGATGGACTATTACGCGCTTGAAGGCAAGCGTTCCGGATTAGTTCGAAGCATTCAAATTAATGGGGAATATCCTTTCTATCAAGCAAAGCAAGTAGAGTTTCAACGGATGTGGCAGGAATATGGTGAGCCATGGTATGACAATCAGGGCAATGAATATAATCCGAAGCGGCAAGAGGTTTTCGGATGGCAATATCGTGATTTTATTGATTCAGAGGCCAAGGTAGCACAGGGCTTCCGCTTTTATTTTAGCAAAGGCACGCATACGATTCGTATCGATGCCATTCGTGAACCAGGAGCAATTGGACAGCTTCATGTATATGCTCCACAGGTGATTCCGACCTATGAAGAAGTTTCTGCGCAGTATAAGCAGAACAATTATAAGGTCACTTCAGGGCATTATCTAACGTTCCAGGCAGAGCTGGCGACACTTAGATCAGACCCTACATTAAAAAGAATAGAAGATCGCGAGCCAGATACCGTTCCTTTCAATAGCGAAGCAATCGTGCTTAATAGCTTTGGTGGATTAAGCTGGCGCGAGGGCGGTCAATGGGCTGAATGGGAAATTGAGGTTCCTGAAAGCGGTTTATACAATATAGGCGTTCGTTTTGGGCAATGGTTCCTGAACGGATTCCCGGTGCAGCGCAAAGTGTATATTAACGGCGAGTTGCCCTTTGTTGAAATGAATTCTGTTCCATTCCCATACAAGCAGGAGTGGCAAGTAAGCAATTTCAGTCAGTCGCACGAGGACGATTATCTCTTCTATTTAAATGAAGGGAAAAATACGATACGCATGGAAGTGCAGGTCGGCGACCTCGGTGAGGTGCTGGAGCTTGTAACCGATACCTCGCAAAAAATGTCCGAGCTGACTCGTGAGGTGATCCGTGTAACCGGTACGAATCCAGACCCGAATGCAGATTGGAAGCTGGATCGCAACATACCGAATATTGTAGAGCGCCTTGAGAGCATGGCCTGGAAGATTCAAGATGCAGTTACAATGCTGACACTGTTCGGCGTTGATGAAGGAAGCTCTGAAATTAGTACGCTATATGAGGCGCGCGGCGTTATCGTCGATATGTCGAAGGATACGCGCTCGATTCCAGCACGCTTGAATCAGTTTAGAGAGCTGCAATCATCGCTTGGCTTATGGGTCAACGGATTAAGTAAGCAAAGCTTGCTTATGGACTATATTATTGTCAAGTCGCCAGATCAGGAATGGCCAAGACCGGCAGCGCCAATCTTTGTACGTATTGGAACGAGCATCAACGATCTGCTGCTTACATTTAGAAAAAATTATGGCGGTGTAGGTACGGTATACGACGCTGATGAAGAAGTGCTTGATGTATGGATCGCCCGCGGACGTGATTGGGTAGATATCATTAAGCAAATGATCGATGAGGATTTCACACCGGAAACAGGTATTAAAGTGAATGTAAACGTTATCCCTGCCAACCAGTCGCAAGTGCTGATGCTTGCCAACACCTCTGGACTTGCTCCAGACGTGGCGCTTGGTGTGGACGGCGAGGTGCCGATTGACTTTGCAGTACGTAATGCGCTGATTGATCTGAGCAGCTTCGAGGACTATGAAGAGGTAGCTGAACGTTTCCGTCCGGGTGCACTAATTCCGTACAGATACGATGGCGGAAACTTTGCGCTTCCGGAAAATCAGAACTTCTACATGCTGTTCTATCGCAAGGATATTATGGCGGAGCTTGGCTATGGCGAGGAAGATATGCCTGAAACGTGGGAGGATGTCATGGAAATCATTCCGATCCTTCAGCAGAATGGTATGGATTTCTTCTATCCGCATGCGATTAATGATACGAAGATGGCTATTAATGAATTTGCTCCGTTCCTGTTCCAGCATGGCGGTGAATTTTATACCGAAAATGGAAGCCGATCCGCGCTAGATTCGCCTGAGGCTATTGAAGCGATGCGGATGTGGACAGGATTGTTTACGAATTACAAGATTGAGAAGCAGGCAGATTTCTATAACCGCTTCCGTTCTGGTGAAATGCCAATTGGCGTAGCGGATTACTCCACGTATATTTTGCTGTCAACAGCAGCGCCTGAGCTTACAGGATGGTGGGGCATGAAGCCAATGCCAGGCATTAGACAAGAGGACGGCAGAGTGAATCGTTCTACGGGCGGTCTGGCGCAAACAGGCATGATCTTCAAGGATACAGAGCATCCAGAAGAATCATGGGAGTTCTTGAAATGGTGGACCAGCGCTGATGCGCAAGAGCGTTTTGGCTCTGAGCTGGAAGCATTGCTTGGCGTTGAAGCACGCTGGAACACGGCGAATGTAGAGGCACTGCAGCGTCTTCCTTGGCAAGCTGAAGACATTGATGCCATTCTTGAGCAATGGGAATGGTTCCGTGAGCGCGAGGTTGTACTAGGCGGTTACTATACGACACGTTATATTGCAAACATGTGGAATGAGATTGTATTGAATGGACGAATTGTTCGTGAATCCGTTGAGGATGGGGTCAAGGAGATCAACAAGGAGCTGTCCAAAAAACGTGAGGAATTTGGTCTTGACGTAGATGAACGAGGAGGGACGACAGAATGATAGCTGAAAAATCAGAGACGCAGGCAGACATCGCGGTGGTCCGTTCTGAGTCCCGCTTTAAGCAAAAAATGCAGTTGTTTTGGGCGGATGTAAAGCGTAGTAAGGTGTCGCTGCTTTTTGTAGCGCCCTTCCTGCTGCTTTTTACCTTATTTATCGTCGTGCCAATTATTATTTCGATGTCACTAAGCTTTACCTACTACAACATTTTGGAGTCTCCGCGTTTTATCGGATTTTCCAATTATAAGCTGTTATTTATTGAAGACGATATTTTCATGCAGGCAGTTGGCATCACACTAAAATTTGCGATTATAACAGGACCGATTGGCTATATTATGGCGTTCCTGCTTGCCTGGCTGATTAGTCAGATTCCGATGAAATATCGATTCTTCTATACGCTCTGTTTTTATACACCGTCGATTGCCAGCGGTACAGCGATGTCGGTTGTATGGCTGTATCTGTTCGCTGGGGATCGAAAGGGTCTGCTCAATCACTGGCTGATCCAGCTCGGATTGCTTGATGAGCCGTTTCTGTTCCTTCAGGATATCCGTTCAATTGTACCGGTTATCGTCATCGTTTCGTTATGGATGAGCATGGGGGTTGGTTTCCTTGCGTTCCTTGCAGGCTTGCAAAACGTTCCGAAGGACTTGTATGAAGCTGGAGATATTGACGGCATTCGCAGTCGCTGGCAGCGTCTATGGTACATTACCGTTCCGTCGGTTAAGCCGCAGCTGCTGTTCGGTGCAGTTATGCAGGTCGTAGCCTCGCTTCAAGTGTTTGATATAAGCGTGCAGCTTGTCGGCTTGCCGAGTCCATTGTATGCCGGCCATACGATTTTGACTCATTTGTTCGACTACGCATTCATTCGATTCGAGATGGGCTATGCATCAGCGATTGCGGTTGTGCTGTTCTTGCTGATGATGGGCTTGAACCGCCTAATCTTTAATCTGCTGGGGAGGGATTAGATTGCACTCATTTATAAGAAGAATAGACTGGGGCGGCATTGTCCTGTATACCTTTCTTACGGTATTTGGATTGCTGATGCTGATGCCTCTTGTGTATCTTGCATCAACAGCGCTCAAGCCAATCAGCGAGCTGTTTCTGTTCCCACCCAGATTTTTCGTTATGAACCCAACGCTGATCAACTTTCGTGACCTTTTGCTTGTAACAGGGACATCGAGTGTTCCATTCATCCGCTTTATATTCAATAGCATTATCGTTACAGCGGGAATTGTAGGGGGCGGTGTCATTATTTCCGCACTGGCAGCTTATCCGCTTGCGAAGCACAACATGGTGTTCAAAAAGTTCTTTTTTGACTTGATCGTAGCATCGTTGATGTTCTCGCCGCTAGTATTGCAAATTCCTCAGTACTTGATTATGAGTAAATCCGGCTTGATGAATACGTACTTTGCTTTGATTTTGCCTTATTTGGCTGCTCCAGTCGGGATGTTCCTAATGGTTCAATTCCTGCGCCAAATTCCGGATGCCCTGCTCGAAGCATCACGTATTGATGGAGCAAGCGAGTGGAAAATTTTCTGGTCAATCGTGATGCCGATGCTGAAGCCGGCTATTGCCACTTTCGCGTTGTTCAGCTTTATTACTGCGTGGAACGATCCATATCCAGCGATGGTGTATACGACGAGTGAAAATATGAAGTCATTGCCGCTCGCGATACAGACGATTCAAGGGGGAGTTGGTGTTATCGCGCGTGTCGGAACGTTCGCGGCTGCGAGTTTTCTCATGATTATTCCAACCCTGCTTGTGTTTATCGGTACGCAGCGCATGGTGCTTCAGACGATGGCTCATTCAGGCTTGAAGGAATAGGAGGGCAGCTATGAAAACTTTGAAAAAAGTACGAATCGTCGTGCTGATGACGTTTATGATGTCCTTGCTGGCTTCCACCGCTTATGCGGCAACGCCCTATGAGAGCTATACAATCAACTCGCAAGGAAATGATATTCGCTCGATTGCAGGCTTTGTCTATGATGGCTCGATTACAGGGCTTGATATCGAGTCAAGCGCTTTTGTTCGTCCCGAGTCGTTGTTTATAACGAAGGACGGCATGATCTATGTCGCGGATGCGGGAAATAATCGAATCGTCCAGCTCGATAAAAATCATCAGTTTGTACGTATTATTGGCGACGCTGATGGTCCGGGCAAGCTTGGCGAGCCCAAGGGCGTGTATGTCAAGGAGGATGGAACGATCTATGTTGCCGATACGAAAAATGGACGCATCGTTCTTTTTAATCCCGATGGAACCTTCGACAAGGAGTTTATAAGACCGGAAAGTCCGTTGATCGGTTCAACGTTTTCCTATTCGCCATCCAAAATTATATTGGATAAACGCGATTATATGTATGTAGTCAGTGATGGCAACACTCAGGGCTTGATTCAGCTCGATCCGAACGGACAGTTCAAAGGCTTTTACGGTGCCAACCATGTCGGCTTTAGCTGGTCGAGATTGTTTATAAGGCTGATTGCGACTGATTCGCAGCAGCAAAAAATTGCCGCGGTACGTCCTGCGGAGTTTTCCAATCTGGACATCGATAAAGAAGGCTTTATGTACACGACGACAATTGGTGAGGCCTTCAATCAGATTAAGCGTCTATCGCCAGTTGGGGTCGATACGCTTAACATCGGAGCGCAGCGCCAATATGGCGACTTCTACAGTGCAGGCCCGTTCGCGATGCCGTCCTTTATTGGGGTTTCAGTAGATGAGGATGGCATTATTACGGCACTGGACCTGCAGTCAAGCAAAGTGTTCCAATATGACAAGCTGGGCAATTTTCTGTTTGCCTTCGGTGGCGTAGGTGAGCAGCGCGGCTTGTTTACGACGCCGGCTGATCTTGCGCAAACGGCTGATGGAGATATTTATGTCGTGGACCGAGGTCGCAATTCCATCGAGGTATTCCGTAAAACGCCGTTCGCCGCTTTAGTTCAGGAGGCCTCCACCTTATATGTAGATGGACGTTATGAAGATGCACAAGAGATGTGGCAGGAAGTTATTCGCTTGAACAGCAACTACGAGATGGCTTACCAAGCAATAGGCAAGGCGCTTTATAAGGAAGAGAAGTACAAGGAAGCGATGGAGTATTTCAAGCTGGCGAGTGCGCGCGGTGATTACTCTATGGCCTTCAAGGAGTATCGTAAAGAGCTGGTGAAGGAAAACTTTGCAATTATCGCGATTAGTGCGATTGTGCTGTTTATTCTACTTCGCATCTATGTACCGAAGCTATTGCGCTGGCTGTCACGCAAGGTGAAACAAAAATCTCAGGTGAAGACGAATGCGTTAGTAAAGGAGGGTGAGACGGTATGAGTCCATTTGTTATGATCCATAAAATTCTTTTCCGTCCATTCGACTTTTATGAAGATATTCAAAGTCCTGGCATGGTACGTATTAGACAAGCGATTGCGTTAATCATCTGTGCTTATTTTGCTCGTGTTGTCTCAATCTATCTAGTCGGGTTTGCATTTGAATCGCGTGAGGCTTACCAGATTTCCATTCTGCAGGAAGCGATCTGGATCTTCATCCCTTGGTTTACATGGTGCGTAGCGCACTGGGCAGTAGCAGCCATTCTCGATGGAGAAGGAAAGTTCGTTGAGATCATATATGGCAGCGCCTACGCGCTTGTGCCATACATCGTGTTCATTATTCCGATTACATTACTTACCCAAATGCTGGCGCTTGATGAATCTGGCATTGTCAATCTGCTAACGTATGGGCTATATGCCTGGGTAGTCTGGTTGTTTCTGTTAAAGGTTAAGGTGCTTCATAACTTTGATCTTCCGAAAACATTGTTTATTGCGTTTCTAAGTATTATCGCTGTATTGATTCTTTGGTTTATATGCATATTGCTGTTCGGCTTGGCGAATCAGTTCGTGAATTTTCTGACGGATATCGTTAAGGAATTAAGATTACGCGGATAGGGGGACTACAAGATGAAGGCATTAAACATGAAATGGAAAAGACTGCTGTTGGTCATGCTGCTTGCTGTCGTCCTCGTTAGTCAGTCATCTGCACTTAGTTCTATTGGCGATATTTATGCAGAGCAGGCAGATGAGCAGGCTGGAGCCTCCAACGAGGAAGTGGGGGCAGGTCAGGAAGCTGACGCTGCAGAGGTGGAAACTGCTGCAGGGCAAGAGACAGAAGCAGTTTCAGAGCAACCGAATGACGCTACGGCTTCATCTGCAGAGCAGCAGGAGCAGAGTGCTGAAGGTGCTGTGAATGCTGATGCTGATGGGAATGGAGCAGCTGGAGGAGCTGCGGCGCCTGATGCTGGCGAGGTGACGCTTTCCAAGGTTACAGCCAACAAGGAAGTGCTGGAAAATGCTCAGTTCAAGCTGTTTATTGATGAGGCAACTGGCAACGTACGAGTGGTGAGCAAAACAACGGGTACGGAGTGGCTAGGTGCACCGCAAGTACCTTCTACATTGCCGCCCAACAATAAGAAATTCGTAGATTCGCCGCTTCATCTTCGTTATACCGAGGGCTCGGACATTACAACGACGTACTCGTTGAAGGATGCAACAACGACGATGAGCTACACGGTTGAGAGCGATCAGGTTGTGCTTGATCTAGAATTTGGTGCGGAAGGTATTGCGCTGAAGATGATCTACACCTTGACGGAGCGTGGACTTCAAGTGGACATTCCGTTCGAAAGCATCGTAGAAAGTGGTACTGCAAGATTGACGAGCCTGGAGCCGCTGCCGTTTTTCAATGGTGCGCTTGAGACAGATACAGGCGCGATGCTTATTCCAGATGGCTCTGGTGCTTTGCTGCATTTCCGTACCAACCATGAACAGTACTTGAAGGGCTATTCTGAATACATTTATGGCAATGATACAACGTTCGTTTCGCATACGCACGATATGATGTCTGCTGGAGTAAAGCGTTCCAACACGGTTCGTGAAAGCATTGCGCTTCCTGTGTTCGGCATGTATCGCAACGGAGTGGGTTCACTGGCGATTGTGAAGGACGGACAATATGAGGCGAAGATCAACGCTACCCCTGCAGGGATTCGTGCAATTCCCGTGTATCGCAGTGCGGCAGAGTTCATGTATCGCAAAAACGATATTATTTTCATCGGCAACTCTGGGCAGATTCCTTATTTCCAAGGACAAATGATTGCGGGCAATCGTAGCGTGGAATATGTGCTGCTGGAGGGTGACGCTGCCAATTATGTAGGCATGGCGAAGGCGTACCGCAGCTATCTAATGGACGTACAGGGCGTAGAGCCTGTTGTTCAGCAAGCGCCTAGCCTGTCGCTGAAGCTGTTTGGCGGAATTCTTCGCGAGGAGATAATCGGAGACACGTTCATCAAGATGACGACGTTCAAGCAGGCCGAGGAGATTATTGCGAGCCTGAAGGCAGAAGGTGTAACGAATATTGTCGCTACGTATGACGGCTGGACGAAGGACGGCGTATATGGTGCACAGCCGCAGCATAAAACAGCCCGTCAGCTGGGCGGAAAAAACGGCTTGCAGAGTCTCGTTGATTATACGAATCAGCAGGGCGTCGATCTGTACTTGAAGGCAAACTATGTAAAGCCTTTTGAGCAGACGGGCAAGTATAGTGCACGCAAGGATGCGGTTCGCGGAATGGATCGCGAGCTGCTTGTAGCGACGCTCTATTGGCCAAGTGATCGCTGGAGTCGCAACAGCTTCTCCTTCCATTACTTGAAGCCAGAGCAAGCACTAAACAAGTATGTGAAGAAGCAGGCTGACGACTTAGCAGGGTATGGTGTTGATGGCGTGCAGCTGCAATATATGGGTGAGCTGATCTATTCTGACGAGGACAAGTCAAGCACGACAGATCGCTCCGTGACGGCAAATGCTTGGGTGGAAAGCATGAAGCTGATGAAGCAGGAGGTTGGCTCAGTAGCGATTGAATATGGCAATGCCTATGCGTTAGGGCTTGTGGATCGCATTGAGGATGCGCCAATGGCTCACAGCGGATATATCTATACTGATGAATCGGTGCCTTTCTATCAGCTTGTTCTTCATGGTCTGGTTCCTTACTATGCAGGATCGATTAACTTGAGAGAGGACGCACAGGTTGAACGGCTGAAGTCAATTGAATATGGAGCGCTGCCAAGTGCAGAGCTTACAGGCGAGCTAAGCAGCAACCTGCATCGCACGGCGGAAACAAGATTGTTCAGCTCTTACGCAGGGGATTGGGTTTCACATATTGCGGGTGAATATAAGGAGCTGCTGCCGTTGTATGAAGCGATCAACGGTCAGGAAATGAGCAATCACGAGCAGCTAGCTCCTAATGTGTTCCGCACAAGCTACAGCAACGGCACAACCGTTATTGTCAACTACAATAGCGAGGCGGTTACGGTGGATGGCGTTACAGTAAGTGGCTTGAACTATACATGGAGTAAGGGGTGAAGGAATCAGCATGAAGTTTAAGATGAATATGAGAAGAAGACATATACTTGAAGGCTATTCCTTCATCATTTTATGGATTATTGGGTTTCTGGCGTTCATGGCAGTGCCGCTTGGACGCTCCATCTATTACTCATTTCAAAATTTGTCGCCTAGCAAGGGTGGGCTGATTGCCGATTATGTTGGGTTTCAGCACTTCCGGGCAGCATTTACAGTCGATGTACAGTTTCTACCGCTGCTGCAAAGCACCTTTACGAATATGCTGACGCATGTTCCGCTCGTATTGATTTTCTCGATGGCGAGCGCGCTGCTGCTGAATCGTCACTTTAAGGGACGTATGCTGTTCCGCGGCATATTCTTCCTGCCCGTTATTATCGCTTCTGGTTCGACGTTGAAGAAGCTGATGGAGCAAGGGGCAACGAATTTGCCGATATTCATGGATTTTGATCTGTACCGCATGCTGCGCTTGTTTATTCCGAGCGATCTGTTAATGAATTTGCTGGAATATGCGGATGCGCTGACGATTGTAATGTGGGATGCAGGCGTTCAAACGTTGATTTTCCTTGCGGGCTTGCAGACGATTTCTGTTTCCTTGTATGAAGCGGCGAAATGTGATGGCGCTACGAAGTGGGAAAGCTTCTGGAAAATTACATTTCCGATGATTATGCCGATGATTTTGGTCAATACGCTGTTTACGATGGTGAGCTCCTTTACACGTGCGGACAACGGCGTTATGGACTACATTAATCAACGAGTGTTCGCAGAAAACAACTATGGATATGCTTCTGCTTTAGGATGGATTTACTTCGTACTGATCTTTATTATGATCGGTATTGTATTCCTTCTGTTCAGAAGAAGCCTATCTTCAATGGAAGGCAGGTAATCGTATGGCGAATCCGCAGCAATTAGTCAACAAAATAAAGATGAGCGATAAAATTAACCCTGCTGTGAAGTTTTACGCATTAAAGAAAAGCAAAGGCTTTGCCGGCAATGTGTTCTATTACTTTGTACTGCTAAGCTTGTCCTTTGTGTTTTTATATCCGCTGTTATACATGGTATCCAAGTCACTGATGCAGACATGGGATGTTGCGGATGCAACAGTGCGCTGGATTCCGCATGAGTTGAATTTTCATAATTACCGTGTCGCGTTTACCGAGATGAAGTACTGGCAAGGGCTATCCAATAGTGTCATTATTTCATTCGGTAGTGCGCTGCTGCAAATCGTATCCTGCTCGATGATCGGATATGGGTTTGCACGCTATCGCTTCCCGCTGTATGGCGTATGGTTCATGCTGTTGATCTTTACGTTTTTAGTGCCGCCGCAAACGATCGTAGTACCCCTGTACATGTTCTTTAGCGATCTAGGCTGGATCAATACACATTTGCCATTTATTGTGCCAGCGGCCTTCGGTCATGGCTTGCAGGGCGCGCTATTCATTTTGATCTTTATTCAGTTCTATCGTCGCTTGCCAGGGGTGCTGGAGGAAGCGGCGAGAATTGATGGAGCAGGTGCGTTCCGTACGTATTGGCAGATTATGTTCCCGCTTGGCCGACCAGCGATGATTACTGTATTTCTATTCTCGGTAGTATGGCATTGGAATGACAACTTCCAGCCGAGCTTGTACTTGCGTCTACCGCCATTTTACAATCTGGCACAGCGCATGAACGGCTTCTATGGTAAGGCGAATATGACTGCAGAGCAGATGAGCTCAAGCGTATCATCAGGCGCAATCGGCATGGCGCCTACCGTGATGAATCAGATGATGGCGGGTGTGGTGCTGTCGGTTATTCCGATTCTGATCCTGTATCTGTTCGTTCAGCGGTATTTTGTTGAGAGTGTGGAGCGGGCAGGTATTGCAGGCGAATAATTAGAGGTAGTTCAAAACGTTCAGGCTTGATGACGAGGTAACTCGTTGTCGTTGATTCGGCGTCGAATATGAAGTCCTAC
>NZ_JBHSTE010000004.1:525510-695850 GCF_042659865.1 Paenibacillus septentrionalis
TAGAGGTAGTTCAAAACGTTCAGGCTTGATGACGAGGTAACTCGTTGTCGTTGATTCGGCGTCGAATATGAAGTCCTACCGAAAGCTCCGTTGCTCACGTACCAATACCGTACGCTGCGCTACTCAAGCTCTAGCAAGCTTAGCAAGTAAGCTACGAAAAGTTTAAGCTAATGCTTACGAAGTAACTTTTCGTTGCGAAGAAGCAAATTAAGTTAGCTACGAAAAGTTAGGATTATGCTTACGAAGTGACTTTTGGTAGCGAAAAAAATGCTACCAAAAGTCTGGTTAATGCTTACGAAGTAACTATTGGTAGCGAAAAAAATGCTACCAATCGTTTTTAGGAGGTCCGATGAACAAAAAATTAATAATCGTATTGACCGTTGCTGCGGCGCTTTTGATTGTGTCTGGCTGCAGCAAGGAGGAGTCGGTTCCTACTGCGACGCCTGAACAGGTCGTTGCTGTTGAGGAGGGGGGCAAGCAGGTGATTGAAGGACAGCTTGAGGAGCAGACGGAGCAGCCTGCTCCCGATGAGCTAGCTTCAGGAACAGTGTTTACGAATGCTTCAGTACATGATCCCTCTGTCATTTTTGCTGATGGAATGTTTTATGTATATGGGTCTCACTTGGCTGCTGCCAAAAGTCCCGATCTTATGAACTGGACACTGATTGGCACAGGGGTAGTGGATGGTAACCCGCTTATTCCTAATGTTAAGGAAGAAATGGCTGAAGCACTAGAATGGGGACAGACAGATACGTTTTGGGCTGGCGATGTGATTCAGCTTGCTGATGGGAAGTATTACTTCTATTATAGTGTGTGCAAGGGAGATTCGCCGCGCGCTGCAATCGGTCTGGCGGTGTCCGATTCTCCAGAGGGTCCATTCAAGGATCTAGGCATGTTTTTGAAGTCCGGCATGTGGGGACAGCCGAGTGAGGATGGCACGATCTATGACGCTACTGTGCATCCAAATGCAATTGATCCTCATGTGTTCTTTGATAAAGAAGGCGTGTTATGGATGGTGTACGGCTCATACTCAGGCGGGATTTTCATTATGGAGCTTGATCCTACTACTGGCCTGCCGCTGCCTGATCAAGGCTATGGCAAAAAGCTGCTAGGCAAAAATCATGTTCGTATAGAAGGGCCTTACATTCAATACAGCCCTGAGACAGATTATTACTATTTGTTCTTATCATTTGGCGGGCTGGATGTGAATGGCGGCTACAATCTTCGCGTTGCTCGCTCAAAGCAGCCTGATGGTCCTTATCTGGATTCGATGGGCAATGACCTGATTGATGCGCAAGGTCCGGCAGGTTCATTCTTTGACGATCGGGCCATCGAGCCATATGGTGTGAAGCTTGTAGGTAATTTTATGTTCCGACGTCAGCCGGGTGAAAGTGGTGGCGGTGTGGGAGCAGGCTACATCTCGCCTGGACATAACTCAACCTATTATGACGAAGCGAGCGGCAAGTATTATAACATCTTCCATACGCGCTTTCCTTATCGCGGCGAGCAGCATGAAATTCGCGTTCATCAGATGTTTCTGAACGAGGATAACTGGTTCGTGATGGCTCCTCACCGTTATGCAGGTGAAACGATTGGCGCGTATACAACGGAAGAAGTGGCAGGAGCTTATAAGCTTGTGAATCATGGTAGAGACATTTCTGCAGAGGTAAAACACTCAATTGTGGTTGAGCTGCAAGCGGACGGACAGCTTGCAGGAGAATTGAGCGGAAGCTGGGAGCTAAGCGGCGAGCATTTTGCGGCGATTACGGTTGATGATATCGCTTATCGTGGTGTGTTTATACGTCAGTATGATGAATTGACGAAGCAGGATGTCATGGCGTTCTCCGTGCTGTCTGAGGAAGGTGTTTCGCTATGGGGCACTGCTGTAACGGCTGCTGAATAGAATAATAAAAAAATCGCTTCTATTATATATGTCCATATGTCGCATATCAGTAGATCTCATTATATCCTTCATAACCGAATGTGAGTAGTTCTCACAATAGCCCATACCTCGCAGCTGCGTGGTATGGGCTATTGTGCATGGCGTACTTGTTTTGTTATCATTTATCAATTGTTAATCAACGGCACATTTATGATATGCTAATGATAACAATATAGGAGCTTGGTTAAGCTAAGCTGCTCATTATAGGAGGTTATCGTTATATGCTAAAAGTAGGTCTTATCGGTACGGGGGGAATATACCGCTATGCACATTTGGAGGGCTGGAAAGCTGCTGAAGGCATAGAAGTGGCTGCGGTGTGTGATGCGAATCGGGAGCTTGCCGAACAGGCAGAGAAGGATTTTCCTGGAGCCAGCATCTATACAGATTATGAAGCGTTGCTTGAGCGTGATGATATCGATATCGTTAGTATAACGACCCCGAACAAATTTCATTCGATTATTGCGATTGCTGCACTTGAAAGCGGCAAGCATGTGTTCTGTGAAAAGCCGGATGCGATCAATCCGCAGGAAGCTGAGCGTATGGCAGACATCGCTGCACGTACTGGAAAGGTGCTTATGGTTATGCGCAACAACCGCTTTACAGCAGCAGCACAATATGTGAAGAAGCTTCAGCAGGAAGGTTTTTTCGGGGAGCTGTATGCGGGACGCTGCGGTTGGGTCCGTACACGCGGCATCCCTGGGCGGGGCGGCTGGTTTACAACGAAGGAGCTGTCTGGTGGTGGCCCGCTAATCGATCTTGGGGTACATATGATTGATCTTGCGATGTGGTTGAGCGACAACAGTGTGCCTTCAACGGTGAGTGGAACGACGTATCGTCAGTTCGCTGATCGCCCAGATGCTAACGGACAGATTCCAGCAGGAACCTTTGACGTAGAGGATATGGCAATGGGTTTTATTCGCTTTACGAATGGGGCCTCGCTGCAGCTTGAATTTAGCTGGGCATCGAATGTTGAGCGGGAGAAAAAATTTATTGAATGGCGTGGTTCGGAAGCAGGCTTCTCAATTATCGATGATGAGCTGACGCTTTATGTGGAGCGTGATGGACAGGTTGTATCGGAAAAGCCTGAACTATCGCATACATCAAAACCGCAGCATGTTGAGAATATTTTGCACTTTATCGCGTGTGTTCGTGGAGAGCAGGAGCCGACGATTACACCTCAGGAAGGTGTTCATATGATTCACATCCTGGATGCGATCTATCGATCTGCCGAACAAGGCTCTGAAATCAAGCTGGGCTAGCGACTGACCATCCTGTAAAAAATATGTAACTATATTTTTTATAGTTGCTATTTATTTTCTCGAGAAAACAGGGTATAATGAAGTGGCATCTTAACTTAAAGATAAAAATAAATTCAGTCATAAAGGAGATCGAGAGAAATGAAAGTACTATTGGTAAAAGCTAATAACCGCCCAGCTACTGATGCGGTTTCTTCAAAAATGTTTGAAGCATTCGAGGCAAATCTTAAAGGTGTAGAGGTTTCAACATTTGACGTATTTGCAGAGGATATGCCTTATTTCGGTCAAGATTTCTTTGATGCTTTCGGTCGCGCACAAGCAGGCGCATTGACAGCTGAAGATCAACGTCTTCTTGCAGCGAAGCAAAAAGCAATGGATGCACTAAGTGCAGCAGATGTTGTTGTATTTGCTTTCCCGCTATGGAATCTGACTATTCCAGCAGCATTGCAAACATTTATTGATTACACGTACCAAGCTGGTTATTCCTTCAAGTACAATGAGCAAGGTCAGCTTGTTTCATTGCTAACTGACAAAAAAGCAATCTTCTTGAATGCACGTGGCGGTATCTACTCCACTCCTGAAGCTGCTCCAATGGAAATGGCATTGAACTACATGCGCAATGTTATCGGCGGCGTATATGGTATGGAAGTGATCGATGAAGTAGTTATCGAAGGTCACAACGCTAATCCTTCACAAGCAGAAGCAATTATTGCTGAAGGTCTAGAGCGTGTTAAAGCAGCTGCAGAAAAACTATCTCTTGTTGCTGCAAAATAAGTAAAACGATAAGTTTGATCTCATAGAGAGGCAATTATTCCGATTGTAAATGGGGATAATTGCCTCTTTTATATTTTTCTGTGGACAAAACATTTGGCAAGTCTGTAAGCTTGAAAGGAGAAGTAACATTAAACCGTAACGGAGATTCAAGATGAAAAAATTTATCATGGTGATGATCGTCATTGGGGTAATGCTTTTTTCCTTTATTATTTCCATCGCGCATCCTTTTCAAGCGATTGATTCACCTAAAGCAGAGAATGGTACGCTGGACCTAACGAATTGGAGCTTTAAGGAGAATGGCGCTATTAAGCTTGAAGGCGAGTGGGAGCTTTACAAGGAGCGTCTGTTGACTCCCAGCGAGCTTGCTGGTTATAACGAGTATGCAGAAGTGAGACAATATTTCGATCCATCAGCGACCAGAAGCATGAAGCAGCTGTTTTCCTTGGAGGATATTAGAGGAGGCGGTATTGGAGCTAGAACCTACAAGCTTCACATTCATCTAGGAGAAGAGCCGCAGCATGCATTAGCGCTGAAGTTGTCCAACATAAAAACAAGCAGCAAGCTTTATGTAAACGGTCAAGAAGTTGGCGGACATGGACAAGTATCGCTTGATGCCAAACAAGCAAAAGCAGGAAACAGAGGGTATGAGGTTTATTTTGAAGCTGGTTCCTCTTCGATAGAAATTGTACTGCAGGTAGCTAATTACTCGCATTATAATTTCCCTTATCATTATTCCATATGGCTAGGTTCTGCCAATAGTATTGCCAGTCAAACGAGTTCTGGTCTTGCGATTGAGCTTACTGGGGCTGCAATCTGCTTTATTATTTTTATTTATCATTTATACGTTGCGGTTCATACACGAGTGATAGGCTCTCTGTATTTTTCGTTAATGTTTTTATGCCTGACGATTATGTTTTTGAATTCGGGTGAATTAATGCTGGTAGGAATATTCCAGCACGCTCCTTACGAGCTTCTGCTAAAGCTGGTCTGGATATGCAGAATTGGATTAAGAATTTTACTGCAGCTTTATCTGGTTCACCAGGTAGCGGGGCTGCTATCTCCAGCTTTCCACAAATTTACGATGAGCACCTATTGGCTTAGTCTTATCTTTATTTTGTTATTCGATAGCGTTGTCTATACGAAAATTATCGAGTATATGTCACTTTATTTTCTAGGCATAATGACGTATCTGTTTTGGCGTCTGTTTAGAAAATGGTTGCAGCTTGATCATAGAAGCCTGCGGAACGACGTACTCATTTATTTGGTAATCGTGTTTTTTTGGATGATTTCTTATTACAACACTGCACTTTACAGCTTGGGCTTGATTTCTAATAAATCTATTGGATCAATGGCTGTCGCAAGCTTTATCTTTATTAGTCAGCTGCTTCTGGCGATACGTTATATCCGAAGTGAAGAACGAATCAAGCGGATGGATAAGGTGAAGGAGGATTTTTTGGTCAACTCGGCTTATTATTTACGAGGGCCATTGGACAGTATGCTAAGCATGACGGCAAACGGCATTGAACGAGAAAAAAACAAAAATCAGCTGATTGAATCTGACGCTTATATACAATACAAAATGATGAATCAGCTTGTAAGGCGAGTTATTCATCAGGTGAATGCTACGATTGATCTTGCCTTGCTGCGAAATAAGGAACTAAAGCTTAACCGAGAATCTGTCCCGCTAAAGGCAAGCCTAACACGCGCGGTTGAAGCGATCACCGTGTTTGGGAAGGAAAAGGGGATAGCAGTAAAGCTTGATGTTCATCCGACCATGAAGATCATCGGAGATGAAGAACGAATGTATCAGGTGCTGTATGCGTTGATTAGACAGGCTGCAAACAGGACTGGAGCCACCGCCGTCTCGGTCTCAGCAAGCTTATCTGGGAGCATGATTTGCATTTCGGTTCAGGATGATGGCACTTATATATCTAGCAGCCGTCAGTCTCAGTTATTCGATCCCAATATAATAGATGATACCGATGCAGGCCTAACAATGTATATGACAAGAGCGCTTGTTCAGGCCATGGATGGCAGATTGGAGCTGGACTGGTCGATAGAAGGAAAAGGCAACTGCTTTAAACTGAGGCTTCCAGGCTATATGAATAGACACGAGCTGCAAGTAGACGATTCACAGCAGCAGCTTGAAATTCGAACAGAATCGCTGCTGCCTGCGTGGAATGAGCTTAGCAGCCACGAAACAAAGCAGCAGACGGTTTTGATTGTAGAGGATCAGTATTATAACATTCAAACGCTGCAGGACATGCTGGTGAAGAATGGGTATGTGGTGTTGTATGCTTATTCTGGGGAAGAAGCAATGCCTATTCTCGCAGCGAGCTCTGTTGATCTTGTGCTGGTGGATATGACGCTTCAAGGTCAATCGGGCATTGAGCTGTGCAGACAAATTCGTAATCAATATTCAATGATTGAGCTTCCCGTCATATTGATGGCGGTTGGCGTTGAGTATGATGAGCTGGAGCGTGGCTTTGAAGCTGGGGCAAATGATTTTCTTCATAAGCCGTTTGTCGAGCTAGAGGTACTTGCCAGAGTAAAGGGGATGTTGTCGCTGCAGGAGGCATCGCGTCTAGCAGTGCAGCATGAGCTTTCTTTTTTACAGGCACAGATCAAGCCTCATTTTATCTATAATGCAATTAATACGATGATCTCTTTGTGCTATGTGAATCCCGAGCAGGCTGCAAAGCTGCTTACTGATTTTAGCCAATATCTACGTCTCGTGTTCGATGTGGACAATGCAGGCAACGCGATTGCGCTAAGCAAGGAGCTGGAATTGATTCAGGTGTATGTGGGAATTGAGCGAATGCGTTTTGGCGATAAATACAAGCTGGAGCTTGATGTGCCAGAGCAGCTGCAGGAGGTTCGTATTCCGAGCCTGTGTATTCAGCCGCTTGTAGAAAATGCGATCAAGCATGGCCTATATAGCAAGGAAGAGGGAGGGACGATCAAGGTTGCCGTACGCTTGCATGACCGAGAGCTGTCCATCACGGTATCGGACGATGGCGTCGGCATGTCTGAAGCACAGCTGAAGCAGCTGCTGGAGTCTCATGATCAGACAGGAGTTGGCTTTGGCAATGTGCAAAAGCGGATACGACAGCAGCAGCACGCCTCATTGACGCTGCACAGCGAGCAAGGCAAGGGAACGGAGGTCACAATCCGATTTATGATTCGTCACGAAATAACCAATTAATTATCATTGCATTACATGAGCGCAATTCGGTATAATTTACAGATATGATTCTACATTGTCGCGACATGCTGAATTTGCTTTGCATTTGCCCTAATGAGAATCACTCTATCAGGTTATATCCTGGAAATATACATGATAGGTGGTAAAAATAATGGAATATCGCATTTTATTGTATTATCACTACACAAGCATTGCTGAGCCAGCTGAATTTGCTAAGGAGCATCTTGCCTTCTGCAAATCGCTACAGCTTAAAGGCCGCATTCTTGTTGCTAGTGAAGGAATTAACGGTACGGTATCGGGAACAGTTGAGCAAACTAATGCTTATATGGAAGCAATGAAGGCTGATCCATTGTTCCAAGGCATCGTATTCAAAATTGATGAATCAGAAACACACGCATTTAAGAAAATGCATGTGCGTCCCAGAGCAGAGCTTGTCAACCTTAGTCTAGAGGATGATATAAATCCGCGTGAGCTTACAGGCCGTTATGTCGAGCCTGCAGAGTTCTATGAGCAAATGCAGCAGGATGATACGATTGTGATCGATGCTCGTAATACGTATGAGTATGATGTTGGTCATTTTGAGGGGGCCATTCGCCCTGATATTGAATCGTTCCGAGAGCTTCCGGAATGGATTCGAGAGAATCGTGACATGCTTGAAGGCAAGCGTATTTTAACGTATTGTACGGGCGGTATTCGCTGTGAGAAATTCTCAGGCTGGCTCGTTCGCGAAGGCTTCGAGGATGTTGGTCAGCTTCATGGTGGTATTGTTACGTATGGCAAGGACCCTGTAGCGAAAGGACAGCTATGGAAGGGGCAATGCTACGTATTCGATGAGCGTCTGGTGGTGCCAATCAATCAGGTAGATCCGTCGATAGTAGGAAAGGACCATTTTACTGGTGAGCCTTGCGAGCGTTATATCAACTGTGCGAATCCTGAGTGCAACAAGCAGATTCTATGCTCTGAGGAAAATGAGCACAAGCATATGGGAGGCTGTACTCCAGCTTGCAGCGAGCATCCACGTAATATGTACGTTGCCAAGCATGGACTAAACGCGGAGGAAATAGCCGCACGTATGGAAATTATATTGGCAGAAGCAGTACATTAAAATTGAATAGAATAATTTTGTGACCAATGATGGACAAAACGAGCAATGAAGGGTATATTTGGAAAATAAGAAAAAATACCCATATTTATCGTCTATCATTGGTTTTTTATTTCAAGAAATGGCGCAACTTTACTATTTCATTTTGCGTTTAATTAGTTGATAATCAAATCAAGTAGACGATTTCGGACACACAATTGTAAGGATTTGGTTTGGAATTATTGGGATTTTTACTGCAGTTGCCTACAAATCTATCGTATAATATGCTAGAATTATAGGTAGCCATCTGTAAAGATGTAGTTTTTTGGGAATGAGAGGGTTAACAGTGATTGATATACATACACATATCCTTCCGGGGTTAGATGATGGAGCAGGATCGTTAGAGGATTCGATCGCATTAGCAAAGCAGGCTGTGCAGGACGGCATTCGAACCGTTGTTGCAACGCCTCATCATCATGCAAGAGGATATTACACGAACGCTGAGCAAATTGAAATCGAAACAGCCAAGCTTAACGATGAGCTGGACAAACGCGGAATTCCGCTGGAGATTCTAATTGGTCAGGAGGTTCGCGTCTACGATGACTTGCTTGCAGACCTTGAAGGTGGGTTGTTATCAACACTTGCATCTACCCAGTACATGCTAATCGAATTTCCCTCATCCAATGTGCCGAGGCAAGCTGATGAGCTGTTTCATGAGCTTAGATTGCTTGATATAACGCCTGTTATTGCACATCCTGAACGCAATCGCGAGCTTGCTGGCAATCTGCGGTTACTGGAAGACTTTGTTGAGGCGGGTGCATTGGCGCAGCTGACCAGTTCCTCTGTTGCGGGGAAGATGGGACGCAAGCTGCAAAAACTATCGCTTGAAATGTGCAAGAAGGGGCTCGTGCATTTTGTTGCATCGGATGCCCATCATGCCATTAATCGTCCATTTGATCTTGCTTCGGGGTATGAAGCGATTGGCAAGCAACTGGGACAAGCGTTTGTTGATTACTATCAGCTCAATGCAGAGCGGCTAGTACGGAGTGAACTCATTAATAGAGAAGCTCCAGCCGCTAAGCGGAGATTAATATTCTGGTAGAATTCTAGGAAAAGGAGGAGTATTGTGAAAGCTAACAAATTAGGCATCAAGGCGATTATCTTAACTGTTGTATGTGTGCTTATGATCACCATAGGAGCTACACCAGCTAATGCCGTTTCTGTGCAGAAGAATGTCGTCGTGTATAAGGCTGATTTTCACTTTGTTGTAGACGGAAAGGTTTACCATGCGCCGAAAGATACGCAAGGATTTCTCTACAATAACCGTACATATGTGCCAGTTCGCTTTGCCAGTTACATGCTGGAAAAGTGGGTTGAATGGAATCAGGCGACTTCAACCGTTTCTGTAAAACTGCCATCCGAGAACCAGCTTAAGCAGCTGCAAAATTACAAGAAACAGTATTTGATGCCCAATGTCGACGTGAAAAAACCAGCTTCTTCTTTGAAAAAAGAAACGATATATGCTTTGGTTGACGCGGCAGGCTACAACTTCTTCGGGAGAGAGCAAGCGATTCCTGAGGATGTAACGACATTCATGCATAAAGGAACACTTTATGTACCGCTTCGTTACTTTGCGGAATTGATTCAACATGATATTTCTTACAACTCTGCAACCAAGACTATTACCATGAACGCGCGTAACGACAGCGACAATGGCAATAACGGCACTGACGGTACACCAACGAATCCTGGCACAGGAAACAGCGGAGATAATACGGGTGAAGGAGTAATTCCTGGGGCTCCTGGTGAGATCACTCCACCAACACGGGCTGAACTTGTGAGTGCTGCTGAGGCTCAGTTGAAGAGAATGGAAGCGTCGCTTGTGAATCGTGCATATTCACTGTACAGTAAATATGAAAAAGCAAGCACGGATGAAGAAAAACTTATGTATTTAGCTGAAGGTTCGCAAGCTGTGAAAGAGGCGGATGAGCAAGTGAAGGCAATCGTTGACCAATTGAATAAAGACCTAGCAAAATATGACTATGAAATTGGCAATGACGCTGAAAACTTACAGAAAACCTATGAAGCTAAAAAGCAAGAGATGTTTGCAAGATTTCTTTAATATATCATTATGAAACAAGAGGGAGAGTATAAAATGAAGAAAAAAGCATTATTAGCGTCAGTTGTTGCTCTAGTAACAGCAAGTGCTATGACATTCGCACCAGTATCTTATAAGGTGATTGACAAAGCTTATGCTGCTACAGAAAATGTTGAAAAGGCATCTAATAAGATTAAAGCTGTTTTTGCTCAATTGCAAGATGAGGATGCACTTGTTGCTGCTTATGAAGACCTGCTAGAACAAGCGGATAAAGACATCGCAAAAGTTGAAGCAGAACTAGATATTGCAGAGTTTAATATTTCAGAGAATCTGGATCCTGATGTTGCAGAAGATGTGAAAGACGCGATTATTGCTATTGCTAAACAGTTGATCAAAGATTACTCTACTAAGAATGAAAATTTCAACAAAAACCTTGGAGATCTTTCAACTGACCTTGAAGCAGCTATCGAGAATTTAAACGATAAACTTGCCCCAGTTCTAAGCGAGGAAATCACTCGTGATGATGTAGCGCTGCTTTTGGAAGAGATCGAGGAAAAATTGTTTGAAAAATTCAGCAATGAAGCAGATCTTGATTGGTTTGATGAAGGCAATCTAAGCGAAGAGGCTAAAGATGCTATTAAAGCAGTAATAGAAGAAGAATGGAATACCAACGACAATTCACTAGTAGCTGCTTTTGTTGATTTGTATGGCGGAGAATTTGAAAAGTTTGATGAAGATGTAGAAAAATTCAATTCACTATTTCAAGCTGATCTGACTGATGATGAGAAGGATATTTATGCTAAAGGTGCTGCTGCAGTAGCGATTGCATATGCTAAACATCATTACTCGTTAAATCAGCCTATTACAAAAGGAACAAGCTCCGGTCGTAATTTTAAGCTGAATGTTAATTTTGGAACAAGTAAAGTAATTCCTCTTGACCTCTTTAAATGGAAATCAGAAGGAACCGTAACAGTTAATCCAGGTAATGCTAATGTTGACCCTCATTTGGATCTTAATCTAAGTGGTGTGAATTTGAATAATGATGTAACTGTTTCGGCAGTTCTTGATAAGACTGCACCGGGCTATCCATCTGTACTAGATGATTTTGATGGTGTTACATTATTCAGCTATACATCAAAATATAGTGTTGGTGGCACTGATGGCGGTGGTATTTTCGTACCAACACCTGAGCTTGGTCTAGTTAGCGATTATCAAGCAAAAGCAGCTGCAATTTCTGGTCTAGTAGCTGACTACTTGGAAGCTAACCCTGATCTATACAACAATACGTTGAAGCGTGCACTAATCAAACTACTTGAAGAGCAACTTCGTCAAGCATTGACAGTACAGGCTGCTAACTCAGTAACTGTAAGCAATGGTGTATCAACGCTGAACATTACGCCAGCGCAAATGACTACTATTTATGATACACAGCTTAATACGGTACTTAATGCACTTAAAGCTGCTCTAGAAGAGCAAAAGCTTGATCTTAACATTTCTCCAGTACTAACTTACAACATTGGTGCTACTTCCAATGGTGAAGTGAACTTGAACAAAGATCTTATCGATTCTCTAACATCTAAAGAAATCGCTTATGTAGGCGTTAAAACTGGCGATGCTTCAGTTGAAGCTTCTCTTGATCAGCTTACTGCAGCAAGCAAAGTATCAATCAAAAAAGCAGCTTCTACTGTAGCTGGTGCGAAGTCTGACACTTACAGCATTGCAATTACAAACACAAACGGCGACATCACTGGCTTTGAAAAGCAATACCGTGTAACGCTTCCTGTTAGCGGAACTGGTTCCAATGTAACAGTTGCGAAACTTGGTGACGGTACTCAAAGCTTGATCGGTGGTCAATACGATTCCAAAACTCGTACAATTACATTCTTTACAAATGTACTTGGTGATTTCGTAGTTGTTGAAAACAGTGCTTCCTTCAATGATACTGCAAACATCACTTGGGCTAACGATAAAATCAAGCTTCTTGCTGACAAAGGTCTGTTGCTAGGTAAAGGCAATGGCAAATTCGATCCGCATGGCAATGTTACACGTGCTGAATTTACAGCAATGCTAGTACGTACTCTTAACTTGAATGCAACAACTAATATTACTTTCAATGATGTAAGTGAAAATGCATGGTACTACGATTCCATCGCAGCTGCTAGAGCATACGGTATTATCAATGGTCGCAGTGCATCTGAGTTCGATCCGAATGCACAAATTTCTCGTGAAGAAATGGCTTCTATTGCTTCCAACGCACTAAAAACTGTACTAGATTTCGAGGCTCCTGCTAATGCAGAAGAAATTCTAAATGGATTCGTAGATGCTGCTAACGTTGTAGCGGTTCATCGTGCTAATGTAGCGCTACTTGCTAACGAAGGCATCGTTCAAGGTAAAGGCAAAAACAACTACGATCCAAAAGGTACTGCAACAAGAGCTGAATCTGCAGTTATTATTGCTAAACTTTTTGATCTTAGATAAGCATTACGCATAATAGATAGTGAAAGGTGTAAGAGTTTTTATCCCTTAGCAGTTGGGGTAAAGACTCTTACTGCTTGCTAGACCGAAGATCATGTATATGGGGGTACTAAAAGTCAATGGAGCTAGAACTTAGAGACTACGTCAGGATTATAGTAAAAAGAATAAAATTAATAGTAGCATTAGTTGTTCTATTAGCAATCATAACAGCTGTATACAGTTATGGATTTATGAAACCCGTATATGAATCATCTACGAGTCTAATCGTGAATAACTCTCAGGATACGAGAGCGCTAGATATTAATAGTGTGAATCTTGACATCAGACTAGTAGATACGTATAAGCAAATTATTAAAACAGCAGCAATAACAGATAAGGTCGCAGAACGAAATCCTGAGCTTGGTCTCAATGGCGATCAGATTAGTAATATGATTACAGTGTCCTCTGTAAGCAATACACAGGTTATTACGATATCAGCAAGGAATAATGACTATGTAACAACCGTAACAGTAGCAAATGAAGTAGCGAAAATGTTTGTTGAACAAATTCCAACTATTATGACCGTTAACAACGTAAGTATATTGAATGAGGCTAAACTAGTAGATAATCCATCACCAGTTGCGCCAAATCCAATTTTGAATATAGCGTTAAGCATCATCGTAGCATTAATGCTTGGTGTAGGACTAGCTCTATTACTTGAGTATCTTGACGATACAATCAAGGACGAACAAGATGTGGCCCAGTACGTTGATCTTCCAGTATTAATGAGTATTCCTCGTATTACGCAAGAAGATATGGAAATCGGAAAAGCTAAAGTAAAAACAGTAAGGACGGAGGTAGGGAGTAATGTCACAGTCACCAAATAATCAAGCTAGACATCTAATCTCCGTTACAAATCCAAAATCTCCAATTAGCGAAGCATATCGTACGCTGCGTACCAATATTAGCTTTTCTGCTATTGATGAGGATTTGAAAGTAATTATGGTTACCTCATCTGGACCAGGCGAAGGAAAATCTACAACAGTTGCTAATTTGGCGGTTACCTATGCACAAAGTGAAAAACGTACCGTATTGATTGAGCTAGATTTACGTAAACCAACTGTTCATAAGACCTTTAATCTATCTAATCGTGTAGGCATCAGCCATGTGCTTACTAAGCAGGCGGCTCTGGAAGAAGTCATACAAGATACAGCTATTCCTAATTTAAGTGCGATTACTGCAGGAATTATTCCGCCGAACCCTTCTGAGCTTGTTGGCTCCAAGGCACTTGGCAGCATTCTTGACCAGTTAAAAGAGCAGTTCGACCAGATCATTATTGATACCCCTCCCGTTCTGGCACTTACAGATGCTCAATTAATTTCTACGCATTGCGACGGTGTAGTGCTTGTCGCAGAAGCAGGTAAAGTTAAGCGCAGTGCTTTGCTTGATGCGAAGGAAAGATTGCAAATTGTAAAAGCAAGAATTGTTGGCGTTGTAATTAACAACGCGAAGCGAAAAGCAAAAGATGACTATTATTACTATTATTATGGTGAAGAGGAAAAATAGTCATCAATAATGGGGGACTAACATGAGTAAAGTAAGAAAAAATATGATTCTGCTCATGATCATAGATTGTATCATTATTGCTGGATGTGTAGCTTTATCATTTATCCTATACGTCAATGGAAACTTATTGGTGATCTCAGCTTCAAGTGCTTTGACATTTGGTTTATTCTGTCTTCTTATTAGCTTTGTGACCTTTTATTTTGGTTCCTTGTACAAGCGTGTATGGCAATTTGCCAGCGTAGGGGAAATGATACTCATCTTCAAAGCAGTCACCATTAGCATGGCTTTGGCTTACATTCTTTCCTTAGTATGGCCAAACATGCACGTACCGCTATCAGTAGCTTTTAATAGCTATCTGCTGGTGATGCTTGGAGTTGGTGCGGTTCGCTTTGCGATACGTGTCGTTAAGGATCATTATGTGAAGCAGGATTTGAGTGGATTTAAGAGAACGCTCATAATTGGAGCAGGGCAATGCGGAGTTATTGTAGCGCGTGAGCTAAAAACGAATGCGAACTCTAATCTGCTTGCTATAGGTTTTATTGATGATGATCCATTGAAATTACATCAATCCGTAGTTGGATTGCCGGTTCTAGGTAATCGTTCGCACATCCAAGAGATTGTATTGCAGCATGAAGTAAGTGAAATTATTATTGCCTTACCTTCCGCTTCGCGTAGAGAAGTATCCGAAGTGATATCAATCTGCAAAAAAACAAATGCAAACATGAAAATTATCCCTCATATTAATGACTTGCTAGAAGGAAAAATTTCGATGAAATCGCTGCGCAATGTTGAAGTAGAAGACTTGCTAGGGCGAGATCCCGTCGTACTGGAAAGTGATGGGATTAAAGAATATGTCGAAGGTAAAATTGTGCTTGTTACCGGAGCTGGAGGATCTATTGGTTCAGAGCTGTGTCGTCAGCTCGTAAGCTTCAACCCTGGACAGCTTCTACTGCTCGGTCATGGAGAAAATAGCATCTATCAAATTCATAGAGAGCTTTCTTCCACAGGTATTAAGCTTATTCCGGTAATAGCAGATGTTCAGGATCGCGGACGTATGGAGGATGTATTCCGTAAGCACCAGCCTCAGGTTGTATTCCATGCGGCAGCACATAAGCATGTTCCACTTATGGAGGAAAATCCTTCAGAAGCGATTAAAAACAATGTGTTTGGTACTCGCAACGTAGCAGACCTTGCGGATCGCTACCATACGGAAAAGTTCGTGCTTGTATCTACAGATAAAGCTGTTAATCCTACTAGTATAATGGGAACTACAAAGCGAATTGCAGAGATGTATATTCAATGCCTTGCGAAGCAATCTAAAACGAGTTTTAGCGCAGTACGATTTGGTAATGTACTAGGCAGTCGAGGTAGTGTAATTCCATTGTTCAAGGAACAAATTGCCAAGGGTGGTCCTGTAACAGTGACACATCCTGAAATGATACGGTACTTTATGACTATTCCTGAAGCATCTCGACTTGTACTACAAGCTGGAGCTTATGCAACAGGAGGAGAGATTTTTATACTGGACATGGGCGAGCCAGTCCGAATAGCGGATCTAGCGCATGATCTTATTAAGCTATCTGGCTTAGAACCTAATGTTGATATTATGATCGAATATACGGGGATTCGTACGGGAGAGAAATTGTACGAAGAGCTGCTTCTTAACGAAGAAGGCATGACGGATACTAGACATGATCGAATATTTATAGGCAAACCTGCCAACTTCGATCGCGAGAGTATAGAGCTGGAGCTTCGCCGATTGGAACGTATACTTGGTCAAGACAAGGAAATGATACAAGAGCTGTTATCTCGTATTGTCCCTACATACAGTGGAGGAAAACGTGAAACTAATAAAGTGCTTGTACCAAGTAGTTAATTCATGAGGAGAAGTGGAGCTTGTCTCTGCTTCTCCAGTTTTTATTTTATGACGAAGTTGGTGATCATATTTGTATACATATGTTAAGAGGTTATCTGATTTTATGATATCTTTGATTGCACTAATTATTTTATCTCCAATTTTTATTATCCTTGCGTTAATTATTAAGCTAGAGTCAAAAGGCCCAGTGTTCTTTAAGCAAAAGCGTGTAACAAAAGGGAAGGAGTATTTTCAAATATATAAGTTTAGGACAATGTACACGGATGCACCTAAAAATTCTCCAACTCACTTGTTGGAGAATGCAGATCAATATATTACAAAAACAGGTAGATTTTTAAGGAAATCTAGTTTGGATGAACTACCTCAATTAATAAATATTATCAAAGGGGAAATGAGCATTATAGGACCTAGACCAGCACTCTGGAACCAATATGATCTTATAGAAGAAAGAGATAAATATGGTGCTAATGATATATTGCCAGGGTTGTCTGGATGGGCTCAAATAAATGGAAGAGATGAACTGCCCATTGATGTAAAGGCAAGATTAGATGGGGAGTATGTAAAAAAAAGAAGTGTAATTTTTGATCTTAAATGTATAGTTTTGACTTTTATATCTGTTATTAAAAAAGACGGGGTTGTGGAGGGAAATAAGTAAATGCTTCTAGTCACAGGTATAACAGGACATACAGGTACATATTTTTTTGAAGAATTAGTAAAAGCAAAATTTAAAGGGAAAATAAAATGTTTTATCAAAGATAATCTAAAAAAACAGAAGTTGGAAAATAGTGAACTAGAGATTGATTTTATTATTGGTGATCTAAATGATATAGATACTATAAATAAAGCGATGAATAATGTTGATACAGTTTTACACATATATAATATTCACCATTCAAAAGCGATTGTTCAAACTGCTATTGCCAATAAAGTGAATTGGGTTATTCTTGTGCATACTACAGGTATTTATTCGAAATTTAAATCAGCATCTAATGAGTATGAAAAAATAGAAGCAGAAATAAAAGAACTAAATAAAAATAATGATGTTAAAATAACAATTTTAAGACCTACTATGATTTATGGAGATATATGTGACCATAATGTAAGTAAGTTTATCAAAATAGTAGATAGATTGAGATTAGTACCGGTAATTAACAATGGAAAAAGTTTGATTCAGCCTGTTAATGCAAGAGATTTGGGAAAAGCTTACTACAACGTGTTAATATCTCCTGACAAAACAGTTGGTAAAGAGTATATTTTATCTGGTAAAGATCCAATCTCAGTGAAAGATATGTATAAGCTAATAGCTTCTGAATTAGGGAAAAGGGTGTATTTCATTAACGTTCCTCTTAGATTAGGAATAATAGTAGCAAAAATTATGAAGTTATTTTCTTTTAATAAAATTGATTTTGTAGAAAAAGTTCAAAGAATGACTGAAGATCGTAGCTATCCACATAATCTAGCAAAAAATGATTTTAATTACTCCCCTATTAATTTTCAGAAAGGATTAGAAATTGAAGTAAATCAATATATTAAAAGTAAAAATAGGAGAATATAATGGTTACTAGAATGAAAGAAAATGTTCTTGTTATCTCTACTGTCGCATCAACTATTGATCAATTTTGTATGCAAGATATTGAAATTTTACAAGAAAAATATAATGTGCACATTGCTGCTAATTTTGAACAAGGTAACAATACATCAACAACAAGGCTAGAACTATTTAAAGAGGAAATAACCGCAAAAGGAATAGAGTATCATCATATATCTATGAAAAGGAATCCAATTGATATAGATAATTTTAAAGCAGGATTACATTTAAATAAACTAATAAAAAAATATAACTATAAGATAATTCATTGTCATACTCCAGTTGCAGCAATGGTAACACGTTTTATTGCAAGAAAATATAGATATGATGGATTAAAAGTGATCTATACTGCACACGGTTTTCACTTTTATACAGGAGCGCCACTTAAAAATTGGTTACTTTATTATCCCATTGAATTTTATCTTTCCAAATTTACAGATGTTTTAATAACTATAAACAAAGAAGATTATCAAAGGGTATATAAAAAATTTAGATCTCGAAAAGTTGAGTATATACCAGGTATTGGAGTAAATATTGAAAAAATTAATGATATTTTAAGTTCGTGTAACAAGAATAATATCCGACAGGAGTTGGAGATACAGGCCCAAGATTTTGTCATTTTATCTATAGGCGAACTAAATAGAAATAAGAACCATGAAATTGTAATACGTGCAATTGCTAAATTGAATAACCCAAATATTGTTTATTTGATATGTGGACAGGGAACTATGAAAGAAGAATTGGAGAAGTTAATTAAAGAGCTCAATTTACAGGGACAAGTAAGGTTACTTGGATATAGAGAAAATGTGATAGAGATTTGTAACATTTCTGATTTGTTTGTATTTCCTTCGTATAGAGAAGGTCTTTCAGTTGCCCTAATGGAAGCTATGACAACAGGGCTGCCAGTAATTTGCTCTAATATTAGAGGGAATATGGATCTAATAGAAGAAGATGTAGGTGGATTTTTAGTAAATGCCAATGATTTAAATGGTATCGCACAGAAAATCAACTATCTTTATAACAATAGACAAATTATGGAGAAATTTAGTTTGAATAATAAAAAGAAAATAAAGAACTATTCACGAAAATTAATCTCCCAAAAATTATCTAATGTATATAAGATAAATGAAGAGAGGACATAACTATGAGCTTATATGAGAATTTAAAAGATAGAAAAGCTAAATTGGCGGTAATTGGTTTAGGTTATGTAGGTATGCCCATTGCTGTGGCATTTGGAAAAAAAGTTGAGGTAATAGGATTTGATCTGAATGAAAAAAAAATTGAACTTTATAAGTCAGGAATCGATCCTACTAATGAAGTAGGTGGTGATGAAATTAAAAAATCTAACGTAGAATTTACTGCTGACGAAAACTTATTAAAAACAGCAAACTTTTTCATTGTAGCAGTACCAACACCTATAAATTCAGATAAAACTCCGAATTTGGATCCTGTTGAATTTGCAAGTAAAATAATTGGACGAAATCTACAAAAAGGTTCTATTGTTGTATATGAATCTACAGTTTACCCTGGTGTTACAGAGGATATTTGTATTCCAATATTAGAAAGAGAATCTGGGTTAAAATGTGGAATAGATTTTAAGGTTGGATATTCACCAGAGAGAATAAATCCAGGTGATAAGGTCCATAGGTTAGAAAATATAGTGAAAATTGTATCGGGAATTGATGATGAATCTCTGAATGAAATTGCAAAAGTATATGAATTAGTTATTGATGCCGGTGTTCATAAAGCTCAATCTATTAAAATTGCTGAAGCAGCGAAAGTTGTTGAAAATAGTCAAAGGGATATTAATATAGCTTTTATGAATGAGCTTGCAATGGTTTTTGATAGAATGGGGATAGATACTTTACAAGTTATTGAAGCTATGAATACGAAATGGAATGCTTTAAGGTTCTATCCAGGATTAGTCGGCGGTCATTGTATTGGAGTTGATCCTTATTATTTTATATATGAAGCAGAAAAGTTAGGTTACCACAGCCAGATAATTCTTTCAGGAAGAAAAGTAAATGATGGTATGGGGCAATTTATCTCCGAGGCTATAATTAAAAAAATGATATTAGCTGATAAACTAATTAAAAAATCAAAAGTTGCTATCTTCGGCCTAACGTTTAAAGAAAATACACCTGATATAAGAAATTCCAAGGTGCTAGATATTATTAATAGTTTACGAGATTACGGGGTAGAACCCATTATAGTAGACCCATATGCCAATAAAGATGAATCTAAAGAAGTTTATGGAATTACACTTACTAATATAGATGAAGTTAGGGATATAGATTGCCTAGTACTTGCTGTCGCACATGACGAGTTTAAGAAAATAAGCTGGAATCAAATTAATGATTTTTTTATTACTGGTGACAACTCAAATAAAATAATTGTTGATATCAAAGGAATATTACAAAAAAGAGAATTAGAGTCGTATGGATATAATTATTGGAGGCTATAGTTTGAATAACGAGGTAATTCTATCGATTATTATTCCAATGTATAACTCTGAACAAACAATAAGAAAATGTATAGATTCAGTGAATATTGGAATGGAAGTTGAAATCCTACTTATAGATGATGGATCTATCGATAATACTAGAGAAATATGTGAATCATATATGCGTAGTTGTCCAAATTTAAGATATTACTACCAGAATAACAAAGGTCCTGGAGCAGCAAGAAATAAGGGAATACATCTTGCAAAAGGAAAATATGTTATGTTTGTGGATTCTGATGATTTCATAGAAAGTAAACAACTAAAAAACATTCTTGATACGTATCTCTATCAGCACCACGACTTATTATATTTTAATTTTAGACAAGTAGATGATAAGGGGAACTTAATAAAAAGCTATAAATTAAATGCGTTTAGTAATTTAAAAACTATTCAACTAATAAATAATACCCTATCTTGGAGACTGCCTTGGGGACAATTTAAAATAATCAGAAGGGGATTATTAGAAGATGGTGATATTACTTTCAATGAAAATAGCAATGAATCAGAAGAATTGATCTTAACGATCTCTTGTTTGGAGCAGTCTAGTCAAGTGATTTTTATTGATTCAATAGTATATAATTATGTGAAAAGAGAGGGCTCATTATCTACAAGTCACGATGCTTTTTCTTTGTATAATAAAAGATATAACATGATTAATTTACTTAAGAAAGAATATACAGGTAAGTATGATGATGGCGTGGTGAATTATGAATTTGCTTCAATAGTTCAATTTCTTAAGTTATTTGCTGAGCAAAACATAAGTTATAAGGTGTTTAAGAAAAAAGTGGAAATTGGTAGCATACTAAAAAAGGTTGATATTCGTTACCTTGATAAAAGATATCGATATATTTATTATGCGATGAAATTTAAATTAGATAGATTTATATTTTTATTGTTCAAATTAAGGAGGCGTTATTATTCAGGAAAATGTAGTGAAAAAATATAATAACGGTGCTAAAGCTGTTTTGTTCATATCAATGTTAGCAATCCCAATACAATTAATTACTTCGATGTTAATAAGTAGGGTATCACCTGAAGCTGTAGGGCTATTAGGGATAGTAGAGCTATTTTACTTATCCATTATAACTTTTTTTTTATTTGGTGGTGAAACAGCATTAGTAAAAATAATATCCGATACAGGTACTGAGAATAATAAAAGATCATTTCTTTTATATTATTTATTACTGTGTTTATTTTTTTACTTTATTGTTGTATTCCTAATGAAGATGATAAATATTGATATTATAAAAGTTATAACCTCTTCCAATGAAAATACTAATATATTAATGTATGCTTCGGGAGGATTAATAATTATATATCATATTATATTGTCTTTCTATAAAGAACAAGGACGTTTTCTAAAATACGCAATAGGCACAAAAGTATTTAATATAGTCTGTTTTTTAGCGACAATTCTAATATTATATAATGGTGAATTAGAAACTATAAAGGTATTTTTTTATTTCATCTTAGCAGGATACTTTGTGGTTGTAGTTCTTAGTATAAAAAACATTAATTTTAACTTTTCAAATTTATATACAGTAATTCAGAATAAGAACAATAAAATATTTGGATATGTACTATTTTTATATGCATCAACAATTGTAGCATTCTTATACGATAAAATTGACCAAATTATTCTATTAAATCAGTTTGGGCTAGCAACATTAGGTGGTTATTATATAGTACTAAAAATTGTGAACATGGCTAAATTGATTCCGAATATATACAACTCAACTTTTTACCCTTATCTTTGTAAAAATTTAAAAGAAGATAATTCTAATGATATTTTTAAGATGCTATTAAATCGTAACTTATTAGTAATTATACCTATTGTTGTTTTTTCAATATTTAATTCTGACTTAATTATAAGGTTACTTTTTGATGAAACTTATCTCGAGTACTCGGGCATATTTCAATTATTTATGTGTTCAGTGTTACTAGGTTCCCCGGCGATTATTTTGAATAATTTCCTATTTGCCTTGGGGAAAACTAAACAATATTTTTTAATCAGTAGTGTATCAGTCTTGTTGCAAATTATTTTAATATTACCGTTTATTAACTTTTTTGGGGTTATTGGTGCTGTTATTGCTAAAGTAATTACTATGATTATAACGATTATTATGTGTCGCATCTATATAAAGAAAATAAAATATCATGTTGAGTTTAATGCAAGCTATTTTTATTCAACTCTAATTGTAGTTTTTGTTTTTCTATTAGACCTATTTTTAACTATACCTAATTTATTTAAGTTTTTAGCATCGTTATTTTTTATCATTCTATATATTATTTTTAAGAAAAATGAATATAAAATATTACTTTTGAAGTGAGAATATGAGAGGAGAAGTATAATGATTAAAAGAGTTTTATGGATAATAAAAATCACTTTTTTATCAATCGTAGAGAGTTTCTTGAATTTTCTTCCTGAAGGGGCTTATGGAGATTTAGCAAGAGGATACTTCTTAGGTTTACAACTTAAACAAAAAGGGAAAAAACTGAAAGTGTCTAGATACGTTAAGGTTTTACATCCAAAAAAATTAGTTGTGGGTGATAATGTTTATCTTGGATACGGAGCATGGGTTAATGCTCAATACGGAGTAAGTATTTCTTCAAATACGATGTTGGGACCGTACGTAGTTATAGCATCATCAAATCATGAGTTCTGTAAGACGGATATGTCTTTTTTTTCTAAGAGCCAAGGAAATCACATTAGTATTGGAGAAGGTAGTTGGTTAGGAACTAGAGTTGTTGTTACTTCCAATGGATGTATAGGAAACTACTGTCTCATAGCTGCCAATGCTACGATTACTAGAAATATACCTGATAATAGTAAAGTTATTTTGCAAAATCAAATAATAGGTAAAGTTTACGAATAAGAAGAATAGTAGTTACTGTTTTTCTTATTGCATGATAACAAATACTATAATAAGTGAGGAAGGTAATTATGAATATGGTTAAGGATGGATTGTTAAGATTTGTAAATAAGCCAGTGGACAATATTCAAAGCTCGCAGACATTGTACGAGACATTATTAACTGTGATTAATATGGATTCTTTATTTAATGATAAAAAATATAGAGAAATGTCTTATTCCATTGCTCAATTAATAATCAAAAATCAACTCGAGGATGGGGGATTTGACATAGGTTATAATTTCTCATTTGGGAAAAATATGAAGAAAATGAACGACAAGGAGTCAACTACTCCAGAAATCTTATCTATCTACGCATTAATTAAGTTTTATGATACATATCATGAAGAGTTTGTAATCCCATCAATTAAAAAAGGGATAGATTGGATTAAAAATAATTCTTACAAAACTAATAAAATGTGCTGGGTAATCCCCTATGCTCCTTGTTCTTATACACAAGTACATATAACTAACGGAATATCTTTTGCGGTCTCCACATTAACGTATTATATGGCAGTTTTTCAAGATTCTAGCGTTAAGGGGATATGTGATGGAATGTTTAGATATATGCGAGAGGAATTGATTTGTCACAATGAAGTTGGGTATTGGAATTATTTCGAAAAAGATTTAATGAAGGATCCTTATTATATAAAAATAGATAACTACCATATTGCTCAACAGCTATATTATCATATTCAGGCAAATAAATTTTATAATAATGCAGATAATTATGAAACAATAGAATATGTTTCTAACTATCTTAAAGAGAAATTAAATCATTCACTAAATGTTCCTTATATAGAAGTTAAAGAAAAAAAATCAACAGATATTCACACATGGGGATATTGTGCATTGTTATCATGTTCTTTATATTGGAATGATCGAAGTAAGACTATTGAAATAAGAGATTATATGTATAAGTATATGTGGAACCAAACGTATTTTTATCCTGTTATTAAAGGCAATGGAATTATAGTAGAGAATGAATATTACCCGAGATCAGATGCATGGATCTTACATTCTATGAGTGATTATTTAACTATCTATAATAATGATGAAGAGATAAGAGAATTAATTGATATTGGACTAGACAGGCTAAAGGCATGTAATTATATTGGAGCTGAAAACCACGTCCTAACATATAGAAAGATACTTTTTAATAATGCAGTTGCTTTATATAAAAAAATAACTATGAGACGATGATTCCTATAGAGCAATCTATAGAAGAAATTGAGGGGAATGACTTTCATGAAAGTGTGGATTGTTACTAATGCATATTTACCTGAACATGGTGGATTAGTATCATATACTAGAAACTTGGCAAAAGAGATATTAAAACAAGGAATTAATGTAGAAATTATTACATCTAACTTGAAGAATAGAGATCTTGCTCCTGTTGAAATTATTGAAGGGATTAAAGTTACTAGAATCGACTATTCTAATATTCCTATTTTTCTGAAACCATTTACTCCATTTATTTTTTATCGCAAAACACTAAAATTCTTCCAAAAGTATAGCATTGAAGAGAACGATATTGTTATATCAAGATTCTACACTTTTGCATTAGCTGTTGCAAAATCAAAGAACATAAAAAAACATATTTTTATATCCCCATTAATTGCATCAAAGTTACAACATATAGAAGCTCAAAAGGTAAAAGGCCTTAAAAAAATATATTATTATTTACTGCTTCCTCAGATACATTATCTCGATAAACTCGCTATAAAATCAACTCCTTACCTTGGTGTACTTAGTCATTCAAAAAAGGATGAGATAACAGAAGGGTTTAATATAACGAATACTGAAGTAAATGTTATCCCACCAGGAGTAGATATTGAAAGATTTAATGTAGCCACTAGTGATGAAAAAAAAGCTCTAAGATTAAAATATGAATACAATGAGAGTGACAAGATATTGTTATGTGTCAGTAGACTATCTTCAGAAAAAAATATCGAAATGCTAGTTGATGTTATGAATAAGATAATAACTGAAGATAAAGATGTGAAATTAGCTATTGTTGGCGAGGGAGAAGCTCGTAACCGTATAGAAAATATTATAGCCAAATATAAGCTACATAACAATGTAAAGCTTTGGGGGGCTAGAAATAACATTGAAGAGTTTTATAAAATGGCGGATGTATTTGCGTTGCTTAGTAAATATGAAGGATTTGGTCATGTATATATAGAAGCTTTAGCATGTGGATTACCTTGTATAGCAGTAGAATCAAATCCACCAGATACAGTAACAGCAAGCGCTGAAATAATAACAAATAATTTATTAGGTGTTTTAGTTAATTGTAATAAAGAAGAAGAGGTTATAAATGCAGTAAAATACTGTTTCGAAAATGCGGAAGTAAATAAAGGCTACCGTAGAGATTACGTAGAGGGTAATTTTACCTGGATGCAGCACTTTAAGAACATAAGAGAAGTGTTTACCGAAGAAAGTGACTGATTGAATTTAGAAAGGAATTTGTAACTTGAAAATAAGAGAAGAGAAATATTATCTAACGTACTTTATCCCTTTATATTTGCTCCTTCTTCTACCGTTTCCTTCTAGTTTGGTAGGGTATTCAGTTGCTTTATGGATTAATGATTTTATTTTGATGGGATATCTAATATTCTTGATTGTTACAAAAAAATTTAAAGTACCGAGAAAAAAAATGACAATTGTATGGTTATGTTTATTGGTAATATTGAACATAGTAGGCATAATCAATTCTATAATAAGAGGTAACATTTCTAGTTTGCGAGTGTTGTCAGAGTTAGTAAGAACTTTTGAATTCTTTTTGATTTATATTTATTTTATTAATCTGTTCAGAATTCTAAAAGAAAATAGAGCAACTATCGAAAATGTAATTAAATCAAATTTAATTATAGTCAGTAGTTGTGTGTTTTTTATTTCATTTATAGAATTATTTAATTTCCCATTAAAAGAATTATTAAGGAATTTATATGAAATGGGAAAGTCGGGTAATATATATCAGCATTATAATCGCATAGTAGGAACTTTGAGAAACCCTAATTTTTTCGGGATATGGTTAGCAATAACAATAGTTTTCTTTTATACAGTAAATTTAAAAATAATTTGGAGATTAGTTCTATTAGTAATACCCTTAATTTACTTGTTTTTCACTGGTTCAAGGACATCTTGGGTGCTAGCTGTAGTATCTCTTGCTATTGTTGTTTTAATACAACTTTTTTTGAAAAAAGGAAAGAAAATTTATTCTATAGCAATAATAGGGTTAGTAACTTTGACTTTTGTTATTATATATACAAATTATGAAACCTTGTTTTATTCAGTACGTTTTAATTGGAATTTAACAGATATTCTTACATTAGGCGGTCGTACAGAAATTTGGGGAATGTATCTAGAAGAAATCAAGCGGAATATAATTTTTGGTGTAGGAATTAATAAAGGTGATGATATAGTTTTTGATAACCTCTTTTTACAGTATATGTATTTTTATGGGGTATTTGGTGTGATATTCTTATTATTATTCTTCTGTAGAAATTTAGGATCTAACATAAAATTACTTCTTCTAAGAAAAAAAGACAACTTACTAATCTTTGTTTTAGGAATGCAACTTATTTTTATTTTTTCATCCTTTACCATACAAATATTTGATGTACTACAAATAACATTCTTTTATATTATGGGCCTAGCTTATTTAGATTATTTACGTTTATATGAGCGCGACGAACACATACACAATTAAATTGTTAGAAAAGAGGAGTTGAATTGAACATTTTAGTAACTGGAGGTGCTGGATATATCGGCTCTCATACTTGTATTGCTTTACTTAAAGCAGGACATTCAGTTATTGTAATAGATAATTTTAATAACAGTGATCGAAAAATGGTAGATATGATTGAAAAATTATCTGAGAACAAAATAACTTTTTACGAGTTTGATGTGACTGACAATACTAAATTAAATTTAGTGTTTAAGAAGCATCGTATAGATGGCGTAATCCATTTTGCTGGATTTAAAGCGGTAGGTGAGTCTATTTCAAAACCTCTTGAATATTACTATAATAATTTAGTCAGTACGATTGTACTTATGCAAGCTTGTCAAAAATACAGTATAAGTAAATTAGTATTCAGTTCGTCTGCTACAGTATATGGTGAGAATGAAGTACCATTTAAAGAGTCGATGAAACTTTTACCTGCAACAAATCCATATGGTCAAACAAAGGTTATGTGTGAAAGGATGTTAATAGATACCTTCAACGCAATAAATAATACTGGTGTTTCCATATTAAGATACTTTAATCCCATAGGAGCACATGAAAGTGGTTTAATCGGTGAAAAATCTAATGGAACTCCTAATAATATAATGCCTTACATTACTCAAGTGGCAAAGGGGAAAATTAGTCATTTAAAGATTTTTGGAGATGACTACCCAACAATAGATGGTACAGGAGTAAGAGACTACATTCATGTTATGGATTTGGCTGAAGGACATGTAGCGGCAGTAGAACAAATATCAGAGGGGGTTCAAATATATAATTTAGGAACTGGATATGGAACAAGCGTCTTGGAACTAATCCAAACATTTGAAAAGGCTAATGAGGTTAAGGTTCCATATCGAATAGTAGATCGAAGACCCGGAGATATTGCTGTTGCTTATGCTGATGTAACAAAAGCAAAAAATGAACTTGGTTGGGAAGCGAAAAGAGATCTAATAACTATGTGTCGTGATGCGTGGAGGTTCGAAATAAAAAAAGGTGAAAATTGTTAGGAGGCTCTTTAATGTCTATCCGAAAAGCAATAATCCCCGCAGCTGGGCTAGGTACACGCTTTTTACCAGCGACAAAGGCACAACCGAAGGAAATGCTGCCGATTGTGGACAAGCCAACGCTGCAATATATTATAGAAGAAGCGGTTGAATCAGGAATTGATGAGATCCTCATCATTACAGGCCGCAACAAGAAATCAATCGAGGATCATTTCGATAAATCCGTAGAGCTTGAACTCGAGCTTGAAGCAAAAGGGAAAAATGAGCTGCTTGAAGAGGTTCGTAAAATCTCTAATATGGTCAATATTCATTATATCCGTCAGAAGGAACCGAAAGGGCTTGGTCATGCGATCTATTGCGCGAAAAGCTTTATCGGCAACGAACCGTTCGCGGTATTGCTTGGCGATGACATTGTTTACTCAGACAAGCCATGCTTAAAGCAGCTTATTGATGTGTATCAATACTATAATAGCTCCGTGCTTGGTGTACAGCAGGTCGAGCAGAAGGACGTACACAAATATGGGATAGTCGATGGTCACAAGATTGATACCACGGTGTCTCGTGTTAATAAGCTGGTGGAGAAACCTAAAACAGAAGATGCCCCATCGAATATTGCGATACTGGGACGATATATTATTACACCTGAGATTTTCAACATACTTGAGAACACACCACCTGGAGCCAACGGTGAGATCCAATTAACGGATGCACTGAATCAATTGTCACGTTCTGAAGCTGTCTACGCTTATGAATTCAGTGGACGAAGATACGATGTAGGAGACAAGCAGGGCTTTCTAGAAGCAACAGTAGAATACGCACTTCGTCGTGAGGAACTTAGAGATTCCTTCTTAGCTTATCTGAACAAGATCACGAAGGATTTCCCGAATTAATGAAACAAAAGTCTAGTATACTGCGTCTAATTTTAGTAGTGGGCACGATCCTTCTCATTGCGGGAATATTTAGATTGTCGAACCAGCCTGCCGCTCATTCAAATGAGTTAAGCAAGACAGTCGCGACGTATTCCTTGCCTTATGTTGAGAAGTGGACAGGCTATGATATTGGCCTGGCACAGTGGAACCACACATTGCGCAAACTTGCTCATTTCTCACTTTACTTCTTGTTAGCCTCGATTTTGATGGTGCTATGTCGTGTAAATCGCTGCAGCTGGAGAAAAGCGTTATTTATATCTCTATCTGTATCGGTAGCATATGCCATTATTGACGAGACTCATCAACTGTTTGTTGATGGCAGAGGAGCTAGTATTAGAGATGTAGCAATCGATAGTGCGGGCGCAATGCTAGGAATTACAGTAGTATATTTAGTTGGACGGAGATGGTTGTAATGAAAACATGGAAAAAGGTTACGATTTGGATTGCAAGCATATTAGTTGTACTTGTTGTAGGAGGCTTATTTGCTGCCAATTATGCGGTGGATAAAGTGCTTGATTCCATGGTTGGCATGAGTGTGGATGATCTAATGGGAGAAGAAGATGGAGCATTGGATGTTCAGCCAGATGATACTGTATCCGTTCCGGATGAGCCATCAGATGCAACTGACCCAAATGAGTCAACTGATTCTGATGAACAGGATTCTGCTAATGCTGGTCAAGGTACGCAAGCCGATGATACAGATCAAAAAAGTAACTCGAATTCAGGTCAATCTAGCAGCTCCAACGGAGGAGGACAGAACTCTTCCACAGGTTCTAACGGAGGGAGTGACACACCAGCCGCGACACCGAAGCCTACTCCTGGCAATTCCAGCGGCGGTTATACGCCTGAAATTTCTACTGACAAAGCCAAGGAAGTAGAAGAGAACATTACAGTAGGTGAAAAGGCGAAGGTCGTTACGACGCTAATGGGCAGCTTGTCTGCTTCAGATATCTCTACACTTCAAAAGCTTGCAAGTGGAGGCCTGAGTGTTGAAGAAAAAAAGGAAGCTAGAGCAATACTTCTGGAAAAGCTCTCTGAAGATCAATACAACGATCTGATTGCAATTGCGGCTAAGCATGGTTTAAGCCAAGGAAGATCATATTCCGAAGTGAAAGACGAATAGCACATATAAGTCGGTAGGATTGAATCCTACCGGTTTTTTTTTGCTTTACATAATCTCCATATTGTTCATTTTTTGTTCAGACTGAGGCGTTAAACTACCAGGATGGGAAAAAATGAATGCTGTAGGAGGGAATCGCTTCTATGAACAGCAACAAGAATCGTTTAATGTCTTGGTATGCATGTTTTAGCGTAATACTAAGTATCATCATCCACGTAATGCAACGAAAATTTCAAATACTTGAGGAGCTAAGTCATCATCATGGTGGTATGCACTCATTAGCTCTTAATGTAGAAGTGCAGTATGGAATTGCCCTGAATGCCTTGCTTATGCTCCCGATTGTGCTGTGGCTTGCTGCTTTTATTCTATTGAAGAAAAATCATGACCATCCGATGATTCCGCTGCTCACCACGCTATCGTTAACACTATCCAGCGTCTCGCTTATTGCTGGTGGTGGAGGGATGGTTGAGCTTCACTTTTCAATATTCATGGTAGTTGCAGCGATCGCATATTACGAACAGATTAAACTAATTTCAATTAGCACGATTATATTTGCAATACAGCATCTAATTGGTTTAATCTGGTTCCCGAGATTAGTGTTTGGCGCAGACTCCTATTCGTTCGGAATGTTTCTGCTTCATGCGTTGTTTTTAGTCCTAACCTCACTTGCTACGATTAGACAGATTTATCAAAAGCAGCGTGTTCTTGCGGTGGTTGAAGAGGAAAAGCGAGAAAAGGATCAGCAGCTACAACTTTTAATGCAGAACGTGGAGCGGATGTCACGCGAGCTCGATCAATCGTCCCAAGCTATGCGGGAGCAATCAGAGTATCACGTACGTACATCACGAGAAATGGTTCAATCCTTCCAAGAAGTGACGAAAGGATTCGAACAGCAGCACCAATCGATAGCCTCTGTTCATCTAGCACTGGATGCTGTTAAGCGGCTTGTCAATGCAAATTCTGCAGCATTTCAGCAGCTTCACCGTCACATGCTCGAAACAACGGCAACGGCGGAGCATAGTGAGAAAGCATTGGACAAGCTAAATGATCGGATTGAACGTGTATCTGATACGATGGCGGAAGCAAGCATGACTACAGAAGCGCTATACACGGCAACAAGTCAAATTCATCAAGCAATGAATCTAATTACACAAGTGTCCAATCAAACGAAGCTGCTCGCGATAAATGCGGCGATTGAGGCTTCACATGCTGGCGAGCATGGACGAGGCTTTGCTGTCGTGGCGAAAGAGATACAGCGCTTAGCGGATGAATCCAAGGCTGCTTCAGAAGGAATAGGCGGTATCCTCTCTCAGGTAGTAGTGGAAACGGATCGTACCCTTACACATATGAAGCAGGGTGAGCAGGAATCTCAGCAATCTGTCGCCCTGGCAAAAGATGCAGCCGATCAATACGAGCAAATGAAGCTGGCTAGCGAACTTATGCAGAGCATTATTAAGCAGCTGTATGAAAGCGTGCAGGAGCTTCAGCATAAATCAGATCTGATGGCAGATGAGATGATGAGCATGTCTGCATTGACGGAGGAAGGAGTAGCTTCAGTAGAACAGCTGCTGGCAAGTACAGAGCAGCAGCAAGTGGCTACAGCAAGCATTCACGATGAGATCGAGCAAGTATCGCAGCTTGCGATGAAGCTTACGAAGCAGCTCAAAACATAAATACGCAAAAAAAGGAAGCGATCTGTTTATCGCTTCCTTTCTCCGCGCCATGCTATTTTACTCATGTTACCGATCCAATTAAACGAAGCAGATGAGAAGAAGTACTAAGAGGATGAATAACACAAGAATAAAAGCACCGCTAGAGTAACCTGAGTATCCACCAGCGTAACCTTTCATAGCAACATGCACCTCCTCAAGTAAGTGACTACACCATACTATATGCTTATCTACCCTAAGAGGGATGGACGAATGTCTAGTGATAAGGCAAGTTGGGCGTATGTGGAATTGTAGGGTATTTGCGTAAAGGTTAGGCCTGTGCCCAAACCTTTCGTCCAAATAATCATATGATATGTTGTACCTTATCGAAAAGGAGATGACAGTTATGAACTACGCTGCAAAGGTTTCTGGTGCTAACCAGGCTTACGGAGGTAAAGGTGTCGGAGGTTTCGCTGGTGTTAATGCTGGTTGGATTTTAGTACTATTTATCCTGCTAGTTCTGCTTGTTTGCTTTTGTTAATCTGACCGGATCAGAGAAGCCCTTGAGCGAGAGTGCTCAAGGGCTTTCTCGTTTTTAAAGGCTTGCGCTATAATAGAGACTATATACTACGAAGCAGAAGGGCTTGTTGCATGATGGTACCAATCTATTTATTATCCGGATTTTTAGGAAGCGGTAAAACGACGCTGCTTCAGCAAATGATTGAACAAGCGCAATCAGCTGGTCTGGTTCCTGCTGTACTTATGAATGAGCTTGGAGAAGTAAACCTGGATGGACAGCTTGTGAAAAAGGATGTTGCCATGGCAGAGGTGCTGGGAGGCTGCATCTGCTGCAGCATGCGCGGTGACTTGTCGCTTGAGCTCAATCAGCTTCTTCAGCAGTACAAGCCTGATCTTATTATTGTTGAATCAACTGGTGCAGCCCATCCGATGGAAAGCATTGATGCGATAACAGAAACCTCAATGTACAAGCACGCAGTGTTACAGGAAATCGTAACCGTTGTAGATGGCGAGCATGTGTTGGCTAGGGCTAAGGCGAAAAAGGACAAAACGTACCGTTTAATGCTTGACCAAATTCGCTGTGCTACAAGGCTGGTGTTAAATAAAGCCGATCGCTTGCACCCAGAGCAATTGGTAGAGCTTGAGCAGTTGGTCAGAGAGGAAAACGAGCATGCCCAGATGGTCACTACGACGCAATGCCAGTTGGACGATTGGAGCTGGCTGCTCCAGCCAGAGCTTCCTTCAGCGACAGTAAGCACATATGAAGGAGCTGACCGACCGAATGACCAGGCCGAAGCAGATCATACCTCACACAAAGAAGCCCATGTGCAGGGAGCTAATCATAAAGAGGCTCATGATCACGCCTATCATGATCATGAGCACCATGAGCATGTGATGGCCTATACCCATTACTGGAAACAGCCGCCTCATAGCGAGCAGTTCGAAGCATGGCTGAAGCAGCTGCCCGAGCAAATATATCGTGCAAAGGGAATTGTCACCTTTCGTGATGTGCCGAGCAGGTTTTTATTTCAATATGCTTATCGCGAATCAGATTTTATGCGGATTGAGCCGCAAGGCGAGGTTCATGATGTAGCGGTATTCATCGGCGAACACTTTGATGCCAATTGGTTGAAACAAGAGCTGGAAAAGCTCGAGCAAGCATAAGCAGGAATACTCTCCCATAGCCTGGGTCATACTAGACGAGATGATACATCTTGGAGGTTATTGGATGAGTAAACAGAAAACAGTTGGAGTATGGTTAACAAGTGCGCTGCTTGCATGCAGCTTGATGGCGCCAATCGCAACAGGAGCTGCGCCTGAACGTGATGCAGAACGCTCTAGCCAACAACAAGCGAAGCAGGAGCATTTGAACCACAAACACGCTCATAAGCACTCACATAAAAAGATGACCAGTGAAGAGATTAAGCAGATGCGTCTTGAGAAGCTGAAGCGTTTGGCAGCGTACTTCGATATCGAGACAGAAGGTAAAACGCTAGATCAGTTAAAAAAGGAAGTTGATCAAGCCAAACGTGAGCAGCCGGAAAAATGGGAAGCATTCAAGCAGGAATTCCGTGCGAAGAAGCTCGAGAAAATCCGTGAGTATGCCAAGCAAAAAGGAATCGATGTAGAAGGCAAGACGCTTGAACAGCTTCATGACGAGCTTCATGAGCTGGAGGAACGCAGCAACCATCGATAAATAGCTGTCGAATTAACAGACGAAAAGCATTGCGATAACTCGTAATGCTTTTTTTTTATTGGCTGTACTAGGGTTGGATTGTGGAGCAGAACATGCGCCGTTACGCTGTTTTTGGTCAGTGCGAACTTTTGACCTAAGACTAAAGAATGGTTGACGAAACAATCGATTATGGTATAATTTCCCGTATTGTTGTAAAACACCCAGTTTTTAACTGGATGTTTGCGATGGCTGCAATTCACGGTATGTAGTGACGTGCAGCTAGAGAAAAGGAGAGGGGTATGAATTTGAAGTTATTAATGAAAAAGTATGGATTAGCGTTGGTATTGGTTATGAGCTTGGTGCTACTGTCAGCTTGTGGTGAAGGTGCAACCACGCCTGCCAACAATGAATCGCCTGTATCTGCTTCACAAGGCGAGAGTGAACAAAACGATCAAGGCTCTAATGAGGCAGAGACTCCATCCACTGGAGATGCGGATAAGGAATTATTCGTTACAGTTGTAAGTGAAGCTAATAACCTTGACAGCTTTTCGGCAACGATGACTGCTGATCAAAAGATAGATATGGATGGCAATGTAATGGATACAAAAACGACTAGTGAAATGGACGTTACAATGAAGCCAGAGCTTGCATTCAAGCAGCTGACAATTGTTGAAGCTGCTGGTCAGAAACAGGAGATTGAATCCTACATGCTTTCTGATGGCTTCTTCGTGAAAGAAGCAACCTCTGGTCAGTGGATGAAGCTGCCAACGGATATGATGGACCAAATCCTTCAAGGTGTAGATGAAGCCTCTCTGGATCCTTCTGCACAGCTAGCTAAGCTTGTAGACTTCTCTGAAAGCTTTTCTGTCGAGGAGCAAGACGGCATCTATGTATTTACGTTAAATGCAAAAGGTGAGGAGTTCAACAACCTGCTTACTGAACAGCTAGGTGACGAGTTCGCACAGCTTGGTGATTTCGAAGTGAATGCAGCAGAATACGTGATTGAGGTTGAAAAGAGCAGTAACAAGCTGCTGAAAATGGATGTTTTCACAGACATGAACATCAGTGCTGAGGGACAGAAACTATCTATTGTTTCTACGGTAACAACGGAATACTCGAATCATAATGCGATTGATGCCATTGAAGTACCAGAGGAAGCTCTGAGTGCTGAGGAAATTGCGCTATAATTAGTGAATAATATAATTGAATAGCATTAAAGAAGACAGATTGCACATTGTGGACTGCATCTTGATTGGTTAGGTATATCTAACGAATCAAGGTGCAGTTTTTTGTTGATAGACCTGAATTAAATCAAGAAAAAGAAAAAGGAAATTTCTGCTATCGGGTTCCATATAATCGTAGAGTGTATTCATATCTAGGCTTGCTTTGGGGGGGAGTTATAGGTTATGATAGCACTGTATTTGTTAAGTAAATATATTAAGTAAACATTAACTGGTGATACACATAATAAAACGGCATCGCTTATGTTGCCACAAGGAAGGAGAGGGCAAAATGGCTACGATTCGCCAGATTGCAGAGCTTGCACAAGTATCTACAGCGACAGTATCGCGCGTGCTCAACAATGACCCAACGCTTAGCACAAGTGCTGAGACGAAGGAGCGAATTTTTGCGATTGCTGAGCAGCTTGGCTATAAGCGGCAGCGCTTGCGCAGACAGAAGCAGGAAATGCAGCGGGCTGAAGCAGAGATCGGGCTGCTGTTTTTGGCAACAGCAGATGAGGAGAACCAAGATCCTTACTTTAAGTCTGTGCGACGAGGGATTGAGCTCCAATGCGAAGCGCTCGGACTCAAGATAAGCAAGGTCATTCGCGGCGATCAATTCTCGGATCTTGCTGAAGTATCAGGCTTGGATGGATTGCTCGTTGTTGGCTCTATAGAGGTTGGAGACGTTCTCGAAGCTTATCCGAATCCAGAGCGTGTTGTATTCGTCAATCATGGCGAGGATCAGCATGCGTATGATTCTGTGCATCTTAATTTTGAGGGAGCGATCCAGTCTGCTTATGAGCATTTGGTGCAGCTGGGGCATGAGCACATCGGATTTATTGGCGGGGTGGAATCGATTCATTCCTTGCGTCAGCCAGGAGAGTTTCGCCGCTCAGAAGAGCATCGCTACCGCGCTTATGTAAAGATGCAAAGCCGTTACCATCATAGCTATGAAGCTGTGGAATGGGTAGAGGATTGGTCATCACAAGGCGGCTATGAAGCGATGAAGCGGATATTGGCCAAGCCGCATCAGCCAACTGCTTGTATCGTGGCAAGTGATCATATGGCGGTTGGAGCGCTTCGGGCACTCCATGAAGCGGGTGTACAGGTGCCAGCACAAATGTCCATCGTTGGCTTTAACGACATTGAGCTGGCTGCTTTCGTACTGCCACCGCTTACGACCGTTCATGCTTATACGGAGCTGCTTGGCAAAACGGCAGTTAATATGCTGGTGGAAAGGCTGGAAGGACGTGTAGCACCACTGCAGATTAAAATCGGGACATCTTTAGTTGAACGCGAAAGCTGTCAAGCGATTCAATAACTCATTTGGGAGGCATGTACATGATTACTTATAATGAAGAAACACGAATTTTCCATTTGAAGGCTGTAGATACGAGCTATGCGTTAAAGGTAACCGATCAGGGGCATCTGGCGCATTTATATTGGGGACGCGCCATTAGCGGAGAGCACTTGCAGCATCTATATAAGCTGTCTAACCGGCCTTCCTTTACGCCAAGCACGGATCTTCAACAACTGGAGTACTCTCTGGATACGTTGCAGCAAGAGCTTCCTGCTTATGGAGATTCAGATTTCCGATCGCCTGCTTACCAGTTTCAGCTGCCTAATGGAAGTACAGTCACGAATTTTGTCTATGAATCACACGAGATCGTAGCTGGGAAGCCTAAGCTGGATGGATTACCATCCGTCTATGTGGAGGAGGATGCGGAAGCACAGACGCTGCTGATTACGCTGCGCGATGAACTAACGAATGCGGCAATTGTCCTGTCTTACACTGTGTTTCGGGATTATGCTGCCATTACGCGATCTGTTCAATACCGCAACGAGGGTAGTAACGTGCTGACGTTGAATCGTGCGCTAAGCATGAGTGTGGATCTGCCAAGCTATAAGTATGACATGCTGCATCTATCCGGTTCATGGGCACGCGAGCGCTACGTGCATCGCCGCAAGCTAGAGCCAGGGATGCAGTCGATTGAAAGCCGCCGCGGCGCAAGCAGTCATGCGCAAAATCCTTTCCTTGCACTTGTAAGCGAGGGAGCAACCGAGGAGCATGGGGATGTATATGGCATTAACTTCGTATACAGCGGAAACTTTATCGCAGGAGTCGAGGTTGATCCGTATCTGCATGCCCGCCTGTTCATGGGGATCAATCCGTTTGACTTTAGCTGGAAGCTGGAAGCGGGAGAGGTATTCCAGGCGCCTGAGGTCGTGCTTGTTCATTCATATGAAGGAATTGGCGGTATGTCTCGCCGTTTTCATCGTTTGTACCGCAGTCGTTTGGCACGTGGGGAGTTCCGTGACAAGGTGCGTCCAATTCTGGTTAACAACTGGGAAGCGACATACTTCAGCTTTAATGAAGAAAAAATTATGAACATCGCGCAATCAGGCAAGGAGCTTGGCATTGAGCTGTTTGTGTTGGATGACGGATGGTTCGGCAAGCGCAACGATGATACGACTTCGCTGGGAGACTGGTTCGTGGATCGTCATAAGCTTCCGAATGGACTCGAGGGCGTAGTGCAAAAGGTGCGTGATCTTGGCTTGCAGTTCGGACTGTGGTTTGAACCGGAAATGATCTCTCCTGATAGCGAGCTGTATCGCAAGCATCCAGATTGGTGTCTGCATGTCGAAGGGCGTCGTCGTACACAAGCAAGGCAGCAGCTAATTCTCGACCTTTCTCGCGAAGATGTGCAGGAATACATTATTTCGACAATATCAGATGTGCTGTCCAGCGCACCAATTACGTATGTCAAATGGGATATGAACCGCAATATGACGGAAATCGGCTCTGCCTTGCTGCCAGCGGATCGTCAGCGTGAAACTGCTCATCGCTATATGCTTGGCTTGTATCGCGTGCTTGAAACAATTACTTCGAGCTTCCCGCACATCTTGTTCGAATCATGCTCTGGCGGTGGCGGACGCTTCGATGCAGGCATGCTGCATTACATGCCGCAGACATGGACCAGTGACAACAGTGATGCGATCTCTCGTTTGAAGATTCAGTACGGCACTAGCATCGTGTACCCGGTTAGCTCGATGGGAGCGCATGTATCCGCTGTACCAAACCATCAGGTTAATCGTGTAACGTCGCTCGAAACGCGCGGCAACGTCGCAATGTCTGGCAATTTTGGCTATGAGCTTGATCTTTCCGGGTTTACTGATAAGGAGGAAGAGCTGGTTAAGCAGCAAGTGGCGTTGTACAAGGAAATTCGTCATATTGTACAGTTTGGCGATTTCTACCGTTTGCTTAGCCCGTTCGAAGGCAATGAGACAGCGTGGATGTTCGTTTCGCAGGATAAGAAGGAAGCCGTTGTGATGTATGCAAAAGTGCTGCAGGAGCCGAATGAAGCGATTGGTCGCTTCCGTCTGCAAGGGCTTGATCCGAGTGTACTGTATGAGGTTAGCGCTGGAGGTAGGACTGGCGAGTGCAGCGGAGATCAGCTAATGTATGCAGGACTAGCGATACCTCCCATCTATGGCGACTTCCAAAGCTGCATCTATCGCTTGAAGGCTGTTGAGTAATTGTTGTAGTTTACTCCTTATAGCATTAGCAAAATTAATTCTCAAATTGGTGCGGATCGGAAGTGAATATAAAATCCCTAGGAGATCCGCACCCCGTATAAAATAAGGGATTTCTGCATAATTGAAGCGTTATTTACCCTAAAATATGGTATATTTAAAACGATCCGCACTAAAGCGTTTGCAAATGCTTGCTAGAACAGGGCGAAATGTGCGGGCAGTCGCACTCCATGCGAGTGCGTGGTTTGAAAGGCTTCGAGTGTTTAGTCATGACGGTGTGTTTGATGTCGCACTCCAAGCGAGTGCCAATGTTATGGTTTACTATGAGTAGAAAGCCTTGATAGAATGGGGTTTTTAAAGGGTTAGTTAACGTCCCGAGATCATCTTGGGGACGAAATGTGGACGGTTTCTAGATATGGTTTTTGGTCGATCTCCTAATCGATCAAATTCTGAGGCTACCTGCTCTGACATGCTCTCGATCACGTGGCTATGCGTGGTCTGGAGCATTTTTTCATTTTTGTTGCCTAAGCGTTCGGCAACTGCTTTAGCAGGTGTACCACTTTCCAATAGGAACATGGCTGATGTGAGACAATGGAGCTATCACCGTCAGAATTAAGGGAAATGAATAGTCCGTATCCCTAAAATTATGGTAAACTATGTTAAAATGTGGTGTGGAGGGGACGTGCTTTGTGGGTGGTGGCATCTAACGGCTCAAGTGAATTGGATATATCAATCGGTTTGCCTCTAGGGCTCGGATTTTTAGCTGTGGTTGTATTAATAATTTTTTTTGGAATAAGAATTTCCATAAATGCGAAAAAGAAACGGCAACAATTTTATTCTGAAAGAGGAATACTGGAGACGAGCAGTGCGCACCATTTACATGGATTGCCTATAGCCGAAAAGTCACAATGTGTTATTACACTGTATAATGACCGCGTGTCAATAGAGGGTGGGGGGACAACATTTAATATCCTGCTATCCCAACTATTGGCTGTTGAAATTAAAACAGACATAGAAATTGCACATCAAGTTCATAGTAGTGCAGCAAAAGGTATTGCTGGAGGGCTTTTGTTTGGTTCAGTGGGTGCAGTCGTTGGCTCGCGCGCAACTAGTAAAAAGGTCAGAACTGTCGAAAATTACTTAATTCTCAATTTCAAAAACTCATCAGGGGAAATAGCGGCCATTGTATTCCAAGATGATATTTCAAATGGGCACACACGAAAATTGATCAGATTACTGCAGCCCATGATTAAAACTAATGAACAGCACATTGTGCAATTGTAGTAGTTGGAAAAAAACGCCCTTATTACGTGCTGGCCCCCAAAAGTTAGAGCAATAAAACTAACTTTTGGGGGCCAGCACGATAGTGGACTCTAAAAACTAAAAGGGACACAATCACTGTGATCCCTTTTAGTTTTTAGTGGTTCAAGAGCTAAGCCGCCGCTTGCTGAATCGAAACAATCCTAATACGGACCGTTCCAGCAGGAGTCTCCAGATCAAGCTCGCTGTGTAGTGAAGTGAGCAGCAGCTGGCGACCGACTGGCGATAACAGTGAAATTTTTCCCTGCTCAGGGTTCGCTTCGTGCGGCAGGACGATGCAATACTGATCAATGAAACCATCATCTACGTACTCAATTTCTATCATATGATGCAGCAGGACATGCTGCTGACTCGGCGGTTCATGCAGTGCAAGAAGGCTTTTAATGTGCCGAATATATTGATCAAGCAGCTGCTCCAGCCGCTTGTGCTCGATATCATGCATAAGCATATATTGCTCCACGTGATGGCTTCGAATCTCCTCCAGTTGAAGGAGCTGCTCATGCATATGGCGCTTCTCTACATTCCAATCGGAACTATGGCTCATAGTAGATTTCACCCCCGATCTCTACCCGATAGAGGATGAAGCTTGGATTGCATACTGTCATAGAAATCCCTCCTTAGCATAATAGACCCTGGCCGAACGACTGGGTCTCTCATCATCTTAACATGGAAAAAAAATAAGTCCATCTCATCCAGCATTATCCAATGTTTTTCTCATTTTTTTCTCAGAAAGGCTAAAATCCCCTCTAATTTTTATGAAAACGCTCAATTTTTCGAAATTTTTTTCGGGATTTTGTACAAGCAGAAAATTAGTCCTTTTTAGCCATGGATGAATGGCGACAAACTCAATTCTATCAAGGGATTGCAATACTAATCCTGAAATTCCCAAGCAAAAAATATAGCGATTGTAACACTTTGAAAAATTCATGAAAACTTCATCTATGAGATAACCCTAATGAAAATTAGCAAAAATGCTGTGCTATAATGCTTAACAGACCTAGACCTCGAGCAATTTCAAGTAAAATGATCGGGAGGACTTATGTTAAAAATGATGATGAAAGTAAGCAGATTTAGCGTGCTAGCGGTGCTAGTGATGACTCTACTTACCGTAGTTCCGTTATCAGCATTCGCAACGGCATCACGTGAAGTTGATAATTCCAAAGTTGTACTAGACAATAACTCAATTGAGCTTAGCTCACCACTACATATGGTGAACGGTAGATTGTTTATACCAGTGAGCGTGGTTGCTAAAGCATTGAGTGCATCTGTTGAATGGGATGCAGCAGCGCAAGAAGCTGTGATTACAACCAAAAGCTCAGATACGGTCATTTTAGGTGACGGTGTACCGACTGTATATTTCAATGATCAACGTTATGTTTTAGAAGCGGTGCCTTATTTGGTAGATGGTAGATTGTATGTGCCAGTCCGTTATGTAGCTGAGTTTCTACATGCAGAATTCGCTTGGGATTCAGAGACGCAAACATTGACCTTGAATAGCGTACCGCTTGAAGAGGTTAGTGAGGATAACACATTAGCCGACATTGCCGCTAGACATGGCTTGTCGCAGGCTCAGGTCGTGAAACGCAACGGTTTCTCTTCGAAGGAATCGATTAATAATGGGATGAAGCTGGCTGTTATTATACCGTCTGTGCTCGAAAACAAGGCTAAGCCTTTTTCAGATGCAGAATATCAGCTGCTTGCTAAGCTCGTTCAGGTTGAATCAGGCTATGAATCCTATGAAGGTCAATTGGCTGTAGCCAATGTTATTTTGAATCGTGTCGCACACTCTGGTTTTCCAAATACGATTCGGGATGTGATCTATTCGGGCAAGCAATTCCCGCCAGCTCACAATGGTCTGCTAGATCGCAGTACTCCGAACAAAAGTGTATTAAAAGCAACGAAGGATGCACTCAATGGCAAAAACAACGTTGAGGGTGCGGTATATTTCTTCAATCCGAAATACTCTACAGGCTCGTTCTGGAACAGCCTGACGGTTGTCGCAACGATCGGCAATCATCGTTTTGCCAAGTAATGATACGCATTTGCAATGATAATCTAGCAGGATCGCGGTATGTTGAATCATATCTGCGATGCTGCTTTTTTGTTGTTCATGGATCGGAGTCGTTATACGCCGTTTTAAGACGCAGAACCAGATGTCCGTAAAACAATGCGGCAACAAGTGTACAATGTCTAGAATCGCCTTATAGCGTCTCTTAGCTCATGTGTAATCGTACAAGTGAGTGGAAATAGAAAAAAGCAATGATCGGATACGGATCTGATCATTGCGGGACAATGTAGTGTCAGGTTCCTTGTTCGTAGAAACTTATGACAAAATCCATCACAAGCTGTCACAGTTAGCCTTCAGTGTGCGCATTGGAAAATTTCAAGATGTGGTACCACATGTAGACGGATGTCCTTGGACGGAAGAATTCCATACGAATCATATGATCATCGTAACGAAAATCAAGCTTGTTGTTCATATGAATGTTAAGCTCTTCAATTCTATCAATCGTGAATGAAATCGGATCGCTGTCCTCGCTAGGGGTGTAGAGCATATAGCTTTTATGCCAGGTAATATATCCGCGAGACAGCTTCATGAACGGATTGTCATGCTCGTCGGACACAAGCAGCTTAACCTCTGTTCTGAGCGCCTTATGCCAAGCAGTCTGAACGGCTGGTTCAAGCAGATTTTTTTTCGTGAATTGAAGCTGCCATATATTCCATTCATGCACATATTGAAAGTAAAGCGGCTTATGGCTTGGCTCAAAAAATCCGAATTCATTATAAATGACGCTGTAACCGCAGGCCTTGCAGCTAAAGCTGGAAGCTTCTGAGTACATTCTGCCAATCGCTTTGCAGGACGGGCATACATAGAGGAGCCGTTCCAGATAGTTGGCAAGACGCTCGCCTTGGAATGCCAGCTTGTGTTTTTGCTGCCAAGCCATTTCGTCATGGGCAAGTGCTGCCGTAATGTGTTGATGAACCGATTCGATGGAAACATCCTTGAAGTCATCGACATCCCACTTTTTTTCGAGAGACAGCGTAATTTTACCGATACGGTCTGAATCTGCCCACCTGGGATGAGTCAGATAGCCGCCCTTTATCATCCCGATTACAACCGGAATATTGAGCAGCTTGACAAGCTTGGCTGTAGCGTATACGATCGACTCGGTTTGTCCATCCCAGCAGCGGTTGCCTTCGGGGAAAATACCGATTACGCGATTATGATTTTTAGCTTCAAGCATCGTGCTTGTATCGTTTCTTGCTTTTGTTTTTGGGATAGCGCCAGTGTAATTCAGTACTTTTTTTAGCAGCGGGTGCTTAAATAATGGAGCTGCTGCAACAAAGCATATAGGCTCCTTAACATAGCTGTTTATAATGAGGGGGTCCCAATGATTTGTATGGTTGGATAGAATCATGTAAGGGGGCTTTAGATGAAGGGTATCGTTGCGAACAACCTCGATTCGATACTTACGCCTGAGATAAGCTTTAATTGGCGATAAAACCAACATCCGTTCAAGCCAGCTTGGTTTTCGTTTTATACTCATGTCATCACCACTGATATTTGGAATCAACTAGCTAAGATGATATCAAACAAATTGATGCTGTGTCGAGAAACCTCGAAACTTATTTTTGTGAAACAAGCTGCTCGCTTCAATTTCTAATGCGGTATTATGTTAATATTACCATTACATGCAGATAGAAGTTAAGATCAGCGTATCCAACCACCACATTGCTATTCGAGCGGCGCATATTCTGATCATTGATTAGCAAGTCTAAACGTAAGCATTTTGTTTTCGTATGACCATTGAAGGGAGTCACATAGCAGCATGGACTGGATAAAAGTAACGACGATGGACGAGCTGAAGCAAGCGAAGGCTATTCGTCATCAAGTATTTGTATTGGAGCAGGGCGTAAGCGAGGAGCTCGAGCACGACCAGTATGACACACTTTCAGATCAATGTGTACATATTCTACTGCGTGATGATGATACATTCGTCGGTACAGGTCGAATCCGCATCGTTAGCGAGGAGGTTGGCAAGCTTGAGCGGATCTGCGTACTGGAGGAAGCGAGAGGAAAAGGAGCGGGCGCCATTATTATGCACGGGCTGGAAGCACTAGCGAAGCAGCAAGGATTGCAAACGGTGAAGCTGGGTGCTCAGGTTCAGGCACAGGGCTTCTATGAAAAGCTCGGCTATAAGCAAATATCTGAGCCTTTCGAGGATGCTGGCATTATGCATGTGATGATGAGCAAGACGTTGTAAACCGAGCATAGGTCTAACGCAGCTTAAGCAGGTAGTCTAAGTGCTGTGCTGAGAGGAATACTCTGTATAAATTGGAGTGAATAACTCTGAATGAATTACAAACAAGAGCCCAAGCGATAGGATTCACGCTTAGGCTCTTGTTTTTTACTGTCTACTGCTCATGCAGTACAAGGCGAGCTTAATTACAGCTTTAGGCTTTCCAGCACATCATCAATAATTTGACTATTGGCAATAGGACCTGTATAGAGCCAGCTTTTTTCTGGACCAAACTCGTGTACGTTGCCATTTTTAACAGCCTCGATAGTTTGCCAGATCGGATCTTTAAGCGCTTCGGAGCCTGCTTGCACATCGCTATTAACTAAGAAAATATGATCAGCATCAAGCTCTGCCAAAGCCTCCATAGATACAGATTTCCAGATGCCGCCCTCACTTTGTGATATTGTTTTTACAAGCTCTGGTACTGCAAAGCCCAGCTCGTTATACAGCACCGCACCGCTGGATTCGCCTTCGCTAACCATCCAGAATGTACCGCCAACTAGCCATATCGCGGCAGCAGATGGCGCTCCACCAGCCGCAGCCAGCTTTTCTTTTGCAGCCTTAGCCTTGTTCTCGTAATCTGCAAGTACGGCTTCAGCCTCGGCTTCTTTGCCGACAACCTTACCGATTTCAAGCAGAGCCTTTCTCCAATCCGCGTTGATTTCCGCACCAAGCGCATAGGTTGGAGCAATCATATTGTAGGAATTGTATTTATCACTGGCAATCAAGCTTTCATCGCCAATAATGATCAGGTCAGGATCATGGCTTGTTACGACCTCAAAAGGAATATCATGCGGCACGAGCGGCAGGCCTTCAAGCTCATATTGCAGATATCTCATCGGTGAGTTTGATACAGACCATTGCGCGACTGGCTTAATGCCTAATGCGACAAGGTAATCCTCCAAATATGTAGCAATAATGCGCTGTGGCTGCGCAGGCACGGTTACCGTATGTCCAAGCGGATCGGTAAGTGTGCGTTCTGTTGCTTCGTCAGAATTAGCATCTGGAGCTTGTGTTGCTTCTTGTCCTGTGGAGTTGTTCGCTCCACCATTGGTAGCGTTATTCGTATCGTTCGTGCTGCCGCATGCAGCAAGCAATGACAGCATAAGAACGAGACTAAGTGTAATGAGTAAACGTTGAGCATGCATTTTCTTTATTTCCCCCTATTGTGTTGTTGATACAAGTGATAAGGATTATCATTATCACAAACATCATAGTATTGCAGCAGGTAGATGTCTATGTCATATAGTCATAAGTTTCATGCACAATTAGACATCTTCGCATCATTTCACTTGCTGTGATAAGAACATGTGACGCTGAAGCTCAAGCTGCTGATATAGAGAGTATACGTCGTTGGCGTGAAAGACACGGCGATCAATCATATAGATCCGGTTGTTCGTATAAGCTGCAAGCTCCGACCAGATCGGATGAGCAAGCCAGCGATGAGCAAGCGCTTGACCTTCTTCATCAAAGTTATAGCTTATAATCATATGATCAGCAGCATAATCAGGGAGCTGGTCAGGATTGATTCGAAGGATATGTCCTTTGCCGATCACTTCCTGCTGCACAGAAGGAGGGGGGCTGAAGCCCATTCCTTCATATAAATTATATCCTCCCCTACCATGAAACTCGTTAAACACCCAAATATGCTGCTCAGACAATTCATACAGGCCTACCGTTTCGTGGGGCTTAATGATAGTGGCCAGCTCTTTTTTAATCGCTGCTGCGCGCTGATTATACTTCATCATAAAAGCATCGGCCTCCTGGCGTCGATCAAGCAGCTCAGCAAGATGCTTGAAGCGTTCGAAGGGGTTGCCGTACGGCACAATAATAGTTGGTGCGACCTTCTGCAGCTCATTGATTATGCCAGGCTCTAGCCATTTCGGTACAATAATGAGCTCGGGCTCCAGTGCAATGACAGCATCAATATTGCTGCGCCCAACGTCCGTGACACCGCCGAGCTGATGCTGCAGCAGCTCCAATTGACCGAGGCTGTAAAAGTAAGAGGCGCCAATCGGCTTGATTCCGAGTGCAAGGACGTTACCTACCCAATCATAGACGACGATTCGTTTAATGGATTTCGCATATTGCGTTGGTGACATACCCGTGTGCTGTTTGAATTTGCGGCTTAAGTACAAGCCGTTCGAATAGCCGATTTGCTGCGCGATCGCATCGAGATTCATCGTAGTCAGCAGCAATAGCTCCTTGGCCTTGCGGATACGTATATTCGTCAGGTATTCAATGAAATTTTCGCCTGTTTCTCCCTTGAACACCTTCGTAAAAAAGCGAGGGTGGAAGCCAGCCAGCTTCGCCATTGCATCGCGAGAAAGCTCTCCCTTATAATGCTCCTGCATGTAGCTGATCACATACGCAATCCGATTGCGATGATCGGCTGGCGAGCTGGTTTGCTCTGACTGCTGATGCATTAAGGCAGGAAGGAGCTCGTACAAGAGACGCTGCTGCTCTAGTTCTTTCCACTCCTGTTCATAGGTTTGATCTTCTAGTGCGCACAGCTTCTTCATAATGCTATTGATTGGCAAATAGGAGAAAGGGTATATTTCACCATCGGGAAGCCAAACCTGATCGTAGTCCAGGTAACGCGTGCCGTGCTCCTGATCCTTGATTCGCTCGATCATGTGAAACGATAGCAGATAAAAATACAGATCCGCATGTGCGATGCTGTGGATTTCAATTAATTGACCGCTATTGATGACATAGATGGCTCCAGCCTCAAGCATAACCTTCTGCTCATTAATGCTTAGCTCTCCCTTGCCTTCAATCACGTGCAGGATATGGTAGGCATCAAGCCAGCGGCGAAGATGCTTGTCCGCGGCAAGCAGCGTAATTTGCTCAATCTTGTCATAAGAATACAGCAGCGTTTTCATAGTAATCTCCTTCTTATATTCATTCATGATCGTTTGTGCATCATGCACAGCACTTTTGTGTATTGCGGTTTGGCGTTCAGCTACCTAAAATTGTATTGATAATTATTCTCAAATAGAGTATAACACAATTAAACGACTGTACATATTGCTAGATTGATTAAGTTGTTAACGAATTGGAGAACAAGAGATGTCAGATTATAAGGCATTGCATCAGGCTCAGCAGCAGCTTAAGCGCCGACCAAGGGCAGCGGCTCTTGTCATGCTGGGCGGATTTTTTCTATTGATTGTTCTATTAATAAGCTCCATATCGCTTGGAGTAGCGAATATTACGCTGCAAGGCGTATGGGATGCAATATTTCATTTTCAACCAGAAAACAACCATCATCAAATTATCCGTGAGCTTCGCATTCCGCGTGTGCTTGCAGGGGCGTTGATTGGCGCAAGCTTCGCAGTAGCGGGGGCGCTTATGCAAGGAATGTCGCGAAATCCGTTGGCAGATTCGGGCATTTTAGGCATAAATGCCGGAGCGGCATTTATGCTCACGCTATGCTTTGCCTTCTTTCCAGCGACTTCCTCCTTTCTCATTATGCTGTTTTCTTTCGCAGGAGCAGCGATCAGTGTTGCTATCGTATATGGCATTGGCAACGTTTCGCTTGGAGGTCTGACCCCGGCGCGTATGGTGCTGGCAGGGACGACGATCAGCGCCTTATTCGGGGCGCTTGGCGAAGGGGTGTCGTTATATTTTCAGATCGGCCAAAATATATCCTATTGGTATGCTGGTGGGCTGGCTAATACAAGCTGGGAGAAGCTTGTGCACATGGCGCCGTGGATGATAGGAGCCTTACTGGCTTCCATTGTGCTGTCGCGCTCCATTACGATTCTGAGCATGGGAGAGGATGTTGCAGCAGGACTTGGCGTCAATACGCAGCGGATCAAGCTGGTTGCGATGCTGCTTGTGCTCATATTGGCAGGGGCATCCGTATCTATCGTTGGTGCAATAGGCTTTATCGGGCTGATTATTCCGCACGTGACCCGCGCGCTCGTTGGGGTGGATTATCGTCTCATTATCCCTTGCTCCGCAATACTGGGCGGAGTGCTGGTGGTCGGCAGCGACCTTGCTGCCCGGCTTATTCATCCTCCTTACGAAACACCAATTGGCGCGATTACTGCGCTGCTTGGCGTCCCTTTCTTCCTGTACTTAGCACGTAAGGAAAGGAGAGGGCTGTAATGAAGCATGGACTGAATAAGCAAGATCCATCATCACCAGGCATAGAGCGTCGATTTATGATTGTTCTGTTTACAGTACTTGCGCTCATTGTCGTTATGCTGCTAACCAGCATCAACACGGGCATTGTAACGCTGACACCAGTGGAAGTGCTGAAAACTCTGCTTGGACAAGGAACGGACAGACAAGAGCTTGTGCTGTTCCAGTTTCGCTTGCCGCGCATCGTCATTGCTATGCTCGTAGGTGCTGGACTCGCTGTATCGGGAGGGGTGCTGCAAGGCATTACGCGCAACCCGCTGGCTGAGCCTGCGATTCTAGGGATCAATGCAGGAGCAGGCCTAATGGTGACGTTATTCGTAGCATTCTTTCCTGTTGCCAGCGGCATGCCGATCTACGCACTGCCATTATTGGCACTGACTGGTGGTGGCGTGACAGCTGCTATTATATTTGGGCTGTCTTATTCAAGAAGCGAAGGATTGCTGACCACGCGCATGCTGCTTGTCGGGATTGGCGTTGCTGCTGCAATTAGTGCGGTTATGCTTCTTCTAACGCTTGGCATGCATCCGGATAAATATCAATTTGTCGTGTCATGGCTCGCTGGCAGCATCTGGGGAACGAACTGGACCTTTGTGCTAGCCTTGCTGCCGTGGCTGCTGATTTTACTGCCATATGTGTATAGCAAATCACAAACGTTGAATATCCTGTCACTGGGGGAGCAGATGGCAACCGGTCTTGGTGCTTCTGTTACGCGGGAGCAGATAATGCTGCTTGCCGCGGCCGTAGGACTTGCAGCATCTTCGGTTTCAGTGAGCGGCGGAATAGGCTTTGTCGGTCTGGTTGCTCCGCATCTAGCCCGGCAGCTCGTAGGACCGAGACATCAGCTGCAGCTTCCTGTTGCAGCATGTATCGGCGCACTGCTCGTTCTGACAGCAGATATGCTTGCACGCTGGATTTTACAGCCAACTGAGCTGGCAACAGGTGTTGTTGTGGCGATCATTGGTGCGCCTTATTTCTTGTATTTGCTTGCGAAAACCAGAGTATAAGCGGCATAGATTACAAGCCTCTATAGCTCGACGCTTACATCAACGCGACTTAACTTGTGAATTTAATTCGTGAATAAACGTGCACTTGCGCGTATAAAACCAGTATAAAAACCCGTATAAAGCCTCTGGGCACAGAACGAATCTATGAGTTGGGTGAGAGTCCAACAAGCGGATAGCGTTCGTGCTTCAGGGGTTTTTATGTTGAATGACAAATGTAACTATTTTTGAACAATGAGTATGGCATAATGGTAGCAAAAGGAAAGGGTGTGTACGATGACGATTGCAGCGATGCGAGATGTAGTGAAACGATATGGCTCATATGTAGCGCTTGATTGTATTGATCTTGACATAAAGAAAGGCGAAGTGATCGGGTTGCTTGGTCCTAACGGGGCAGGTAAAACCACCTTGATCCAAACGCTTACAGGCATGAAGGCTTTTGATCGTGGGAGCGTGGAGCTTTTTGGTCAGTCGAAAAATCCTTTTTCCAATCAGAATAAGGAAAAGCTCGGACTCGTGACGCAGGAGATCACGGTTTATGACGAGTTGACCGCAAAAGAAAATCTTGAGTTTTTTGCTGGTGTGTACGGGCTCAAAGGAACGCAGAAGAAGCAGAGAGTTGCTGAAGCGCTGGAGTTTGTGGGCTTGTCAGATCAGGCGAACAAGCTGCCTGCCAAGTTTTCTGGGGGAATGAAGCGCAGGCTGAACATTGCCTGTGCGCTAACGCATCGCCCTCAGTTTCTCATTATGGATGAGCCTACCGTTGGGATCGATCCGCAGTCTCGCAATCATATACTCGAAGGCGTGAAGACACTGCGCGATCAGGGCACAACCATCTTATATACGACCCACTACATGGAGGAGGTTCAGGCGATTGCTTCGAGAGTAATCATTATGGACCAAGGCCAAATTATTAAGGAGGGTACAATCGAGGAGCTTATCCAGACGATTCAGCATGAGGAAAAACTGAAAATCGACGTAACGGATCCAGATAAAATTCCTGTAGCAAGCCTGGAGAACATAGCTGGCGTGAAAAAGGTGATTGCAACGGGCAACAGCGTAACGATCATTTCAGCAGCGGGCTCGGGTAATTTGGATCGCATTCTCTCGCTTGTGAAGGAGCATGCGGGTGTAATGGGCATACAGGCAGATCGACCTAATTTGGAGGATGTGTTTTTCACGCTAACTGGCAAAAGGCTTAGAGATAAGGAGGGGGCGTAATGCGCGTTCTATCTACGGTTAGATTTACACTGCTTAGAATGATGAGATATTATATCGTGTTATTGCTGCTGCTGGTCGTTCCGATTGCGCTTCTTACGTTCTTTTCTTGGATTCTCTCGGGAGCTGTCATGGATAATGGAGAGCCTTATATCAATGATACAGCGCTCAGTCTGGTGCTTTGCTTTCAACTGTTTGGCGGCTCTGTGGTGATGTCTATGATCCATAGTGACTTCTTCACGGAGAATAGAATCAGAATACATGTGCTGCCCTTCAATCATACGCTATATGCCTTTTCTATCATGCTATGCGGAACGCTATATTCGGTTATGCTTGGCGTAATTCAGATGGCGTATACCGAGTTTGTTCTAGGCGTCCAGTGGCATAGCTGGCTGTGGATGGTGTACCTGATCACACTGATGTCGCTGCTATCTAGCATTGTGTGCTTAATCTTCACATTTATGGTCAAAAGCTTCAAACTCGCGGAACGATTAAGCGAAATCTACGGGGTTGGCTTTGTTGTGCTGGCGGGATTGTTTTTCCCGCTGCCGGATCATCCTGTGTTTAACTTCCTGGGCTCGTATGGAAATCCTCTAACGCTATCAACAGGAGCCATTCGTGAAATGAGTCGCAGCCATACAGGAGAGGCGTGGCTTCAAGCTAATATTTTGCTGATCACCATCGTTGTGCTGTTCATCGTCATGCTCGTTGTTGGGAGGAGGAGAATGGCGCGTGACCATTTTTAGGTTTGCATTAAAAAGAAGCTTTAGCAATAAAACGAATATAATCTTCCTCACGCTGCTCCCATTAGCCTGTTTATGGTTGCCTAAAGGAGAGTATTGGCCGTTGCTTCCTTATGGCTATCAATACTTTGGCATACTGCTATTATTCGTTGGGATTCGGTTAGCCTCCGTTATACTTGAGGATCGGGCCAAAGGCGTGGTGAAACGCCTCGCTGTTGCGCCGCTCAGCCACTGGCAGTACTTGTCTCAAAATCTTGCAGCTTATGCCGTGATTATGGTGATTCAATGTGCAATCGTCGTATATGGCGGCGTACTAATCGGTGTAGAGCTATATAAGCCGAACTGGCTTATGCTGCTCTATGTCTCCTATAGTGTGACCTCGATAGCTATTGCGTTGGCTTGGATTTCTGTTTATCGTAGTAAGGAAGCGGCATTTCTTGTCTATATGTCTACGGTTGTGCTCCTCGCTCTATTAGGCGGGCAGCTCATTCCGCTATACATGTTTCCTGAAGCGTTGCAGCGTATTGCGATTCTGTTTCCCACCTATTGGCTTGATCAAGGACTTGCATGGGTGGCCCGCGGCGAGCAGATTAGCGAATTTATGTTGATTAATGGCGTGCTATGGTTATACGCTATTGTTTTTTTTATACTGGGAAGTACAAGAAAAATCCATTAATAATGAGAAGGAGCTGATGAAGACGATCAAGGAACCTAACTTCTATATACATGGCTGGCGCTTTCTATCTATCGGTCTGCTTGTTTATTTCTGGAGCGTCGGTCAATCGTCAATCAGCTCCTTTATATTGATTCTCGTGCTGCTCGTGATGGCGAGCCTGCGCTGGCGTTTCAGTCTACCGATATGGACGGTTTTGCTGGACATGCTGGTCTGCTTATTATTGCTCCCCTATACAGACATTCATGCTTATGGCTTGGCGCTGCCTATCTTCGAGCTTGCCGTAAGAGGCAGGTGGATCTTTGCCATCGCTTCCATGCTCTTGTACCTGTCGTTTCCTTATCCTGCCTCATCAACAAGCTTGGTTATATGGGTATATGTAACAGCGTTCTTTTTTGGCATGTTTTCCTGCAGCATGCTAAAGGCTCGGCACATGTATTTGGCTGAGGCTGATGAACAGCGCAAAGCGCGGGCAGAACAGGAGCGGATTAAGCTGGATCTGCTTGAGGCCAATCATACGGCTGTTCAGCATGCAGAACTAATGGAACGATATCGGATATCGAGGCAGCTTCATGATCATCTCGGGCATGACTTAACAGGTGCATTGCTTGCCTTGCAGGCCTATGAATATGCACAGGATTCGGAGGAAGGCAAGCAGCTTCTGCATGATGTGAAGCATCGTCTGGAGCGTAGTACGGTCAGCTTGCGGGAAGCCGTGCATAACGTAACGCCTACAGCATACATTGGCATAGAACGGCTGGAACATATTATTCGAAACTTTCAGCCGCTGGATATCGGGTTTCAGAAGTCAGGCGACATGCTGCTTATTTCAGCGCATATATGGGCGCTGCTTGAGGCTTGCTTGAAGGAAGCGCTGACGAATGTGGCGAGACATAGCAATGCGACGAGCGTCAAAATAAATTTGCAGGTAACAGAATCGATTGCAAGACTGCTGATTCACGATAATGGTTCTGCCGCGACACGCAATCATACGGGAAGCGGGCTGAGAGGTCTGAAGATGAGGGCGCGTGCGATGGGTGGCAGTTTATCGATTAATCAAGAGGATGGCTTCATGCTCGTCATGGTTATACCTTTAGAAAAGGGGGGGTAGTATGAAGCTGTTAATCGTCGATGATGATCCGCTTGTTTGCCAAAGCTTGAGGCTATTGCTGGGCAAGGAAGAAGATTTCGAGGTGATTGGTGCTGCACGAAACGGAGAAGAAGCAGTTGCGTTTTGCAGAAGAGAATCGCCAGACATCGTATTAATGGATATTCAAATGCCCGTGATGGACGGTATCGAAAGCACGAAAATAATTAAACACGAGCAGCCCTCCGTTCACATTTTAATGCTAACGACGTTCAAGGATGAAAAAAATATTCGACTAGCCTTGCAGGCGGGCGCCGAAGGCTACTTGCTTAAGTCTTCTTCGATTGATAAGATGGCTGCTCAGATTAGAGCATTAATGTCGGGGATGATGGTATTGCATCCAGATGTTTTGAAAACAATTATTGAGCCTGAGCGAAAGATGATTGAAGGACTGACCAAAAGAGAGCTGGATATCGTGGAGTGCGTAGCACAGGGCTTGTCCAATAAAGAAATCGGAGAGCAGCTCGCCTTAAGCGATGGCACGGTACGCAATATGCTAACCGTTATTTTGGATAAATTAGAGCTTCGGGATCGGACGCAGCTCGCCATCTATTATTGGCAGAGGCATGAAGCATAGATTGCATTGCGGCTTAACGCGTTCAATGTGAGGGCATGCCGTTAAGGAGAAAGTAGCCTGCATCATAGGGGATAAAAGGGGGAGATAGGATGGATCAAGGGTTTATCGCATTTGATGCCTTGCATGTGAGCTGGTTGCTTGCGATTGCCATAGGAGTAGCTGCTGTAACATATGGCTATGTGAAGGCATTGGAATCAGCACGCGCTTGGATCAAGCGAGTATTAGCTTATTCAATTCTCCTTGCAGAAGGGGTGAAGCTGCTTGTTGTATGGCAGCTCGGCAAGCCGCTGCTGTTTTACATTCCGATCCATCTTTGCGGTCTTGCGATTGTCTTGCTTATGCTTCATGCTTATCGTCCATTTGCCCTGGTTAATGAAATCTTGTTCAGCCTGACGCTGCCTGGTGCACTGATTGCACTGCTGTTTCCAGGCTGGACCGACGAGACTGCAATGGGCTTTCTGCATATTCACTCGTTTGTGTATCATGGCATTATTACGGCATACCCGATTATGCTGCTTGCATCTGGCGAGCTGAAGCCGCAGGCAAGGCAGCTGTGGAAGGTCGGCCTATTTCTGCTCGTTGTCATTCCGCTAACGTACCAGTTTAATGCCGCTGTCGGCACGAACTATATGTTTCTAAACCGTCCGATTGCCAATTCACCGCTTATGCTCATCTATGAAACGTTCGGAGAGCGCGGCTATATATGGGGGTTGGTGCTTGTAGCTGCTATAATGTGGGTTATTCTGTACGGCGGTTATGCGATGGTACGAGCAGCGTATAAACATAGACGAAAACTGTCGAATAGCTAGGCGATCGACAGTTTTTAATCGTCACGTTATGAATCATTATTGCTCGAATTGATCCGATATGAACGCTTCTTACGTCAATCGAATCAATTGTAATGATAGGGTGAACGTTGTGATCACGGCTAGTTGAAATAAGCTTTAATCAAAATGATACAGATACAAGTCTTCCAAATTAGGTCTCGCCTCTTGCACCTGGTAGCCCTCTGGCGCCTGATCGCTTACCACTCTGGCCCAAATGCCGCGGCTGTCGTTGGAAATATTGCTGATGCGGTACTTTTCCTGCAGCTTGTTGATTGCCTCGGAATCTGTCACATTCACCTCAAACACATGCCCTTCCATCGATTTCAGCAAATGCGTAGGCTCATCCTTCATAATCAGCTTGCCTTTTTTTAATAAAATGACTTCCTTCGCAATACATTCAATATCCGTCACAACGTGTGTGGCTACGAGTACAATTTTATTGAGTGCAATGGTAGCGATAAAGTTGCGAATGTTAATACGCTCTTTCGGATCAAGCCCTGCTGTTGGTTCATCTAAAATGAGTATCGCCGGATCATTAAGCAAAGCCTGGGCGATGAGTATTCGCTGCTTCATCCCGCCAGAATAAGAAGACAGCCGTTTATGTGCATGCTCCTGCAAATTTACAACGTTCAGCAGGGTAGTGATAGAGGCTTGAGCTTGCTTTCTAGACAACCCTTTCATCGCAGCCATATACCATAAAAATCTTGTTCCGGTAAAATCATCATACAGCTGCTGTTGCTGTGGCATATAGCCAAGCACCTCACGGTATTGCCGTCCAAGCTTCGTAATATCGACATCGTTATAAGAGATGGTCCCGCGGTCAGCCTTCAAATTTCCAACTAGTAAATTGATTAACGTTGATTTTCCAGCACCATTAGGGCCGAGCAAGCCGTAAACCCCAGGTGTCAGCTCCAGCTCAATGCCATCAAGCGCCTTAATCTTTCCTTTTTGATAGCTTTTGCTTACCTCGTCAATATGCAGCTTCAATCCAGCTCAGCCTCCTTCACGGTATGCTTGTTTATATGTTTACTGAATAATCTGCTGTTCCACAGTTTACCATCTACATAATAATTCCAAGCTGCTGCATAGCAAAGCGTGATGAACAGAACGAGTGCTGCCATATACCCAACCAACTCACCGATTTGCTGATAAGGTAGCGTAACATATAAAACCTGCGGGTAATGCAGGGTATACGTTGCAACCTCGTAATAGCCAAGCCAAGTAGCGAAGGTCGGACAAAGCACGAGAACGAGACCAGCGAGCAAGGTGAGAGAAAATTTTTTAAGTAAATGGGAAAGAAGCAGCACGACCAGACTAATTGCAACAACGCTTAACCATTGCGTAATGCTTGTTAAAATTGCTAATTGCTTTAAGGTGATCGCTATATCTAATTCACCATATTGTCTTAAGCTCTGAATCGGAGCTTGCCAATCGATCTGTGGATAATGACGCCATGTATTTACATATTGGGGAATATAAATACATGCCAGCAGTATGCTTGAAATAGCTAGTCCATACAACCAAACGAGATGAAACCATTGTTTTTTCCCTCGCTTGGTTGTTTTGAGCAGGTTCACGACTTGATTGCGTTGATCGATTGTATAGCTGCTTGCCAGATACAAGGTTAGCAGCAGGACGACAATCATGGCATTGATTTGATCGCGATTTACATTTTTGAATAAATAGTCAGCAGAGATCAGATTAACCAAATAGCCTTCGATATCCTTCGTCTGTTCTAGGGTGAGTAAATAGCGATACTGAGAATAGATGTCAGAGAAGGCTCGTTCTTTTAATGAAAGCTGATCCAGCTCGTATTGTGCGTCCAGATAGTGCTCAAAACTGATTTCACCAGCTTCATACTGCTTCTTGATTCGCTCTGACTCTAGCCCAGTCGTTTGCAAACGATGCATTTCCTGCTCAATAAACGTGATCTTCTCTTCTGTAAGCGGGCCGCCTAATTGCTTCATATATTCGTTGTAGTAGTACTGGTCATGAGTCATAGTCATTTTTGCGCCGTTCATATCCTGTATACATATGAATATGGCGACAGCCACGATCACCCAGCCTCTAGCAGACAGCAGCTGCTTCTTCATTTCATGCCAGCTATTTGAAACACTTCGATTGCTGCGATCCGTCAGCTTCGTGATTTTCTCTAGTATGGTTCTCACGAATAAGAAGCCGCTGCCTAGCTGGACATTCATCCTTACAAAAGCGACGTAAGAAGCAAACGTGAACAGGATGATTGCTAATCCGACTACAGCAATAGCCACAACCTCGCGCTTCACAGGATATCCCCATACGTTTAAATTCACATAGCTCGTGAGCATATGTGAAATATCCAGAAATGAAACGATATTAATGTACTTCAACCCATTCAAGTAGGATGCAGGATGAATGAATCGGTAGGCCATATAGCTGAAGCTAAACACTAGAGCTAGAATGAGAACGGATTGGCTAAGATTCTGAAACAGAAGGAAGAACATCGCGACCAATAAGGATAGCATGATACATATTATTAATTTGCCAATGAGAAACGATATTAAATATTCATGAACCGTTAAGGGCAGATGTGCAAACTTGAAGGCGCCAATTGATTGAATATAGCGTGAGTCATCGCCAAAGCCATACAACGTATGAGCAAGCAGCATAATTGAGCCATAAAACAAGAATGAAAGGACTAGCGTAACACCTGTTAGTACTTGAATTTTAGCTGTGAACAATTGTGCTCGACCGCGCTTCATACTGCGCAGCAGCATAAGCTGGCCTTGTTCACGCTCGGTGCTGAATAGAAAGATGCTTAGCATAAGCACGATAGTAAGCATAATTACGTCTGTATTGCGAAACTTCGTACTGGAAACTACACCGTAATCCAGGCTAAGCTGCAGCGGCAGATTTTTAACATCAGCAAAATCCTTCGGGGTTTTCACGATATTGCGATATGAAAAGCTATCCGGCTTGTTAAATATCGAGTGCTTGAGCATGTTTTCAGCCTGAACTTCTATTTGCGTGACATATTCCGGATGCTCGATAAGCGCTTCGAGATGCTCAAGGATGGTATAGTTGAATGCAGTGTGACGAAGCAGCTTCGCCTCATCATTCCAATACTCGCTTTCAGGAAATAACGAACCATATTGTTGATAATTGATATCGGCTTCAAATATGCGCGCCAGCTCTGGATCGTTCGCTTGCTGAATCGCGAGATAAGACTGAAAGCCGCTTAGCTTAGCACGATTCTCTGTCGCTTGAATGTAGGCCTGTTCGAGCGGAAGATCACGGAATTGTGCCTCGAAGGTTGTATACTCTTCACGATGCTCAATAATCGCTCGATTCATTTTCAACTCCTGCTGAACATAAATCAAGCAATTGCTAAATAGTAGAATCGGAATAAGCACAAGAATAATCTTCTTCTTGCCTAGCTTTAATAGCTCATAAAGTAGTAGCTTCATTGGATATCCCTACTTCATCATAGATTGCAATCTGTCATCACTGAGGAGCAGCTGATTCTACCAATAGCTCGAGCTTGGCATTGCCGCTGCCAATAGTTGATTTGTCCAGATAATAGAGCCGCTCATAGTTAGAACCGGCAGTTGTTCGAAGAAACATATGCTGACTGTTTCCTACAATTTCTACCGCGTATAATTCTCTCATCGACATATCCACACGTTCTACTTCTTCATAGTTCAAATCATATATAATCATTTCATCCTTCAGATGATCTAATTGATATTCCTTAATATACATACTTAACGGGTTAAGATAATAATAGTTTTCATCAACATATAGTTTGCTAAGAACTGGGAGCTTTATTGGCAGTAAAGAGACATCTGTTCCTTCCAAATTAGAGCGATATTGATCCCATGATTTCTCGTCCTCAGGATCACCAGTGAAAATGTTAAAAACTAAGCTATCCTTTAACATGCCAGTAATATAGGCATTCCCTTCATATTCGCTATACATGATTTCGTTTTCACCTGAACTCAAATTATGCTTGATGGTGCGATACATATTTCTTCCGGATTCAACAGCATACAAATGATCGCCATATGCGATTAGATCAATAAAGTGTAGATCCGACAAATCAATTGTGTACAGTGTAGTCGGTTTTTGCTTAGGATTAGCTAGCGGTACAGAAAGAATAGATGGGTTTTCGGCATTTATCTCCTTCATCGGGTTTTTAGTAAAATAAATATGATTCCGATGTATAACGACAGTAGGCTTCGTATCAAATTGTCTAACCATTTTACGCCCAGTACCATCTTTGTTCATTCGAATTAGTTCATATTGATTCGTTCCAAATACGTCCTTTTCTGTTCGTTCACTTGTATGCAAAACATATAAATGATTATCGTAATAGGTAATCGTTCCTTGAAAATGTATAAAACTGTTGTTAATATACGCATTGCAGTTTTGCGGAATGCTGTCTTCCTTATCTGGAGAACAGTCATTACTTGGGTTGTTATCTAATAAAACAGGCTCCATCGAATGCTTGTCCATATAGTATAAATACGAACCGTTAATAAAATAATAGCCATCCTCGGACTCCGTAATCCCTTGTCCTTGGCCCTGTTGATGCCAATAATATTGATAATCTGTTCCGTGATTGTATTGTGTTGGGTTTTCTATTATTAATTCATTATTTTTGGCTGTACATCCTGTTGTCAGGACGATCATACAGGCGAATATCATGATAGATTTTAATTTTAGCTTCATATTCTATTCCCCCATAACTCATATATGAAAAGACTAACAGGAGAAAACGAGTTGTTTTCTCCTGCCAATAAAAAAATCATTGCTTAAGGTGTTGAAGTAGAGCCTGTCCATGTTTGTCCATTGTAGGACACGGAATGAGAAGCGGAGGCACGGACTGATTTAGGATTCACATGACTCGCGCTTGCAGTAAAGGATACACCGCTATTTGCGTTGCCGTTTCCACCTGTTACTGTGTAATAATCAGTTACCAATCCCCATGCATACGTATAAGATACACTAACACTAACAATGCCATTTGGTGCATGCGTGCCAGTGGTTCCTGTTGCAGATGATGAGCCCATCGAAATGCTTCCGCTTGTGTTATATCCGGCAACTCCTCCACTGATTGAAGAAGGAGCGGCACTAACGGATACTGCAAGCAGCATTGCTAGACTAAGAGATAGCATGGATGAAACGAATAATTTCTTCGATTTCTTCATTGAATTCACCTCCAATCTCAGCTTGTTTGATAGTACATAAGTGTTATGTACTATCAAAATATACCATTTAAAGGTTTTGATGTAAAGTATTGTAAATTATTTGAGTGATTAAATTTTATAGTAGGGTATTATCATTTTTGTAGGTGTCTGAGAACTCTGAGGTCAGCAAATGCTACTGAATGCTCGTTCCATTCAAGTTCTGCTTTCTATTAAATAAATTAACTTTTTTGCCAATTTCCTACAACCCTATGAAATATAGTTCATTTGGGGAAAGAGAGAAACAAAAAACTCTTGCAGGGGACGCTTGTACTAGCGGCTCCAATGCAAGAGTTTTTTGGCTCATCATGCTATGGGGTTAGATATGAGCTGAAACATGGTTTGTGATGGCAGCTAGCTCAAGAGTTGGCGGCCCTTGATACAACTACTGCACATCTGTGAGTTAGCTTCTTCATAACACAGCTTATTCATTCCAGCACGATGTAAACAAGAGCAGCAGCGCACCATTCATTGTTCACAATACGAGTTGACGTGCATGAAAGACATAGCGTTATCATGAAGGAGGTGAGTGCCTCACACCTGATATTGAGAATCATTATCACAATAATAGCATAGCTTTTTATGAATAGCAAGGGAAGGCTGGAACATTTAACAAGCTAACACGTAGAAATTGAACAACTAGAACAGACAGGGGATGTGGAAAACATGGAAAAGCAGCTTGAGGTTCAGCTCGAGGAGGCAGGCTATAAAACTGACGAGGTTTCAATACGCGATATTTTCTTCAGCGTCGAAAAGGGAAAGCTGGTCGGGCTAATTGGACCGAATGGAGCTGGAAAAAGCACGACGATCAAATCAATCATGTCGCTAACGCCGTATCGAAAAGGAGAAGTAAAGCTAGGGACAGAAGGCAACAATGGCACTTACGCATATGTGCCAGAGCAGCCAGTCTATTATGATTATTTCACGCTTTGGGAGCATTTATGGCTTGCCGCTTCTGTGAACGGGATTGATAAGCAACAGTTTGAACAGCGTGCTGATCGCTTGCTGGAAAAGTTCAAGCTGACGGAGCAAAAGCATCATTACCCGAGCAGCTTTTCCAAAGGGATGCAGCAGAAGCTGATGCTGATTATCGCATTTATGCTGGAGCCGGATCTGTACATTGTAGACGAGCCGTTTATTGGCTTGGACCCGCAGGCTACACTTGATTTCATCAGTTTGCTGAATGAAGCGCGCTCTGGTGGTGCAGCGGTGCTAATGAGCACGCATGTACTGGATAGTGCTGAGCGTTTGTGCGATACCTTTATCTGTCTGCACAAAGGTACAATTGTCGCGGCAGGCAATATAGAGCAGCTGCGTGAACAAGCAGGGCTTACCGAAGATCATACGTTATTTGACTGCTTCCATGTGTTTACGACTGAAGCTGTGGATGTGATCGAATGCTAACGCCCGCCAAGCTGTTTTGGATTCGCTTGAAGCAGCATTATGTGTACATAGGAAAGTCTCTGCGTACGACGACGGATTGGACCGTATGGCTGTATATTATTGTTCCAGCACTATTTATTTTTTCTGGCTTATACATTGAGTTGTGGACGAAGCTGCCGAACTGGTCATACTCCTTGCGGTGGGACTTCATATTAATTGCTATGTTCAGCTTCATTTTTAGCGCTCAGGTGCATATTGGAGTGGATGAAGCAGACCGTCTCGTTCTTCTTCAGCATCGAAGCTGGATGATTCGGTTGAAGCGATATGGCTATATGTACAGTGCACTAATTATGATGATACGACTATTGCTGGTGTTTTTGCTGCTGTTGCCATTTTTGCTCGGTACATCTGCTATTCAGCAAACGGACATGCTGTTGCTGCTTCTCTATAGCGCAGTGGCTGGTTTCTTGCTGCTGACGTTGAATCACTATTTCGTACAAGCTGGTAAATGGCGGCGCAAATTAGTACGAGCCCTTCAGCGGTCCATGCTGCTTGGAGCTGTCTATGTGCTTCCCGTATATGGTTACATCGCACTGTTTTGGGGCCAGACCTATATGCTCGCAGTTTTTGCTGCGTTATTGATTCTAACACTACTTATGCTCTATCGCTATATGACTACTCCCTTTCATTATCCGCAGCAGCTGCAGGAGGAACAGTCCAAGCGTGCTGGATTTACTGGAATTCTGCTGAGCCAGGTAGAGGAGAAACGAGCATCGAAGCGCTTGAAGCGCCCGTGGGTATTTCGTTCATCTCAGCGCTTATTCAAGTCATCACATGCTGCTGCTGTAATAACGGAGCTGCGCGTAAAGGCGCTGCTGCGATCGTTGCCCCTGCTTCAAGTTTGGCTGCTGATGCTTGCAGCAGGAAGCTATGCGATCATCCTGGTTGGTGGCTCTGGCGGATGGGTAGTAGTAGCGGGACTTTTAATTCTAAAGCGAACGTGGCTTAAGCTGCAATGGGAGCAATGGGTGAGCAGCGAATATCTAGCATTATATGTGAAGAATCAGAGTGGTGCGTATAAGCTTTCTCAGCATGTGCTAACCGTGCCTGATCTTCTTGTCTGGATTATCGTTGCCCTCATCTGCAGTTTATAATTCAGCTCGGATTAGGAAGCGTATGGCAGTAAGATCACAAAATATAGGAGATTTCAAGTGCAAAACAACAAAAAATAAGAGGTATAAAAAGTTTTTAGAAGTAACATCTAATATCTTTATGTGGTTTATAGCTCCGGACGTATTGCGGTTTATTTCCAATCTATGTTACATATGAAGAGGAAAGGAAAATTGCAATAATTCTATTGATGGGGGAGCTAATGATGGAGAGAGAACTTGCATTGGAGATCGTTCGTGTTACGGAAATGGCTGCACTTGCTTCTGCGCCTTGGATGGGTCGTGGAGATAAAAACAGCGCAGACGGCGCTGCGACTACCGCGATGAGAAAGATGTTCGATTCGGTATCCATACACGGTACAGTAGTCATTGGTGAAGGAGAAATGGACGAAGCACCGATGCTGTTCATAGGAGAAGAGGTCGGTAGCTTTCAAGGACCAGAAGTAGATGTTGCAGTTGATCCTCTGGAAGGCACAGAGATCGTGGCCAAAGGCTTAAACAATGCGCTTTCAGTTATTGCGGTAGCCGATCGCGGTCAATTGCTTCATGCGCCAGATATGTATATGGAAAAGCTGGCATACGGTCCTGAGCTGGTTGGAAAAGTCAGCATTACAGATCCGATGGAGATTACGCTGCAAAAGGCTGCCTCCGCGCTTAACAAAAAGGTATCTGATCTAACAGTTATGATTCTGGATCGAGCACGACATGAATCCTTGAATAAAATTCTTCGCAAAACAGGCGTACGTATTAAATTTCTTCCAGATGGCGATGTAGCTGGTGCGATGGCTCCTGCATTCCCTGAAACAGGGATCGATCTATATGTCGGTTCTGGCGGTGCGCCTGAGGGTGTACTTGCCGCGGCTGCGTTGAAATGTCTGGGCGGTGAAATTCAAGGTCGCTTGATGCCGGCAGATGCAACAGAGTACGAGCGTTGCATTGCTATGGGCATATCAGATCCTTACCGCGTGCTGACGATGGATGATATGGTTGGAACGAAGGATGTTATTTTTGCGGCAACTGGCGTAACGCCTGGTGAATTTCTAGGCGGCGTACGTTATTTGGGCGATCAACGCGCGGAGACAGATTCGATTGTCATGCGTGCGAAAACAAAAACGATTCGTTATATCAAAACATCACATTACTTGCCGAATAAACCGCTTGTTTCTGCAGCTCAACCAGCTGCGGTTCAGTCTGCGGCAATCGAGCATCTGCTATAGCATGTAACAGACTAATTATGATAAGGCAAACTCCCCTTCGTCATCGTGGCAGAAGGGGAGTTTGCGTAATGTCGGATCGAAGCAATTATTGAATTCGTTTCAACGGTTTGTCGGCTGGTCCATCGAGCACTTCTCCTAGATAAGAGAAACGTGAGCCGTGACATGGACAGTCCCAAGACAAATCTCCGCTATTCCATTCGACCTCGCACCCCATATGCGTGCAGGTCGTATCGACAATATGCAGCTGTCCTTCATGATCGCGATAAGCCCCAGCTCGTTTACCATCTACCGATACGACTGAGCCTTGACCAGCCTCCAGCTCTTCTGGCTGCCTAGTAACAGCTTCCAGCTTGCCTTTGACCATATGCTTGACCATATTGCCCGCATAAGTGAGGAAGGTTTTTACTGTCGGATCAGCATAGAATCGTTTCGGGCTAAACAGCTCCTCGTAAGGAGATTGCTCACCGCTTATCGTCTTGTCCAGCAATAGTGCGGCAAGCGTTCCTGTCGTCATCCCCCATTTTTTATAACCGGAAGCTACATAGAGCTTTGGATTATGGTCAGTGGCACCTATAAACGGCAGCTTGTCTAGCGTCGTATAATCTTGAGCAGACCAGCGATACATGATCTTTTCGATACCAAAGGCTTGTTCCGCGAATTGTTCTACCGCTTCATAGTGCTTGATGGTGCATATGCCTTGTCCAGTTGGGTGGTTTTCACCGCCAGCGATCACGTATTCTTCTCCGTCAATCGTAACCGAACGAAGGGAGCGCTTCGGATCATCAATGCCAAGATACATGCCTCCTGGATAAGGCTGCTTCGGCTTGAAGCAGATGGCGTAGGAGCGTTCTGAATACATTCTGGCGAAGAAAAATTGCTGGTCATCATAGAATGGAAAGTGAGAGCAGCTGACGATATGCTCGCTTTCAATTTTTTTGCCTTCCTTAGTTATTACATACGAGGGTTTATCTACTGTAGCAGCTGTTGTGTGCTCGTAAACCTTAACCCCTTGTTGAATGGCAAGATCAAGCAGCTTCACTAAGTACTGCACTGGGTTAAACTGAGCCTGCTTCGGCATCTTAAGCCCCGCTCGAACGGTAAAAGGAAGGGGAGAGCTGTCGGTTAATTCGCCGTCAATGCCAAGTGCTTCATAAGCGCTATATTCCTGCTTCAGCTTTGGGATTTCGTCTACCGATTTTGTATACAGCCATGCATCCTGCTCCTTATAATCACACTCAATCGAGTGTTCATCAATCAGCTGCTTGACGAAATGCAAGGCTTCCTTATTGGCTTCATAGTATTGCTTGGTTCGTTCCTTGCCAAAATGAGAGATAAACTCATCATAAATAACGTCGTGCTGACACGTTATTTTTGCAGTAGTATGGCCCGTTGTTCCGCTTAGAACCTCGCCAGCCTCGATTATAATGACTGATTTGCCGCGCTTAGCAAGTAAATAAGCAAGTGTAATGCCTGTTATTCCGGCACCGACGATTACAACATCGGACTTGGTATCCTCTTTTAAAGAAGGAAACTGAGGAAGTTCGGCAGAGTTAAGCCAATAGGATTGTGGAAATTGTGGAAGATTCATCACTGGAGCACCTTTCTTTGCTTTTTTTGTTAGCATTATCCTCCGTGTGTTCATTTATGTATGATAATAAGGGATAAAAGTAGATGCCGCCGTATATGATAAGTGCGTTGCACAACATAATAAAGGTGGTAAAAGCATGAAAAAAGTAAAAGATATGATGACGACGGACCCATTAACAGTTACACCACAAGATAACATCTATGAAATTGCAGTGCTTATGGCGAAGCATGAGGTAGGGTTTATACCGGTCGTAGATGAGCAGGATCGTACGAAGCTGATCGGTGTCGTAACGGACCGAGATCTTGTTAGACGCGGCTATGCTCAGAAGAAACCAGGCTCTACTGCGGTGACGGAGGTTATGAGCGATCAATTGATTACGGTTTCACCTGAGGAGCTCGCTGATGAAGCAACGGATTTAATGGCCCATTATCAGGTGCGCCGCTTGCCAGTTGTAGAACAAGGAAAGCTGGTTGGTGTTGTAGCACTTGGAGACATGGCATTGAAAAATACTTCGGATGCCACTCATGCGCTTCATGATATTTCAAAACATGAGCAGCAGTATTTGCAATAGCCAGATGATTCATTAGCCCATGTATCAATTAACAATCAGATACATGCTTTATCATCAACTAAAAAGCAGCCGGTCCTCGTGACCGGCTGCTTCATTCATTTGTGTTTATTTAATTTGCTTTAAGCTTCGTTGCAGCCACAATGATGACGGTGCTTTTTGTGAACTTGACCACGAATTTCGCCTCTTGGATGCTCTGTTGTATGAACATTAACGTAGATTTTGCCCTTAAGAATAAGCTTAAGAAGCTTGATAAGGGAATGACCGCGTAGTGGGCCTACAAGGTCGCTGCTGCGAAGAACGCCAAACACTTTACCTCTTGAAACAGATATTCCAGGAGTTGTTGGACCATACAGTGTTGCAACAACTGGGCCTACCTGACCTCTTCTGCCGAGATGTAGATCGATTTTTCTTAAGCTCTCAATGTCACGTATTTTAACCAGGTAAGCAAGCTTTAGATGGTTGTTATGACGTTTGAATTTCAATAGAGCAAGACCTCTTGCATCAGTTTCTACAGATGGCACCTCATGAGAACCTCTTAATTTAGCTTTGAATAACCACTTACTCAATGAAACCACTCCTTTATTTGGAAGATACGTTAATGTATTCAATCCAAAGAAAGGAGCGTGTATGCAAGTCTATTTCTATGAAAATTAGGTTAATCAACGCGACAAGCTAGATTCAATAGTTAGAATTATTTGTAATAAGAAGTGGTCAAGGGAACAAACACTTGTCCACCCTTTTTCACGTCTCCCGAAACATAAATACTGTCTACACCGCCGATATCGACCTCTATCGTCATTAATCCGTCATCAGGAGCAATGCTTGCTACTCGCTTCAATATAATATTCTTGTCAGAGTCTTTTATTGTGAGCTGCTGAATCGGCTCGTTGATCGCTGCAATTTGCAGACTTAAGGTTTGATACTGTCCTTTTGGAAACAGCATGAAGCCAGAAGGACGGTCAGGCAGGCCATCATCGTAGAATACTTCTTTATAATCCTTGCCTTTGTAAACGGTACTATCCGGGTCCTTCGTATGATAGACGCTGTTAAATTGACTCGTAATCGCAACGCCTTCGATCCTTTCACCGAGGTGCACCGTGTCTGTTTTGCTGTCATAATTCACAGCAACACCTAGTACATCGGACACAGCGCGGACTGGAAGATAGGTTGTATGATTGTAAGTGATCGGCAGTACAGGATTGCCGTTGCTGTCTTGAAGCTTGGATGGATTGCCGTCTACTTTTAGGGAAATTCCGGCATTCAGATATGCCTTTATTTCCTGAAGCTTCGTTGCTCCATATGCACCTGTAGCCATACTTGCAATGATAGTACCTATAAGAACAGTGGCGAACATTTTTTTCTTCAAGCTTGCTTCACTCCTTACGATAGATAGTCCCCTTGCTTGGTCTAATCATAACATATAACCCCGATTTCCTATTTTTTATGAGAAAATTCTCGCAATTCATAAACGGTTATTTTAATAGATATAGCTTGAATATTAGCTTGTCGAAGAAACTCGATCAGTCTATGTTCAAAAAAAGGTTGCGAATGACATATGGATTGTGTATATTGTATATAAAGTATATAGAGTATATATACAATATTTCGTTGGGTGAGGATCATGCATGCAAATTATTATCTCGAATCATTCGAATGAACCGATCTATGAGCAAATTTACAGCCAAATAAAAAAGCAGATACTGATGAATGAGCTGCAGCCGGGTCAAGCACTTCCTTCCATGCGTCAATTGGCGAAGGAGCTTGATATTAGCGTAATTACAACGAAGCGGGCTTATGAGGAGCTGGAGCGGAATGGGTTTATATATTCTGTTGTCGGTAAGGGCTCCTTTGTCTCAGAGCAAAACAATGAAATGATTAAGGAAAGAAAAATGAAGGTGATTGAAGAGCAACTGCTGGCCGCTGTTCAGAATAGTAAGGAAATTGGACTGAGCTTAAGCGAGTGCCTGGAGCTGCTAGCGCTGCTGTATAAGGAGGAAGCATGATGGTAAACGTCATAGAGCTGAATAACGTTAATAAATCATTTGAAAGGTTTCAGATAAAGGATCTTTCCATGTCTGTCAAAAAAGGCTTCGTAACCGGTTTTATCGGAGGAAATGGCGTGGGAAAATCTACGACAATTAAAATGATGATGAATTTGCTTCAGCCTGATTCCGGAACGATCTCATTGTTCGGGTTGGATTATGCAAAGCATGAAAAGGAGATTAAGCAGCGTATCGGCTTCGTATATGATGAGAATGTGTTTTATGAGCAGCTGACGCTGGCGGAGATGAAGCAAATTATTAAGTCTGCTTATAAGAAGTGGGATGATCAGCTATTCCATCATTACGTGCAGCTGTTCGAGCTGCCACTAAAGCAAAAGATCAAGTCGTTTTCAAAAGGAATGATGATGAAGGCATCTTTAACGATGGCGCTGTCGCATCATGCAGAACTGATTATTATGGATGAGCCTACGTCAGGACTGGATCCAATATTTCGCAGAGAGCTGCTTGACATCTTGCACGATATTATGGAGGACGGAGATAAAACGATCTTCTTTTCTACACATATTACGACGGATCTGGATCGTATCGCCGACTATATCGCATTTATTCACAACGGCAAGCTTATGTTTACGAAGGAATTGACTCAGATTGAAGAGGAGTACGCAATTGTAAAGGGCGGAGTGGAGCTATTGGATCGAGACACTGAGAAGGAGTTTATCTCCATACGTAGATCCAATCATGGCTTTGAGGCGTTAACAGCCAACAAAGCGCGCGTAGTCCAGACATTTGGAGATATGGTATTGATGGAGAAGGCTACACTGGAGGACATCATGTTCTACACAAAGAAAGGAGCTGGGTCGGTTGCTTCATTTAATTGTTAAGGATATTGTGTTGCAAAGAAATACATTTTTCATTTTACTGCCACTTTTGGTCGTCTATATGCTATTGAATTCACCTTCCCTCTTTATTGGCATTATATTTTGCATCGCCTTTACGATGCAAGCTTTTGCAGCAGACGAGAAGTCGCAAATTCATTTATTGCTTAATTCATTGCCCTATACGAAAAAAGAAATCGTTAGCGCGAAATATCTGGGAGCATTGGTCATTACGATAATTATCGCACTTACAGTGGTGCTGGGACATCTCATCATACACGGCGAGCTTTTCTCATGGAAAGAGCTATTGCTTATGCTGTACTTGGTGATGCTGTACGTTTCCTTTAGCTTTCCGGTATCCTATAAATTCAAAAGCAGCTACCTAATGATTGCTTTTTTTGCAGCATTTGCAGCCTATCTTGTCGTCATCAATCTGTTCGTTCCAAATTTGAATGATCTGATTAGAGAACTGGTAGGCAAGCTGCTTGCGATGCAGGCAGGTCAACTTTACACGATGGCTGGCTGTATTGTGTTTGGGGTGTATGTGCTGTCATGGCTGTTATCCTTGCGTATTTATTATAAGAAAGCAGCGTAATCTTTTTGGGAAATTGGCGTAATATGGACAAATGACAGGCAGAAGGGGTATTGTGATATAAAGTGAACATAAAGGAGCGAACTCGCAGTGAAACGAACCCTAACACTAGCAGCACACGTAGTGCTTGCAGGCGTACTGCTGACTGGCTGTGGAACAAATGCAATGAATCAAAATCATAATGAAGTCGATCATGATCACGGCCATCATATTACGTCAAGCGCAGATATTCAAGAAAGCACATCGTCCGGAGCGATACTGCCTTCCTTTTTGGATGGAGCTTCAGAAAAGACAATTGTAGCCTATCAAGCAGCTGCACTGCTGCCTGAAGCCTTGAAGCAAGTACCCTGCTATTGCGGCTGCAGTGAAATAGGACATAAAAACAATTTCAACTGCTTTATTGCCGAGATGAGGGAAGATGAAGTGATATGGGATGACCACGGAACACGTTGCGGCATTTGTGTCGATACCGCATTAACAACTGCAAGTCTTGTGAAGCAAGGCTACGAGCCAGATGAAATTCGCAGCATCATCGAAGAGATGTATGGAGAAGGCTTTGGTGAACCTACACCGTTATCCTAGCCTGAACAACATGAATGGCTAATTCGAAAGCTATGGTAAGGAGTTGAAGATATGGAGACGACTAATCGTAAGCCGACAATCTTAAAGCAGTCTTGGGTCCATTACCTTGGTGCTTATGCAATTATTCACCTGTTTTTTATTATTTTTGATCGATTCCCTCCAAAATTTAGAGAGGGAACCCTGTTTACTCGTCTTGCTGAATCACAATGGTTTACCGAGAGGTTTGCACTATATGAAACGCCTGAATTCAATTTGCTTACCGTGCTTCTCTTTGTTATTTTTTTTCTGTCTGCAATGATGAGTGTTATACAATCAAAACGTGAAAAATAAACGATTAAAGCCGGCATGGATAGCTTTCTGTTATCCTATGCCGGCTTAGGCTTGTTCTATCTGCTGTATTTTAGATTGTAATGGACTGTCCGGGAGCCAGCTCGTGTCCTTGCTGATGTTGCTTTTCCAACTGAGCAACGAAGGTTTCACCGCTTTGTTTAATTGGCGGAAATGTATTGAAGTGTATCGGAATAATGTGTTCAGCGCCAGTCCATTGTGCAGCCAGCAACGCTTCATCTGGTCCCATCGTAAAATGATCTCCAATTGGTACGGCTGCAATATCAATTTTATGTAGCTCGCCAATTAATTTAATGTCGGAAAATAACGCAGTGTCCCCCATATGATACAGGACCTTATCTCCCATCGAGACGATCACACCTTGAGCTTGTCCAGCATAATGTGCAACACCATCAACCTCATATGATGAGCTGTGGAAGGCTTGAGTGAATTTCACAGATACCCCATCACCAAGCTGATATCTGCCTCCGGTATTTACTCCGATCGTTTGAGCGCCGGACAGACCTACTAATGAAGCGAGCTCAACTACTGCAACAACCGGGCATTCATTGGAAAGTGCGATAGAGGCCGCATCACTGGAATGATCCTGATGACCGTGCGTTAGCACAACAGCATCGACTTGAATCTCTTCTGGCTTCAACGGCGCAACAGGGTTCCCGCTAAGAAAAGGATCGATAATGATTCGTTTTCCCGAGCCCTCCACCAATAAACAGGCATGACCTAAAAACGTGATTTTCATAGAAGATGAACTCCTTTCAATACGATTGAGATAGCCTTGCCGCCTTTAAGTATATCATGCAGGTGAACCTAAATAACAATTCTCGATACGCAAAAACAGGCATGTAAAAGAGAAAATTTTTGCTTTATTGAATCAGTGGTCGAAAATACACGTATCTATGAAAGCGCTTTACTATCAAGGGCTATAGGCGATTTGTAAATAATTAAATTCATTTGTGGCAACAATACGACTGACAAAATGTCATTTTCCTTTTGTTGCTTGATATTAAGGGAATGGATTAGGATGTAAACGTATCAAATACGATATTCCATTTGAAAATTAGGAGGTATGGAAATGGAGCAGCAGAATGGCGTTCGTGTTGCCGTTCAGAAGTTCGGTCGTTTCTTAAGCGGTATGGTCATGCCCAATATCGGCGCATTTATTGCGTGGGGGCTGTTAACCGCTTTATTTATTCCAACAGGATGGTGGCCGAATGAGAGTTTGGCAGAGCTTGTTGGTCCAACCCTTAAATATCTATTACCGCTACTTATCGGTTATACAGGCGGTACGATGGTTCACAAACAACGCGGTGGCGTAATTGGGGCATTAATGACGATGGGTGTTATCATTGGTGCTGAAATCCCAATGCTGCTAGGCGCAATGGTGTGTGGTCCGTTGGCAGCATGGATCTTGAAAAAATTTGACGCGCTGATTGAAGGCAAAATTAAATCAGGTTTTGAAATGCTCGTTAATAACTTCTCGCTAGGTATCATTGGGGGAATTTTAACGATCGTCTCTTACTTAGGAATCGGTCCGCTGATTGAGAAAATAACAGCAGTTTTAACAACAGGTGTTGAATTCTTAGTCAACCATAATCTTATACCGCTTGCCAATATCATTATTGAGCCGGCGAAAATTTTATTTTTGAACAATGCGATCAACCATGGGGTGCTTGGTCCAATCGGACTGAATGAAGCCTCTCAGCTCGGTCAATCGATTCTATTCTTGCTTGAATCGAATCCAGGTCCTGGTTTGGGCATACTGCTTGCTTATATGATTGTGGGTCGCGGTTCTGCGCGAAACACAGCACCAGGTGCGGTGTTGATTCATGCTGTCGGTGGTATTCATGAGATCTACTTCCCGTATGTCCTGATGAATCCGAAGCTGATCGTATCGGTTATTGCTGGTGGTGTAGCGGGTACATTTACATTTTCTATACTAGGTGCTGGCTTGGTGGCAACGCCTTCACCGGGTAGTATTGTTGCCTTGATTGCAATGGCGCCAAAAGGCGGCTTGTTCCCAGTGCTTGCCGGCTTCATTGTTGCAACGGTAGTATCCTTTGTGATTTCCGTTCTTCTGTTGAAAACAACAAAGGACAAGGCGGAGGAAGAGGATCTGGAAGCTGCAGCTGAAAAAATGAAGGAAATGAAGGCTGCAGGAAAGATTGAAACGGCACAACACTCCAATCCATCATCTAACGCTAACGCGGTTCAACAGGCTGCTGACATCATTGAGCAGGGTGCTGGAAAAACGGCTGAGGATGTGCACAAAATCGTATTTGCTTGTGATGCCGGAATGGGCTCAAGCGCAATGGGCGCTTCGATTCTACGCAAGAAAATGAAGGCGGCAGGGTCTGATATTACAGTTACGAATACGGCGATCAGTGACATTCCTAATGATGCGGATATCGTCATTACACATAAAACGTTAACTGACCGTGCGAAACAAAAGCAGCCTGAAGCCGAGCATATTTCAATCGACAACTTCCTTAAAGCTCCTGAATATGATCAGCTCATCGAACGCTTAACCAAATAAGTTATGTTTTTTACTAGGCCACTCTTGCTGAAGGACTTTCCTGCAGCAAGGTGGTCATTCTATGGATAGGCGGGTAATAAGATGAATATGTCCAATCGCACTCGTCAGATCATTGAAATTCTGTTGCAGGCAGAAGGTGAACTAACGGTTGGTGAGATTGCCCAGCAGATTGATGTTAGCGCGAGAACGATCCATCGGGAATTAACGAATGTCGAACAATACTTAACAGCATTTCATATGGAGCTAATCCGAAAATCTGGTTCTGGCATTAAGCTAAGCGGCAGCCCAGAGCAGCAGAAGGCGCTGGTGGAAAGCCTGTCGTCCATAAAGGAAGTGGACTATACCGCTGAGGATCGACAGCTGCTTATCTTGTGTTTACTGCTGACGGCAGATGAACCAATCAAGCTTTTCGCGCTGGGCTACGATCTTAAGGTTGCGGTCTCGACGATCACAAATGATTTGAACATGCTTGAAAAGTGGGTCAAGAAATGGCGTGTCATGCTCGTTCGAAAAAGAGGTCTTGGCGTCGTATTATCTGGCACCGAAACACAGCTAAGAGAGTTGATCCGTCAGCTTATCAAGCTGCGTCTAGATCCAACAGAGCTCATTACCGATCCTCTTCGATTAGAGGAGCATCCGCTGTATCAACGATTGTTTCAGCTTGCTGGCAAGTCCATCATGTCTGATGTTGAGAGCACCTTGTGGCTATGGGAGGAGCAGTGGGAAAGCCACTTAAGTGAAGAGGCGTATACCGACCTGTTGCTTAGATTGTCAATTGCCATAAACAGAATACGGTCTCGGCGAAGCATTCAACAAGGGGAATGGAAGAAGCTTAGGTTTCGCCATGACCTTCATGAGTCTACAACCGAGCTATTAATTGAGCTGCTGTCAAAGCATTTTGCTATTGAATTTACGAATGAAGAAAAAACATACATTTATTTCATTATTGCGAAGGTTCATGAGGAGTATTTGCAATCATTGCTTGGTGATGATCTGATGCTTACACAGGCAATCGGGCAAATCACGCAAGAGGTAGAACGCACGTTCAAGGTTGATTTTAGTGAGGATCGATCGTTGCGCGACGGGTTGTTTCATCATATGAAGGTGTCGCTGCAGCGACTTAGCGACGGGCATGTGATACGAAACCCATTGCTGGAGCATATTATGAAGGATTATGACGAGCTGTTTGCTACGGTACGAACGGCAGCAGCCAGACATTTGCCCAATATTGATATTCCAAATGAGGAGATTGGCTTCATCGTCACTCATTTTGGCGCTGCACTGGAGCGCTCGAAGCAGCTCCAGCCTGATGTGCATGCGATATTGGTATGCAGCACGGGAATCGGATCATCCAAGCTGCTGCAGGTGCGGCTGCAAAAGGAATTTCCTCAAATACGCATTGTAGATCGTGTCTCATGGTATGAGGCTTCTCGTATACCGAAGGAACGGTACGACATGATCATATCGACGATTGATCTGCCGATCAATCCATCCTCTTATTTGAAGGTTAGTCCCTTAATAACACAGGAGGATGCCGATCACCTGTTAGCCTATATTCGAACTACTGCTATTGCAAGCAAGCCTTATGCGGATGCTGACGAACTCCATGCCAATTCTGCTCATAGTGCAGAAGCCGAGCTTGACCAGCTTATGAGCCATAAAATAACGCTTGATCAAATTCTGTGGATACTAGAGCAATTTGAGGTTGTTCAGCTTGAGGCGGAATATGAGAATTTACCTTCAGTACTGGAGGCTGCCTGTTTTGATGTGCAGCAGAAGGAGCTGATCGTAGAGCCTGATCTGGTCAAGCAACGCTTGCTTGATCGAGAAAAAAAAGGAACACAGATGATCCCGGGCACGAATCTAGCATTGTTCCATACTCGCAGTACTTCGATACTTACCTCTTCCTTGACGCTGTATCGACTGAGCAAGCCTATCGAGGTCGATAAGCAGCAGCAGAGCCGCCTGGATCAGTTCCTGTTAATGCTGGCGCCACAAAGCCTTCCGTGGGAAAGCCTTGAGGTTCTAAGTGAAATTAGCGCTTTGCTGCTTGAGGACGAGTTGATTGAGCTGCTGCATCGCGGAGAAGAGCAGTCAATTAGGCATTATCTAACGACAAAACTGCACGCATTTTATAAAACTAAACAAAAAGGTGAGTGACATCAGATGAGTATACTATCAACGGATAAAGTGAAATTGAATGTTAAGGCTAGCGACAAATTCGAAGCGATCCGCATCGCAGGCGAGCTGCTTGTGCAAGCTGGACACGCAGAAGCGGATTATGTGGAAAGCATGATTGAGCGCGAACAGGTTCTGTCTACTTATATGGGCGGTGGCCTTGCGATTCCGCACGGTACGAATGAAGCCAAAGGCAAAATTAAAAGCACTGGTCTATCCATCGTACAAATTCCTGATGGTGTAGCGTTTGGTGATGGAGATACCGCTTATGTAGTCATCGGCATTGCAGCAGTAGGTGATGACCATATGGATATTCTGACGAGTGTGGCAATGGTATGCTCAGATGAAGAAAATCTGGATCGGATTGTGAAAGCAGAAACGCCTCAACAACTAATCGATATTTTTGAAAGCGAGATGGAATAATATGATCGCTTTGCATTTTGGAGCAGGGAACATCGGGCGCGGATTTATTGGCTTGCTGCTATCTGAGGCTGGGTACGATGTCATATTCTCTGATGTGAATCAAGAGCTTGTCCAAGAGCTGCAAAAGCGTGGTGAATATACCGTAACGCTTGCCAATGAAACCCACGATCAAGTTGTTGTAACTGGCGTTTCGGCAATAGATGGAACAGATCTTGAGCAGGTAGCCAGCACAGTTGCCAAGGCGGAGCTTGTCACAACAGCAGTAGGCGTAAACATATTAAAGCATATCGCCAAAGGTATTGCGCAAGGCATTGAGCAGCGTATTGCGGCAGGAGCAGCGCCGTTACATGTAATCGCATGTGAAAATGCGATCGGCGGCAGCTCGCAGCTGAAAGCGCATGTGCTGGAGCATTTGTCAGACGAAGCGAAGGCCAAGCTGGATCAATTTGCTGCGTTTCCTGACGCCGCGGTTGACCGCATCGTGCCGATCCAGCACCATGAGGACCGTCTAGCCGTAACGGTTGAGCCTTTCCATGAATGGGTTGTTGATGAATCGAAGATGCTTAAGGGCTATCGCGTCATTGAAGGCGTTCATTATGTGCAGGAGCTGCAGCCGTACATTGAGCGCAAGCTGTTTACGGTAAATACCGGTCATGCATCCGCAGCGTATATTGGCAATCTGCTTGGCTATGAAACGATTCAGCAAGCGATGGCTGACGAGCAGGTTGTAGATCAAGTAAGGGCGGCACTCGCTGAATCTGGTGGTGCATTGATTGCGCGATATCAGTTCGATGAGGCAGAGCATCAGCGCTATATCGATACGATTATTGAGCGTTTTCGCAATACGGAGCTGACAGACGAAATTTCACGTGTCGGTCGTTCTCCGCTGCGCAAGCTTTCTCCGAATGATCGCTTGGTTCGCCCTGCATTGCTCGCTTATGAGGCGGGGATTGAGCCGAAGCAGCTGGCAAAGGTTATGGCAGCAGCATTGCGCTTTGATGTGAAGGATGATCCTGAATCTGTTGAGCTGCAGCAGCTAATGCAGCAGGCAGGTGTCAGCGAGACGGTTGCAAAGGTTACTTCGCTGGAGGCAGACCATCCTATTCATCGTATGGTAGTAGCAAGCTACGAGGCCGCTTCTGCAAAATAAGCGAAGTGGACGGAGGAGGAAGAGAAATCATGACTCAATACTTAACAGGTGTGGCAGCATCTCCGGGTATAGCGATCGCTAAAGCATTCAAATTTGCTAGTGTGAATTATAGTCCGATAAAAGAATCGATCACGGATATTGAAGCAGAGACAGACCGTTTTCGTCAGGCTGTAGAAAAAGCCAAGCAAGAGATTGAAGCCATTCGTCAGATGACAGAAGAGAAGCTAGGGGCGCAAAAGGCTGAAATATTTGAAGCGCATTTGTTTTTGCTAATGGACCCTGACTTGATTGATAATACGATTGATAAAATTGCAGATGAGCAGATTAATGCAGAATATGCGCTGCATGAGATTACGGTTGCCATAGTTGAAATGCTGCAGGAAATGGATAATGAAATGCTGCGCGAGCGAGCAGCAGACGTGAAGGATGTGTCAGGCCGTGTTATGGCGCATCTGACAGGCAAGCCTTATGCAACGCTTAGCGGTATTTCGGAAGAAACGATTATTGTAGCTAACGATCTGACGCCATCGGACACGGCTCAGCTTGATCTTCAATATGTACGCGGCTTTGTTACCGAAATTGGAAGCCGCACCTCGCATTCCGCGATTATGGCGCGCTCCTTGGAGCTGCCGGCTGTCGTTGGCGCTCAGGCATTTCTTGATCGCGTTACGGACGGTGCGATCATCATTATGGATGCGAACGAAGGGAAAGTCATTATCGACCCAAGTGAGCAGGAGCTTGCAGCGTATCAGGAGAAGAAAATTCGCTATGAAGAGCGCAAAGCGCAGCTGAAGAAGCTTGCTACACAAGCGTCAGTATCAGCAGATGGCGTGCATGTCGAGCTTGCTGCCAATATTGGAAGCGTAGAGGATGTGGCCAAGGTGCTTGAGAATGGTGCCGACGGCGTAGGACTTTTCCGTACAGAATTTATCTATATGGGTCGTAAAAGCTTCCCGACAGAGGAAGAGCAGGTTCAGATTTATAAGCATGTGCTAGAGAAGCTGGACGGCAAGCGTGTCGTCATTCGTACACTCGACATTGGCGGCGATAAGGAGCTAGACTACCTGGAGCTGCCGAAGGAAAGCAATCCGTTCTTGGGCTTGCGAGCGCTTCGCTTCTGCTTAACGCGTGAGGATGTATTCCGCACGCAGCTTCGTGCGCTATTGCGTGCAAGTACAGCAGGCAAGCTGAACATCATGTTCCCGATGATTGCTGTCCTAAGCGAGCTTCGCGAAGCGAAGCGTATACTGGAAGAGGAAAGAGCAAAGCTGATCGCAGAGGGAATAGCTGTATCCGACGATATCGAGGTAGGCATGATGATCGAGATTCCTGCAGCTGCGCTTAATGCGGATGCATTTGCCAAGGAAGTGGATTTCTTCAGCATCGGCACGAACGATCTCATTCAGTACACGATGGCAGCTGATCGCATGAATGAATCGGTCTCCTATCTGTACCAGCCTTATCATCCGAGTATATTGCGTCTTGTTCAGATGGTGATCTCGGCAGCTAAGCGTGCTGGCAAGTGGAGCGGCATGTGCGGCGAGATGGCTGGCGATCAGATCGCGATTCCGCTGCTGCTAGGGCTTGGGCTAGATGAGTTCAGCATGAGCGCAAGCTCCGTTCTCCCTGCACGCGAGCAAATTAGTCGGCTGTCACAGGCAGAGTGGAAGTCGATTGCTGAAGAAGCGTTGCAATTAGGCACACAGGAAGAAGTAAAACAATTAGTCGAACAAAGGAGTGCTTCCCGATGATATCACAAACGTATACGATTATTCACCCGCAAGGCTTTCATGCGCGTCCAACGAAAATTTTCGTTCAAGCGGCATCTCAGTATCCATGCAAAGTAAGTTTGACCAAAGGCGAGAAAAAAGTGAATGGCAAGAGCTCGTTGAGCCTGCTGACGTTAGGTCTGGCTCAAGGCGATGAGGTGCTTCTAGAGGTTGATGGCGAGCGCGAGGAAGAAGCGCTAAAGGAGCTTGGCGGTCTGCTGACGCAAATTTTTGAAGAATAGCTAACATTATTTCTATGGCGAATAAGGCCGGTTGTGGAGGGAAAGCCTCCATAATCGGCCTTATGTGTTTTCTTTTCCATAACATTACAAATCATTCATTTACAAAATATCCATGAATTCTATGAATTGTGTTAACACTATGTATCTAAACTTCAATTGTAAATAACGAATTGGAGGGATCGTTTAATGACAATTAAAAAAGCAGGTAAAAAAGCAGTGCTTTGGCTTTCAACTCTTGCCTTAGCGGTTGGTTTAGCAGTTCCACAGACCTCTGCAGAGGAGACGAGTGGAGGTCAAGTCAAAAATGTAATTATATTAATCCCGGATGGCATGAGTGTTGGTGCTACGACACTGACGCGCTGGTATCAAGGAGGAGAGCCGTTAGCGCTTGATGAGATGGCTTCAGGCCTCGTACGTACATATTCTGCTGATGCGCCGATTGCAGACTCTGCACCAGCTGGTACAGCATTTGCGACAGGACACAAAAGCCATACAGGATTCGTAGGTGTTCTGCCTGATGAATATACAATGCCCGGCCTTCCTATTATTGCTGAAGAGGATCGCCGCAAGCCTGTTGCTTCCGTGTTGGAGGCAGCTAGACTTGCTGGCAAATCAACAGGAATTATTTCAACGTCAGAGGTGATGCATGCGACCCCTGCGGATTTCACAGCACATTATCCTGGTCGCAGCAATTATGATGCGCTTAGTGAGCAGCAGGTGTATGCTAACCTGGATGTTGTTCTAGGTTCTGGTTACCAGTATCTGCAGCCGGATGCTCGCAAGGATAAAGAGGATTTAATCCAGGTTCTAAAGGATCGTGGCTACGATTATGTAACTACACCGGCAGCAATGCGCGGATCGACAAGCGACAAGCTATGGGGATTGTTTGCTCCTGCTGCTCTGGATTACGATATGGATCGTGATCCATCAAAACAGCCAAGCATTGCAGAAATGACGGCTAAGGCGCTTGACGTTCTATCACGTAATGAAGAGGGCTTCTTCCTTATGGTTGAAGGCTCCAAGATTGATTGGGCAGCTCATGCCAATGATCCAATCGGTATTATTAGTGATGTAGCTGCGTTCGATAAAGCTGTAGGAGTTGCACTCGATTATGCGAAGAAGCACCAAGATACAGCGGTTATCTCCGTAACGGACCACGGCAATGGCGGCATAACGATTGGGAATGCTGCGACGTCTAGCAATTATGATAAGCTGCCGTTGTCCTATTTTATTGATCCGCTAAAGAAAGCTTCTTTAACGGGTGAAGGGGTAGCGAGAAAGTTCAATGAAGATTTTTCCAATGTGAATGAGGTTATGGCACAATATTACGGCATTACAGATCTAACAGATGAAGAGGTGGCTGCGATTAAGAGCACGCCATCGCGCTCTATGAACTACACGGTTGGGCCAATGATCTCTAAGCGTTCAGGCATTGGCTGGACAACTGGCGGTCACACAGGAGAGGATGTTGTACTGTACTCATGGTCACCAGATGGAGATAATCTGACTGGCGTCGTTGAAAATACAGATGTAGCCTTCTATATGGCGCGCAAGCTTGGCGTTGATCTTAATGAAGCTTCCAAAAAGCTGTTTGTATCGGCACGTGAAGCTTTTGAGCAAAAAGGTGCAGAAGTATCGTGGAATAATAAGGATCTGTACAATCCTATCGTTGTGATTACGAAAGGAAACGATACGCTGGAGCTGCCAATCTACAAAAGCATCGCGATCTTAAATGGCAAGGAGCATCAGCTGGATGGGGTTGTCGTGTTTAACGGAGAAAAAACGTACGTTCCGCAATCTGCTGTTGATCTGCTTCCATAACGTTATAACGTTAAGAATAGTGTGATCTTTTTTATGCCGTAGTGAAAGAGAACGAGCTGGTGCCGGGAATGAACCGAGGCCAGCTCGTTTTGCTAATAATCTTTTTAAAAGAGTAGCGCTTGCATATTTTTTCATTTGACAAATATTGCGTCAAAAAAACAGAATTGTTTAATTTTTGAAGTAAAACCTATACTTTCTTATGTTACTCTTTTGCAGCATTCATTTAAACTGGAATGAGCACCAATGATAGTAGATTATCCTTTTTTTGTGTTAGTTAAAATTATTATCTATATAATGCTTTAAATGGGGGTCGATTCTTTACTAAAAATTTTATATATACTATGACGTGACTAAAATAATCAGCGTTTGATTGGATTCCTTAGAATAATACTACAATATTAATTCCTATTCAAAGAATAAGCATGTAATTTGAACAACTTATTCATAAAATCCATCCTCCAAGAAAAAGAATAACTCCAATACTCTACATAAAGTTACATGTATTCCATCCAAGTCAATTTCACACATAAGTCTGTTTAGAACTTTGATAATAACAAAAGCTAGAAAGATATATAATTATCCTCTTTATTGATTACAGCAGCTACATAGGTAAGTTTTTTACGGTGGTCTTTAGACTATATTTTATTTACATTATTTTATTTTTGTATTTAATTGTTAATTGTTCGTGTTAATGTCTCGACAATAGTCGTCGATGGAGGCATGATTTAAAACTAGTTTCAGTATTAGACCTATGATTAGGAAGGATGAGATTGTAGTGAATGAACAAAACGCTGTAGCAGTAAAAGAATTCGACGATTCTTTTTATCGTGTTTTGATCGCATTTTTCAGAGAGTACACCGGTGATAATCTAGCAGAAACTATGATGAATCCAAGTAGAGAGCATATATTGGATTCAGAATTTAAGGAAATTGGAATCAACTCCATCGCATTCGTAAAAATGATTATAGCTCTTGAAAATGAGTTTAACATAGAATTTGGTGACATGGGTTTGGATGTAGAAAACTTTTCGTCATTAAGACAGTTAAGAGAGTATACGGAGAGAATGGTGTATGAATCGAGGGCTAACAATGGCTAGATACCCTAAGCTGTATTGATGGAAGGTGTTTTTTTGAGAGAATTGCGCAAGTCTTCATATGCTAGTGTACGGCGATTATTCCCATATCTGAAGCCTTACCGCTTTTGGGTTATGGTCCGGTTATTGAGCACAGTACTTAATGCAGTTAATGATATTTATTTAGTTTACTTGCTCAATCAATTGGTTGATTTTTCTCTGACTGGAGATAAGGATCAGTTACTGAAAACAATTTCCTTAATGGGGTGTTTTGTTGTTTTTGGCATAATAGCTAATCTCTTAGAGTCTTACTCTTCTGGTCGTTTTAGTGCGTATACGGTTCGAGATATGAAAGATAAACTAAGTGATCATATGAATCGTTTACCTGTTTCTTATTTGGAAACTCATCATTCGGGTGATTTAGTGTCCAGGATGACAAACGGGATGAATTCCATACATGATTTCTTGAAAAATGATCTTGTAGGCATACTCTTTCATTTTATTCGCCTTATTCTATGTGTAATTGTCATGCTGTTTTTAAATTGGCAGCTGACTCTCTATATTATGATCATTCTTCCAATCATGTTCATATTAACGAATATAGTGAATCGTCCATTAATAAAGTATTCCTCTAAACTTCAGCAAAGTATAGCTGCTACTTATTCGATTGTACAGGATACTCTAAATGGCATACATGTTATTCGTCCATACAATCTTATAAGAGCAATTGAGAAAAAATTTGATGCCGTTCTTCATCGTTTATTCACCGATTCATTAGCTGTTGAGAAGAAGAAGGCAATGACAGGTGCAGTGAACGTATTGGCTAAGACGTGGCCGTTCCTCATCTTCTTTCTTATCGGTGGATATTTCGTTATATATGGTGATTTTACGGCCGGTGGTTTAGTTGCTTTTGCGCAACTGATAAATTTTCTTGTTCAAAGTTTAGGGGCTTTGCCTGGCCACATTAATAAATTTAGTATTGCTGCTGGTGTAACAGACCATCTATATGAAGTGCTTGACGAGCCAACGGAACGCACAAACGGGAGTGACTACACAATTTCTAAAACAGCACCTGCTCTTGAGTTTAGAGACGTTACTTTCTCGTATGATGGCAATACCAAGATACTGGATAACATTAGCTTTGCGTTACCGCAGGGGAAGACGATTGCTATAGTTGGACCAAGTGGATCAGGTAAATCAACAATTTTTAAATTGCTCACAGGCTTCTATGAAGTTCAAGAGGGAGATATTAAATTATTTGACCATTCGTTATCAAGCTGGAAATTATCATCTTCTCGGAAATTAATGTCTTTTGTATCGCAGGAAACGTTCTTATTTCCTAACTCTATTGAGGAAAATATTGCATGCGGAAAAACGGATTACAGCATGGATGAGGTGTATAGAGCAGCGAAGATTGCAAATATTGACCAAGCAATAGAATCCATGCCTGATGGCTATCAAACGCTTGTAGGAGAACGTGGTGGAAAGCTATCTGGAGGACAAAAGCAAAGGATATCTATTGCACGTGCAATTATGAACAATGCACCTATTTTTTTGTTAGATGAAGCAACGTCAGCTTTGGATACCGAATCAGAAGCATTGATTCAGGAGTCCATCCATAAAATCTCGTTAGAGAAGTCAGTATTAATTATTGCTCACCGACTTTCTACCGTTGTGGAAGCAGATGAAATCATCGTACTAGACAAAGGGAAGATCGCTGAGAGGGGTAATCATAAACAGTTATTGGAAAAGAAAGGTGCTTATTTTCAATTGTTTAAGAAAGAACTTCTTGGAGAAGACGACGATTTATTGCAGTTGAGAGGGGAAGTGCCATAATCGATGAATTTACGGAATTCGGAAGTTGCAAGACTTGCCAGTTATATTAAGCAAAGGCGAGCTTCTTATCTGGTTTCTTTATTCAGCAGCAGTTTGGTCGAATCAAGCGTACCAATTGTGATGGCTGTCATGTTAAAGTTTATTCTCGATTCTGTTGTTGAGGAAAGCATGAGTCAAATATTAAAGTTATGCATCGTATTGGCGCTCATGATTATTTGCTTGTTTATATTGACGCGTGTTTTCCAGTATTGGTTTGGTAAGACAGTTCAAGAAATAATGGTTGACTTTCGGATGATGGTTTTTCGTCATATGATTCGACTTCCTGTTTCATATTACGAGAACACGCATAGTGCAGATAGCCTATCAAGAATAAACACCGATTTATCGGTTGTTGAGCATGCGTTTACCGGAGACATACGTCCCATTGTAACCCAGGCTATAACTGGAGGGGGCTCGGCAATCATTATGTTTTTTCTCGATTGGCGACTCGCATTAGCATTGATAGCGATGGGAATCTTGAGCACATTTATTAATTCTAAATTTGCAAAGCCATTAAGAGTAATAAGTAATCAGATTCAAAAACATACAGCGGTCCAGTCAGAACGATTAACTGATTTGATAGCTGGAATGCATGTAAGTCGCATGTTCCAATTAACTGACAAAATGAATGAGAAGTTTAGGGATACGAATCATCTTCTAGCAAAATTAGAAATCGCACGTACGAAGAGATATGCAGCCCTAAATGGAACTAACTATATATTGATTTGGATTAACAATATGGGCGCGTTTGCATTAGGGTCCTTTATGCTCCTAAATGGTCAAACGACTCTGGGAACACTGCTATCACTCGTTTTATTACTAGATCATGTTGCTAATTTATTCCGTAACATGGGGAGTATGTGGGCAAACTTGCAATCATCACTTGCAGGTGCTTCTAGAATATTTGAGCTTATGGATCATCAGAAGGAACCTGAGAGATATTTACTTCAGGCACCAGATGAGAAAATCGAAACTGAACAAGCAACGATTGAGTTTCGAAATGTTGTTTTTGGTTACAAGCAGAAGAAAATCATTGACGGGCTAGATTTCCGTGTAGAACAAGGACAGATGGTTGCTTTTGTAGGACCTAGTGGCGGAGGAAAAAGCACCATTTTTAAGTTATTGCTAGGATATTATCCTTTTGAGCAAGGCGAAATAATAGTTGAAGGTAGAAATATCTCAGAATACTCATTAGAACAACTACGCGATCGCATTGCCTACGTTTCCCAAGATTCGTACTTATTTTCAGGGACGATTGAAGAAAACATCCGTTATGGCAGGCTAAATGCAACGTTAGAGGAAATCGTTGAAGCCGCCAAAGTGGCAAATGCTCATCAATTTATTTGCGAGTTGCCAGATGGATACCAAACAATAGTCGGTGAGCGAGGAGCAAGGCTATCCGGAGGACAAAAGCAAAGAATTGCTATTGCACGCTCATTGTTAAAGGACGCTCAAATTTTACTGCTTGATGAAGCAACCTCGGCGCTTGATTCGAATTCAGAATTAGCCGTACAACGAGGACTGCAGCGCTTAATGGAGGGTAAGACAACGATAGCCATTGCACACAGACTCTCCACTATCCAGCAAGCAGATAAAATTTACGTCATTGACGGCGGCAAAGTCTTGGAACAAGGAAATCATAATGAATTGCTCGCGCAATGTGGAATTTATAGCCGCTTGCACAGCGCGCAAGAAAAAAGTGAGTAGTTAAGGGGACTGCCCCCCATTTTTGAGACAGGGATCAAAACACCTTCTAACAAGCCAGTTCTCGATATTCAATCGGGGACTGGTATTTTAGTTTCGCTTGAATACGAAACTTGTTATGATAATCCATGTAATCTCTGACTGTCTGTTCAACGATTGCCGTCGTCGAACAGGTTGGTCGAGATAGAATGTTTCGCTCTTAAGAGAGGCGTGAAACGATTCGATGGGGGCATTATTAGCGGGTGTGCCTTTACGGGACATGCTCATGATAATGCCTTTTCGTTTCACGGTCTCTTGATACATATGAGAAGTATAGACCGGGCCTTGATCACTGTACGCAAGTATTTTACTACAAACGTGTACTGTGGCAATATCTCACGGATAACCATGGTTTGAGCTGTGGTAGTTCCACCTTTAGAGCCTACATCAAGCAGTAAATGCAAGATTTACGACCTTACGTTTTATTGAAAGGAACGAAAACATCGTATTCTTAGGCCCTAGTGGGGCTGGTAAGACCCATCTAGCTACAGCCATTGGCATCGCAGCTGCCAAGAAACTATGTGAACCATCAAAATACCGCCAAGTTGTAATCTTGTCTTTCGATATGATTACAACTTGGCGGTCTATTTACATTCAATGTCACGGTTATGGTTGTTTTCTTCGAATTACTGAAACAACGAGCGAATGTCCTCTATTTTGTTTTGAGCAAGCTCATAGCCATGATTACAGCTAGCTTCCAGCTTGGCGTAGTCCTTCTCAAAGCTGTTCAGCTTATATTCTGGTCGAATGAGAACAGCCTTCCCTTCACGCTCCAGCTGCTCGCAAAAGGCGACCGTTTCGTTGTATTTGAGATGTCTGGTAAGCAGTGGTTCTACGAGCATCGGATACTTGCGTTTTAACAACTGTGCAACGGCTTTATTCGCCTTGCTGGCGGGCTTAATATAGCCTTTTGGCTGCGTTAATACGATAAGATGCTTTTCATGGCCATCCGCTATTGCCTTGCGAATCGGAATTGGATCTGTAATTCCGCCGTCATAGTAGTGATTGCCATTGATCTCAATCGCAGGGAAGTAAACGGGTATCGCGCAAGTAGCGCGCATCATCGTCCAGGCACGATCCGCTTTCTGGCCATCCATATATTCTGTCAAGCCTGTATGCGCATTCGTAACTCCGACCAGGACTTGTCCCGTGTAGCGATGAAACGTATCTGTATCAAAGGGAATATGCTGGTTAGGAATTTCATCAAATATAAAGTCTAGCCCGAACAAACTGCGATTGCGCAAGAAATTGCGATATCCAATATAACGCGGATCATTGCGGAATTGCTTCATAATTTGCAGGTTGCGTTGTTTTTGTTTGGATACATAAGAGATCCCATTGCTAATTCCGGCAGAAACTCCTATGACATAGGGAAACATAATATCGTGATCAAGCAAAGCGTCCATAACGCCAGAACTGAAGATAGGTCTTAATGTTCCGCCTTCTAAAATCAAACTTGGCATGCTAAAATCTCCTTTCCTAATATAAGGATAACACGTTATCCCATGACAAATCGATTGAATTGAATGATAGCAGAGATCATTTTAGAGGAAGTCCCAGCGTGTAAATTCATCAAGGGATCGAAAAGTAGTGTATGCTTGTGTTTCTGAAAAGGGGACGGCCTCTATGGAATCTAATGCGAATTTACACGATTCGACATGATTATAATTTTGTCGTTTTTCGTAGGTTTTTAGTGGTTTTAGGCTAATTTGGGCTGTTTTAATTAAAATTAAACTTATTATCTTACGTTCTCTTTATTTCTCTATATAAGAAGCGATTTTTCAATAATTTGTATCCTGTAGCATTTGGGAGGATGTGGAAGGATAATACTGAATCGCTCAGGTCACCTCTTCTCTTACTAGCTTAGCAAAGGAGAACCCAGGATATGGGAATATATCAGGGGTGAGACGATTCCAGCAGTATGTTACCCTAATAACCGTATTCAAAAAACGGAAGGGAGAACATGAAATGAAATGGATGAAGTACGTTGGACTTTGCTTGATTGCACTACTGCTGCTGGCTGGTTGCAGTAATGGAGGGAATAACGTTAATCAAGCAGAGTCTCCTGAGACAACACTGGACAAAGCCAAGCGTCAAGGATTCATTACTGTAGGATTTGCCAATGAAATGCCGTATGCTTATGCAACACCTGATGGCAAGCTGACCGGAGCTTCAGTAGAGGTAGCACGTAAAGTGTTGACGAATTTGGGCATTGAGCAAATGGATGGTGTACTTACAGAATTCGGCTCTCTCATTCCCGGCTTGCAGGCACAGCGCTTTGACTTGATTACTGCGGGAATGTTCATAACAAAGGAGCGAGCAGAGCAGGTTGACTTTGCGAATCCTGAATATAGTATTGGTGAAGCAATTGCGGTCATAAAGGGGAATCCTCTCAACATTCACAGCTATGAAGATATTAAAAATAATCCGGATGTAAAGGTAGCTGTAATGGTGGGAGCGATCGAGGTTGATTATCTGAAAAGTGTTGGAGTTGCAGAAGGTCAAATTGTTACGGTGCCTGATCAGCCATCTGCCATATCTGCCTTGCAATCCGGTCGTGCTGATGTCATTACGATGACGGGGCCTTCGCTGCAGGCGGTGCTGGATTCGGCTAAGGATAGCGATATCGAGCGTGTAATGGACTTTGAACAGCCAATTATAGATGGAGAAAGTGTTCGCGGCTATGGCGCAGCTGTCTTCAGACAGGACGATGACGAGTTTCGTGAAGCCTTTAATCAGGAACTGCAGAAGCTCCAAGATTCTGGAGAGCTGCTTGACATCCTAATGTCGTTTGGATTCACTGAACAGGAGCTTCCTGGTGACATGACGACGGAAGAGCTGTTGAACTGATGGATTTCTTTTCACTTGAATTATTGCCTCCGCTGCTTAAAGGACTTCAGGTTACGCTTCTGATCACGATCTACAGCACGCTGCTCGCCTTAGCTCTGGCTTTTATAGCGGGCTTTGCCAGACTATCACGTTTTCGCATTATACGAAGCACTGCAGCGATTTACGTTGAGGTGTTTCGGGGAACGTCCTTGCTTGTGCAGTTATTCTGGATGTACTTTGCACTGCCTATATTGCTGGATATTCGCGTACCTGCCATGACAGCAGCTGTCATTGCGATTGGACTCAATTATGGCGCATATGGCTCCGAGGTTGTTAGGAGCACCGTCGTTGCGATCCCAAAAGGCCAGGTAGAAGCTTCTATTGCTCTCAACTTTACACCGTTTCAACGTATGAAAAATATTATTCTTCCACAGGCTTGGGCAATGATGCTTCCCAGCTTCGGCAACTTGCAGATTGAGCTGCTGAAAGGAACATCGCTTGTCTATCTCATAACATTAACCGACCTCACGTATCAGGGTATGATGCTTCGTACCTATGATATCTCGCAAACAACCGCCATCTTTATATGGATTCTTATTCTTTATTATGCTGCAGCCTCACTATTAACCTGTGTGATCCGCCTAGCCGAGCGTAAAGCTGCTGTAGGGAGGGGATAAACATGTGGGATTGGAATTACACGTGGGAGATACTTCCGCAATTATTGAAGGTCGTTCCGATTACAATCGCGGTCACGATAGCAGCTTTTATTCTTGCTAGTGTTCTAGGTGTGCCGCTAGCGTTGGCTAAGCAATCCAAAAACAGATGGTTGTCACTACCTGTATCAGCGATTGCTGACTTCATCCGAAAAACACCGCTTATCATTCAGCTGTTTGTGCTAGTGTTTGTCCTGCCAAAGAGTTTGGGTCTGACTTTATCACCGTTTGTCGCCGGGATGATTGGGCTTGGCATTCATTACAGTACGTATTTGTCGGAGGTGTATCGGTCCGGCATCGAAGCAGTGCCAAAAGGACAATGGGAAGCCTCCATCGCGCTTAACTTTACGAAAGCCAATACGTGGCTGCGAATCATCTTGCCGCAATCAATACCGCCTACGATTCCGGTTATGGGTAATTATCTCATTGTGATGTTCAAGGAAACCCCAACCCTATCAGCGATCACGCTGGTCGAGCTGCTGATGACCGCTAAAACGCTAGGCTCAACCTCCTTCCAATATGTTGAAGTACTTACATTAGTGGGGGCGATCTTTTTAGCACTTAGCTATCCATCGGCTTTGATGGTGCGAGCTTTAGAAAGAAGAATGCAAGCAAGAGAAGGGAGTACAGCAGTAAAATGAGTCAGAATATTCAAACTTCTTTACCAGAGCCAATCGTTCGTTATCGCAACGTAACGAAAGCATTTGACAATCGAGTAGTACTGAAGCAATTGGATCTCGATATTATGCCGGGCGAGAAAATTGCGCTTATCGGTCCAAGCGGATCGGGCAAAACGACAATTGCTCGTCTGCTGATGACGCTTGAGCAGCCAACCTCTGGAACCATTGAAGTGAACGGAGAAATGCTGTGGCATATGGAGCATAAAGGCAAGCTTGTTCCAGCAAACGAGAAGCATCTGCATCGTATGAGAAGCAGCATCGGAATGGTTTTCCAGCATTTTAATCTGTTTCCTCATATGACGATTTTGCGCAATGTAATGGAGGCGCTCGTACATGTACGAAAAATGCCAAAGCAGCAAGCGAAGGAGCGGGCATTGGAATTGTTGCATCAAGTAGGATTGCAGCACCATACGAAGCATTATCCTGCTCAGTTGTCTGGAGGTCAGAAGCAGCGAGTCGCCATTGCCAGAGCACTTGTGATGCAGCCGCAAATTTTATTGTTCGATGAAGTAACCTCTGCCCTTGATCCTGAGCTGGTAGGGGAAGTGCTGGATGTAATAAAAGGAATTGCAGACAAAAAGGATACTGCCATGCTGCTGATTACGCATGAAATGGACTTTGCAAGAGATGTGGCGGATCGAATTCTGTTTACAGATGGCGGAGTCATTGTAGAGCAAGGAACGCCTGAGCAAATATTCGAAAATCCGCAAAGCCCCAGACTTCGAGCATTTCTAACAAGGTTTTTGAAGGAACGCCAATACGAGCTTGCCTCGGAAACCGCTGCAGCAGGTGTGCAATGATGCGTGCCACGTTGAAGGAAAAGCTGCGATATCGCACACCATGCAAATCAGACGGTGCCAAGCTGTGGGAAATGGTAAGGGATAGCGGCAAGCTTGATTTGAATTCTTCGTATTTTTACCTGGCGATGAGTCATTGGTTTTCCGAGAGCTGCATGCTGGCAGAGGATATAACAACGGATCAACTTGTAGGCATGGTGATCGGATTTCGCAAGCCATCGCGCCCACATACGCTTTTTATTTGGCAGATAGCTGTTCATGAGCAATATAGAGGACAGGGCGTTGCGCTGAAACTGCTCGATCAATTGGCAGATCAATCAACAGATATTGATTATCTTGAGGCAACGATCTCACCATCCAACCACTCCTCACGACGCTTATTTGAAAAGTGGGCAGCTGCGAATAACGTTGACATTGTTCAATCAGAATGCTTTGGGAAAGCTGATTTCCCCGATCATGTGCACGAACAGGAGGATCTGTACCTGATCGGTCCTCTAAAAGAGAGTAAGGGAGAGAAATAATACATGTCCAATCTGACAGGTCTTAACCATGAGCTCCATGTATTCGAAGCATTAGAATCCGAGGTTAGAAGCTATTGCAGATCATTTCCGACAAAGTTTCAGAAAGCCTCCGGCTATCAATTATGGGACACGAAGGGCAGCGTCTATATTGATTTTTTCGCTGGAGCGGGCGCTTTAAACTACGGACATAATGAGCCGCGTATGAAGCAAGCACTCATTCAGTACTTATCTGGCAACGGGGTTGCGCATAGTCTGGACATGGCAACAGAAGCGAAGGAGCGTTTTTTGACCGACTTCAATGAAATCATACTGAAGCCAAGAAATATGAATTATAAAGTGATGTTTCCTGGTCCGACAGGCACAAATTCGGTGGAGAGTGCATTGAAGCTGGCACGCAAGGTAACAGGACGGCAAACGATTATGAGCTTTACCAATGCGTTTCACGGCATGACGCTGGGCGCACTTGCTGTGACAGGCAATAAATTCAAGCGAGCTGGCGCAGGCGTACCATTGAATCATGCGATCTCGATGCCATTTGACGGTTATATGGGAAAAGACATCAATACACTGGAGTTTATCGAGAATTATGTGAAAGACAGCGGAAGCGGCGTATCCCTGCCTGCAGCAGTGATTGTTGAAACGGTTCAAGGAGAAGGCGGCATTAATGTTGCGAGCACAGCCTGGCTTCAGGGGTTAGAGCAATTATGCCGACGTTATGGGATGCTGCTTATTGTGGATGATGTGCAAATGGGCTGCGGACGCACGGGAAGCTTTTTCAGCTTTGAGCGCAGCGGCATCCAACCAGATATAGTTTGCATGTCCAAATCCATTGGCGGCTATGGGCTGCCGATGGCGATTACCTTGATGAAGCCTGAGCTTGATCAATGGTCACCGGGAGAGCATAACGGGACCTTCCGAGGGAACAATCTAGCATTTGTGACAGCAACTGAAGCGCTGCGCTATTGGGAAAGCTCGCAATTCATGGAAGAGATCGCGGCTAAGGCTGATAAGGTGAAGACAGCGCTTGATCATATTATTCAAGCCTACCCCGAGCTGGATGGCGAGCATCGAGGAATTGGTTTGATGCAGGGCATTGCCTTGGAGCAAGGGAAGGCAGAACGGATTTCGCAGCTTGCATTTGAAAAAGGTCTCATTATGGAAACATCCGGGACCAATAGCGAGGTTATTAAAGTCATGCCTCCGCTAACGATTGATAACGAGGGTCTGGAAGCTGGATTTCAACGATTTGAGGAATGTGTGAATGAAGTGATGAGCGAGACGCGAAAGCCAGTGAAAGTGTAGAGGAGGGCGAAAGCGATGATTGTAAGACATTTACACGACATTATTGGTACTGATTATGATGTAGACACGCCAAATTGGAACAGCAGAAGACTACTGCTCAAGAAGGATGATGTTGGCTTCTCCTTGCACGATACGATCATTAAAGCAGGCACCGAAACACAAATTTGGTATAAGCATCATGTGGAGGCCGTGTACTGCATCGAAGGCGAGGGAGAAATTGAGCTTGTTGACAGCAACGAGATATACCGCATTGAACCGGGTATGATGTATGTACTCAATGGACATGAAAAGCACCTGCTTAGAGGAACGACGGATATGCGAATGATATGTGTATTTAACCCGGCTTGCACGGGTTTCGAGGTTCATGATGAGGAGGGGGCCTACGTCTCTACTCATTCGTAAAGAGGAAAGCTTGAACACGTATATAAATGTTATAAAATATTCGAATAGAGGAGTTTTGCCTAATGAAGCAATTAGTCGATGATTATCCTACTCGTAAGCAAGCGGTGCCTGCACTTTTGGAGCGCAAGGACCCTGTCGTATATGAAAAAACGCTGAATCAAAGCGAGATTGGATCGTTAGAGCTTGATTTTTATGAGCAAAACGGATTCTTGTTTTTAGAGTCATTCTTTGCAGATGAGGAGGTTGCGCGTTTCAAGACAGAAACGAAACGTCTGCTGACAGAGGCGCATGGTTCCAAGCGTCCAGAGGTTATACTAGAGCCCGAAAGTGAAGAGGTTAGATCAATCTTCTCCGTTCATAGCGAGGATGCTTTTTTTCAGCAGCTGGCAAATTCACCGCGATTATTAGCGATCGTCAAGCAAATTCTAGGCAGTGATGTATACGTGCACCAATCCAGAATCAACTTCAAGCCGGGTTTTACGGGCAAGGAGTTCTACTGGCATTCGGATTTTGAGACGTGGCATGCAGAGGATGGCATGCCGCGCATGCGAGCACTCAGCTGCTCAATCGCGCTTGAGGACAACAACTATTATAATGGCTCATTAATGGTCATCCCGGGTTCTCACCGCTGGTTTGTAAGCTGTGTCGGCGAAACGCCAGAGGATCATTACAAGGAATCGCTTCGTCGTCAGGAGTATGGTGTGCCAGATCAAGAAAGCTTAACCAAGCTTGTAAACCAGAGCCGTATAGAGATGCCCGTTGGCAAAGCTGGCTCTGTGCTATTATTCGACTGCAATACGATGCATGGCTCTAGTGCGAATATTTCACCTTATCCGCGCAGCAATGCCTTCTTCGTGTACAATAGCGTAGAAAACAAGCTTCAGGAGCCATTCTCAAGCAGTAAACCTAGACCGAATTATATCGCAGCACGGTAACTCCGATCGACTTTAATTGTACAGCGATAACTGTTCTATCGAAATGAAAAAGATGAAAACCGTGATGGTTCTCATCTTTTTTTATTGTTAAATCGTGAGATTTTATGTAAAGTGCGCTTGACATTGAACTGGATGTATACTAAACTCTATGTAAAGTTAGCTTTACATGGAAGGGGAATGGTATGAATAATCATATCAGGGAGCTGCGGGTTGAATTCAAGATGACGCAGGAACAGCTTGCAGAAATGGTTGGCGTATCGCGCCAATCCATCATTGCTATAGAAAGTCAGAAATATAACCCTTCTCTGGAACTAGCGTATAAAATTTCTAAAGCTTTTCACAAAAGCATTGAGGACGTTTTTATATTTGATGAGGAGGGATCATAGATGGTGTACGTAGGCATTTACGGTGGGTTAATCTTTGGGTTATTGGGATGGTACTTTGGACGAAGAGCAGCGCGTAAAAACAGAGGCCTGGATGAAATGCATGATTACATTTGGAACAAGGCACGCTCTGCCTCCTGGTATGCTGTAATTACGGCTATTTACTTGCTTATGACGCTGCACGTGTCAGGCATTACCATTAACTTGATGCCTGCCTTATCGATTCTGCTGTTCGTTCAATTATCCAGCTGGGCAATTACTGGTGCTGTGTATGCTAGCAAGCTTACGACCAACAGCACGGTAAACCAATCCTTTGTGTTATCTACGATTATTGCGGCATTTTTTATCGTGTTTTTTATTATCGTTTCACTGCTTACGGATAATTGGAAGTTCCTTCTGGCAGCTATACCGCCAATCGTGATGAATATTGTGATTACGGCAACTCAGATGCACAGAGCGAAGAATGCAGAGCCTAAGACCTGATGTTGTGCTTATTGCAGCTCGTTAGCGGTCACCGATGACTTTGGGTTTCTGGTGACCGCTATTTTCGAGCGAGAACGTTATTCTAACTAGCTCGCTTTTATCCAGCCTTTTACGGTGTAGGCCATTACTTTGCAGGAAAAAAACTCCCTTATAACCATTAAAAACCTCTCATTATTATCATAATTCAACTAACTACTATCTAGTAAACCGCATATTTTCAACGTTTATACTTTTGCTGCGAATCTATGTCTCTCATTTTCCTTGATTTTCCACACTTTTGTTCTGCATGATTATCGTATAATGATGCAAGTGAAGGAGGAGAGTAGATGTTAGGCAAACGTTGGAAAGTGTCTGTGGCGCTTCTGATGATGTTGGTTCTGGCTTGGCCAAGCCTTAGCGCTTCAGCACAGACGCCTGGAAGCACGACCGTATATATTAACGGTCAACCGATCACGACAACTGCGATTAATCAGAACGGTTATCAGCTAGTACCCGCTTCATTTTTTCGTCAAATGGGCGTATCTGTTGAGTGGAGTACACGTTACCGGGCTGCAGTATTGAGAAATGGATCGGTAGAGATTGGATTTCCTGTAGGTGAACGTCATACGGATTACCGTTGGATAACCAGAGAGACATGGTCTAGAGATAATGTGGATACTCGTACAACATTGATAGGCGGAGTGAGCTATGTCCCACTTTCTTATACAGCGAATAAGCTTGGCTTCAATGTTCAATACGATGCCAAGGCTCGCGCAGCGAAGATTTCGACTGGAAGTATGACTGCCTTAGCACAGCCAAAACAAACTAAGCCAACTTCGGAAGAAATGTACTGGCTGTATCAGATTACAGAAGCTGAGGCAGGGGGAGAGAGCTTTAATGGAAAGGTAGCCGTTGCGGCGGCAATCTTGAACCGAGTTGCTGATCCAGAATGGCCCCAAACGATTATTGATACAATTTTTCAAGTCGAGGTTTACAATGGAAAGTCATACTATCAATTTTCGCCTGTTCTTGATAAACGGATTTATAACGTAAAACCAAGTAAAGAGACAAAACGTGCTGTCGAAGCAGCGGTGAACGGTTCAGATCCAAGCCTTGGAGCTGTTGTTTTTTACAATCCGGGTAAAACAGATAATGCTTGGGTAAGAAGCCGTCCGGTTACAACGAAAATTGGCAATCATGTATTTGCAAAATAAAATAAGAGCAGTGCGTATTATTACCATTAGCCTACTCAAAGACTTTGAAGGAGTTAATTAATAAAAGCAACCATCTTTTTTCCATCATTAATGATGGAAAAAAGATGGTTGTTGATGTAAGGGCTGATATCGTAAGCATGTCTACGCAAGAAGGCAAGCTGGTTATTGGGAGAGCGATTTTGTACCTATACGAGAGAGTTCAGTTCGAGCCTAGAATGATCGTCAGAGAGTCTAGTGTGGACAAGGACGCAAACAACGCAAAGATTGTAAGCGAATTCTGTTCATTTATTATGATATCCTGGGGGGAAGCTCATGCAGCTATTTGCTGTGCGGTTTGGTGAATCGTCGTTAAAGTCAAAGTATATATATCAGGATCTTCAGCCTGACTGTGAAGACAGCTTGCGTATATCATGGTCATTTTATGTAGCGAAGCTTGGCACTGATGTTATTTTTTTCGATGTTGGCTTTCGCGATCAAGCCTTGGCTAAGCAATGGGGCATAACATTATTCGATATTAATGAGGAGCTTGCTGCGCTAATAGGAGAAGCGCAGCATTCGCTTGTTGTCATAACACATAGTGATTTTGACCATATTGATAACCTTGATTTATTTCCGAATTCAGTGCCTGTCATAATAAGCGAGAAAGAATATGAGCGTGCCATGAACGATGCGAGTCCATCAGTTAAGGAAAGGCTGCTCAGCAACAATGTAAGCACAATTAAGGATGAGGCTGTTTTTTATAATCGATTTACCTACAAGGTAATTGGCGGACATACGATTGGTTCCTCAGTCATTTATTTTCAGCATCAAGGCAAAAAATATGTGATCACTGGAGACGAGTGCTATACATGTAATAATTTAACCGATCAGCGTCCAATCGGGGTGTTTTACAATACGCATCACAATGCGGCGTTTCTGGCACAAGGATTGAAGCAAGGACTGGAACCATTGCCTTTTCATGATATAGAACTATTCAATCGATATCCTAACATTTCCGAGCATATCGTCCAAATTATTTAATCTGCCTGTCTGTCATAGATGCTTGTGCAAAAATTGCAATGTATGTTGATTAATTAAGCGATGCTGCTCTTTAATGTTAGGAGCAAGCGGCATAAGCAATGGAGAATAGAGCGGCAAGTCAGTAAAGCTGAGATGACCTGCTTCGGGCAGCTCCAGCTCAATACCGCCTGCAGCTAATAATTGCTCACGCAGCTTGCGTTCCACCTCAAGATCTGTCATCGTTTCTTCCAGCTCTTCTAATTGTAGCCCGCCGTTTATAATGAGCAGCGGCTTGTTTTTTGGAGTAGCCGGATATTCACCGTACAAGTAACCATCCAGATTAATGGCCGCCTTGATTATAGGTGAGTGGACAAGCATATTAGCAGCGGTCGCACCTCCAAAGGAATGTCCCATTATTGCAATCCGATTACTGTCCATTTGCTGTGAAAGCGGTGAGTCAGGCTCGTATTCCTTAATATTTAGCAAATAATGTAGTGTGAATTCAACATCTGCCTGCTGCTCGTTAATAATAGGAATAGCAGCAGCATTATGGGCTGAGAAGCTTTCAGCAAGATCCTGGAATTCATTATGGAAAAGCACATACTCTTTTTCACTAAAGGCACTAATAAAAGCAGTTCCAGGGTGCTCAACCGCCATCACAATATAACCATGACTGGCTAATTCCAACGCCTGAAAAGTGCCGGTGAATCCAGTTCCTAGATGATTGCCATGCAAATAAACAACGACTGGAGCAGGACTAGCCTGCACGCTAAAGGATGGGGCGTAGCTCGCAGGAATGTGCACTAGGCGATAGTCCTTCAGCAGTTTCAACCACGCCCCATATTGCTGCTCTAATGCTCCAATGAATGCATCGGGCGAGGGAATGTAGCTGACAGGCAGCTTTGATGGACTAGCTGCGGGATACCATATACGGACATTGAGTTTACGAGCATCCCCATTATTCAAGGTGCGAGAAGAATCGGTCCAGGTATAATCGATCACACCAACAGCATATTGTCCGCTCGGCTTTTCAAAATGAAAGACAGGCAGTATAGCTGAGGCTGCCCATGCGAGGGCCGTTGCAAAAACGATCAAGATGCTGAACAGAACAGATCTCAGACGTGTGAGCTGACGGTTTTTGTTTCTGAACAAATAGTTGGCGATAACTAATAATAGTAGGATATAGATTGGAATGCTCATCCAACGATAGCCTTCCATTAGGAAATGAAGCAATAACATAGCTAGTAAAGCAGCTATTAATACATGCTCTATATTTTTTACAAAGCGCTGACGATGACTAGCCCAGATTTGCATGCCCCAGCAGATCGTGGTGACAAGCAGTATCATAATTTCAATGATTTGCACTGTGTTTTCTCCTCAAAGCCTTAGAATGCATGTTCCATCACATGGCTAAATATATTAATCTTCCTTTCGTTTGCTTGCGGCTGAACGAGTATTAGCTAATAATGGGTCGTTGGTCAGGCAGTGGGCCAATGCTTCATCAAGCCACAGCAGCTCTTCTTCACTAAACGGTAAATCAACTAATTGCTCCAGACTGCCATAATCCGCTTCGTTTAAATTGCTTATTTTATGGATGGATTCCGTATCAAGATAATCAGTAACTTGCTTAATGTAGCCGCCAATGATTTCCTCAACCTCAGGAGAGTTCGTTGGACCATGCGCCAGTCGTTTGACATCATTGATCAACCGAACCGTATCCTCGTCCATTTTTTTCATTCTATCCGCAGAACCATCAAAGATTAGCTCTGCAGTATGCTCCGAAAGATGCTCTTCTACCCATTTGCGCTGATTGTTTTCTTGGCTCATATTGCGAATTAAATTGAACAGCAATTGATGATCTAGCTCCCCTTCGCGCTCGACGATCGTGATCATGCGAGCAATCATCTCCAGCGATTTGTCTAATTCTGCTCGTGTGTGCTCCAGCGTTTGCTGTTGCAACCTGAGCATTTCAACCATAGTAAGATCGTATTTTTGCTGTTGCAGCAATTGTTTAATCCGTTCAAGATTAAACCCTAGTGTTTTCAAGCTTACAATTTTTTGTAAGATTAACGCATCCTTTGTTTCATAACGTCGGTGGCCGCCCCCTTGTCGCTGAGGTTTTAACAGCCCAATTTCATCGTAATAATGTAACGTTCTGATAGATAAGCCCGTCATTTTGGAAAACGCACCAATCGAATACGTTTCTTGCAGCATGTAACTTCCTCCTTTACTGTTATTGTACATCCTACAGTAGCTGTAGGATCAAGCGCTACATAACCAAGAAATCAGGGAGTTCGGGAAGAGAGTGACACAAATTTACCTGAAGATGTTGTTTTTGTGAGCATTGATGGGAGCAATCATGGGCAGTATGGATCGTATGGGATGCAAAAAGGGGGATAACGAGGCTGCTGTTGACGAGCAGGTGCAGCTTAATGCTGTCGTATCTGCAATTATGGAATGGATTGGACCATTAACGACGAACCAGTAAAAAACGATAAGCAATTTATGGCTTGTCTAAGAGGAGAGCCAATGCTGCCGAAGATTAACCAAGGCATGGTTGTGAAGACGTAACTGAGGCACGTCAAGCAAACAAAAGCGAAGCAGGGGGGAAAAGGCGTGTTCACTGTCAGACACGCCCTAGATATCGTCACTTATCCTGATTTTTTCAACGGGCATACATTGCAATATGGAAGCTCTCCGGGCTTGCTTACCTCGTAATACCGGCAGCAGGTCTTGCGCTTCGGATTTTCAGGATCGGGAAAGGTGCAGTGAAGATAACGACGGAATGGATTATTCGCTAGTCCAAGCCAGTCGCTTTCCTCACTGCACAGCTCAGCATGAAGGGCATGCAGTTGCTGCAAATGACTGCTGCTATCATAGCTGCGAAATACGGAGTTCAAGCGCACGGCAACATTTTCCCATAGCATCGCTTCAGGAACTTTGCATATCTTCGCTGCCAGCTTGATGATTGGTGTTAAATGGTTGGCGAATATTTCTGTTTTCCAGCACAAATCCACCTCTTCAGATGAGTACTCCTCTACGAGCAGCTTGAAGCTGCTCACATCAAAGTAAGCGTTCGACAGCCAATCCTTCTTCTGCTGATGAAAGCCATAATAGTCTAGTGCGGCCGCTGCTGTTAGAACCGCATAGCGCTTAATAAAAAGGGAGCATGCAATAGGGAGTGATGCGGTGTCAACATACTGTGCATATTGAGTAATACAGGAAAGTAAAACGTCCTTCTCTAACAAACTAGCAACAGGGATGCCCCCACCATCGGTACGAGGTTTAACGCCGTAGTCTTCGAGAATCATTTTATTACTCGTCCCTTTCCTTTTGGAATACATAGCGGAGTGCCGAACAACGGATCTCTATCAATTATTGCCTCCATGCCAAATATGCGCTTTACCATATCCGTCGTAACAATGCTCTCTGGTGCGCCCTGATAGACGACGGTCCGGTTGTGAACGGCTACTAGGTTATCAGCATAGCGACATGCCAGATTGAGATCATGCAGCACCATGACGATGGTTCGTTTCTCGTTTCGATTCAGCTCAAACATAAAATCAAGCAGCTCGATTTGATGCGTCATATCGAGAAAGGTGGTTGGTTCATCAAGCAGAATAATTGGCGTTTCCTGAGCCAGCGTCATCGCAATCCATGCACGCTGCCGCTGCCCTCCGGACAAGGAGTCCAGCGGCTTATCTTTCAATTCTAATAGCCCTGTAGCAGCAAGCGACTGCTCGACAAGACGCTCATCCTCTACCGACCATTGCTGATACCATCGCTGGTATGGATAGCGTCCCTGCTTGACCAATTGCTGCACCGTAACTCCTTCTGGAGCCACAGGACCTTGCGGCAATATGGAGATACGCTTGGCTACCTCCTTGGTAGGAATGGTGTGAAGCGCCTTCTCATCGAGCAGTACTTGTCCTGAAGAAGGCTTCAGCAGTCGAGCGAGGGAGCGCAGCAGTGTGGATTTCCCGCTGCCGTTAGCTCCAACCAGCACCGTTATTTTATTAAGAGGGATATCGAGGTTTAAATTATGAATGATAGGCTGTTCTCCATAATTTAGCGTCAAATTTTGTGTTTGTAATCCGCTCATCATCATCTCTCCTAGCGATTTCTATTGTGAAACAGCAGATAAATAAAAAACGGTGCGCCAATCGCTGCTGTAAACACGCCTGCTGGAATATCCAACGGCAAAAACATCGTTCGGGCAATAAGATCTGCAATTAAAACGAGACCAGCTCCAATAATAGCCGTTATCGGAATAAGTCCAAGAAACGACCTTCCTGCAATCCTTCTCGCGATATGCGGTGCCATTAATCCAACAAATTCGATACCGCCAGCATAAGCTGCGGCTGTTCCCGCAAGCACCACACTGCACATTAAGAAGACAAAGCGTTGGAGCTGAACGCGTATTCCAGCATTGACAGCCGCTTCGTCGCCCAGCTCGGTAACATTCATGCCTCTGCCCAAAATTAGCAGAATCGGCAATGGAATTAGCATCCATAGCGACATCGCCGTTACTTCAGACCATTTTGCGGCATAAATACTGCCAGTCAGCCAAGTATAGGCTTTTGTTGTAATAAAGGAGTTGCTAAACACGAGCATAAACGTAATGCCGGCTTTAAGAATTGCAGATATGCCAATCCCAATCAAAATAAGACGAATCGGCGTAACCCCTTTATTCCACGATATGATGTAGATGAGCAATGCGGTCAGAAGACCGCCTACAATAGCAGCAACAGGAAGGAAGCTCATGCTAATAACGCCAGTAGCTGATGTAATAAACGTAACTGCACCAAGTGATGCTCCGCTTGTTATTCCAATAATGTCTGGCGACGCAAGCGGGTTGCGTACCATCGTTTGCAAAATAAGTCCGGCAATCCCTAGACTCGCACCGACAAGAATAGCCAGCAGCACACGAGGCAAGCGCAGTGTTTCCACGATAAAGGTATAATCGTCGATTTTCCCCAGCAGTTGCAGCGCTACCTGAGATGGCGGGACCCATGTGCTGCCTGAAGCCAGGCTTAGGATAAACAGCAGCAGCAGCACGACAAATAAGCTTGTCGTTGTTAGGAGCCATTTTACGGAAAGCTGGAATGACAGCTTTCCGCGAAGCAATCGAATGGTCCACGTCCTCATTGTTTCCTCACTCCTTTTTTAACTAAGTAAACAAAGAAAGGACCACCAATCATCGCTGTCATTACACCAATCGGCATTTCCTGGGGAATAATGATGAAGCGTGCAGAAATATCTGCTGTCAGCAGCAAGCAGGACCCGATAAGTGCTCCATAAGGCAGCACCCACCGATAGTCTGTCCCGACCAGTCGCTTCGCAATATGGGGAACAATAAGTCCGACAAATCCGACAGAGCCGACAACTGCCACCGAGCCTCCTGCCAGAACAATAATAAGCACACCCAGCACGATTTTAAGCAGCCCGACGTTTTGCCCAACACTTTTGGCAATATCATCTCCCGAGCTGAAGACGTTCATAGATTTGCCGATAAACAGACTTACAACTAGAGCAGCCAGCAGAAACGGCAATACAGAAGTGAGCAACGTCATATCTCGTCCTGCTATCGAACCTGAAATCCAGAACAGCACGGTTTGAAGCGATTGCTCATCAATAACAAGCAAGCCTTGAGTAAAGGAAACAAATAGAGCCGACAGCGCTGTGCCCGCAATAATAATTTTTATTGGCGTCAAGCCATCTCTACCAATACTGCTCAGAAAAAACACTGCAGCTCCTGATATGGCAGCTCCCAGAAAGGCAAACCACATATACTGGTCTAACGATTGAAGATTAAGCCATGTAATGGCAACGACAATAAAAAAAATGGCTCCTGCATTTACGCCAATCAAGTCTGGAGCAGCTAAAGGATTTCTTGTCAGAGCTTGTACTAAAACACCCGCCACTGCGAACGTCATACCTACGACGACGGCAATGATCGCTCGAGTCAATCTGCTTGTTGCAATAACCATATGTTCTGTATTGTTAGGATCATAATTCGTTATGACTTGCCATACGGCACGAAAGGAGATCGACAATTGTCCCATCGCCAAGCTGCAATAAACTAAACCAATGATGGAAAGGAGCAGCACGCCTAATCCGATTGCTTTAGAAAATGATGTTTTAAGCATAGCATATCCTCAACTTCCATAGACAAAGGGGAGCGCAGCGCCCCCCTCGCTTATTTACTGTTCGAGTCCGAAATGGGTGTAAAGGCTATCCAGCATCATATGTGCTGATTGCAGCCCCCCGGCGTAGTTCCACGTGATTTGGTCTACGACAGTTACTTGATTGTTTTTAACAGAGTCCAGGTTTTGGTAAAGCGGATGACTGGTCCATTCTTCATGTGTTTTTTTCACTGCTTCGTTATCCTCGAAAAATTCAAAGGTAACGTCGGCATTCATTGAAGGGATGCTTTCCTTATCTGTCAGTCTAATAATGTCCTGATCGTCACCCTCGATATTTTTCGGTCCTCTAAACCCAAGCTCCTTCAGAATGGAGCCAGCAAAGCCGGTAAAGTAAATACGTGCATGATCCTCACGGAAATTAACAACGGAAGCGCTAAGCGGCCAGCCCTCGACCTGTGCCATTTTCGAGTTGAAATCTGCTACGCGAGCTTCCCAATCCGCAATAAGGCTTTCCGCTTGTTCCTCTGCTCCAATAGATTGACCAATGATATCGGCGGTCTCGTGGAAATCGTAAAGTATCTCGGTCACAACAGTTGGTGCGATTAGAGAAAGCTGCTCATATATTTCCTCATGACGAATCAGTGTTGCGATGATTAGATCCGGATTCAGCTTAGAGATTTCCTCTAGGTTCGGCTGAGTTTCCAAGCCGACATACGTTACATCTGGCAATTTGTCGATCAGATATTCATACATTGGCTGCTGCGCCCATGATTCTACTACGCCAACTGGTGTTACACCAAACTGTACCAATGTATCTGTAGCACCTTGGAATAGCGTGACAATACGTTCAGGTGCACCTTCAATTGTTGTTTTTCCAAGCGCGTGTGTAATTTCTCTAGTAGCGAACTGCTCATTGCTTGCAGCTGTTTCTGTATTGTTGCTCGTATTAGCAGCTGATTGCGCATTAGATGAATCAGCGTTCGCAGGTGTATTGCTCCCAGCGTTACCGCACGCTGCCAATAGTAAAATTACGGTTAACATTACTAGTAAAACAAGCGGTGTCTTATTCTTCAATATTCTCTCTCCTCTATTAATAACAATTATCATTATCATTTAAGATTTTAGTATAGAAACCGTTATTTAGCAATAGGTTTATTGAAAATTATTCTCAATAGCTTTTGATGTACAATTATTTGCTTTCCATCTTGAGAAACGATTCTATAACGTGACACCAAGTGCGGATACGAAGCGTGCGATTGAAGCTGCAGTGAACGGTTGAGATTTAAGTAGGGCTATCGAATAACTCCATTTCAAAAAAAAGTTAGGCAAAACGGGGCAGTCCCACGCAGCCTAACTTTTTTTGTTCATTTTTCCTTTGTTCGTAGTCTCAATCTAACTCGATTGTATGAGCCGTTCGTTTCGCGGTCTCTTCATCAAATAATTTGCTAACAACATGCAAAGCCATCTGAATTCCTGCAGATATACCTGCTGCAGTAATCACATTTCCTTCATCCACAAATTTAACTCCGCTAATCACTTCTACTTCCGGGAAGCTTCTCGCTAACAGATTTAAGGCTACACGATTGGTAGTCGCTTTTTTTCCATTAAGGATGCCTGCCTGTGCCAAGAAAAATGCTCCCGTACATACCGAGGCGATAAGTTTATCACTGTAGCTTTGTATCCAGGCGATGATTTCCTTATTACCTTCGACCAGCTTCAATGCTTTTAAGGGGCCTCCTGGAATAATGACAATGTCGTAAAGTGGTGCATTAGAAAAGCTGTAATCGGGAGTTACTTGCAACCCGTTATGTACAGTTATTTGCCTACCATCTTGAGAGACCGTGCTAACCGAAAACGGTTTGTCCTTTAATTGGTTAGTAAAAAGCTTTTTTACATCGTTACTGCTGTAAGTCGTTAAGTTGAATACTTCATAGGGACCAGCAAAATCCAACGCATCTACATAATCAAATAATAAAATTCCAACCTTATATTGCTTAAGCATGTTACACCTCCTTGATAAATATACTATACCCCCGTAAGGTATAAAATGCAAGTACTCCTTTTCACAAACCCACACCAATGCATTCTGACATCGCTTTACAATATATTCACGTACCATTAATACTGCGTGAATACTTGGACATTATTGTATAACTAATCAAATATTCGGGTAGAGACGATGAGAAAACCCAAACTAGCTAAACGTTACACGCATGTGCTGTACATATGCGAGTTGTAAATGTTTTGTTCTAGCTGGGCTTTTTATTTACACAAAATTCATACCACGTTAACATCGAAAAAATATGACCGCTGTAGAGTAAGAGAAGCGAAGGGGGAGATAACGTGACAAATGGCGAGCTTCCGATTATAGCTTCAATTACGAAGCCAGAGCAGATTGAAGCGGTACTAGAGAGCAAGGTGAAGAGAGTAAACCTGATGACGGGAGATATGATGACACTAGCTTCAATCATCGCAGACCTGCACAAGTCCGGCAAACAGGTGCATGTGCATGTTGAAATGGTCAATGGTCTTGGAAGAGATCTTTCTGCCGTCCAATATCTAAGTAAAACATTCAGTATAGATGGAATTGTTTCTACGAAATCAAACATGATAGCAGCAGCAAGGCAAGCTGGCATTCGTTCGATTCAGCGCATATTTGGCATCGATACTGCTGCGATTGAGACAGCGATTAAAATGATCGGACAAGTTCAGCCTGATGAGGTTGAACTGATGCCAGGGTTGATGCCAAGGGTAATACGGGACTTGAAGCAAAAGATCAACAGCCCGTTGATTGTAGGCGGCCTAATTCGGCATGAGGAAGAAATTCGCGAAGCGTTGGCAAATGGCGCAGATTATGTGTCCATCGGAGATAAGCGTTACTGGTAGGGAAATTAGAGGAACAAGCTAATTGAACAGGCAGGGATGAGGTAGGAAGTTCACATCAAGAACAGGGTGGAACGGTTCAAATACGGGTGGAGATGATGAGAAAACCCACAAATTAACACCAAACCATTCAATAAACGTGAGAGGAGCATGACAAGCAATGAACAAGAAACAAGCAGCTGCAACCTTAATGGCAGGTGCGCTGGCAGTTGTCGTAACGGCATGCGGCGGAGGTCAAGCATCTAACGGAAGTCAGTCAGATACAGGTGCTAACAATGAGCCTGTAGCAGTAGAACCAGCTAAAGTGGTGGAGGATACGTCGCCAATTACGATTCAATATTGGCACGCCCATGCAGAAGCGCAAATGGAAGGCTTGAACTACATGATTGAGGAGTTCACGAAGAAATATCCTCATATTACAGTCGAAGCTATTTTCCAAGGCGGATATGACGATCTTCACAAAAAGCTTCAAGCAGCAGTAGCAGCAAAAGATGTTCCAGCAGTGACCAATGTTGAGGTTTCTTCTTTGCCAACCTTTGGTGAAGGCGGCGTATTTGCAGACTTGACGCCGTGGATCCTGCGCGATGAAGTAGCAATCGATGATTTCTCGGAAGGTATGATCAATTCTTATGCGTTCAACGGCAAGCAATACGGCTTTCCTCTAATCGTCAGTACGAGCGTGTTCGTATACAACAAAACATTGCTGGACGAGCTAGGCGTACAGCCGCCACAAACATGGGATGATATCGAAGCGTTCAACGAGGCGGTAACGGTGAAGGAAAACGGTCAGACGAAGCGCTATGCTTTCTCTGTTCCAGGCTGGGACGCTTGGTACTTTGATCCATGGATGATCAACGGCGGCGGACAGATTCTAACAGACGATCTATCTGCGTCAGCGGTTGAAACTCCGGAATCGATGCGCTATATCGAGAACTTCTATAAGTGGAAAACTGATGGTGCGATGCATATTGGGTACGGTAAAGGCGCTTCCAACACGATGCGCCAAATGTTCCTGGATGGTGAAATCGCAATGGTTCAGCATACATCTGCCAACATCAAGATGTACAGAGAAAATGCGGACTTCGAAATCGGTGTTTCCTTTATCCCTGGCGATGTGAAGCGAATTTCCAACATTGGCGGTGCAGGTATCGTGATGATGGAAGGCGCGAACGAAAAAGAAAAAGAAGCAGCTTGGAAGTTTATCGAGTTTATGACATCGGCTGAACACAACATCAAGTGGGCAGAATCTGTAGGCTACCTGCCAACACGCAAATCTGCAATCGAATCAGCAGACGGCGAGCAGTACTTTGAAAGATGGCCGCAATACCGTGCTGTTCTGGAGCATTTCGATGATGTGACCCCTCGTTTGCAGCATATAGCCTATCCAGAATTCAGAAGCCATTATATCGAGGTAGTGGGCGAGCTTGCACTTAATAATGTGGACCCTACGACGTTAATGCCGCAGGCAGCGGAGAAAATTAACGAAGTATTAGCGGATTATGAGTGATCGACCTATGAGTATGAGCGATCAACAGAAACTTAAACAGGCGGCGTCCTCGCGGACGCCTGCTTCTGTAAGAAGCTGGAGAACGGTAGTGGAAAAGTGGAAGGATTTTATGTTCGCTTTTCCCGCATTAGCATTGCTAGGCGTGTTTTTGTATTATCCGCTTGGAAATTCGATGTACATTAGTTTAACAAACTGGAACATGACAAGACCCGATAAAAAATTTGTGGGGCTCGATAACTACACGTATTTATTAGGCCATGAGGATTTTTATCAATCGCTCAGAATAACGTTCACCTATACGGTCATGGATGTCGTGTTGACATTGGCAATCGGACTACTGCTCGCGTTGATGTTTAACGTATCAACCCGTATGTATGCTTTTATGCGCGGCATCATCTTTATGCCGTACTATATTTCCATGGTTATTGCAGCGATGGTGTTTGTATGGATATATAACGGTAAATACGGCTTGCTTAATCGCGTTGTGTCCTTGTTCGGCATTGATCCAGTGGAATGGCTCATTAATCCGCAAACGGTATTGCCAGCGCTTGTCGTGGTGTCCGTCTGGAAGGGAGTCGGCTTTGCCATGATCCTGTTCATTGCAGGTCTGCGCAGCATTCCAACCGACTATTATGAGGCTGCTGCAATTGATGGGGCGAACCGATGGACGTTATTCCGTTATATTTCACTGCCATTATTGTCGCCAATGACATTATTCCTTGTTATTACAACCTTTATATCTTCGATGCAGGTGTTCCAATCGATTGATATTATGACGAACGGTGGACCGTTGCAATCCTCGAATGCAGTTGTGTATTGGATCTACACGATGGCATTCTCTCAGTTCAGAACGGGCAGAGCTTCGGCGCTTATTATGATTTTCTTCGTCATCATATTGCTGCTTACAGCCTTGCAGTGGCTGATCAGCAGGAAGAAGGTGCATTATGAGGGATAACAGAATGGCTGGACATAAAAACAATAATTTCCTTAGTGCGTTACGGTTTATAATTGCCGCAGTAGTGACCCTGATTGTTCTGTTTCCTGTGTATTGGATGGTTGTCAGCTCGCTCAAGACACAGTCTGAGATGCGCTTGGCTGTTCCTACCTTATGGCCTGAGGGGTTGGCGTGGGAGAACTACAAGGAGGCATTTCGCGTTATTCCGTATGCCAGGTATTTTGCCAACACGCTAATTATGTCTGCTGGTTTGATTTTATTGCAAATTAACGTCGCACTATGGGCGGCTTATGCCTTCGCGAAGGGACGCTTCTGGGGCAAGGAAGTATTGTTTTTGCTTATTCTTGCAGCGTTAATCGTGCCGGATCAGGTGACGTTCATTCCGGTATATGTCATGATGTCCAATCTTTCCTGGCTGGACACATTCTGGGCACTGATTGTACCGAACGGAGCATCCGCCTTTGGTATCTTCCTGCTGCGACAGGCGTTCAAATCATTGAATAATGATGTGCTTGAAGCAGCGCGTGTCGATGGCGCAGGCAGATTTGCAATCATTTATAGAATGCTCTTGCCGATGGCGCTGCCTACAGTCGTGACGCTAGTCGTACTGATTTTCATATCGTCCTGGAACTCGTATTTCTGGCCGCTTATTATGACCAATTCGAGCGATATGCGTGTTTTGACGATCGGAATTGCATTCCTTCGCGACTCTATCGCAGGTGATGAGGCAATGTATTTCCACATTATTATGGCAGCGAGCGTCATGGCGGTTCTGCCGATTATTATCGTCTACAGCTTTATGCAGAAGCACATTGTATCTGCAATGGCTAACTCAACATTTAAATAAAACACCGCAGAATAGGGAGTAGGTTGAGTACTGGAGAAAGCCTGTGTTCCTTGGCAGCGGGCCGAGGAGGATATGATGATCAGCAACATTCGTTGTATTGTCAGCGATCTGGACGGCACCTTGCTGATGCCAGATCATTCGTTGTCTAACGAAGTCGTTACGGCTATTAGAAGATATACAGAGGAGGGTGGCCTGTTTACGATCGCAACTGGCCGCCCTCTATTCACAGCACAATCGATTATTGACCAAATTGGCATAGAACTGCCGGTTATATTGTGCAATGGAGCCGTACTTGCAACCTCAGGCGAAGTTATTGAGCGGAAAAGCCTGGATACGGCAGTGCTGGCTGATATGCTGGTTGAAGCTCATGAACGTGGGCTTATGGTGTTGCTTTTTCGTGAAGCTAGTATTGAAGTGTTTGCTAGAAACGAGGATATTGAGGCGTTCGAGCATAAGGAATCTGTAACTTGCACGCTTGTCTCGATTACAGACTCAGACTGGAGGACAGGAGAGCTGGAAAAGGTGATCCTGTTAGGCGAGCTGGATAGAATTGAGGCGCTATGGAGTCACTGGGCCTCTCAGCTCCACAACGTCGTGGAGAAGTTTCAATCCGAGCCGCATTATGTAGAGCTTATATCGGCAGAGGCAAGTAAAGGGAAGGCGTTAGAGCGTTTGTCGGAACTGCTAGGCATTGATCGCCAAAGCATGATGGCGATTGGCAATCAGATGAACGATCTGCCGATGCTGCAGGCTGCGGGCGTTGGTGTCGCAGTTGCCAATAGTCCTGATGAGCTCAAGTCTGCTGCACATTATGTGTGCACGGCATCATACGGTACGGGCGTTATAGAGGCCATAAATCAGTTAGCTTACGGAAGGAGCACGAATTTATGACAATACGAGGCTTAGCCCATCGAGGTTATCCATTAAAGCATCCAGAGAATACGCTTCGCGGCTTTCGAGCTGCTATCGAGCTAGGCTTTAGTCATATTGAACTTGATGTTCATCTGACGGAGGACGGTGTTCCCGTTGTTATTCATGATCCAACAGTAAATCGTACGACGAATGGAACAGGTGCGGTGAAGGAATATACGCTGGATGAGCTGCTAAAGCTGGATGCTGGCGGCGGTGAATTCATTCCTACGCTTGAGGAAGTGCTGCTGCTGGTTAAGGATCGCATGCAGGTTGATATTGAGCTCAAGCAAATAGGAAACACTTATCCAGGTCTTGAAGCAGCAGTTATTGATGTTATTGATCGCGTAGACATGAAGGATCAGATATTTTTAACTTCCTTCGATCACTATTCGATCGCTCGATCGCGTGAGCTGAGTGCGGATATTGAAATGGGGCTTGTCATCTATGGAGCGACGCCAGCTATTTTTCCTTATATGGAAGAGCTGGGCGCTAAGTATTTGTCGCTTAAATACGTGTATCTGACGCCTGAGTTTGCAACTGAGGCCAAGAGGCGCAGCATCCAGCTTATTGCCTGGACGCCAGACCGTGAGGAAGAGCTGCATTACCTGAAAGCGACTTATCCCGATGTGCTGGTATGCACGAACAATCTTGAAGGCTGGGCTGAAGTGTATAAAAGCGGCAAGCTAGGTTAATAGGTTTGAAGCTGTAATGGAACAGATGGAAAGGGGGACGAGCAGTCAGTCCTTTCCATCTGTTTTTTATTTGCAGGTAGATTTGCAATTGGATAATATTTCTAGTAAATTGTAATATGATGTAAAAAATAGAAAGGGAGTCAGGAGAAGATGTTTAAGAAAAAATGGCTAGTACTGTTAGTAATTGCGGGGGCATTATCAGCTTTGCTTGCTGGATGCGGGAAAAGCGAGGAAGAGAAACTGCTCGAGGAATTAGAAAATGTTTTTGGTTCAAGCATTACGACTGTTGAAGAAGGAACACCAGAAGCAACTTTGCAAGAAATTGACAATTTTATTACAAGAGACATTTGGAATAAGGGGTTTGTAGATATTTCTTGGTACATTAATTCAGGCACCAGCAGCACAGGGGCAACGATAGACATTGACTTGACACTGGAGCGTCTTGGACAGTCCATAGAGAAAAAGCGAGAGTATGACACGGTTATTAATGAGCTAGGTGATGACTATGCACAAATCAAGGACATTTGGTCCAAGCTTTCAGGAGAGATTGATAGCTTGTATGAATATGCTAGCCAAAACAAGCCAGAAGCAAAATCTGGTGATTCTGGCTTTGACACAGGTTTGTTTAAACAATACAGTGAAGCCTTCGGAGACGATGTTGCTGCTTTAATTGAGAAGCAACAACAATAATTCAGTTACTGCAAAGCTCACCAGCCTTTTGGTTGGTGGGCTTTTTGTTTTGGTTATTTTTTAAGGATATAGGCGAGGACATTAGCAAGTGATAATATTATGACTGAATCTGCCATTCTACAAACCAATAGAGAACAAATAGTAGCTAGTGTAGCTTTAGTTCAATCATCTGGGATACAGTTGAGGCAGCTGGTAAGTGAAAATGAGTTAGTAAAAATTGAGTTGGTATTAAAGGTATTTAAAGACTTGGGGTATTCAATGCGGAATAACGAATTCAGAAACTTTTGCTATCTCTCCGAAGATAAAAGCAAATCAACGCACAATCTGGAAGGATATATATTTTTACTTGATCATATAGCAACTGGTAATGGAACAGGTCTTGAATTATATAACAGCGTCTTGGAGTCTTGGAATTATACTCTGCATGATTTGGAAAAGAACTGTCGATTTGAGTATGGCTTTTAATGATCATGGCTTGGATGGATCCCTTTAGATTGATTTTATTATTCCTTGTGCTTATTAATATCAATCGCTTTATTTTACGGATAATATTACGTAAAGGATGCTTTACGTAAAACTTCCTTTACAGTATACTTTAAATAAATTGGAGGGACGTACGCTGCTTAAGAATAGATTACCTGAGTTTAGAAAACTACACGGATATTCCCAAGAGAGTTTGGCGGAAGCGCTTGGAGTTTCCAGACAGACTGTTATTTCAATTGAAAAAGGTAAGTATAACCCTTCACTTCCATTAGCGTTACAGATAGCAAAATTATTTGAAACGAATGTAGAAAGTATATTTTTTTTTGAAGAAGAAAGATAAGAAAACATCAAGGAGGTATGTATTGATGGTGCTAAAAAGAATGTACATTGTTATGGGTGTTTTAGGGCTTCTTCTTACTGGGGGGATGATTTTGCTTGCAGTTATGGCCAAAGCCGCTCCTGCTCCTATGGTTTATATTATACTCTCTCTTACTGTAATGTGCTTTTGTTTGGCATACTTGTATCCTCAATTTAAACAAAAAGACGAGCGAACAACATATATCCGTCAAAAGGGGATGTTCATTTCGTACTTTGCTCTTTTATTTTATTATTTTATATTAATGACGATTATACAATTTGAGCTCCTCACTTTAACCGCCATGGATGTCCTCTACATTTTATGTTCACTAACAATCATCACTGTTTTTCTTTCTTGGGTAATACTAGCAAGGCAGATATAAACTTTTAGTTATGCTACAGCTTTAGAAAGGTAGTTCTTATAGCCTTGTTTACTCAACTGATGAAGATTTAGTAAGAACAATCGAAACACAGTTCATTGATGTCGATGAGGAATTTGGGAATGTAAAAGCATAGTTAGATGGTAATTTGCTTGTTGAAGAACGAATAGAAAAAGCATCCCAATTTCAAACCTATTCTTTCTGGAGCTGTATGAATGATTGTTTAGCTGATCAAGGAATTGCCGCTTGGGCATTAGCAGGCCTGGGAATTCTTTCTGGAGCCCTTTGTGCTGTGACATTTGGAACAAGTTGTGTAATTTGCATTCGAGGAAGCGGTCTTGTATTTGCAACTACGATTGATTATTGCTTAGGTCAGTGCGGACCGTAAGCAAATGCAGTTTTTCAGGGAATAGTACAAATATCATAATGAGATGAAAATTTTCACTCGTGCTCTGCTTATTGCAGGGGCATTTTTTGTATGAAATAGGCAGTCGTATCTATGCTCATAATCGCATGAGCTATAAATACAGACAGCAGTCACGTTACTTAGAAGTCAGACGCTGGGAGTATGTTCATGACCAAACATGGGCGGAGCGACCTCGTGGTGTGAACACTTGAATGCAGCGAGAAGCGAATGGCTTACGTTACTTCGGTAAAAACGGAGCCGGAAGAACGCAGTAAAGGTGGGACAGAAGACAATGAATCAGGAACTAAAGCTAAAATGGCACAGCATCTACGGGCAAATCTTATTCGAGCGCAGAATCTTTAAGCTAATAAAAACGTGAGGTTGTCAGAAAATCTTTAAAAAGGGGATTATATTGGTCCTAGTCCAAATTAATTTGATTGTTAATGTTAGTTTCTTTGGATTCTTTACCTGTTAGCTGGTAAACTAATTCTAATATCGATTTCATCCAATTGCCAGTTTCCCAATATTCTGCTGTTTCTGCATGAACTTTTATTAAAATTAGATTAGGGTCATCGCTCGTCGTTTTAAGCATTTTTTCATAGGCAGTATTCCAATAAGTTTTTATTTTTTCTCGATCATCGAGTAGTTGTGCAGTACCTCGGATTGAAACGTAGGATGCACCAGCATAGACGACATTAACATGTGGATTTTGCTGTAGCTCTTCATATTTTCCAGTGCTTTTCATGGTTAAGAAATATAGATCCCCATCAAACTCAACCTCTTGTGTTTTCATTGGACGAGACACTAATCCTTCACTTGTTACAGTAGTTAACATTGCGATTTCGATTCCCTTAATTAAGCTGCGTACCGTTTCCAGAGCTTTATCGTGTTCATTCATGATTGGTAATCGCACTCCATTTCTAATATTTTCTTGTACATTAGGTTGACCATAGGACATATAAATTATGCTTATCTACAAATGATTCGTTGAGTTTGTGGTTAGTAAATGGTAAAAAACAATTTAATCTGTTCTATCACTTGCACAAATGCTTCCTTTTATGGCTTAATATAGATGTCGGGCCGACGAAATGTGTGGAAGGGAGGCTGAGTGAAATGATTCAGAACCAAGAGGTGGTACTCGTTTAACGAGTACCCGTTCATAAAGGGGAGCCAAGTTTGGCTCCCCACTTCGTAATTCTCATGAGTGCAGTTGTCTCAAGTGCTAATGATTGATATTCAATTAATTGAAAGGAGGCGGGTAAGCCATGTACATGCAGATTGCATTGAAAACCAGCGATTGCTTGACAACAAAAAAGAGTAAGGAGGGCATCGATGGGGATCTACAAAAATGGAAAAGATGTGCTACCCCCCACGTTATTGAAGCAGGTTCAGAAATACATTGACGGTGAGCTTCTGTACATTCCGAAGCAGGATGAGCAACGGGCAAGCTGGGGAGAGCTAAGTGGCTCCAAGGAACGGCTCAAGGATCGCAATGAAGCGATCTACCGGGCTTATTGCAGCGGAACGTCAACGGTTGAGCTAGAACGTATGTATTATCTTTCCGGCGAAAGCATTCGGAAAATTATTAGTAAATGTTCTCGCGTTACGAGCTGAGCTTTCCTGACAGCTGTAATGCGATTATATAGGATGACAAATCCCCCTACAGCGCGAGCGCTCGTTCATGTAGGGGGATTTTTTTTCAAACGTTCATACCTACAAAATTACTACTTTCATTAATCCTCTACCCGTGGTTTATTTGCTTGGCAATCAGGAGATGAAACTAAACCATGCTGCGCTAACTTCGTTAAATAATAGCATTCCTCTCGCATCATATGGTCGGGCATTAAAGGACTAATTCTGTCTAACACCTCAGCTGAGAATTGCATTTCCTCCAATTCATTGAGGAAACCTACAAATAGTTTCATCTCAATATCAACCTCATGATGGAGTCTTCGGAATGCTGGGAAATCCTTAAGGTTCGTTCTCATGTATCCTGCCATTTCAATACTTTTCATATAGAGCTGCTCAAAATGCTTTTGGAAGGCTTCACTTTGCTTGATTAACCGTTTCTCCACACTATCCAAATCACTTGCAATAGCTGCTGCGTGGCCAGCCGCATCAGGAAGCCACAAAAAATCATGATGTAAAGGATCGAAAACAGGCACAGGCTTACCCTGTACGAGCTCATTTAGTATACGTAAATACTCCTCAAGCTCGTTGACCATGTGATTAATAAAGGTAGGTGTCAAGCCAATCTTCACTTTTCCAAGCAAAGCTCTGCTTAATAGATCAAGCTTAAATGCTCTGAACTGTTCTGTCAGCGTATGTGCTTGAGTAGCCAGCTCCTGTAATTCTGCCTCCATCTGAATATTTCTGGCAGTGCCAAGCAGCTGATCAAATGCTTCGATATACGAGGCTGCTGCTTGTATGTCTTGTTTTTCCAACGGTGATAGCGTATTGAAAATAAACCGTGCATGATCCCCTAAAATTTGCAGCCAAAATCGATGCTCAAATAATGCAGACTGTGACATATTCACTTCTTTTCCCTCCATGACGATGGCAAGATGATCTTATAAGACAAATGCCCAACTTACCGTTTTTTTACTATATGCTGCTGTGCTTGACTAGGCGACAGCGTAGTTGGCGTTTAGATATCGCACATTTGAGATAGGCAGTTGTACCCTCATCGGATAAGGAGTCCTTCCTTATACTTTCTGATAGTTTTATCTTTTGATTTACAAAACTTGGGTTATTAGGTATTATTGACGGGGTATATTGTCACAATTTAGTATTTTTTAATTTATTTAGAGGAGATGAAAGCAGAGTGAATAGTAGATTTGGATTAATCGTAAAAAGAAACGTGGCTATGTTTTTGATATGCTTCATGGTAGTAGGACTAATACCAGTGCAAGTGTTTGCTAATGAAGCAACAGGATTCTCAGACATCGAAGGCCATTGGGCAGAGGAATCTATTAATAAAGTAGTTGAAAATGGACTGTTTAAAGGTAATACAGGAAGTACATTCGATCCGCAAGGCACGATGACACGCGCAATGTTTGTTACTGTACTGCATAGATTAGCAGAAAAGTTAGAGGCTCCAGCAGTAGAAGAACAAATACATAGTTTTTCCGACGTTCCCGAAAATGCTTGGTACACTGAGGCGATCAATTGGGCTGTAAGCGCCGGGTTAGCTGAAGGATATGGTAATGGTACTTTTGGTCCTAATAATCTATTGGACCGTGAACAAATTACTGTACTTATGATTAGATTTTTAAGTGTATATATGGAATACGATCTAAGCAGCTATGAATCCAGCTCTTTGTTTGCTGATGATGCACAGATTAGTTCATGGGCAAAAGAAGCAGTCTATCAGGCTGTAGCGCTTGGATTAGTAGAAGGTGAAAAAGGAAATGTCTTTAATCCAAAAGGGACAGCAAGTCGCGCAGTTGTAGCAGTAATTACTGAGCGTTTCCTAGATAAATCAGCAGAGCTTGTAGCTGAGCAACCGAGTGAGACTCCCGAACCATCAGAAACACCAGAACCAACTGCGACGCCTGAGCCAAGTGACAACATTGGCAATAGCGGTGGGGGGAGTAGTGGTGGAAGCAATAGCGGTGGAGGTAACACTACTATTCAAGTGAAAGAAGCGACAATTCAACGCGGCACTACTAACGTAGCTAACGAAGCGATTCGTTCTGGTGATCAGCTTTCTGTTGCAGTAAAACCAGCTAATGCACAAACAACTGTGAAGTGGTTTGCTAATGGTGTATTAGTTTCAGAAGCTGCAACGTACGAGGTTAGAGCACTTGATGCAGGCGCAGTGATAACTGCTGAAGTAACTGGTACTGGAAGGTATTCCGGTACAGTTACAAGTGATGCAACTGGTAAGGTTCTAGCGAAGGTAGATCTTACTAATAAAGATGTAGACAACACACCAGTTGTTATTGCAGATGTTGTGACATTCAAGGATGAGCAAGGAAACGATGTTACTCTAGCAGAAACCGATTCACTTTCTTTTTCTGTAACAGCTTCTGAGGTGGAGATTTCAGAAGAAGAAAAAGAAAATGTTACGAAAAACCTTAAAGCTCAATATCAAGACATTGATATTGAAGAGCTTGTTAAATATGTTGCAATTGAAGCAGCACTATTAGTTGAGTCAGAAGATGGTAACGCAACAGTTATTCATCCAGTAGGTGATACAACATTAACACTTTCTAAAACAAGTCTAGGATTCGGCGCAGAGGAAGATATTAGTCAGCATGTATTCCTTATTGGCCATACGAACAAAATTGGCGAGCAAGAAAGTGTACCAGGAGAAGTTGTTTTAATAAACGGGGAACAATATGTTCGCGTTGTACTGAATGGTTTGAGTACGATTTATATTGGAAATATCCCTCCACTAACGATTAGCTTTGACACGGACGGTGGAAGCGAAGTTCCTGCTGTAAAAGTGAAGCTAGGCGAAATTACGCCAGCAGTTGAGGCTCCAACAAAAGAGGGGTATTTCTTCTTAGGCTGGAATGTTGATTTGAATAATTCCCCAATTTATATGAATATGACGATTAAAGCTCTTTGGCTTGAAGGAGCATATATTGCTAACAATCGTATATCTATTGTAGATTGGTATGATATGAATGTTGTGAACTACACGGTGAATGACAAGGGTGTAGTTAAGATAACGTTTGATGAATCTAATGAACTTGATGCTAATCTTGAATATTATGTAAATATCTCAGCACCAGAGAATGCAACTCAGTATGTGCTTAGTGATTCGGCTGAAGCAGCAGCAGCTGCAAGCTCAGAAAATGCTGAAGCAGTAGTAGGCGGCACGATCAAGTTACCTACTGTAGTGGTTTCTGATAAAGATGCTAAAGTGATTACAGGTAACTATTATTCCTATATTAAATGGTTTGATAATGAAGGTGCTGCAATCGTATTAGAGTCAGTAACGGTTTCGGTTGAAACAAATGAACGTTCGTCAACGAGAGAGCAAACGTTTAATGTAAATCGAGGCATTGGTAAGGTCGAGGTATTGTTAACAGCTAATAGTGAAGAAGATGAGGATTACTACTCATACCTTAATGGATACTTATCAGGTGACGCTATTGCAAATAACTATAGATTGAACTTAAATGCTTCGTTTGACGGTAGAAGATACTTTGCAAATGAAAATGCAAAAATTGATTTTTCAAATTTTAATGGCCTTAAATTAATCTTTACTCCTTTCGAGGGTGAAACCTACCAAGGGGCTGCAACTAAGGCAAGCGGATATTTTTGGAACAATGGTACACGTCATGATATTGAATTAGAAACAAAATTAATTGATGGGGGGCTTCTAGAAGTCACAACTCTATCAGAATATAACTTCAAAGAAATGGCTGGAACTTCAAACTCCTTCTATCTATATGTAACAGTTGAAGCTGGTGGTCGTTCACAACAGATTAATATTAATATGCACGATATAGGTGATCGCACCGAAGAAACTGAGTCTCAATATATTAGTACAGACCAATGGGCAGATGTAGTTTCTGTACTTGCGGAAAATGCTAATGTTCATGTTCATTACTATGGAGAAGCTGTAAACTTAAATACTTTGTTAGAGCTGAAGGAACATCAATCGCTATCTATTAGTAATTCTAGCTTTACTATTGTTTCAGGTGGAGAGTTGAAATTAACAGGTACTCAGTACGGTGGAAGTGGTCTTTATGTTAATGGAGACATACTTGTTACTGATGGTGGTAAAATTAAGACAAACTCACAGCAACAGATGCAAGGAAACTATTATTATTCAACTGTACAATCAGACTATTTAACAATTGCTTCAGGTGGAGAAGTTAATATACCAGAATTGGGACTATTAAGTCTAAGAGGTAAAGAAGGCATCGTTTTACAACAAGGTAGCGTCATTAATGTTAATGGTGCCCTTGATATTAACAATGATGTGGAAATTAACGGAACAATGAACATCGTTGGTATTAATGGAAATTACAATGACCACCTAAAGGGTAGAGTAAGTGTTTATGGTGATGTTACAATCAATGGTTTACTGGAGGTTAGCAAAAACGGATCACTATCCGTATCCGGTATGAATACCATTAATGAAGATGGCGAGTTTCGAGTAAGTAAAGGAAGCACAAGCTTAAACGGTAAAACTTACAATAACGGAAAGATTACCGTTACTGAAGGAAGTTTAACATTATCTAATGTTGGATTTGCTGTTAATAATGATGGGGTTATTGAGATCGCTAAAAATGCAATCGTGATATTACCGGGCACTACATTTGTAAATAACGGAGAGATTGCAGGATCAGGATCTATTGCACTGAATGAGAGTGTAAATGCAGCAGCTAACTATGTAAATGGTATAGAGTATGTGTATGTTGAAGGTGATCAGACGATAAGCAATTATAGTCGTTACCAATTTGTGAATGATCCAGAAAAAACGGTAACTGGAATCATTTATGAAAGTAAGATTTCAGGAACAGGAAACATTGACAGCAATATTAATGTTAACGAAAATAAAATTCCTGAGTTTGAAAAATAGAGTCAGACTTTAGTAAAATTGGATGATCAAGCTTGGAAGCAGGGGTTCTGTTGATTACAGAACTCCTGTTTTTTTGTATTATCAAGCCCAATCGATAGTAAAAAGAGCAGAAACACATTACTAGTTTTATCAAGCATATAAGTATCACTGGAACATCACTTTCAAAATTCTTCCACGAGCGTACATCCATATCAATCAAAAAAATCTCGACCAGCTCGTCAATCTTGTCTGCATAAATGGTCAAGTCCCCTCATAAGTATGTATCAGCCAGTAAAAACCAAGTTGTAGAGGGGATGATTTCATGCGTCGCATGACATGGATCGCGGCAATTATACTAAGCTTTGCACTAGTGTTATCTGCTTGCGGTACGAAGGACGCCGAATCCGTGGTGAAGGATTTGGACAAATTTTTGAACAGTATGGAGGGCTATACTGGAGCAGGCACGATGACATTGCACAATGGTCAGCAGCCTCAAGTGTATCAGGTGGAGGTAGCCTACCAGAAGCCGGAGTCGTATCGCATCAAGCTAACGAATGTCGACAAGGATATCACACAAATCGTGCTACGCAACGATGAAGGAGTATTCGTTCTGACTCCGAAGCAAAACAAGGTGTTCCGCTTCCAAAGTGAATGGCCGCAAAAACAAGGACAAGTGTACTTATATCAAACATTGGTTCAGAGCATTCTGCTTGACGGTTCTCGTCAATTTACAACGACAGAGGATGCTTACGTCTTTGATGTGATGGCTCAGTACAACAATACTTCACTTGCTCGCCAAAAAATTTGGCTAAGTCAGGATGATTATCATCCACTTCAAGTAGAGGTCAGCGATACGAATGCAACGGTACTGGTTGATGTGAAATTCGATACGTTCCAGTTCAACCCAAGCTTTGCAGAAAATTATTTTGCAACAGAAACTAACATGAACGCTGGTGCAACTTCTGGAACAGCGGAGGAGCAGCAAGCAGAAACTGACGCAGCAGAACAAGAGAGTGTTGCACCGGGCGACGATGGCGTAGGTGGTGACCTGCCAGATCAGGAAGGTACAGAACCGAATCCAGATAGCGAGCATAACGCGAATGCTCCTGCAGAAGACGATGCAGCTACAGACGAAACGGAAGGCACTGAAGGAAACAACAATGCTAATAGCGAAGAGCCTACAACAGCTTTGCCGCAACAGCAGACAGGTTTTGTAGCAATGGAGCCAACGTATACGCCGCTAGGTGTAAACGAAAAGGATATGATGGATATTGAATATGCTGGTAGCCAAGGCTTAATGACTCGCTACGAGGGCATTTATAATTACACGCTGATCCAGACAGAAGCGAAAGATATCGCAACATCACTAGTGCCTGGTGATATGATCAATCTTGGCTTTACAATCGCTCAACTGACAGCAGGCGAAGATGTTCAAACATTAAGCTGGACGTACAACGGCAATATTTTCCGCCTGAGCAGTGCGGACTTGCCGCAGCCTGAGCTGATCAAAATCGCGCAATCCGTTCAAGCTGAATTGTCCAAGTAAGCCACTTGCTTAGATGATAATGAAAGCTCCTCTTTACGAGGCAGGTATGGACTCAATCCATCCTTGACTCAAGGGGAGCTTTTTTTATTTATTCGTATCGCTGTCAGCGTCATTACTGGTGTGATTAAGTAGTGGATGCGTAGTTAGCGACTGTTTTAGCTGTTTCATGTCGCGGATTGGAGGTAAGCCAAACATGCGCGTATATTCTCGGCTAAACTGCGTTGCGCTTTCGTAGCCTACCTGAAATGCGGCTTCTGCTGCATCAATGCGCTGCGAGATCAGTAGGCGGCGCGCTTCCCGTAGCCTAATTAGCTTTTGATATTGCAAGGGACTCATCGCAGTTACTTTTTTGAAATGATGATGGAGTGTTGAAACGCTCATATTTGCGAGGTTGGCCAGCTCTTGAATGGTGAAGCGATTAGCATAGTGGGACTGTATATGCCCGATTACGCTTGCAATTGAATGCGCGTGGCTGCCCATAATTGCAAATTGCCTCATATGTCGGCCCTGCTCATCCTGCATCAACCGATAAATGATTTCTCTAATAATTAAAGGCGACAGAGCTGCAATATGCTCAGGCGTTTCCAGCAGTGAGACGAGCCGAATAACAGCATCGAGCAAAGGAGCATTCGTTTGGCTAACCGCCATACCACGCTCTGTTTCACTTTTGTGTAGGTTCATCTCGCTTGTCTGCTTGAAACTTTCAATCATTTGCTCTGTTGTAAAGGATAATTGCGCACACAGATACGGCTTTTCAGGGCTTGCCTGCACGATTTGACCTGTGATAGGCAGGTGAACTGAAGCAACAAGATAGGTCGCTTCATCATAATAGTAGCTTTCGTTGGCAAGCATTACGATTTTGGAGCCCTGTGCAATCATAATTAATGAGGGCTCATAAAGCGATAGAAGCGGCTCAGTTGTACTGGAGGCACGAATTAATGTCAAGGCTGGAATTGCTGTCTGATGAAAACCGTCAGTATGCACCAGCGCTTGAATTTTTAATGCCAGCTCCTGCTGGCGCTCTTGTATAGCTGAATGTAGTCGGTTATCGCCCATCGCTTCTCTCCTTGTGACCGTTAATCATCTTAAGCAAATCGTATCGCAGTTTGTAGAATCAGGCAATGATGAACGAGAATTATGCTACCGCTTGCCACGCCGAGGCTTATAAACTTGAACTATAGCATGCATCCATGATCGAATAGAGAGGGCGAGGACGATGACGAATTTGCAAGGGAAAGTTGCTATTGTTACAGGAGCATCAAGAGGGATTGGAAGCGGCATTGCGAAGCAGCTGTCAGCGTTAGGTGCTTCAGTTGTTGTGAACTATGGGCATAGCAGACAAGCAGCGGATAAGCTGGTTGAAGAGCTGAGAAGCAATGGAGGGCAAGCAATCGCAGTCGCTGCCGATATAAGCAAGCTGGTCGATATCCAAGAGCTTTTCGCTCAAACTATCGCCGCATACGGCAAGGTTGATATCCTCGTCAATAATGCTGGCTATATGAGTAATCATATGATTGAGCATGTAACTGAGGAGGACTTTGACAAGCATTTTGCGATAAATGTAAAAGGCACGTATTTCGCATGTCAGCAAGCGATGCGGCATATGGAGGACAATGGCAGCATCATTAATATATCCACCTCTGTTGTCGGAAATATGTTCCCGGCTTACAGCGTATATGCGGGCTCTAAAGGAGCAGTTGAGCAGTTTACACGTCAGTTGGCCAAGGAATTTGGCGCCAAAGGGATTACCATTAACGCGATTGCGCCAGGCCCCGTTCGCACGGAGTTGTTTTTGCAAGGTAAAAGCGATCAGCAGATCGAGACATTAAGCAGCATGAATGCATTTCAAAGACTTGGAGAGCCGCAGGATGTAGCGAATGTCATAGCCTTTTTAGCAAGTGAGCAAGCAAGCTGGGTTACAGGACAGACAATAAGAGTAAACGGAGGCTTCATTTAAGCCTGCCTTACGGCTACTTAGCAAGCTGGAAAACCGAATAAAAACGGATGCCATAAGCTGCTCAAAGCACTATCAAAATTAAAGCGCTTCTCAACATTGACACTGCCAGCAACAAGGCGTAACATAACAACTATTGACGTAGTAGCAATGAAAAAGTAGGTGGAGCAATTGAGTACGTTTTATCGACCAACATGGGCAGATATTTCTTTGGACGCCCTTTATCATAATATAGAAGAAGTTCGCAAAGGGCTAAAGCCTGGCACGCGCATCCTCGCATCCGTCAAAGCTAACGCATACGGACATGGCGTTGTGGAAATTGCGCGTGCAGTGGAACGTTATGGACTCGATTATTTAGGCGTTGCTTTTCTCGATGAAGCGTTAAGATTGCGCAGTGAAGGAATTAAGCTGCCTATTCTTGTGCTTGGTTATGTTGCGCCGGAGCATTTGGAGCTTGCTCAGCAGCATCATGTCACGATTGCGCTATATCGTGAGGATCAGCTGGAAGCGGCGAAGAAGCTAAGCGTTGCTAATGATGCTCCGCTCAAGGTTCATGTTAAGCTGGACACGGGTATGGGACGCCTGGGCGTGCTTGGGACAGAGCAAGCGATTGATTACATTCAACGTGCACTAGAGGTGGATACGCTTGAAGTCGAGGGGGTATTTACCCATTATTCGAAAGCTGACGAGGCAGATAAGGCGTACACGCAGCTTCAATATGAGCGTTTCCATGCGGTCGAGCAGCATATAAAGCAGCAGGGCTGGAACATTCCGATTATTCATGCGGCGAACAGCGCAGGGGGCATGGATACGCCGCAATGGGCTGGAGATATGGTTCGTCTCGGCATTGCGATGTATGGCTTGTATCCATCAGAGGAAGTAAGCAAAGCAATCAAGCTTAAGCCAGTTCTGAGCTTGAAGACGAAGCTCGTACATGTGAAGCAGGTACCTGAAAATTGGGGGATCAGCTATGGCGCCAGATACTATGCTGATGCTGATGAGCGAATCGGAACGCTGCCAATCGGCTATGCAGATGGCTACAGTCGCATGCTGACTGGCAAGGCGGAAGTGCTGCTTCGTGGGCAGCGCATCCCGGTAGTCGGTGCAATATGTATGGATCAATGCATGGTGTCATTGAATTCCTTGCAGCAATATGAATTGTCCGAGCTGCTTGATGATGAGGTTGTATTGATTGGCAAGCAGGGCGAAGAGGAAATTACAACGGAACAGGTGGCGGATCAGATCGGTACGATTAATTATGAGCTTACCTGTATGCTTGCAAGCCGTGTACCGCGAAGATATATCGAGAACAGTACGATTATTGCAGTGAGCAATGGCGTATAGGTTGGCTTGCAACTAATGAGGTGGTTGTTGGTAAATGTGTCCAGCAACCGCCTGCTGTGCATCAACAGCACATAAACTGGAACATTTTCTCAGTAATTAAATATGGCTAATGGACTGGATGTAGTGTAATATAGAAGTAATGTGGAAAGCTAGGTCAATCTTTGCAATTGGCAGGGATTACATATCGTTTTTTGTTAAGGCAAAAAAGGATTATTACGCTATAGCTCGAAACCATAATGTGAGGATATAGCATACTTGATATATATACTTCATATATATTGAAGTATAGAATAGATATAAAAATGTCATAATGTGTAGTACAGTGTTGGAAAAGTTTTGGAGGTGCGAATTCTGTGGCCAATATTCATAATACGAAGCGAATCATGATCAGCTTGCCGGATCAATTGTTAGAAGAAGTAGATGGAATTGTCGCAACTGAAAATTCAAATCGCAGTGAATTCATTCGCCAAGCAATGAAACTGTATCTTCTCGAAAGAAAGAAACGTCAAATTCGAGAAAAAATGCAGCGAGGCTATATGGAAATGGCAAGAATTAATTTAAACATTGCCTCGGAAGCTTTTCAAGCGGAGGAAGAAGCAGACCATACTCTAGGTCGTCTTGTTAGCGGGGTGTAGGGATTGATCGTAAAACGCGGAGATGTCTTTTTTGCGGATTTATCACCGGTAGTCGGCTCCGAGCAAGGAGGAGTTAGGCCTGTACTCGTCATTCAAAATGATATTGGTAATCGATTCAGTCCAACAGTAATCGTCGCAGCAATTACAGCACAGATTCAAAAGGCAAAGCTACCTACTCATGTTGAGATGGATGCTGAAAGGCATGGTTTTGATCGGGATTCAGTAGTACTCTTGGAACAAATACGCACGATTGATAAGCAGCGTTTGACCGATAAAATTACGCATCTGGATGATGAAACGATGCGAAAGGTTGACGATGCTTTATTAATTAGTGTCGGATTAATTGATTTTTAGGAATAGACAATAGATGCCAATTTTGCTATGATATAGACAAATGGCATATGAACGTGTGAAGAACGCAGCGTTTTCGTCCTAGTGACGAGACCCTGCGTTCTTTTTTTTGCGTTAATATGCATCTCCAATATAGTTGGTTTAGCTTAACAGGATCGAGGTGAGTAAAGGTGATCAGTAGGAGAAGAATTATGTTGTCCATCCTGGCAGCGCTGTTAGCTGCTCTAGCAGTGTATGGCTTGTATTATGTTCAGCTGGAGCGGGTGCAGCAGGAAGAGCGCGTTCGCATCCTTGTTCCAAGCAGATGGATTGATGCGGGGCAATATATCACGGCTGAGCAGCTTGCCTGGCATACGATTCCGCAGTCCATGGCGACTGAGGACATGCTATATACGCTGGAGGAGGTTATTGGGCAGGAAGCGGTTATCCCGCTCGGCACAGGCGAGCCGATCCTGCAATGGAAGCTGAATAAATTCGCCCTGCATCCTAACCAGCAGCAGGCAACCTTTCAGCTTCCTAAGGATTACATCAAGTCGATCTCGAATGGCATTCGTGCTGGTGATGAGGTGTGGATTTACGTATCACAGCAGGAAGGCGAAGCAGAAAGGCTGTTCGAGGAAGGAATCATCGTTGCCTCAGTGAAAACGGGCTCGAACAATGAAGTGGATGTTCCTAGTGAAATGGACAAGCATGCGATCGTGCGAAGCAACGCTGAGCAGATGTACGCCTCGCGAAGAGACGCGAACGGAATGATCGAGTATATCAATGTGAATTTAACGGAAGCGCAGTGGCTGGAGATTGAACGGCGCTGCAGCGATGGCAGCGGTAAGCTTGTTATTGCCTATCACGCACTGCCAGCTCCAATGAAGGGACAGATGCAAGATGACGCAAGCTGAACAAAGGAATCAAGCCGTTACCTTTCTAGGGACGACTCCTAATATTGGTACAACGCTGCTTTCGCTAGCGGTTAGTGTTCGTATGGCGGAATGGAGCGGCAAGCGCGTCGCATTTTTATGCTTGAATCTCAAATCATCCAAGCTGCATCGTTATATAGGCGTTGATGGACAACGTGCAAGTCTCGACGAGTTGCTGCCTGATCTCCGTGCAGAAAGCTTGACGAAGGAACAGCTTCATTCAGCGATGCACCGCTATAGCCCTAACCTGGAGCTCTATGTATTGTTTGGCAATCGCTATCGCGAAACGGCTGAATATTACGGAGTGGAGGAGCTGTTGCATCTCATTCGTACAGCTCGCCAAGCCTATGATTACATTGTGCTTGATGCCAATGCTTACTGGGACAACGCGGGTACGATCAGTGCGCTGCTCGAAGGAGAGGGCGTCGTTTTGACAACAACTGCGGCGCTGTCACATTTTCAAGAGGATTATCAGGCATGGGTTGGCATGATGGGGGAGCATATTCAACTGGAAAGCAAATTGCTCTACCACTCGGTCATTAAGCATCGGGGCGGTCTGTATTCAAGTCGTGATTGCCACCAGCAGCTCGCTGGAATAGCGCTGCCTGATGTCGTGATTCCGCTCTCGTTGTATGAAGCACTGGACCGAGGTGAATTTAAACAGTGGCTGCAGCAGACGACTGAAGGGAGCCGATGGCTTTCTAATTATTGCAAAGCACTTCTGCCAGAGCTGTTTTCGCTGTCGCCTACGAAAGGGAAGAATTGTAAGCCCCGTTGGCGGCGTTCCTTGAACGCTGGACTGGCCTTGTTGTCCAAGACGAAATAAAGAAGGTGATGAATGGCAATGGTTGAACAAAATGTTAAACGTTTTTCTGCGCTCGATTATATGTCCAAGCGACGAAAGCTGCAGGAGCAGCCTGAATATGACGAGCAGGAGGCAGGTGCTGAGCAGTTTCAGAAGCTTTGCTTCGAATTGCGCAGCTTTCTCGCAACGCCGCGCGGCTATAGTGAGGAGGAACGCAGACAATATAGCGAGCAGCTTAATCGAGCGGTGCTTGGGTATACGGATGCCCGTACTTACATTCTGCATTTGATATCGGATCGGTTGCTTCAGCTGCACGTTCAGGAGATTCCGAATTATCGACATCCTTACGCTTCCTTGGCAGAAGCAATATTCGCTGAAATCGTCGGGCTGCATGTTCTGGAGGCGATCATTGCGGAGACGGATGGCTTAGAGGAGATACAGGTCGTTGGCACGCAAATTTTTACGGTCGTTCGTGGCGAAGTATCGTTATCCTCCTATCGCTTTGATCATATAAAAGACGTTGAACGCATTCAGCAAAATTTGGTGCTGTTCAATAACGATCAAATCAACATGAAAAAACGCTGGGCCGAGGTAATGCTCCGAGACGGCTCGCGCGTAACGATTACGGGCAACGGCTACACATCCCTGCCTACCCTTACAATTCGATTCTATACGCTTCGCAATATTCCGCTGCATCAGTTGGCACAGCCTCCTTTCCGAATGATGTCTCCACTTATGCTTCAACTTTTGAATGCGATTCTAACCGAGCGCTACAATCTCGTACTTATTGGTCAAACGAACACCGGCAAAACAAATTTGCTTAAAGCGCTAATCGCGGAGCTGCCAGCTTCCGAAAGACTCGTCACAATTGAAGGACGATATGAGATGATGATCAGCCGCGACTATCCTGATCGCAACATTATTGAATATGAAATCAATGAGGATGATTATCTTCACAGCTCGAAGCAAGCATTCAAGCTTGCGCTTAGACAATCGCCACAGCGCATTATTCATGCGGAAATTCGAGATGATGATGCGAATGTATACGTGCGCGCATGCACACGCGGACACCGAGGAAGTATGACTACCGTTCATGCTAATGAGCTGGAGGATGTGCCGGAAGCGATTGTTGATATGTGCATGCTCGATGGACGGGCAATGGACCCTCACCGGCTAGTGAAGCGCGTCGCTCAATATGTAACGGAAATTGGCATTCAGCTCAAGTATATGAATGGTCGCAGGGTGATTGCACGAATCGCGCATATTAGCTGGAAGAACGAAGAAGTAACGGTGAAGGATTGGGTGAGATATGATGAGCAGCTTGATGACTGGATTGTCAATTGGCAAGAGCTCCAGCTTCATTTTCCGCATTTGAGGGAGGCGGAATGCAATGCTCATTGATGGAATTGCAATTGCACTTCTTGTAGTAATATTTCTGCTTTTGTTCCTGGTTGTGGATTGGTCAATGCAGCTGCTTCTGCAAAGACAAACCTTGCGCGCTCGTTTGCGAAGCGGTGGAAGACAACCGCTGCCTTCAAATGAGAATGCCGTCCGCAGCAGCAGAGCTGTGCAGAGGGTAAAGAAGCATTTGGATCAGCTGCTGCATTCCTTGCGTGTGCCATTAAAGGGTGATGCATTGTTCAGCATGCTTGCTGGCTTATTGATCGGGGGTCTGCTTCTAGGGAGCTGGATTTTCGGGACATGGAAAGGTGCACTGCTGCTTGGAGCGATGATTGCGGGAACACCGTACTTGGTAATGCGACTGCTGCTCGTTCACAAAAGACTCGAGGCGCAAATCGATTTTTTGCCAGCGCTTGAATCATTTTATCAGTGTTATCTCATTACAGGCGAGCGTCAAATTAAAGTGGCACTTGCGCGACTTATGGAAGAGAAGATGATGACTGGCTCAATGAGAAGAATTTTTGAGCAGCTGTATCGCAATTTATCTGTGCTTGAGGATGATGATGAAAGTTTGGAGCTTTTTGCACATGCGCTTGGACATATTTGGTCGGATTACTTTGTGCAGATGCTTAAGGTTGCAATGCATGAGGGGGTGACGATTAGCGGCAGTCTCAAGGAGCTGATTAGTGATATGCGTGCAGCTCGAAGATCCAATGAACAGGAGCGTCACCGCCTGCTTGAAATACGGATCGCGAACTTTACGCCGCTGCTGTTTTTCGGACTATTTGTCGGCATCAATCTGTATTACAATCGCGAGCATGCGATTCAATACTACATCTATGATGCAGGAGGAAGGGAAATGCTGCTGCACATGTTCGTCATGATTTTTTTGTCTTTTATTATGGGACTTTATTTGTCTCGAAAGAAATTGAATGCATAGCGAGGAGGATGCGATATGGCAGTGTGGCTCGATTACATGATCGTGGCAGGGCAGTATATATTCAGTCTGGTAGCGCTGCTTATGATTTTTTCTCTGTTGCCTTCTCGGGAAAGCAAGCTGTACAAGCGCATATGGGGCTGGCAAAAGCTAGAGCCATCTGACAGGTTGCTGCGTGTGCTAAGACTGGATCGTGATGCATTAATGTACAGCGAACGTGCAGTTCTTCTCGCAAATTGCGGGCTGGAATGGTCTGTGCTGACCTATGCCGTCAGTCGTCGTCTACTGCTGGCTTTATTTATCGTTGTGCTGCTTATATTGTCCTTCGGAATATCACTTGGTTTTTGGCACGCTTCGTTGCTGGTTATTAATTTGATAATCATTAGCCTGTTATCGTTTGCAGCTTTGTTATGGGACCAGTACTGGCTCAAGCTGTATCGCGAGCTGCGAGCAGTAGCGATTACACGTGAGATTTATGCGATAAGCCATCAGCTGCTTTATTTCGAAGATTCCTCCTTGCATATTCACAGCAAGCTGAGACGATGCCTGCCATACAGCAGACTGTTAAGACGAGACATGGAAACGCTGCTGGCTGAATGGTATCAAGACCCTGTATCGGCACTTCAAGGCTTTAAACAGAGAATTGGAACAGCAGAAGGCATTAGCTTTGTTGAAACGATTGACGCACTAAGGCATCAGCAGCATGAAGGTTTTTATGAGCTGCTTAGAGCGCATTTGCGCGATTATAAAGAGCGGCTTGAATTAGCGAAGGAAAGTCGAAAGGAAACGAGCTCATACGTTTTATTTGTGCTTGCAGGCATTCCTATTTTGTACACGTTCCAAGTCTTTTTATATCCATGGGTGCAGGAGGTCAATAAGCTGATGTCGATGCTGGAATAGCTCAAGAGCAAGTGGCTATGTTGAAACAGCATCGGGCTAGGCTAGCGACAAATGAGCTTGAGAGGAGGTGAGAAGATGAAAAACATACTGATGACGGTTATGCTGCTTGTCGTTGTCGTGCTGTTGTTTAATAATATCATCGCTAGAGAAGGAACAGGCACAAAGGCACAAATTCAATCTCAAGGTGATGCAGCGAATGTACGCATTGGCAACATTAACCCATAAGTGGTTACACCTCTATCCACAATCCACAGAGAAACGAGTAAATGTAACCGATTTTTTGCTGGTTTTTTACAGTTTACCCACATATTCATCCACATTATCCACACTATTCACATCTGAATAGTTATATTTTGCATATAAGGTTGGTGATATTATGCAGCAGCTGTTAATTACATGCTTGCTCATCCTATGTATGTTGTTCGTTTATCTTGCTGCAATAGGCGGAGAGCTAGGGTTGAAGAATGAGCAGCAGCGGGCGCATCGCCATACGATTGATTATGTGCGGGATATTGACGCATGAAGCAGCTTTTAATGTTTGTGCTGCTTGCAACGACGCTGTGCTGGGTTATGTTCGCACCGGTTTATAAACATGTGTATATTTTACGGCAAGCGCTCCTACAGCAGGAGGTTGATTATTTGCTCGAGGTTGGTGCGAGTGGTCAATATGGTTATATTAGCTCTTCACATATTGATCAATCTCGAGCAAGGCTGGAAAGCTTTGGTCTTGATGCTGCGCAGCTCGTATATGAGGCTCGCAGTACAACCGGACAATCTGCAAATTCAGCATCGCAGCCAGTGCCGCGCGGCGAAGGAATATCATTAACGATCAGCTATCCTGTTGATGGGTTGTTCATGATCGATCAGCTTGTAGGTGTACGTCCTCCGAGTCAGCAGCATATCAAGGCATACGGCGTTCAGATGAGTGAATACGTCGCCCACTAGCTAGCCATAAAGGACAAAAAGAGAAAAGAGGAGGGTACGGCGATGTCATGTATAAGCTGCTAATCGTACCGTTGATGCTCGTTGTATGGCTTTCTCTATATGCAGGCGGTGTCGATCAGGAATTGGCAATGAAAAGCTATTATAAAGGCAAGCAGGCCGTTAATCGAGGCGCACATGCAGCTGCCCTCCAGCTTGATGCTGCGATGCTGGCTGAAGGTGTCTTTCAGCTTGACCCTGCAAAAGCAAGAGAAAGTGCCGAGCGGATCATTTACCTCAATCTCAAGCTGGATGAGAAAGGGAGACCGACGAATGAATCATTCATTCGGACACCAGTTGAGATTGTACATTTTGAGGTATTGGATGCCTCTCTTTCCTATCCGCATCATTACGAGCTAAGCAGCTACGGCTTTCGGACGACCTTTTATCGGCCTGCAGTCGTAATTGTGATGAACTTAACATATCCTCGTATATTTTCCAGCAATAATCCTGTAGAATGGAATATAGTTGGAAGCGCACAGCTTGTGCCGCTTTAATATAACTGCAGGAGGAATGGATCAATGCAACGAGAGCTTGCTCGCAAATTGCATCCTGACTATGTTAAAGCTTCAAAAGTATCCAGTGTGATTTCACATGCTGTTATACTGCTGCTCGTATTAGGATGGTTGGCATTTGCATTATGGAAGGACTGGACGCTTGTTCCGGTATGGATAGCAGGAGGTGTTGTGCTGCTGTCTTTTGTAGTGTACACGTGGATTGTTCCAGTCTATGAGTATCGGAGCTTTTCCTTTGAAGTTTTTGAGGAAGAGATTGAAATCAAGTCAGGCATTATTTTTCATTCAAATATTCTTGTGCCAATGGTTCGTGTTCAGCACATTGAAGTCGGCAGCGGACCCGTTATGCGTAAATACAAGCTGGCAAGCGTTACGATTGTGACGGCAGCGACAAAGCATGAAATCAAGGGCCTGGACAAGGATGAGGCTGAAGCGTTAAAACAGCATATCGGAGAACTTGCCAAGGTGGATGAGCAGCATGACTAACACAAGACAACTATCGAAGCTGTATATTGTCATTAATTTCATTAAAAATATTCGCACGCTTATTCCGCTGCTAGTCATTGCTTATATCAATATTGATGACTTTGAATTTATGAAGACGATTTGGGGAATTGCTGTGGTTATTGCCTTGATCGCTTTCAATTTTCTGTTTTCTTACTTACCATGGAAGAAATTTCAGTATTCGCTTGAGCAAGATCGACTAATTATCCATAAGGGCGTATTCAAGCGTGAGGAGAAAACGATTTATTACAATCGCATCCATTCGGTTAATGTGCAACAGCCGTTGCTGCTGCGTATTTTCGGTGTGGCCTCTTTACAGATCGAAACACCTGGCGGCAAGCCCGGAATGGCTGAGGGTGAGCTTAGTGTGCTGAAGCATGGTTTTGCGCTAGAGCTTCAACAGCAGCTTAAGCAGCTTCGTTCTAGAAGTATTGCAATGGCGAGCGGCTCGCCAGCTGCACAGCAACAGACGTCTGCTGAAGCCCATGAGGGAGATGCCGCAGCTATTGTACAAGAGGGCTCGTCGTTACACTCGGCTGTAGAGTTAGGTGATCAAGCTGTGCTGGAAGGCTCAGTATCGCCAATGGGCAGTACGGAAGATCGCGAGCTGCTTCAGCAGGAGCACGATACGACTGGCTATGATTACGAATACAAACTAAGCGCCGGACAACTGCTGAAAGCATCGTTGACCTCGCTTAATCTTAACTTTGCGCTTATATTTTTGCTGGGGATCTATTCATTTGCAGATGATGTATTGGAATTGATCTTCCCGAATCTGTACGAAAAAATGCTCGAGGTTATGTCTCCTGATTTTTATGACTCTGTGGTAGGGGGAGTGACGGAGCAGTTTTCTGTTATGACGTTATTCGTTATTGTGATGATGACGGTTATTGTATTTGGATTTGTCTGGCTGCTTTCGATCGTTATCTATCTGATCAAATTCGGAGATTATCAAATTAGAAGAAGTGAGGAGCAGCTATCTGTTTCCTATGGCTTGCTGGAGAAGAAAAGCTTTATTTTCGATCAAAATAAAGTGCAGGCTGTCATTATGGACGAAAATCCAATCCGACAGCTGCTTGGCTTTGCAGAACTTCGCGTACAGGTTATTACCTCCAATGCGATGGAGCAGCTTGTTATTCACCCGTTTATTCGAAAGAAAGACATTCCAGCAATGATGTCGCAACTTTTGCCTGATCGACAGCTTGATTTGCGCAAGCAGCTTCAAGCACCACCTAATAGTGCGTATCGCATGTATGCGATGCCGTCGCTCATTGTGGTGCTGGTGTTAATTGGAGCTGCAGCGTGGCTGTGGAAATGGAACAGCTTATGGTTCCTGCTCCTGATTCCGATTGTTCTTGGCTGGTCATGGCTATGTATGCGTACAGCAGGTGTATGGCTGGAGGATGGCGATTTGATTTTGCGCAAGCGAACAATTAATCGCGTCACCTACTTTGTACGCAGAAAGCATATCGTTACGTTGAGCATGAAAACATCTCCTATGCAGCGCAAGCGCAAGCTGCGTACCATTCGAGTCCAGGTATTGGGCAGTGCATTCGCTTACCGCGTGAAAAGCATTGCAGATGAGCATCTTGTTCCGATCTGGCAATGGTTCTCACGGAGCGGGAACAGCAAGAGCTCCAATGGTAGCGATACAACAGCATAAACTGGAGGAAGGATGGAGCAGTAATGGACAATATTGATTTACAGCAAGAGGAGTGGATTCGCTCACAATGGAGAGGAACGGTAGAGCTTGCACAGGTACAGAAGTTGCTAGGGGGTATTTCATCCTCGATGTATCGGCTCGATATTCGGCTCGGAGAATCTAATGCTGTAAAAAGCTTCGTATTGCGTGCTGTCCAGCCTACTGATAGCTTGAATGAAGAGCAGGGGATATTAGCTCAAGAAGCAGCTGTGCTCAGGCAGCTTGCGGTACTGCAGGATGCAGGGCAGTTGAAGCATCTTCAGGTGCGATTCCCGCGCTGCATCGCTTATGATGCGTACGGAGATTGTGCAGGAATACCATCGTTGCTAATGACATATTTGCAAGGGCAAATCAGCTTGCCGCAAAAGCCGAAGCAGCAATGGCTTCGTGTCCTTGCGCAGGCAATCGCTCCAATCCATAGAGCTACTGCGAACAATATGCTTGTACCGTGGAATTATTACAGCTACGTTGATGCCGCAGCTGCTACAGAGCACCCTGCACTAAGCTGGTCACAGCATCCGCAACGCTGGAGAAGCTTGCTTGATCGTATCCAACAGCCAGCTCCCAGCTTTGATCCTTGCCTTATTCATCGTGATTATCATCCGACGAATGTGCTATGGAATGAGGAGCAGGACCAAGTTATCGGTATTGTGGATTGGGTTAGCGGCTGTAATGGGCCAGCTGGGATTGATGTCGGTCATTGTCGCATCAATTTAGTGCAATTGTACGGCGTGGATGCCGCCAATACATTTTTAGAGGCGTATCTGGAAGCTAATCCTGAATTTGAATATGATCCGTACTGGGATATATGCTGCTTGCTGGATATGACGGGTTTTGGGCCAATCGAGGTGTATGAAGGCTGGACGCTGCTCGGATTCCAGGGATTATATCCGCAAGACATTCAGCAAAGGATTGAACAATATGTCGAGGATTTGGTACAATTGTTGCACGCCAATCGTTACAACAAGTAATGACAGGTAGTGATTAAAAAGGGGTGTGCAATACTATGGGACTAATCGTAGAGCAGCCAGCGGCGCATTGGTATAAATCTGAGATGGAGCTGGAGCAAGGGGACCATGTTCGTATTTACGTACGGCTTGGCGGTTGCGGCAGTGTACATCCTGGGCTTTCATTAGGTGTTATGAAGGATGAGCCTCGTGATATTGGTGCTCAGACAGAGGTCGAAGGCATTCATTTTTATATGGAACAGGATAATATGTGGTATCTTGAAGAGAAGGATCTCCACATATCATTTGATTCTGCAGCAGAAGAAATCATGATGGAAGTGAAATAAGCAACTGTTAAAAAGCCTGTTTTCTACAGTCATTGCCAGTATGGCAGCTGCAGAAAACAGGCTTGATTGTTTTTAGTTGAAGAATGTGAAGGACTGTTAACTGTTAGGTCGTCGTGCTTCACCCAAGACGGATAAATGGGGAAGCGGCCAATATTACAACTACACGCCCGAGTAAGCCATAAAGCCACCGTCAACAGGAACGGTAATGCCTGTCACGAAGCCCGATGCTTCATAATCGCACAGCCATAGCAATGTGCCAAGCAGATCCTCTGGCTTGCCGAAGCGGCGCATAGGCGTGTGAGTAATAATTTTGTTGGAGCGCTCAGTCAGTGAACCATCCTCATTCATGAGCAAGCGATGGTTCTGCTCAGTAAGGAAGAAACCAGGAGCTATCGCATTGACGCGAATGCCTGTGTTCGCCATATGAACAGCCAGCCATTGGGTAAAGTTATCAATCGCAGCCTTTGCCGCGCTATAGCCAGGAACTTTCGTCATTGGCGATGGCGCGCTCATGGAAGAGAGATTAATAATTACGGGCTGCTCGGCATCGAGCATTTGCTTGGCAAATACTTGTGATGGAATCAGGCTGCCTATGAAGTTCAGCTCCATGACTTGTTGAATACCTTTAGGCTGCAGGTCAAAGAAGGACTGAACATCAGGGTTTTTCCAGTCATCCTTACTGAATGTTTCGTTCGTTGTATTCGCGCTGGCCTGATTGCCCCCAGCACCGTTAATTAATATGTTGCAGCGGCCAAGCTGCTGCTCAACAGCTTCAGCTGCTGCTTCAACACTTGCTGGATCAGTTACATCGCACGCGATGCCAATCGCAGTTCCGCCATTTGCCGTAATGCTCTCGACTACAGCCTCAACCTTCGCTGCTGTTCTGCCCAGAATGGCTACCTTAACCCCTTGGCGGGCAAGCTCGCTTGCCATAGCGCTGCACAGCACGCCAGAACCACCAGTGATAACGGCAACCTTGTTCGCCAACGCTGGATGTATCGCTTGTGTTTCAGACATATGAATTCCTCCTAATTGTTTGTTCGATGTATTTCAGAACGATTAGAGCTTTCCATTTTCCGCATAGCGGTAAGCATCCCACAAGCCTAGCAGGTGCATAATGCCTAGTGCTCGATCGTATAATCCATAGCCGGGACGACATTGCTCGCCCCATATATGACGACCGTGATCTGGACGAGCATAGCCAGTAAAGCCAATGTCATAGTAAGCCTTAACGATACCTGCAATATTGACGGTTCCATCTTCGCTGCGGTGCGAGGTTTCAATAAAATCACCATTTTCATACACGCGAACATTGCGGATATGCGCAAATGGAATGCGATCAGCAAATTCATGGATCATTGAGACAATATCGTTTTGCGGATTAGCACCAAGTGAGCCGCTGCATAGCGTGATGCCGTTTGAAGGATGATCAACCAGCTTGATTAAGCGACGCAAGCTTTCTTGCGTGTTAATGATGCGCGGCAAGCCAAACAACGGGTATGGAGGATCATCAGGATGAATGGCCATCTGAATCCCGTGTTCTGCTGCTACTGGAACGATTTGCTCAAGGAAGTACTTAAGATTGTCCCATAGCTGCTCGGCATCAACATGTTCATAAGCTTTCAATGTTTCAGAGAGCAAAGCCAGTCGTTCCGGCTCCCAGCCAGGAAGCTGGAAGTCTGTATTGCTTTGGAACTCTGCCACGAGCTCGTGCGGCGTCATGCTTGCAACCTTTGCCTTTTCGAAAAATAATGCAGTTGAACCATCCTCAAGTGGTGCAGCGAGGTTGGTACGCAGCCAATCGAATACAGGCATAAAGTTGTAGCATATGACTTTAACGCCGACAGATGCTAGTGATACGATCGTTTTCTTGTAGTTTTCAATATAACGATCGCGAGATGGAAGTCCAAGCTTAATATCCTCGTGTACGTTCACACTTTCAACGACGTCAATGTGGAAGCCTGCAGCATCCGCCTGACGTTTAACCTCTTGAATACGTTCTAGCGGCCACTCTTCTCCTGCTGGCATATCATGAAGCGCCCATACCAGGCCTTCTGTTCCAGGAATTTGTTTAATATGCGAGAGAGAAATAGGATCATTACCCTCTCCAAACCAGCGAAATGTCATGCGCATACCATGTTCCCCCTATAATAAATAATTTTTATGCCTAAGATGGATCGCGCTTAAGCGAAATAGTGTGGATACTTTTCACTAAGCAGCGCTAAATCATCTATTCCTCGGTTAATATGCTGTTTCATTATGGACACGGCAAGCTTGTTGTCCTGCTGTTTTATCGCGTCGACAATCTGCTCATGCTGCTCGACAATTGATTTCCAGTCATGATTATCCAGTAAGCGAAGCTTGCGGCTGCGATCAAGATGTGCGGTCAACAGACTCATCGTATTCCAGGTGTGCACTTTGTTCGTGCCTGCGAACAAAGTGGCGTGGAAGCGTTGATCAAGCGTAAAGGCTTGATCGACATCGCCATTGATCAGGCACTTCTTCTGCTGTTGCAAATTCAGCTGAAGCTCCTCGAAGGAAGACTCAGAGAACGAATCACAAGCCAATTCAATGATCGCGCATTCAAGCTGACTTCGCATAAATCTGGCTTCTTCCACAAGAGAGATATCAATACGCGATACGAGCGTCCCGCGCTGTGGAAGCACTTGAACAAGGCCTTCCTGAGCCAAGCGAACAAAGCTCTCCCTTATTGGTGTTCGACTAACTTTATATTGTTCTGCCATCTCATTTTCAGAGAGGGTTGTGCCGGGCAATATATTCAGTGTGATAATCTGTTCCTTTAAGGAGTCATAAACTTGATCGCGAATAGAGCGAGAGTTCAAATTTGTTATAAAAATAAGCTTCACCTCACAAAAGAAAATGCTTACATCTTCATTTACATACTACCATACAAGTTGGGATTTGAGAATATAATAATGCAAAATCCTGTACGACTTGTCGTTGGGGGCAGAAGCGATACGCCATGACAGTGGAATCTCACGTTCAAAATTTTGCATTTTCAAAATGCTAGGAGTAAAATGTTCCATACACATAAATATTCAGTGTTCAGTACCTGCACAGGAAGCTAGGTTTTTCGGTGGATTTTTTTGTCAATACTTTAGTTAGTTATGTTTTCATGGGACTTTCTGACATAGAAAACCAGAGCGACCAAGATTAATTCGCATAAGGAGAGTGCCAACATGTCTGTAGGAGAGTTTTTTAAGCGATTTTTTTTCATAACAATCGGAGCCATACTGATGGGGATTGCGCTTGAGAAGTTTTTAGTACCCTATGAAATAATTGATGGCGGTATTGCAGGGATATCAATTATGCTTTCGCATCTTACTCCTGTTCCGTTAAGCGTGCTGTTGTTTCTCATAAATGTTCCGTTTCTAATAGTAGGCTATAAGCAGTTAGGCAAAGCCTTTGCCTTCTCCACGTTGTATGCAATCGCGGTCATGTCATTAACGACAGCGATGCTCCATCATTCAGGACCGTTTCCAGATGACAAGCTGCTTGCAGTACTGTTTGGCGGTATGCTGTTAGGAATGGGAGTAGGCCTGGTCATTCGCTATGGCGGATGTTTGGATGGGGTTGAGGTGATCTCGATCCTCATTTCGAAAAAAATGAAAGCTTCAGTTGGTACGATAATTATGGTGTTCAACGTCATTATATTTATAATTGCGGGCTTTGTATTCGAATGGAGCTCTGCAATGTATTCGATTGTCACCTATTATCTGGCAAGTAAAGTGATTGATATCGTCGTCGAAGGTTTAAACGAATCCAAATCTGTCACGATCATCTCGCAAAAATACGAGGAAATCTCCGAGGATATTGTAAGCAAGCTAGGGCGGACGACAACACTTATGCATGCAACAGGCGGTTATTCGGGCCAAGAGGTTAAGGTTATCTATTGTGTCGTATCGCGTATCGAGCTGTCAAAGCTGAAATCAATTGTGCAGCTGAAGGATTCATCAGCCTTTATTGCGGTAGAGTCGGTTGCTGACGTGGTCGGAGGCAGCTTCTCAAGACAAAGCGCGCACTAATCGCGTATGATGAAGAAAAGGATGACTCGCGTGCTAATGGCGGCAGACAAGGCATCCTTTCAACATTTGCTAAAATGCGATCAAACCCTGAGTTAATCGTGTGATGGCGGTTAGTGCGACAGCGTAACTGGTGTAGAGGCTTGTTTGTCCCGTACAAAGGTAATACAGATTAGTGCGAGCACCATACCGAACGATGCTACGTAGAACAGTGAAGAGTAGCCGAGCATATCCATAAACAGTCCCATTAGCGGCGGAGACGATAATGCAGCTAGCGAGGAAGCGATATAGTAGATGCCGGTACGTGTTCCGATGCTGCTTTCCTTGCCAAGCGAGATCACATAAGGGTAAGAATTAATATTGATGAGTGCCCAAAATACGCCGCCGATAAGCAGCAATGTACGAAGAGCAGTCATATCCTTGACAAAGGAAATCATCGCAAACAAAATCATCAAGCCTACAATGCCTAACGTAATGATCTGCTTTTTGCCGAATTTTGCGCCAAGATAGCCTGCGGGAATTGCTGCTGCAACAAAGGCAACCGAGAAATAAGCTAGGGACATAGATGCCTGTGAGTCGCTCAGATTAAGCTCATCCGTTGCATATAGGGTAAAGAGGGCTTCGATTCCCTGATAAGAGAAAAACCAAAAGTAAATCGCAGCTAGTAGTAGTATGGTAGGCAAGGTCCACTCAAGCGAATAAGGCTTGAGCTCTTGTTTAGCCGCTGCCAGCAGGTTGTGAGCGCGACCCCATACGCGTGGCTTGCTTGCGGCTTGGACAGGCGGTTCTTCTTTTAAGACAGGTGTATATGCTAGCGCATCTCGTCTTTCCCGAATGAAGATCATGAGAATGCACAGGCTGATGAGTGTAAGCGCCGAGGACGTAAAGAAAGGCAGTGCAATGTGCTGATCATATAGCTTGGAGCCGACTGTGAACGCAAGAATGGAGCCAAGTCCACCCATAAGATTGATTATGCCATTTGCTTGTGTTCGTTGGTGTGCAGGTGTGATATCTGGCATTAGTGCGACAGTTGGGGAACGATACAGACTCATGGATAAATTCATGAGTATCATAAACGTGATCAGCAGTGAGTAGCTTGTATGTAACGGAATGAGTGCACCGAAAACAGCGGCAAGCGGCATGCCGATTAATAGGTACGGCATACGCTTGCCTATTTTTGTATCGGTCTTGTCGCTTTTACGACCAATATACGGCTGCAGAAATAGTCCAAAGTAGTTGTCAAGCGTCATCATAAATCCGATAATTGCTGCGCTATCCACGAATTTTTTAAGAAATAAGGGAACGAAAGCATTATACAGCGCCCATACTAGACTAATACTAAAAAATCCAAAGCCAAGCAGCCACGTCTTTTTCATCACATCAGCCCTTCCCAGTTAACAGTTGGTGGAGCCTGTCAGGATAGTCTGTAATAATACCAGCTACTCCTGCTTGAATAAGAGCTTTCATCTCATGCGTTTCATTAACCGTCCAGACATTGTAGATAACGCCTTTGCTTTCAGCTTCTTTAACCCACTCTGGTGTAACTGCGTATTTAGCAGCATGAAGTGCTGTTGCTCCTAAAGTTTGTGCATAGTCCCAAGGACGATACAAGCCCTCCATATATAAAATACCTGTTCTAATCTGCGGATCTATTGCGTGGCAGCCGGCCAATGAATAATGATTGAAATTAGAGATAATGCATTGCTTCTCCAGCCCGTACGCCTTGATTTTGTCCACTACGCTGCGCTCGATGTTCGGGTACAGCACAATTCCGCTTTTAATTTCAATATTAAGCATGATATGGTGCGCCTTCACAAGCTCCATCAGCTCATCCAATGTAGGGACCTGCTCACCAGCAAAATCCGTGCTGTACCATGAGCCCGCATCTAATGCTTTCAGCTCTGCCAAAGTGACATCCTTAACCAATTTATCGATTCCTGTAGTACGCTTGAGATTCTCGTCATGAATCAGCACAAGCTCCCCATCAGCTGTCATCTGAACATCCGTTTCAATTCCTGTAGCTCCAAGCTCAATTGCATAACGAAAGGCAGCCATTGTATTTTCAGGGCAATAGCCGCTTGCCCCGCGGTGGGCATAATTAATGGTCATAGTAAATATCCCCTTAACTTGTTTTTAGATGCAGTTCAACCCGATCGTAACATACTGCGAGACTGCTTTCCTAGTAATTTTTTTGTTAATTGAAAGGGTTTTCAAAATCATTGTTTTCAAGACTAGCTCGGGAGCGTAAAAGTTTGTTCTATTAACTTTCACGTATTAGTTTGTGATAAATGGCAAGGCTAGTGTATGGAGGGATTAGACATGTTTATAGAAATTATGATGGTTATAGGAAAGACAATAATCGCCATCACGTTAATGTTTATTTTAACAAAAATATCTGGAAAACGGCAATTATCAGAAATGTCATTGTTTGGTTACATATCGGGGATCAGTGTAGGGAATATTGCTGCATATATTGCACTTGAAGCAGATAAGCTATGGATTTTCGGTATCGTTTCCTTAATTGTATGGGTGCTGATCACGCTTTTTCTGGAAAAATCCACTTTAAAAAGCAAAAAGCTCCGCAAAATTATTGACAGTGACAGGAGAGTACTGGTTGCCAATGGAGTTGTACTTCGGGATGAGTTGAAAAAGGAAGAGCTAACGGTAGAAGAATTATTAGAAGCGCTCAGAGAGAAGGATGTTTATCGCATTGCTGATCTGGAGAGTGCATCTATTGAAGCTAATGGAGACATCAGTGTATTTTTGAAAGCAGAGCATATGCCGCTAACGCCATCGATGATTGGCTATCCAGTAGAAAAAGAGAAGGAGCCCATTACATTAATCGTAGATGGTTCAGCAGAGCTAGACACGATGAAACGCAACGGTCTTGATATGAACTGGCTGGAAAAACAGCTTGCGAAGGCAAACGTCACACTCGATCAGGTGTTTGTTGCCCAATACATAAAAGACAAGAGCATATCCATTCATACGATGGATTCTCAAACACTTGAAGTGAAGCTAGAAAAAGAAAACAGTGAAACGCAGCTGAGTCAAAGCGAGCTTGTGATTATGAAGAAGAGCCTGCTGCAGGCATTAGCCATTATAGAACAGCAGGCAAAATCATCTAGGTGAAAAAACTACATTTAATAGAAGAAATTCAATTGTGTAGAAGAAATGCTATCGTAATCGTTTAGCGATTGCGGTAGTATTTCAACGATGTTGGCATGACTTGTCCATTGAAAAATTGGTGATTAATCAAGATGTTGAATTGCTTCATATATGGGTCGAGGGATGCGCCTCCCCAAACAACTTGAGCAAACTCATCCATATAATACATGAACTCCTTGTTGGCTGAGAGATGAACGGAGTGGATAGATCCATCATGCGCCATGACGGTTTCGTGTACTCTGCCAACGAATAGATCTGAAAGCTGTGAGGTATCATTTACGGTTAAATAAGAAATAAATGGGTTGTTGTGAATCGACATTGGGGCTGTGACTTTTTCGTTAAAAACAGAGGAATCGCGTTGACCGCTTGGCATGGATTTGAGCATGCCTCGACCAGTATTATCCAGCACTACCGCTACATATGCAATTTCATCGGCAACGAACACCCTTGCGTCAGCCACACCATCAATTTCATTTACAGCATCAGAAAGAGTGTAGCTGTAGAATACGCTTCCCTCTTGATGTTCCTTGGGAGATTGATCGGCATTCAGTGCTCGTACAGGTGAAGGTTCTGCCTGTTTGTTTTTAATATGTCCATAGTCGGACGTTGGAGCAGGAAACGAGTAGCGCTCCATTTCACGCTTGGCAGCAGTTCCACAGCCTGTTGCGACAGCAAGTAACACGATCATAAGCAAACTAATCAGCTTGATGCGCTTCATGATATTGATCACTCCTTTCTTGAATTGTTACTATTCATCCTCTGAAAAATGTGAAGGAAATATGCATGGAAAAACGATACATAAGAGAAGGTACGGAAGGGAAGACTAATAGCTGGAATAAATAAAGTAAAAATGGAAGAAAACGAAATAATGGGTAAGCGATGAACGAGCTGTTTTAATTGATTTTGACAGCTTTTAGAACAATTTGTGAACTTCCTGTGGAACATTGACAAAAGGTTGACACAACTTTATATTTAATAAAGTGATTTGATGCAGGATTTGTAAAATCATCTATGCTACACGCAGCAGGCTGTTGGCCACATAGATGGCTGCTGTGAAAACGTCAAAAGTGGGGTTGATTATTAATGAAACGGTGGCAATTTGTGAAACGCCTTGCGCCTTTAATGGCCCTTCTGGTGCTTGTGCTGTCAGCTTGCGGAAGAGAAGATTTGTCAGCGCTAAATCCACAAGGTCCTGTCGCGCAAGAACAACTTGACTTGATGAAAATTTCGATTTTGATCATGTCGATTGTTGTTATTAGTGTGTTTGCGATTTCAATTTTCGTATTGATCAAATTCCGCAGACGCAAAGGGGACAACTCTATCCCCAAGCAAGTGGAAGGCAGTCATAAGCTAGAAGTAATTTGGACGGTAATTCCAATTATTTTGCTTGTAGTTCTAGCAGTTCCTACATTGAAATCGGTATTCTCTCTTGCTAAGGATTACACGGAAGACCCAGAAGCGTTACAGGTCGTTGTTACAGCTCATCAGTACTGGTGGGAATTCGAATACCCTGAGCTGGGTATTAAGACAGCTCAAGAGCTGGTTATTCCGACTGGTCGCACTATTTCTATCAAGGCGTCAACTGCAGATGTACTTCATTCCTTCTGGATCCCGTCATTGGCGGGTAAAATCGATACAAATCCAAGCGGAAATGTGAATACAATGTATTTCTCTGCACCTAAAGCAGGCGTTTACCAAGGTAAGTGTGCTGAGCTTTGTGGACCTTCACATGGTCTGATGGATTTCAAAGTTAAAGCGGTTGAGCCATCCTCCTTTGATCGTTGGCAAATTGCGATGCTTGATACGGTAGAGCTGCCAAGCGACTCGGAAATCGCAAGCGCATTTGAAAGCCAATGCTTGACTTGCCATGCAGTAGGAGAATATGGCGGCGGTTCGTTCCCTAACTTGACAGGAATTGGATCTCGTGAAAGCGTTGCGGGTATTCTTATTAATGTCGAAGACGGCGAACAGCAGTATAAGCATGAAGATACAGTGTACAACAATCTATACAAATGGATTAAAGACCCTGAATCTATCAAGCCAGGCAACCACATGACAGGAGCTTACCAACTTACGGAAGAAGAAGTCGCTGGTATTGCTGAATACTTAACGAATCTAACGCTTGACTATGAATAATCACTATCAACAGTGTAAAGGAGGTAGCTACCTTGGCACATGCTCATGCGCATGCGATTAAACGTCATACAGGTCTTATGGATTGGTTAACAACCGTTGACCATAAGAAAATCGGGATTTTGTATATGCTTGCAGGAGGATTTTTCTTCCTTATTGGTGGCTTAGAAGCGATTCTAATTCGACTTCAGTTAATGTATCCTCAATCGGAAGTCGTATCAGCACAGGTATATAATGAATTGATTACGATGCACGGTACGACCATGATTTTCTTGGCAGCAATGCCACTATTGTTCGGTTTTATGAACGCGATTATTCCATTGCAGATCGGAGCGCGGGACGTTGCATTTCCTTTTGTCAACGCACTAGGCTTCTGGACATTTTTCTTCGGTGGACTTTTACTTAACATCAGCTTCATCGCTGGCACTGTACCAGATGCTGGCTGGACGATGTATGCACCGTTATCCGGTACTACATACACGGAACACCACGGAACAGATTACTATGTCATTGGTCTGCAAATCTCAGGTATTGGTACGCTCGTGGGCGGTATCAACTTCCTGGTAACGATTATTAATATGCGTGCTCCAGGCATGACCTTCATGCGTATGCCGATGTTTACTTGGGCAACATTTATTACATCAGCGCTTATCCTGTTTGCATTCCCGGCTTTGACAGTTGGTCTTGCAGCACTTATGTTTGACCGAATCTTTAATGGTAATTTCTTTGATCCAACGGCTGGCGGTAATGTTGTTCTATGGGAACACATCTTCTGGATCTTCGGACACCCGGAAGTTTACATTTTGATTCTTCCAGCGTTTGGTATTATTTCTGAGATTGTAACCACATTCTCTCGCAAGCGTCTGTTTGGTTACAGCTCTATGGTATTTGCGACAATTCTAATCGGATTCTTAGGCTTCATGGTTTGGGCTCACCATATGTTTACAACAGGTATGGGACCAATTGCCAATGCGTTGTTCTCGATTGCCACCATGTTGATTGCCGTACCAACAGGTATTAAAATCTTCAACTGGCTGTTTACAATGTGGGGCGGTTCGATTAAATTTACCGTGGCGAATATGTACGCGATAGGCTTTATTCCAACGTTCGTAATGGGTGGAGTTACAGGGGTTATGCTTTCGGTTGCTCCTGCGGACTATCAATATCATGATACGTACTTCGTTGTCGCGCATTTCCACTACGTTATCGTAGGTGGTCTTGTACTTGGTATATTTGCCGGCTTGCATTACTGGTGGCCGAAAATGTTCGGTCGCATGCTTAGTGAAAAGCTTGGTATGTGGACATTCTGGACGTTCTATATCGGCTTCCACCTAACGTTCTTTGTTCAGCATTTCCTAGGTCTACTTGGTATGCCTCGTCGTATCTGGCAGTATCTTGACGGAATGGGCTTTAACAATCTGAACTTGATCAGTACAATTGGAGCCTTGCTGATGGGCGTAGGTACAATCCTATTCCTTGCCAATGTATTTATTACAATGCGCAAACCGAAAACAGCTAGTAATGACCCATGGGAAGATGGCCGTACACTTGAGTGGACAATTCCATCTCCTGCACCTGAATACAACTTTGCACAAACACCACTAGTACGTGCTTACGATGCATGGTGGCATGAAAAAATGGAAGGCAATACGAAAATGACTCCAGTTGAACCAATTGGTCCAATTCATATGCCGTCTCCAAGCATTTTGCCATTCTTCATGAGTGTTGGCTTGTTTATTGCAGGCTTCGGCTTTATGTACTCTAAACCTCAAGATTGGGGTACTACAGGTTTGATCGTAGGTATTGCCGGCTTGTTGATTACTTTCACTTGTATGGGACTTCGTTCTTGGTTCGATGACCATGGATTCCATATCGAGGAAGAAGAAATTCTTAAGGATCAGGGGGGTAAAGCATGAGTTCACATTCACATGTAGAAGGTCAGCTGCCACATGAACCAGAACGTGCTACCCTTGAGGGTCGCAATAAAATTACTGGTTTTTGGTTATTCCTTGGCGGTGAAACCGTATTGTTCGGTACGTTGTTTGCTGCTTACTTGACACTTCGCAGTCAAGTTATGGATGGCCCGACTCCTAATGAACTATTTGACTTTGCGTTGGTCGCTCTTGCAACTGCACTTTTGCTGACATCCAGTTTAACAAGTGTATTTTCCTTGCAAGCGATGCATAAGCATAACCTAAAGGGACTAATCGGTTGGTTGATTGTAACATTAGTGCTGGGAGCAGCCTTCCTTGCACTTGAGATTTACGAGTTTAATCACTATGTGCACATGGGGCATGGCTTTACTACAAGTGCCTTCTCAACATCGTTCTATACGCTTGTTGGATTCCACGGTGCGCACGTAGCGTTTGGTCTATTATGGGTAATTCTGTTGCTTCTTCAACTGAAGAAACGCGGATTGAATACGACAACGGCACCTAAAGTGTATGTGTTCAGCTTGTATTGGCACTTTATCGACGTTGTATGGGTATTCATCTTTACAGTCGTGTACTTGATGGGAAAGGTGGGTTAATCATATGGCAGGACATGAACAAACAACGCCGAATCGTAGTGATGTAAAAACGACGAAGCAGGAAGGTTCGAAAAAGCATATTATTGCTTTTATATTCTCCATCTTATTAACATTCATCGCATTCGCACTAGTCATGGCTGGCGAAATCAACACTGATTTTGTTTATATCATGCTAATTGTATTAGCGATTGTGCAAGTATTTGTTCAAATGGCATTCTGGATGCATATGAAGGATCGCGGGCATACTTTTGCGATAATAGCAATATTTAGTGGTGTATTCGTTGTTTTCACTTGTGTGATCATGGCTCTATTCTGGACGACTTGGTAATATATACATGATCGAGATTGGCAGGGGGTCCTTGGTGACCCCCTTTCTTCTATTCAACAGGTTTGTTACTATAGTTAGAAGAGATAAGAAGTAATATGGATGCATAAGAAAGGAGCTGCAGCATGTTAGGCTTGCAATATTTTTCGTTTCAAGAGGTATGGAGTCCGATGTTTTTGTTTGCGACAATCGGTGTCATTATTGGGTATCTGTATCTCGTTGGTCCATGGCGGGAACGTCATTTTCCAATGGAACCTCCAGTTTCAAAGGGAAGGAAGCTGCTCTTTATTAGCGCTGCTTTACTATATTATTTGTCCTATGAAGGACCGTTAGGCTTTCTAGGTCATATTATGTTTTCGTTTCATATGACCAATATGGCGATCTCCTATCTGATCGTGCCGCCAATGGTGCTATTCTCAGTACCAGGTTTTTTATGGAGTAAAGCGTTCTCAGCACGTTTTTGGCGCAAGCTTAAGTTTCTTATGCATCCCATCGTTACGCTTATTATGTTCAATATGCTGTTTTCAATCTATCATATTCCGGTCATTCACGATTACGTCATGACCAATTTTACAGTTCATCGCTTATATTATCTCGTGATGCTAATCGCTGCCTTTATGATGTGGTGGCATGTATATACGCCAATAAAGGACATGCCTCAGATGCCGCATGTGAAACGTTTGGCCTACATATTCGCTAACGGTGTACTTCTTACGCCGGCATGCGCACTCATCATCTTTTCAGATGCGCCGCTATATGCGATTTATAATGACCCAGAGGTATGGGTTAACGCAATGGGCTTCTGTATCCCTGGTGATACAAGTTATTTGCTGTCACTTACAGAATTCCAGGGTCCTCAGTTTTTTAATATGTTTACGACACTCGAAGATCAGCAGGCTGGCGGCATCATAATGAAGCTTATTCAAGAGGTGACTTATGGCGTACTTCTAGCCCTTGTGTTCCGCGAATGGTTTTCAAAAGAGCATAAGCAGGAGAAGGTTGACGAGCAGCTGCTTCGTGATGCACTAGCTATTAAACACAAATAAAGGTTGATAGGAGGGTTTGCCTGGCATGGAAGGACATGAGTTTGAAATTTTGCCTGCAATCAGTACATTTTTTATTGCACTTAGTGCTGTATTGGTTGCAATCGGTTGGAGACAAATTATAAATAAGCAGAGAGAAGCCCATCAGAAAACAATGTTCTGGGCCGCAATCGCTGCAATTATTTTCTTTATCATTTATGCTTCTCGTACCATTTTTGTTGGGAACACAACCTGGGGTGGACCTGACAGCTTAAAGACCATCTATCTTGTATTTCTATTCTTCCATATTATTCTTGCTACTGTAGCTGCTGTTTTTGGCATCACAACATTGACATGGGGCTACCAAAAGAAATACGCCAAGCATCGCAAGCTTGGTCGCGTAACGGCAGTTACGTGGTTTGTTACCGCAATCACGGGAGTAACGGTATATGTTTTGCTATACATCTTATATCCAGGCGGCCATACACAGCCGTTTATTGATGCCCTGTTCCGCCAATAATAAAATAGTTAGTCTTATATTATAGCGTTACTCAATTAAAAGAACGCCTGGAGACATTCGGTATGAATGCATTCCAGGCGTTCTTTGCATATGCAGCAGAAAAGTAGCTAGTAACAGAATCGGAAAAAATCTAATTTATTTTTCAAAAGGTGGGTTGACAGTGCATATTGCTGTGTATATACTGTGTATATAGATATAAACAGTATATACACTATAAACAGTATACACAGTGTTTTGAAAAAGGCAGGAGGAAGGCGCATGAGCTATTGGCAAGGAATTCGTTATCTGATATGGAATGATATCCGCAATGCCAGATGGAAAAACGTATTTGTCATCGTGCTTGTAGCATACTTAACGTTATTTACTTACAAAGAGCTGGCGGCGATCGTTTCAGATTCAACCGAAGATCCGTATATGTTTTTAATCGATTACTTAATCTTAATTCTGTTTTCGGTCACGGGGCTAACGACTACTCATCTTTACGGCTTTGGCTCGAAAAAGGATTTGCTGAGCGAGCGTTTAGCCTATTGGCGCTCATTACCAATTAAGATTGAGCAAATTGTTTGGTCAAGAATAGCGGGCGTTACAATATTCAGTTTATTATCGATAGTTGTCTACTACCTGTTTGTAGGAATCCTCATGAAGCTTGGTCGCTTAAACTATGAGCTTGTTCCTTATATGCTGCACGGTTTGACGGTATATGCAATCATTTATGTATTCAATCTCATTTATTTGGTAGTCGAAATGAGCTGTACTTACAAGCAGTACACGATTTATTGCTGGATAATCCCATTTGTGAAGCTTCTAATCGTATTATGCTACACACTAATTTGGAAGTTCTTTTTACTGGAAAGTCTGTTTTATGCCATACAACGAACTCCGATCATAATGGCTGCAGCGAGCATAATTCTACTTGCAGCGAGCTGCCTGCTCGCTTTTAGAATCATTAATGATAAAGTGAGAACAAGAAATATTCTGAATTAACCACTAAAGAAGGTGATAAGTGAATGCGGCTACCGATCGGAATTAATGAACAGAGTGCGGAGCCACTGTATTACCAGATAGAAGTTCAGCTTCGGGCGCTCATCATTAGCGGGACGTTACAAGCAGGGACATTGCTGCCTTCGATCAGAGAGCTTGCGTCACAGCTGAAATGTAGCGTCATCACCATAAAGCGCGTATATAGCGATCTGGAAGCGGAGGGCTTGCTGCGCACGAAGCAAGGAACAGGAACCTATGTCTCTCACGTTGAAGAGCAATCGCGGGAGGAGCATCGACTCGGAGTTGTTATTGAAGCGATTGATCATTTGCTTGAAGCAGCGAAACGCGTTCAATGCTCGAAGCAGGAGCTCGAGCAGCTGCTTGAGGAAAAGCTAAAGCAATATTGAAAGCAAGGGGTGTGGAGTTGAGATGGGAGAGCATGCAATTGCGTTGAACAGCGTTAAGCTGGTGCGGGACCATTTTACATTTGGTCCACTAGATTTGGAAATTCCAAAAGGCTACGTTACTGCGATAGTAGGGCCAAATGGTTCAGGCAAAAGTACGTTGTTTCGAATGATTATGAATACAATCAAGCCACAGCAAGGAAATGTTCATGTGCTTGGCGAACAACTTGATTATGACAACGATGATGAGCTGAAGCAAAACATCGGATATTTGCAGGAAGAAGCGACAACCTTTGATTACTTTTTGAAGGGCAGTGATAAGGCAGCATTTCATGCGAAATGGTTTCGCGGCTGGAATAACGACACGTATCAGCGTTTGATATCTAATTTGACGACGCGAGATGATTTGCAGTTGAAAAAAATGTCAAAAGGGATGCGGCGTAAATTCGACCTGTCGTTAGCGATGGCGCATCATCCCAAGCTGCTGCTGCTTGACGAACCGTCCTCAGGACTGGATCCTCTTGCTTGGAAAATGATGATCGAGGTTCTACATCAGTACATGGAGAATGAAGATCATACCGTACTGATGGCAACCCATATCGTGGATGAGGTTAAGCGACTAGCTGATTATATTGTGTTCCTTGTCGATGGTCAAGTGCTGGGCATGTATGAAAAGGATGAGCTTCTGCAAAGCTGGTCAATGTATTTCGTTGAAGCCTCTGCGGGTTCTGGCTTCGATGTTAGACAAATGCCTGGCTATTGTGAACATAAAGAAGTTAGCACTGGATTTTATGAAGTCATTTGCTCCAAAAGTTTAGAGGCTGAACGCTGGCTGGAGACGCAAGTGGTAACCATGCGCAGCAAACAAATTTTGGAGCTTGATGAAATATTACTGCAGCATATGAAAAAAGCACGATTGTATGCAAAATAATGAAAAGGTGGGAAAGCTGTGAATCCATTAGTAGTGAACAATGTAGTAAAGCATTATGCAGATAAGACGGCTGTAAGCGGTGTGCAGTTCGAGGTGTCAAAGGGTGAAATTTACGGCTTGCTTGGTGCGAATGGTGCAGGCAAAACGACAACGATGCGTATGATTTTAGGACTTATCTATCCAGATCAAGGAGAGATCCGCTATAACGGGAAGCCATACGATAATGAACTATTAAAAAACGTTGGTTATTTGCCAGAGGAGCGCGGACTTTATCCGAAAATTAAAGTGAGTGATCAGCTAATTTATCTTGCTCAGCTAAAAGGCATGTCAGCCAAGGATGCTGACAAAAACCTGAAATACTGGCTGGAACGCTTCGATGTTCCTGAAAACTACAGTAAGCGTGTTGAGGAATTGTCTAAAGGGAATCAGCAAAAAATTCAATTCATCTCTGCTATCATCCACAAACCGCAATTTATCATTATGGATGAAGCGTTCAGCGGTTTGGATCCTGTTAACGTAGAGCTGTTGAAAGCAACGGTTAAGGAGCTGCGCGACAATGGAGCAAGCATCGTATTCTCTACGCATCGTATGGAGCATGTCGAGGAGCTTTGTCGCAACATTACCATTTTGCACCGCTCGAAAGAAGTGATTAAAGGCGGCGTGAAAGAAATTAAAGGCAAATTCCCTAAAGAGAAGGTAATGCTGCAAACGAAGCAAGAGGTAAGTGGGCTTGAAAGTATCAATGGTGTCAAAGCGATTCATCGTCATGAGAATGGCTTGGAGATCGAGATTGCTGATGAAAAAGTAGCGCCTCACATTCTTAATCATGCCTTGTCGCAAACAGAAATTTTGCATTTCCAAGTGAAAGAGCCTACATTGAACGAAATCTTTATTAGAACGGTTGGTGATCGTCATGAATAATTTTTGGACAGTAGTTCGCTTTACAGTAATGAATAAGCTGAAAGCAAAAGCATTTATTATTTCAACGCTCGTATTTTTACTTATTATATCAGTTGTTGTGAATCTTCCATATATTATTATGCAATTCCAAGGCGATTCGGATAAGGTGCAAACGATTGGTTATATTCAAGATGGCGATCCAGTAGCAGCCTCAACTGGCCAGCAATTGGAGCAGTACTTTACACAAATGGGTGGATCTCTTCAATTCAAAGGCTTTCCATCAGCAGGAGATGCTGCGAGTGACGAAGCAACACTAAAGTCAGCTCTTGACGCTGGAGAGCTGTATAGCTATCTACAGTTTGGCGAAGTAACAGATAGTGGTTTCCCGCAGATTACGGTAAAAAGTGAAAAGCTGCTAGATTACTCTGTGGCCTCTCAGATTGAAGCGGCACTTCATATCATACGTCAAAATCATATTTTGCAAGAATCAGGCTTAACAGATGAGCAAATGAAAGAGCTTCAAGCTCCAATCGTAGTAGAAGCTGTACAAATTAAAGGCGATCTTTCAACTGGAGAGAGCACAGGCAAAACAGCAGCAGAGCAAGGCATCAATATGGGTGTGATCTATTTCATGATCTTCTTCTTGTTCATGGCGGTTATGATCTCTGGTCAAATGATCGCATCTGAAGTTACAGCAGAGAAAAGCTCGCGTGTTATGGAAGTGCTGATTACGAGTGTGTCTCCGCTAACGAGCATGTTTGGTAAAATTATGGGTATGTTCGTAATCGTAATTCTACAGCTCGCTTCATATTTAGCAGTAGGTGCACTTAACTTGAGCCTGCCTCACAATGCAAATATGCTGTCGGAGCTTAATATCGATCTATCGGTTATTGATCCAATGCTGCTTGTATTCTCAGGCTTGTACTTCTTGACTGGATTCTTCCTGTTCGCGACGTTGTATGCTGCACTAGGCTCTATTGTTAGTAGAACAGAGGACCTTGGCAGTGCGGTTATGCCGATGACATTTATTTCGCTTGCAGGCTTCTATATTGCAATTTTCAGCATCTCAACACCAGACAGCTTGCTTGTGAAAATTTGCAGCCATATTCCATTGTTCTCGCCATTCGTTATGGTACTGCGTCTTGGCCTTACCGATATTGCGCTATGGGAAGTATTGGTATCGCTTGGAATCCTTCTTGTTACGATCTATCTGGCAGTTGTTGTTTCCGCGAAAATCTATCGTACTGGCGTACTGATGTACGGCAAACGTCCTAGCTTCAAGGAGCTTCGCAAAGCAATGAAGGCTTATAAAATTTAATTGTTCGTGATACTTGTGGGTAATAGGTAATAGATGAGGCAATTCAAAAGTGAATAACAAAGCATGAAATAAAGCCCTTGATTCATTCAGATATGCTGAATGAATCAAGGGCTTTTTGATTTTTTGTATGCACATTTAAGCTGAAAAGCATGGAGCGATTACGGGCAAAATCCAACGATAATCGACTCGTTTTTAACTTTGTCTCTAAAAAATATAATTCTAAGTATTAGATATTATTCCTGAAAATGAGCAATTATCAACAGCATATTCTAGTTTAATCAGGTATATGGACTATATACTTGGATGAAATAAGTATCAAACATAAAAAAATAACATTACTAACGCTTACTGCATAATTTTTTCTTTAATAGTATATTTAAATTATTTTATACATAATTGGAGGAAAATGTATGGTATGCGTCGAATCATGATGATATATGAAACCAAATACCTACATGGCAGGGATGAACAATGAATAATCAATCAAGAAGACAAACGCAAATACAAAGAACACCAAGAATAATACCTACCTATCCAGAAGGAGTATTGCAGTTGGAAGATCCTGCACGACCTTCAGAGAAACCTACCTTTTCCTGGTTAACTCTTATTGTGCCTCCACTCGCGATGCTGACAGTGTCTATATTCAGTGCAATATTAATCAATTCTACTAGGTTTATGTATTCGATTATCGGAATGACTTTAGTAACTGTCATAATTTCCATATTGAACTATTCTTCTAGTGTTAAAAAGCATCATACACATAACAAAAATGTAGAGAAGAAGTATCTAGATTATTTATTCCAGGTTCGTAACGAACTTAATGAAGCAGGAAACCAACAAAGGGAAGCCGTTTGTCATACATATCCTTCTATTGAGGAATGTACTGAAATTGTTAAACATACAAAAAAGCAGCTATGGGAGCGAACTTCAGTAGAAGTTGATTTTCTTACAACACGTTTAGGTGTTGGGGTACAAACATTAGCTTTACAGCCTGTTTTCACTCCGAAAACGAGAGCTATCGATGAAAATAACCCTTTGGAGGAGATTGCAGTTTCAATATGCAGTGAGATGAACTATGTGAAAGACATTCCGGTAGTTCTTTCATTGCAATCGATCAGTACATTAGGTTTTTTTGGTCCGCGTTCGGAAGTTCGTGAGGTTTTGAACGCTATTATAACTCAAGTAACAACTCATCATGGATACGACGATGTTCGATTGGTTGCATTGCTTCCTGATGATGAAATGGCTCAATGGGAATGGATAAAATGGTTACCGCACACATGGAATAAGGATAAGGACAAGCGTTTTATTGCCACTAATGTATACGATGCTGCAGACATGGCAGAAGAGCTACTACCACTTTTAAGAAGTAGAGAGCAAAGTAAAAGCAGTATGAGTAACATACATATTAAAACGCCACACTATCTATTTTTGATACTCGCTCCAGAGCTTTGGGAAAACTCTGATATTATGCCAATTCTATTGGATAATAACCAAGCCTTAAGTACCACAAGTATTTTCATTTCGGAGCGAATTGATTTAGCTTTACCACTCAATTGTCAAGTCATTTTCGAAATTAAAGACAAGATGGGAATGCTTAGAAAAGATGCTTTAGGAACACAAAGTGATTCCTTATTGCAATTTATAGTAGATAAACAGTCCTTCGAAACTGCGGAAATATTCTCAAGGTATATGGCCCCACTACATATTAAGTCAGCCGCAGATAATCAAGCGATACCTTCCATGGTTACATTTCTTGAGAGTTTCAAAATTGAAACTGTTGAGGAACTTAATGTCCTCGAGAGATGGACAATGAACAGAGCCAATCGCTCGCTGCAAATCCCACTAGGTACTGCAGCTGCTGGAAAAACTCAGATGTTCGATATGCATGAAAAAAGCTACGGGCCACACGGACTTGTAGCTGGTACTACGGGATCAGGAAAAAGTGAATTACTACAATCATTACTGCTTGGATTATCGGTTAATTATCATCCTCATGAGGTTGCATTTGTACTTATTGATTATAAAGGCGGAGGAATGGCGAACGCTTTTCAAGGGATCCCTCATTTGGTAGGGACAATAACAAATCTAGGTGGAAATGAAATTAATCGTGCGCTTGCATCGATTAAAAGTGAGTTGTTACGAAGACAGCGTCTTTTTAGTGAAGCGGATGTAACGAATATTGATGATTATATTCCATTATACCGTGAGAAAAGCGTTTCTCAGCCGCTACCACATCTTATTCTCGTAGTTGATGAGTTTGCTGAATTAAAGTCTGATCAACCTAATTTCATGAAAGAGTTAGTCAGCGCTGCTCGCGTTGGAAGAAGTTTAGGGATACACCTAATTCTTGCTACTCAGAAACCATCAGGCGTTGTAGATGATCAGATATGGAGTAATTCGAGATTTAAACTATGCTTAAAAGTGCAAACTGCTTCAGACAGTCAAGAAATGTTAAAGCGACCAGAAGCCGCTGAAATAAAAGAAAAAGGAAGGGGCTATCTACAAGTCGGTAATAACGAAGTATTTTCCTTGTTCCAATCTTCCTGGAGCGGTGCACCATATAGTACTGGAAATATTTCAGAACCTGAAGTAAAAGTAAATATCGTTTCACTAACTGGAAAACGTACGAAGCTGTCAAATTCATCTCGCTCTGAAGTAGACATAAACTCAACGAAGAAACTAACACAATTACAAGCTGTAATTCATTACATAACTGAGCAAGCAAAATCAAAAGGCATCACTGAAGCATTCCAGCTTTGGCTTCCTCCGCTACCAGAAGTGATTACGCTTGATGAGTTGAGGAGAAGTGACGAAGGATGGGATGGTCAGAAATGGAACGAGACAACTGGCAACTTTCTGTCTATACCAATTGGTCTTGTGGACGATCCTTCTCAGCAATCACAGTATAAGCTTGAAATCAATTTTGGTAAGGAGGGTCATTTGCTTGTATATGGCGCACCAAGTAGTGGTAAGACAATGCTTCTTAAGACGATTATTGTATCAATGGCGTATTTATACAGCCCCGAGGATGTAAATTTCTATGTGCTTGATTTTGGTACACGAACGTTTGGAGTATTTAATGAGCTGCCACATTTAGCGGATATCTTATACCCTGAAGATGAGGACAAAACTAATAAATTGTTTGCAATGGTTCTAGAAGTACTTGATGAGCGTAAAAAGAAGTTTTCCAAGCTCGGAATTAGCAATCTACTTTCTTATCGCAATGCGACTGGTGAAAAAGTACCTGCGCTTTTCATATTATTAGATAATTACCTTGGCTTTTCAGAGACGTATCAAGAACTTGTAGTTGATTTAGCTAAAATTGTAAGGGAGGGTGGTAACTATGGGATTTACTTTATCTCGACTGCTAATGCCGTAAATTCTTTCCCTTACCGCCTCAGTCAAAATGTTAGACAAGCTCTTGTTTATCAAATGGCCGAAAAGAGTGACTATAACAGTATTGTTGGAAGAACGGAAGGTTTAGAACCAGCAAAAGTAGTAGGACGTGGACTTGTGAAAGATCACATTCCGTTAGAATTTCAAACAGCTTTACCTTGCAAGGGTCAATCTGATGATCAAATCGCGGATAATATTCGTGAGCTTTGCTTATCTATGAAGGCTGCGAGACCTGCGCAGAAGTTGACAGCAATTGAAGTAGTGCCGACTGAACTATCCTATGAGGAGCTATCTAAAAAGTTTGAAAGTAATAATGCTACATTTACTTATCCAATTGCTTTAGATTGTGAAACGGTTAAGGCTATAGGCTGTCCGATCGGTGAGATCAGCGCGGCTTTGATTTCACATACAGATGAATTAAAAGGTGAAGATCTCATAGCATCTGTTGCATTCCCAATAGCGAAAACACATCAAGTTCAACTGGTCGAAATAGCTGTTTTTGGCTCGCGGGATCAGGTAAGACATTCACAACTTAATGAGCTTACCAATATTAATTTACTAGAAACAGCAGAACAATTAACTCAATTTATTGGCGAAACGATCGAAAACATGCAATATAGAAAATCTAAAGTAAGAGAACTTGTACTCGAAAATGATGGAGAATCAGAATATGTGTTAAATCATTACCCATTAAAGTTACTTCTTTTACCGGATTTAAAAAGCTGTGTAGATCAGCTTGAAGAAGACGCATTATTCCAGCTAGAGAGAATAGCAAGATTCGGTCATGGTTTGGGAGTTATTCTAATGTGTGCAAGTGAGGCTGATACATTATCAAAATTAACCTTGATTAGCCCTCTAACTAGTGCGCTATTAGACGATGGTAAGTTATTGATAATTGCAGGTGGGAAACTTAGTATGCACCCACTTCTTTCTACAAAGCTTACAAGCAAACAAAATGAAAATGAAAGATTTAAGCCAGGAGAAACAGTGTTATTGATGAATCAACAACAAATTCGTGCGAAGCTAGTTTCTTTACATGCGTAATTGTACGGAGGGAGAATTGTGATTGAGGTTCAAAATAAAAGTCACACATTAAAAAAAGCAGAGTTTATCTTTATATTTACACTTTTAGGAGGCAAAGAACTTCCTAGAGATATTTTTAATTTTGAACAAATATCACAGTATAGCAATGAAATGATTACTTCAGGCAAAAATCTTGAGAGGCAGGGTATTCTAAGTATTGGATTTGATGGGATAGCACATGTTAGAGCAAATATTCAGCAATGTGTAAATACATTTATTTGTAGAGAAAGTTATTATCTAATAAAGTGGGATCACAATGACGGAACGGAAGGCTCATGTTGCTATTTTATTAATGGTGAGGATTATTGTGAAATGAGCATTTCTAGCGATGGAAATCATTATGAATTGAGAATGCTAAGTGGTATACACGTACTAGTTTCACGTTTATTTGAAAGGTTTGCAGACTGCCTTTTGTGTGAGGATGATGCAATTCGGGCTGTCTGGATTGCACATTTCACACAATTAAACGATGAATGGAATGCTAAGAAGCAATTTTTCGCTGGGGTACATGAAGGAGAACTCTGGCTATCAGATACTGGTTCTGAAGCAGCAGAGTCTATAGTTTCCACAACTTTATCACAGATATTAAATAGTTTGGATGAATGGATGTTTGATTTATATTCAACGATCGGGGGGAACGGGGATGGATAACGCGATTGTTACATTCTACATTGTAAATAGTAATCAAAGCCTTGATATAGAGATTCCAATTAATATCAGCATTAATAATTGTATTGATGTTTTATGTGCTGCCAATCTTCTTCCTGCATCCGATAGTTATCTTTTTGATGTTAGTGATGCAGGAGAACATTGGGAAGAAGTGGATGGAAGCCAGTTGTTGAAGGAAGTAATTGTTGGTGATGGTTCTATTATTAGAATAAGAGAAAAGGGGCAAGCAGAATGAAGAAAGTCCATCTCGTGTGCTCTCCTGAACTAATTTTACTAATAACAAAAACACTTGAGAGTGAAGGCTTTGTTGTATCGGGGCATCATCAAACAATACATAAATTTATTAATGGCTTCCGTTCGAAAGAAGTGGATCCTTCCGCAATCATTGTTATGCAAGGTGGAGCGGGCCTGACGGTACCGATCAATTCAGAGGAACTACTTGGATTAATGGTGTTAATCCGGAAGCATTTGAAACGAACTCGATTGATTGTTCAGTTAGATGAACTGCTACAGGAAGATACTGAGTTTATTAGAAGTATGGTAAATATGGGGATCCATGATCTTCAATTTACACAAAACTTCTATAGTGACGAGATTATTAACTGGTTGAAGAAAAAAAAATCTACAAGAGATTTTTATGATGTACTAGGGAAGCAAAAGCCATCGTTACAAGGCTTGTTCAGCAAAAAAGGAGAAATAAAAAATAACGAGGTGTCAGACACTTCTCCACCTCCGCAAGCTGTAGAAGTTAAATCTTTAAGTAAGGCTAGCATATCCAAAAATCAAACGACACAAACGGTAAAAAAACAAACACAAGTTTCAACGAAATCAACAGTAAAGCCTCAGCAGCGAAGCATTCAAGCTCGCTCTTTAGTGAGTGAAGAAATAGTTGAACTGGATGAGGTAATTGAAGAAAGTCCGATGATTTCAACTAATCAAAGTTCTGTAGGAGGACATATCCCATTAATCATCGGAATTAGTGGTGTAGGTGGAGATGAAGATGTTGGGGCGGCAGCCTTTCTAATTGCTGCTGGACTCGCAGAGCTAGGATGGAAACCTTTGGTATGCGGAGATGACCGTGCAGAAATTAGTTCTCTCGAAGATATGGTGTTCTCTGGCGAAAAGGAAGATGCTTCATCTAAGATGTTTGAATACGAAGGGGTCACGTTTATTCGAAGGGGTTACACTTGGGATATTTCAGAACTAATGACGAGCGGTTTTTCTCATATTATTTTGTGGTTAGATATTCAACAAATTCGCAAAGAAACTAATGGGATAGAATTATGGTGGAATACCCAAATTCCTATTTTGGTAGCAAATGGAGCTATGTGGAAGTATGAGCTTCTAAAGGAAAAACTAGAAACACTAACAGATTATGAGCGGAAGCGTTGCAAACTATTGCTTGAAAACGGACATCAAGAAGTGAAGAAGAAGTTGAAGAATGATTTCCCGGAAATCTACACTTCACTTATTCCTAATCATCATGATCCTTTATATCCAGATAAATCTGCCGTTGATTGGGTAATGAACCTATTAACAGTTGAAAAAAAACTGTTGCGTAAACCTGTAATTTTATGGGGAATTGCCGGAGTGATTGTATTTATAGCTTTAATATTATTTGCGATTGGAATTGCGACTGTTCCAGATAGTTCGATAACTTTACCGTGAGGGGGAAATAAATGTCAACATCAAGTTATGTATATGGACTTAGTAATAGCTGTAACACTCTAATTCAAAGTGCACAAAATTGTAGTACGCAGATGCAGCAAGCGATTCGAGGCAGAGATACGTACTGGACAGGGCTTGGAAGTGAGGAACTAGAGGGGAGAATTTACACATGGATTCAGTCTATGCAACAACTACAAAGTAATCTAACTAGTATTCAATCGAGTTTATCTTCTTATGCTGACCGTCTTTATCAACAAGAACAAGCAGCAATCGCAGCTGCTGAGCGAGCAGCCGCTGAACGAGCAGCTGCTGAACGAACAGCTGCTGAGAAAGCGACAGCTGCTAGTAGAAATTACAGGTATTAATAAAGAAGGACTTATGTCTAATTGGAGGTCTTGAAGTGGCAGTACGCAGAAATAAAAAGTTACTAAGGTATACGTTAATTTCTGGGACAGTAGTGGCAGTTTTCACCTCAAGCGTATGGTTTTTAAGCTACCGTCATTATAACGCAAAGCTCGTGGAAGAAAGAAGTCAATTCAGCATACAGTTGATGGAGAAAAATCAAGAACTAGAAAAATATCAAGACCAATCGAAAAGAGGGTATGTTCTTTCTACTGTTAAGAATGCAGGTCAAATGCTGGAAGAATCAGATATTAAGGAAGAAATCCTTCCCGTGTTTGCTGCACCAGACAACTTAATACAGTCTAAAGAGGATATTGTAGGAAAATACTTGAAAATTAATGCCTCCCCTGGAACTGCTGTGACACTAGAGATGGTGCGGGATGAGGAAATTTTGGATCCTTCTGAAAGGATAGAAGAGACCGAATATGTTAAATTACCTATAAAAGTTAAGAAAGATGATGTTGTTGATATTCGCATTGTATTTCCAAACGGCGAGGATTATATCGTAATTTCTAAGAAGAAGCTGATCGATGTTGATGTAGTTAATCAATATTCATTCTTTCATAACAACGAGGAAGAAGCACTATTACTTCAAGCTGCTCTAGTGGATGCGTATATCAATTACGCGGAACTGTATATGAAGGTTTATGTAGAACCTGAGCTACAAGAAAGACCAGATCCGACGTATATACCTAATTCGGATGTTCTTACAGTTATTAAGTCTAATCCTCTTATTGTAGATCAGGCTAAATGGAAGTTGGCCAATGACCTTCGCGCAGCAATGGAAAAACGATTAGCAGCTTATGAAGATGGAGAGATGTTTAGAATCGGTGCACAAGCACCTGCGGGTAGTGGTGTTTCCAATCGAAAAACTGGTTCAACAGGAGCTACTATGGAACCTAGCCAAGGACCATCCACTTCGATGTCCCCAGATACTAATACTATAATTACTGACAGTGAGTCCGTATCAACAGGTAATGAAACCGTATTACAGCCAAATTGGGATAATTTCTCTGAAGATCTGACTTATGACATTGATGATACTTCAGATTTTTCAAACGCGCCGCTAGATGAAGGAGATTTGCTGGGAGGAAGATGAAATTGAAGCTTGTCATTGCCGGTAATTGTGAGAAACACGACTATATATTAACGATAGCTGTCTTGTTGCGAGGTACTGGGGTGAATTCTATTGTAATCGTGACGGATAGTGATAAGCATTATAAGTACTTTGATGGTGAATTTGATGGTATAGGTATTAAGTTCTTTGATGGTGAGCATCCAGAAGCAGATTATGTAATCTATGATTGGCATCATGGCTTTCCACCAAATTTGGAGAATTTCGAATTAGTTTTTGTAACATCATATGAGCGAGATAGCTTAGAAAATTTGAAGACACTCTATGGGCAACCTGTTCATCCAAAACTGATGGTCGTTATTGAAGAGGATTGTAAAATCAATTTACAATACGTCAGGAAGCTATATCCAATGAAGGACATACTAGTTAGTTATTTTGCAAGTTCAGAACGTAAAATTAATACTATCCATGATTGTAAGGTGCAATTAAAAGTAGATAAAGACTTTGAGGATGCAGTGAATGAGTTGCTGGAAACTGTTTACGGCATACAAAGAACAGACATTAAGAAACTATGGCGATATGTGAAGAAGCGGAGGTAGCATGAGGTGCTAGTAGCATTTTGGGGACCTGTACAAGGTCAGACTAGAACAACGTCAAATATGGTTGCTTCTGCAACTTCGATCGCTCTTGACTATCCGTTAAGAGTACTTATGACGCATACAAAATACGAACGATCTATGTTAGAGAGTGCTTATACTTTATTAAAGGAGAATGCTATTGTTTCACCTCTTATTGTTGGAATGGACGGCATTGATCGATTAGTCCAATGTGGAATGCTTACTGCGGAAGGAATAAGGGATCACGCTGAATCAATTTTGAAGGATAGACTGGATTTGATCAGCGGTCCTAAAAATCAAGATGATACTAACTTTAAGCAAGTTCTGCATCAGTTATTTGAAAACTACAAGAGGTTCTATGACCTGGTTTTTATCGACATTTCATCAGGAACGAGTCAGGAGATTTCCCAATTGGTCATGCAGCATGCTGATTTAATTGTTGTTAACCTAAATCAAAACAAAGTGGTACTAGATAACTTTTTTGCAAATAATGACTGGTCTGCAGTAGGTGAAACAAAAAAACTCCTCTATTGTTTTGGGTCTTATCATCAGACTTCAAGAATGTCGTTGGATCGAATGGCTCGGACGTTCCCTATATCAAAGAAAAAATGTGCTTATGTTCCTCATAATCTTTCATTTATGGATGCGCAAAACGATCAGCAAGTTGTACAGTTTATGCTAAAAGCAAGGTCTGTTAAAAAGAAGTTTTTAGAGTATAGTGAAGAGGTTCATTTTACTGAATCAGTTCGAACTCTTGCTGCAAAAATCATTGATTCTTTAGATCTCTATGTTGTGGCGGAGGAGTTACTAAATGATTAATATTTTACTATTACTGCTAGTCATCAGTTCCGTCATATTGTTACTATATTTTTGGCTAGGATCTAAGAGAAAGCCAGTGTTGCAAGCTGAAGTTAAATATGATTTGCCAGCAATCGTACTCTTTATTAGAAAGGCATTTGAAGAAATTATTGCTACGTCCCTATACGATAGCAGTAGTAGCCTTGAGGAATATAACAGAAGAAAAGCGAGAAGAAGAGAATTACAAAAAGCATTAAGAAGCTGTATGCATGGAGATCTGTCTGCTAAGAAGTTTGTTAAGCTCTATATAAAAGATTTACTGGTTGATACGTATGGGGTTAATGAGAACAATATTAATAATATTATGATGTTTGAATACGCGGAAAGACTGACTTCGCAGGATTGCTTTGAAATCCTCCTCCATACATATAAGAAGGAATTTAATCAGGAAGCGTTCAATCAGATAATAGCTAAATACGATTTAGACAGACTACAAGAATACTCCGATGGTACTAAGGGATTCAAAATTACGGATGAAATGATCCGAAACATCTACAAAATCGAAAGAACACGTCTCACCTTTCAGGATAAACTGGAAATTGTCGTACAACGTGTGTATCAAGTTTACAAAGGATTAGGTGTTATTGATGAACTGAGAGATCAGAATATAGATGGTGTTAACGGGGGGACGAGCGGAATGCCGCCAGACGTTGTCCATACTATAGATATGAAAGAATACGCTAATCAGCGTAAACATATCCCTAGATCTTGTGACGCAGTATGGGTATTTTATCGCGGTAAGTCAATTCATCTCGAATTTTTATCATTTAATTCAGAACAAGAACTAAAACGTGTTTGTCAAAATATTTACGGCTTTGGAAATCCAGGACAGCTCAATGAGTCAAAAGGTTACATTATTAACGATATGGCAGATGGAAGCCGAGTTGTGGTAGTGCGCCCTAAAATGGCAGAAAGCTGGGCATTCTTCGTTCGTAAGTTTAATGACACATTAGTTGAATTGGAGGATCAAGTCAAAGCTCCAGGTGCTGACCTGCCTATTCAATTATTGAAGTTTTTAGTATTAGGACACCAGGTAACAGCAATAACAGGAAAGCAAGGATCGGGAAAGACGACGCTACTTAAGGCACTAATTAAACATATTCAAGCCAAGAACATCAGAATTCAAGAAGCTTCATTTGAGTTATGGGCTAGAAAACTATATCCAACTAAAAATATTCTATCCTTCCGCGAAACACCAACCGTTAGTGGACAAGATGGGCTGGATGTTCAGAAAAAAACCGATGGAGCAGTAAATATAGTAGGTGAGGCAGCTACACATTCCGTTGTAAGTTATGTTATTCAAGCTGCTCAAGTTGCATCTGAATATACATTATTTACACACCACGGTAAGACATTGGACAAGCTGATTAACGCACTTCGAAACAGCTTGATTGCCTCCGGCGCGTTTACGAACGAAAAGATAGCTGAAAATCAAGTAGTTGAGGCACTGGGATTTAATGTACATCTTGTACTTCGGTCGGGGAAACGATATATAGAACGAATTACGGAAATAATACCGCTTGAACAAGACTATCACTACCCAAAGGAATATAAGAACTTTAATGAAGTGACAGACAAGCTCGATGCCTTTATGGATACGATGACCGAATACTTCACTAGAGTAACAGATAGACAATCGTATTCATATCGGGATGTCGTAGTTTGGAAGGATGGTGGTTATGAACCGGGTGAAGTGATAACGAAGCAAAAGATAGAGGAAATGTTGAAGCATATGGACGATGAGGAAGGTGAAGCATTTCGTAATTTTCTTCATCAGTATTGGGGTGAGGCTGGATGAATCTTCAAACATTACTTCTAACGGTCATAGGTACATGCTTGGTGTTATTGGTTGTCGTACTAATAATATACATGATCGTGCAGAAACAACTTGCTGGTTCAAAATATCAAGAGCAACGCCGCCTAAAAGCATTATTAGTTACTAGGCCAAAAGAAAAAAAATGGGATTTTTTCGCATTAAAGATTTATCCTAAACTGGAAGAAATCCCAATCGCGAGAACGTTGCAGAAGCGGATGAGATCAAGACTGGTACTTATACATGCTGGAAATGAAATTGTCGTACGAAGTCGTTCAGCTACATTGACAATCATGGTGCTCGCATGTGTAGTGACTCTATCGATATTATCATTTTTTTGGACATCTTCTTGGTTCAGTCGTTTAACTATGATCGTCGTGTCATTCTATCTAAGTGGAATTTTAAGTGATATATTTATCGGTCGTTTGAAAAAGCAAATGCTGTACGACCAATCACATATGATTCTAGATATTAGGCATGAGTATCATCAAACTCATATGGTAACGGTTAGCTTGGAAAATGCTGCTGAACGTTCTAAACCTTTAGTTGCTGCTCATGCAAGACAAATAGCAGGTATTTTTAACGCCACTGATCCAGAAGAGGAACTTTTGAAGTATTATGAAGTAGCTCCGAATCGCTATATGAAGCAATTGGCGGGGGTTTGCTACAAAGTAGGGGAATATGGAGATACAGACATTCATAAAGGTGAGCGTTCCATCTTTTTATCTATGCTGGGCAATATTAGAGAAGAAATTCATTTGGAAATTAGTAAACGAGAAAAGCTGGATCGCCTGCTATCAGGTATCATATTTGTTGCGGTAGCCCCTATTTTTATGCTAGATCCGATTCGCTTCTGGGCTGAAAGTCAATTTCCTATGGTATCTGAATTTTATAATTCCTTTTGGGGGATGTGTTCCTTAATCACACTTTATGCCATTTTCTTAGTTTGTTTCTTTGCTCTTCGGATTATTAAAGGTGATGAAACTGACACTCACGAAGCAAAGGACGAAGGGAGATGGACTAAGCGACTTCTAAAGTTCAAATGGATCTATGATCTCACAGATAGAATCGTTCCACCAGAACATGATTCAAGATATTTTAAAATAACTCAGAAATTGAAGAATGCCAACTCCGGCTTATCACTTCATCATTTATATTTGCAGAAGCTTTTAATCGCTTTAATTGTATTTATCACTGTGATCATCCTGCAACTTTTCATTCATCACACTATTAAACAAAATATACTCTATCCTAATATAAACATTAGTACGGGAGGGAATCAGTCAATTTCTCAAAGGGAGCTAAGTGAGGAAAGATATCATTTTGAGAATGCTCTCGTTGAAGAAATGGTTAAGAAGAACCTGGAATCAAATCAAGCTGTCATATATTTAGAAAATCAACTTGAGAACAAAACTTTTTTACCAGTTAACATGGATAGGGAACAATATATTTCTCAACTGCAAAAACGTGCAGAGGCATATAAAGAGGAGTATTACAAATGGTATGAATTCATCATAGCAATTTTGATAGGAGTAGCTAGCTTTCAACTTCCACTATTATATCTTACATTACGAAGCCAAGTGAAAAGATGGGAGATGCAGAGCGAAGTCGATGGTTTTAATACACTAGCTATGATGCTATCCAACTTTCCCAGTATTAGCGTATACGAGATTATTGAATGGTTACACCGATATAGTTCCTTGTTTGAAAGGCAACTGTTAAGGTGCATGCTGGATTACGAGGTGGGAGCGTGGGAAGCACTGGAAAATTTAAAGGAGGATGCAAGATTTGTACCGCTGGAGAGGCTTGCGGATCGCCTACAAGTAGCTGCAGATTTAATTCCCATTAAAAACGCCTTTGATGATATGGAGGCAGAAAGGGCATTTGCGTTGGATCAACGTAAAGAGCACTATGAACAGACTGTAAGCAAGAAAAGTACCCTTGGTAAAATGTTTGGCTTTTTGCCAATACAGGCAACGTTTATGCTGTATTTACTACTACCATTTTGTTACATGGCGTTCCAGCAACTTAATGAACTAACAATTGTGACAAGTAATATGTAAGGAAGGATCCGAATGGAGAATATAGCAAGCTTTCTGAAAACGACAATTTCAATCTTGATTACATTAGCTATCATTTCTGCTGGTATTTTTCTATGGAACAAAACTATTCCCGTTTTAGAATTAGCTAATAATCAAGCTAGTATTCAAGCTATGGAACTTGCAGATCAGCAGTATTCCGCATATGACAATCAACTTGTTAGTGGTTCCCAGCTAAATACAGCGTATCGCAGATATTCTAATCATGATGTCTTTGTGTTATATGTTCAGAAGAAGAATAACAATGGGACCCGTACTAATTTTGGTATTAGACCAAGCGGAAGCGGGCCATGTAGAGACTTTGATTTTTCAACAGGCAAATTGAAAACAGGAACATTAGCTAATTGTTATGTTAACGAGGATGATCTCCAGAGTTATTCTGGTACATATTATGTTCCACCTCAAAGTAAGTTTCAGGCAGTACTCGTTAGAGATTTAAACAATAGTGTTATTGGTATCTACTTTAAAGAGCAATAAAAATGAAAAAATAATAAAGTAAAGGAAGGATATAAGTGGAAAATATATCAGTTGGTTTGAAATGGGTTATCGGTGTTATTATTACAATTCTGATTATTGCGGCGGCAGTCAGTATTTATCTAGTGATAAATGGGTATTTTTCACGTGCACAGGAGCAGACACTGTCTCAATCTCAGTTAATCACTCAAGCGGAATTCAGTAATTATGATAATAAAGACGTTTCCGGTCAAGATGTTATTAATGCAGCTACTCGTTATAGTGGTCGCCCACAGTTTTCAATTCTTATTTCAACTGGAGAGAATCGTGGTGAGTTTTATGCAGAAAATAATCATTCGATATGCTATGAACGTCCAGTAACCGGAAACAAAGTTGATTTAAGTACAGAAAGATGTGGCTTCGGCACTCAACAACCGGTTTCTGCTATGCAAGACCAGAAGGTCAGCAGATATTATGTAAATACATCAGCGGTTTTTGCTTCTACGATATATAAAGATAATAACGGTGAAGTGCGATTAATTTATTTCTATCAGAAATGACAAATGATGATGAGGAGTACTAGGAACTAATGAACTCAGCGCGTCAATTTATGCTTACACTTTTTGCATGGATACTGTTCATGGTTGGTGCATTTACATTTTTAAGCAATGAGTGGTCACCATTAGAGAATATATCTAATTACTCGAGCAAAGATATTGTAGAAATAACAAGCATAAGTGAGCGAAGTCTTACTGAAATTAGTGGAGAGCAGCTCATCGGTATGGTACCATTCGCGTTAAACGGTGACTATAAACTGATTATTGACAATATTGTCATTGACCATACGATTGACATTGCCTCAGTCAATTTACGTAATGTCATAGGACTGACTTACACATTAACGATTTATCGGGATAACAACGGTATCATTACATCTATTAAAGCTGTACATTAAGAAAGGAGGCTGGATATGGCAGATACATTAAAGGGCATAGTTGTTATTTTGTTGCTCGTATTTGCCTTTGTTTTTTATCCCGCTTATCGCCAATCCGTACAAGTTGAGGATAACATTCGCGATTCAGCTACCGCCGTCGTGAAAGAATTTGTAGATAAGGTTCGTTCCAAAGGGTATGCTGACCCTATTGATTACGATATCTTCTTACGGTCGCTAGATGCAACGCAAGGTGTATTTGATGTCCAGATTGAATACTATAAAAAAAATATTGAACCTATCTATACGAATCCTAATGATTACACTACCTTTCAGGATAGCTTTCAAGTTCGATATGATGGATATTTTACGAAGCAATTTTTAGATGTACTATATCCTGCTACTCCAGCAGCAGTAGATCATTATTCGAGAAGATTTAATATGCATGTAGGTGATTTATTCCATGTCAGAATAGTCTCTCAGGGGGAGACGCTTGCATACAAACTCCGCTCAGTCTTTTTTCAAGGGGCTTCTGTACCGATCAACATTACCTATGGGGGGATGATAAGAAGTGAGGCCCCTTAGCGTACTACTTATTTTCTTAATAGTTGCTATACCTCTTGTATTAATGAACGACGCACAGAAAGATTTGAAGGAAATGCACCAGAACGTTTATCTTCAATATGAAGATAATTTTCAATCAGCGCTTGATGACACCGCGGTATATTTGTCAAGATTTGAAGCACATCAAACAACTAGCACTATTCATTACCAGCTTGAGAAACAGATTTTATTCGATCTTGACGCGCTTAATGTTTTTTACAACAATTTAGCTTTAAAATATGGTATTGAAAACAATGAAGTTGCGATTCAAAATCTAAAGCTTCATATACCTGCAATAGTTATCTATCATTATAATGGTTATTTTCTAGTCACTCTTGACGATAGTGGCAGTGAGCTTGAGTTGTCTGCTGAGCCAATTCGACCTTATTGGTATAAGTTGAGAAACGGTAATATATTGTATTTTACATTAGATGATCAAGCTACGGTGTATGATCGCAATTCTAATGCTTTCTACCAAGGGAATTACGAGCAGTTATCGAATCAAACCAATCTTGCTCCATTGACAACAATTGAGGGCTTTCGTGAAGTAAGGCAAACAGTGATTACAACATTAGTTGAGGAGGATCTAGCAGCAGCAGTTAACCAACATATGGAGTTAGCGAAGCGAATGGGCTTATCAGTTACGTTTACTCTTCCTAAAGGGATGGCTCAACAATCAATTAAAGATGTCGGCATGATGGCTTTTATTCAAGGTTATCCTTTACCAGGGGGAGAACTCCTTGAAACCTATGCTTATGGGGCGGGATCGGTTATTAGTCGTAAAGTGATCGTCGGTACAATAGCAACCTCTGGAAAGTATGTAGCCTATGGAGAAAAATGTGTACCTTCTAGCGGTGTTACCGAAATTGAACGCTTCTACGATCCAGTTGAAGCTGTAAGAAAGGGATATTTTTATGAAGACTGCACTGGTATATAGAGGAATTTAATTTATTTTGTGTAAAATGAGCAAAAAACAAATATCTATGGAAAAACAATCCAATATACTTTATACTAATTTTGTAGGGTTATTATCATAAACAAGGAGTGATAGATTATGTCTAAAGAAGCTATTAAATTAAGTTATCAAGGACTCGCGGATCAGGCTAAAGTTATTAACGGATATAAGGAAGAGTTTAATACCTTGCTAGGAAGAATTATGACGACAACTGATAATTTGACTGAAGTTTGGGACGATAGAGCTGCTCATGATTTTATCGACAAGGTAAGAGGAATGAAGCCGACATTTGATAAATTCTCTGAAGCGTTAGACGGCTTATCTATTCATATGAAAAATGTATCCGATAAGTATATTGAATTACAAAGTGCAATCATTTCTTCTCAAAAATTCTAATAGATACATATTCACGTCTCGTCTACAAGAATTGTATATTGCTAGCTGTGTATGATTCATACACAGCTATTTTTTTAAAACAAATTATCCTTTTCTGGTGCTGAGAAGGATTAGTCAGTATCCAACAGCAACAAGGAAATAGCCGTAGCTATCAATAATTTCACCGTGGGTGGTTATGTTATAAATAAAGGGGCATATTGAGATGGCCAAAATAAGCGTATTTCGTCCAGATCGTGTGCGGCAGCTGCAACGGGATCTGGAGCAGGTGGCAAGCGCAACTAATTTGCT
>NZ_JBHSTE010000005.1:0-102960 GCF_042659865.1 Paenibacillus septentrionalis
GTTCATATCACTTCGTGATGCGAACGTTTTGTTTCGTGTGTCTCTCGCAATCTCTCGCGGCGACAAGAAATAATATATCATAGGAGCCGCCCATTATGCAACCCCTTTTTAAAACTTTTTTCAAGATGATTTGTTATTCATTGAAAAAACCGCGTAGCATAAAGGGCTACACGGCTTTTCTCAACCTATTGCTATTACCAGTCAACGTTACTCCAGCATGCCATTACACAAGCACAACGTATTGCAAACCAAACAATAATGCAATCCCGGGAATCCCAAGTAAAGCCGTTAGCCCAATCGTGAGCGGATTAATCGGCAGCGCGTATGGTTGTGTGAATTCAATCATATTTAATAGAAATAATGCAGTTGCCGCTATTACCCAATGTACAATTACTTTCTTTAGGCTTATTCGAGAAATCGGCTTACGGAGCAATACAATTAACAAAGCTGTCGATGAGAGCACGAATATAGCTAGCCATATCATGTTCATAATACATACCCCCGCACTCTCGACCAATCAACATCCATCGCTCTTGCTTTATTCAACAACATGCGATAACGTTGTTCGGCAGCCATTTGTCTTAAGATGGCCCACTCCACCTCATCCTGTCCAACAGCATGTTGAAACATCATCTCTGTTGCCCGCTTATCTTCAAGTGCCTGTTTAATCTCCAAACGCAGCTTGTCCATCTCACGTTTCTTATCACGAGGATTTACCTGATGTTCCTCGGCGTTGTCTACACCTTCACGTTTATTCCAAAAGCGTTCTAGCATCCCCTCACGCCTCCCTATCCTTACTTACTACCATATCTATGTACAGGCATTAAAAATAGAACTAAGAATAGAAAAAGGGTTTATCGAGCAAGCGCTCAATAAACCCTAATGAAATAAACGATAATTAACCATTATAATAGCTCACGTCTTCCTTCGAGTGCCTTGGATAGCGTTACTTCATCCGCATATTCCAAGTCCCCTCCGACAGGAAGACCATGTGCGATACGTGTAACCTTTAACCCGAATGGCTTTACGAGTCTGGAGATATACATCGCAGTTGCTTCTCCCTCGATATTAGGGTTCGTGGCCAAAATTAGCTCTTGAACCGTATCATCACCCAGCCTTTTCAAAAGCTCGGCAATGCGAATTTGATCCGGACCTATCCCTTCCATTGGGGAAATTGCACCTTGCAGCACATGATAGTACCCATCAAACTCTTTTGTCCGCTCCATCGCGATTAAGTCTTTTGACTCTTGCACTACACAAATGACTTCCGAATTTCTGCTCTTATCCTGACAAATTCGGCAAGGATCGGTGTCCGTGATATTGCAACACACTGAGCAATAAAACAAATTCCGTTTTACGCTTACTAGTGCTTTTGCAAAATCAATGACATCCTCTTCCTTCATCCGTAGCACATGAAAAGCAAGTCGCGCAGCCGTTTTAGGCCCAATCCCAGGCAATCGAGTAAAGGAATCAATTAATTTAGCTATAGGTTCTGGGTAGTGCACGTGGTAGGTACAGCTCCTTTCGAATAGCTAGAGCTATCCTATCTCTCCATTTTCCAATTAGAACAGACCTGGGATCTTCATTCCGCCTGTGAATTTGCCCATATCTGCATTAGCGCCTTCTTCAGCTTGGGTAAGCGCGTCATTTACCGCAGTCAATACAAGATCTTGAAGCATTTCGATATCATCTGGATCCACTGCTTCTGGCTTAAGCTCCACGCTAAGCACCTTTTTATGACCATTCACAACAACGCTAACTACGCCACCGCCAGCTGTTCCTTCAAATGTTTTATTTTCCAATTCCTCTTGGGCCTTCAACATTTGAGCTTGCATCTTTTTAACCTGTTTCATCATTTGATTCATATTATTCATGCTATACACCTCATCATATTTATTCTTTAACAACAACAAGTTCCTCTCCGAAGAGCTTAACTGCTTCCTCGATCCATTCTGGTTGCTTGTCGCCGCCTTGCATAGGTATATTCTCAGGCTCCAGCTCCAGCGACTCAATGGAATTATCCTGCTTGCCTTCGAGTGCAGCCTGCCAGTCCTTGAGCATAACAGTAACAATTTGATAGGGCTGATTCATCACTTCAGCAGACACCTGCTCAATGATTTCTCGATGTGACGGTCGTTCAGTCATCTCCCGATGCATCTCGTTTTTGAACGTCAGCAGCAGTTGTCCATCTGTTGCAGACACTAGCTCACTGTCCTTCAGCCACGCCTGAACCGTAACCTTACGCTCCTTCACTCGTGCCATAATTTCGCCCCACTTCATGCGAGCTGCTTGCGTCTCCTGACCCTGTAACGCTGCAACATAACGATCCAGCTTTACCTTAGGCCGGTTAATACCGCTTGCCGTAAAGCTCTTACGAGGAGCCTGACGGTCATTGCCTTGCGATGCTGCTGGGGCAGCAGCAACTCCCTGCTTCATAAGCTTGGAAACCTGTGACTCAAGCAACTGAATCTGCTGCCGAAGCGAACCGACCTCATCAGAGCTGATGCCAGCACTTTGCTGCGCATTCGGTACACTAGTCGAACAGAGCTTAAGCAGCGCTACCTCCAACAACGTCTGAGGTTGGGCAGCCGTTTTAAGTTCGTTCTGGTAGTGGTTCAATATTTCAATCATACGGAACAGCTCTTCAGGTGTATAGGCCGAAGCCATTGCCTGAAAACGATCAATATCAACGATGCGTTCCGTAGCAGCTTGCCCACCCGGTGCAAGCTTTAGAACAAGCAGATCGCGGAAATAGTAGATTAAATTCTCCATGCATTTGTCAGGGCTTTTGCCAGCCAGCATGAGCTGTTCGACTAGCGGCAGCATCTCCGCAGCGTTTTTAGCCTGAATGGCTTCGGCAAGCTTGTAAAATTGCTCAGCGGCAATTCCACCTGTTACATCAACAGCCGCTTCAAGCGTTATATTCCGATTGGAAAACGCCGCCGTTTGCTCCAAAAGACTAATAGCATCACGCATTCCACCCTCAGAAAGTCGGGCAATATACGATAACGCCTCTTCTGTTGCTGCAATGCCTTCCTCGCGGCATATTTCATCAAGCCGTGCAACCTGCTCTGCTGTGGATACCTGTCTAAAATCGAAACGCTGACAGCGCGATATAATGGTTGCGGGCAGCTTATGCGGCTCTGTCGTCGCCAATATAAAGATAACATGTGCGGGAGGTTCCTCCAAGGTTTTAAGCAGCGCATTAAATGCTTCCGCAGTCAGCATATGAACCTCATCGATAATGTACACCTTATATCGAACTTCCGTAGGAGCATAGCGTACCTTATCGCGGATATCGCGTATTTCATCAATCCCGCGATTGGAGGCAGCATCTATCTCCACCACATCCATAATATGCCCTTCTGTGATGCCGATGCAAGTCGCGCATTCATTGCATGGTTCAATAGCAGGACCATGCTCACAGTTTACCGCCTTGGCCAATACTTTGGCTGTCGTCGTTTTCCCTGTGCCCCGAGGACCGTTAAACAAATATGCATGAGATACACGCTGTTCACGTATCGCATTTTGTAGCGTCTGTATGATATGCTGTTGTCCGACCATATCCTTGAACATCTGCGGACGCCAAGAACGATATAGAGCTATATGTGACACGTTACGATCTCCCTTGCTTTTTGTTCAATAGCTCGTGCTATTGCGCCATTATATTATACTACATCAACCCGCATAACAACATCATTAACTCAAATAGAAAACAAAAAACCTGCCTATGCACAAGTTCTCACTTATACATTGGCAGGTTATATGTGTCGATTATTAGAACCGTGCACCTATCGTCGATAGAAGCGATCCGAGCGACTTTCTTGCTACATAGCTCGAGCAAGGCACTCCTTCGGCACATGAACTAACTTACTTATGGCTGCTTCCTTCCGGACCTGACCAGGTTCATAAGCGCTCATTGCGAAGGACCCCGCCGTCAACACTACTTGCAAGCGTCAAACCTCACATCGACAGCACCTAAGATAGGAATTCAACCTCGCTACAGCGGATTGCGAGTTACAGGGCACCGCTACCTCCCCATCTAGCACGGCAAGGAACAGTATATTACAAACCGGACAAAAGTGCAACCTTCTCACAATGTGTTCACATAATTGGTTGATTATTCAACAGAGAAACTTTTGAATATACGAACGCTTTCACTCGATGAGCATGAAGCTACATTCATTCCATACGGTGCAAGCAAGCCCCTTAACAACAAAGAAGCCTTTAGCAGAATCGCTAAAGGCTTCGTTATGGCGCCTGATACAGGCACACAGCTTACATGCCGTATTTCTTTTTGAAACGATCTACACGGCCGCCTGCGTCTAGGAACTTTTGCTTACCAGTGAAAAATGGATGACATGCGGAACAAACCTCAACTTTAATGTTCTGTTTAATAGAACCAGTCTCGAATGTGTTACCACAAGCGCAAGTCGCTGTAACGGCGTGGTATGTCGGATGAATACCTTGTTTCATCTCGTTCACCTCTTTCTGCCCTGGATCTCAGACGGACCAGAGTTATATGCACATAAAAATATTTTAACAGAAGCAATAGTCAAATGCAATGGAAAAAATATGAGCCTTACTTGCGTACAAATGGCGCTGGCGGAACATGTGTATACGAGCCAATCACCACATCGGGAAGCTCTTCACGGAAAATTTGCAGCATCTGCTTCATGCCGTAAATTTCTCCTTTTGCCTTCGGAATCAAGTTCAGATAGCTCTCTGGATCAATGTTCAAGTTACGCATTTGGATCAACTTAAGCTTTGTACGTTTGCAGAAGTCGATCATCGCTTCCATCTCTTCCTCGCGATCGGTTACACCCGGGAAAATCAAATAATTTATCGACGTATATACACCTTGCTCGGCTGCATAAATCAATGATTTTTCTACATTTTTCAATGTGTAGCCGCGCGGTCGATAGTATGCATTGTAATGCTCCTCAATCGCACTAATTGTGCTGACACGCATCAGATCAAGACCTGCATCCACGATGGCGCGTATAAAGTCTGTTATGCCTGCGTTGGTGTTGATGTTAATGTAGCCCATATCCGTGCGACTGCGTACCTGCTTCATCGCTTCAACAATGATTTTGACCTGCGTGCTCGGCTCTCCTTCACAACCTTGCCCAAAGCTGATAATTGAGTCCGGCTGTTTTAAATGCTCCAGCATCACCTGTGTAACTTCCTCCACAGTAGGTCGAAAGTTCATTCGAGTTTGCGGGGCAGGGAACCCACTGTCATCAGGCTGCTCTGAAATACAGCCATAACAGCCCGCATTACAAGAGAAGGATACAGGCACACCGCCCTCCCAGCGATTAAGAAACGTATTGGAAGCAGTCAGGCACTCATACTCGAGCGCGCAATTGGATAAATGCTGATACAAGCGATTTTCCGGATACGTTGTTAGGAGACGGTCTACCTCCAGCTTCAGCTCCTGACGATCGCAATTTTCCGGATCCCACTTCTCCGGCTCGTCACATTGCTCTGCCGCTACATAGAACTGACCATCCTTCCAAACGACCGCCGTATAGCCGAACAACGGTAGCTTTTCATTTGGATCGCTCTTGACATATGCGGGAATATTAAGACGAGTATATCCTTGCGGAAGCAGCGCACCAACCGCTTGCGCTCCATCACCAATGACCTTCATTTCACCTGTCTCAGGATCAAGCGCAATCGGCTTGCTAAAGGGCAAGCTAACAAGCGTTGCTCCGTCAGGCAGCGGAATAAGCTCATCCTCCATCACTTCTACAATCATATCGCCACTTCTCGCGAGGCCAATATAATCAGGATGATCATACACTTGACCTTGCTCATCTGCATATACGAGATTCATGTTGCCCTCCTAAACACCTGCACCGAACAGCACAGGCGGTATTCACATAGACAGCTGGTTAATGCATATCATCACATAATTGTTGCATAGCTAAATAATGCACAGCTGAATATTATCGATTGTTGCCTGGTGTTGTTGAGCTTGAGCTAGAAGCAGGTCTTGCTACTGTTTTCCGCGCTGTTGTTGCAGTGCGCTTAACAGGAGCTGTTGCTCCTTGTTTTTTCAAGCTTTCAATTTTTGATCCGTCCGAAGGAATATCCAGCGACATCAAAAATTGCTCATTGTTTTCTGTATCTCTCATTTTCTTCAAGAACTGATCAACAAATTCAAAGGTATCGTTCATATTTTTGCGAATTGCCCATACTTTATCCAGCTCTTCCTGAGATAGCAGCATCTCTTCTCTACGTGTTCCGGAACGGCGAATATCAATCGCAGGGAAAATTCTGCGCTCAGCAAGCTTACGATCAAGATGAAGCTCCATATTCCCCGTACCCTTAAATTCTTCATAAATAATGTCATCCATACGCGAGCCTGTTTCGATCAACGCCGTTGCCAAAATCGTCAAGCTGCCGCCTTCCTCCACATTACGCGCTGAACCAAAAAAGCGTTTTGGACGATGAAAGGCCGCAGGATCTATACCTCCGCTCAATGTACGTCCAGACGGCGGAACATGCAGGTTGAATGCACGTGCCAATCTAGTAATGCTATCAAGCAAAATCACAACATCCTTTTTATGCTCAACAAGACGAAGCGCGCGCTCGAGCACCAGCTCGGCAACCTTAATATGATTTTCCGGCAATTCATCAAATGTAGAGGCAACAACCTCACCTTTAACAGATCGCTGCATATCCGTTACTTCTTCTGGTCGTTCATCTATAAGCAAAATAAAAAGCTCAATATCAGGATGGTTTGTTGAGATACTGTTGGCAATTTCTTTTAAGAGTAGTGTTTTACCAGCTTTTGGAGGAGCCACAATGAGTCCGCGCTGTCCGAGGCCTACAGGGGCAAGCAAATCCATAATTCGCGTGGAAAGATTACTTCGCTTCGTTTCCAGCACCAGCTTTTTCTCTGGATATAGAGGTGTTAGTGCGGGAAAATGTAACCGTTCTGCCGCAGTTTCGGGACTTTCGCCATTTACTGCATTAACTTGAAGCAATCCGTAATAACGTTCTGATTCTTTGGGCAATCTACATTTACCTGAAACAAGATCACCATTGCGCAAATCAAACTTTTTAATTTGGGAAGCTGAAATATAAATATCTTCTTTACTTGGCAAATAATTAATTGGACGAAGGAAACCGTAGCCGTCAGGCAATACTTCCAATATCCCTTCCATAAACAAAAAGCCGCTTTTCTCTGCTTGCGCTCTAAGAATCGCGAAGATCAATTCCTTTTTCTTCAATTGACCGTAATATGGAATTTGATATTGCTTTGCGAGCTTATACAGCTCGGTCAACTTCATGTTCTCCAAATCCGCAATTTGAAGATCTGACATGCTCTCACCACTTTATAATAAAATATAAACCTTGTTATTGTTTAAACAGCATTGCCCGAATCTATGAAAACTATTCGAGCAATGCCGATTTCAACTAGATTAATCGTTTTCTCGCCATACATCCGCGCCTAAATTGCGCAAATTCTCTACCAAACGGTCATAACCGCGATCAATGTACTCTACATTAGTAATTTCCGTCACTTCATCTTTCACAGTCAATGCTGCTACAACAAGCGCAGCACCTGCACGCAAATCAGCAGCCTTTACTTTTGCAGCTGACAGCTTGCCGCCTTCAATAACCGCAGTTCTTCCTTCGACGCGAATATTCGCCCCCATTAAAGCAAGCTCAGGCACATGCTTGAACCTCGTTCCGTAAACATAGTCTGAAAGAAGACTTGTTCCAGTGGCGCATGTTAGCAGCGTCGTCATCGGAGACTGCAAGTCCGTTGGAAAGCCCGGATAGACTAGCGCCTTTACGTCAACAGCGTGATATTCAGGCTTACCGACAATACGAATCGATTCATCGTACTCCTGTACCTCGACGCCCATCTCCTCAAGCTTGGCAGTCAATGCCTCCAGATGCTTTGGTATCACGTTATCGATCAATACATTGCCTCGTGTTGCCGCAGCCATAATCATATAGGTCCCTGCTTGAATACGATCAGAAATGATAGAATGTCGACATCCCTTCATCTCGCTTACACCTTCAATACGAATCGTTTCCGTGCCGGCACCTTTAATTTTAGCTCCCATTGCCGTTAGCAATGTCGCAACATCAACAATTTCAGGCTCTTTTGCCGCATTTTCAATTATGGTTACGCCAATTGCTCGAGACGCCGCAAGCATAATATTAATCGTTGCACCTACACTCGCCACATCGAGATAGATTTTTGCACCACGAAGCTGCTCTGCTCGAATATGAAGCGCACCTTGTTCATTTGTCACAACTGCGCCCAACGCTTCAAAACCTTTAATATGCTGGTCAATTGGTCTTGGCTCGAAATTGCAGCCACCTGGCATGCCTACTGTCGCTTCGCCAAATCGACCTAGTAGTGCTCCCATCAAATAATAGGAAGCACGCAGCTTCTTCACTTTGCCATTAGGCATCGGCTTCGATACGAGATTAGAGGGATCAATGCGAATTTCATCTTCGCGTCGTGATACCTTTGCCCCTAATTCCTCTAAAATTTCACTATAAATCGCGACATCACTAATATTGGGTAAATTATCGAGGATAACCTCTGTAGTAGCTAGTACTGCGGCTGGCAGTAGTGCAATCGCGCTGTTTTTAGCGCCGCTAATGGTTACTGTTCCATGTAGCGGCTTTCCGCCGCGTATCATTAATTTCTCCATTAATCTATTGGTCCTCCCGTTTACCTGGAAGTCAACATAGTAAAAACCGCCATAAAGCGTGCTCCACGGTCAACTAGACGAATGAGGCAGCGCGCTGACAATAGGCGGTTTTACATGTATCCCTTGTCCCTGTTTCTATTACACATATATCCGAAAACGAAAGCACGTTCCATTCTATAAAATGTGTATCCTAGTAAGTATTAAGCTTTTCATGAGCCACCCAAACTTGCTAAATGGTGCTATTACATAGCCTCGTCCATAGGTAGGCTATTTTATTCAACGATATTATAGCATAGTGTGTTGTGATTTCCTACAGCTTGTAGTCCTAAAATAACGAAGCGTCGCTACGGTCTGTAGCGACGCTTCTGTTTTACTAGCCTTCAGCTAATTTTGAGTTTACCTTACTTCGGCTTCTCAGTTGATAATTAACTTCCAGTCGAAGCTCATCGATGTCAAATGGTTTTGTGAAGTGCTTTACAGCACCCAGCTCTGTCGCTTGATTGATCATATCCAATTCACCGTACGCTGTCATCATAATCACTGTTATCGTCGGATCAATCATTTTAATATGCTTCAGAATTTCAAGTCCATCCATTCCCGGGATCTTCATATCCAACAATACCAAATCTGGCCGCTCACTGCGAACAATTTCAAGCGCCACCTTGCCGTTGGATGCTTGGGTAGTATGATAGCCCTCACTATTAAAAACTTCCATAAGCAGAAGTCTTATCCCATTTTGATCATCAACGATGAGTACTCTTTGCTTTTCCAAACAAATTCTACCCCCTAACAGCCGTATACAAATCATTAACACTAATTTAAACCTATTCGCTGTACGGTGGTAGATTCCTTCTTTATTGGTTAACTTTTACTCTGTACCGGTATGAAGTCAATAAACAGCTATTATTTTTGATTAAGCGATGCTTGTACAAAGTGGTGGAACAGCTGCTGCGGACGGTTTGGTCTGGATGTAAATTCCGGATGGAACTGTACCGCAAGGAACCAAGGATGATCCTTTACTTCTACCATCTCGACAAGACGACCATCTGGTGATGTACCAGAAATAACAAGTCCCGCTTCCTCAAGCGCTTCACGATATTCGTTGTTGAACTCGTAGCGATGACGATGACGCTCGTAAACAAGTTCATCGCTATATGCCTCATACGCATTTGTACCTTCAACAACTTTACATGGATATAGTCCTAGGCGCATTGTCCCACCCATATCTGCAATATCCTTTTGATCAGGCAGCAAATCAATAACCGGATATGGCGTAGATGCATTAATTTCAGAGCTGTTTGCATCAGAAAGCCCTAATACATTGCGAGCAAATTCAATAACAGCGACTTGCATGCCCAGACAAATGCCGAAGAATGGGACTTTTTGCTCACGAGCATAACGAATCGCTGTAATTTTACCCTCAATACCTCGATCACCAAAACCACCTGGCACGAGAATACCATTCACGCCTTGAAGCATGTCCGCAACATTCGCATCTGTTACTTCTTCCGCATCTACCCAGCGAATTGTTACATCAGAGTCATGCGCAATACCTGCATGACGAAGCGCCTCAGCAATACTTAAATAAGCGTCATGTAGTGCAACATATTTACCCACGATCGCAATTTCGACATTGTTTTTAAGCGACTTGACACGTTGAACCATAGCTGTCCACTCGGTCATATCAGCAGGAGGAGCATCAATTTTCAAATGATCCAGCACGATTTGATCCAAGCCTTGCGCCTGAAGCATTAATGGAACCTCGTACAACGTGGAAGCATCCAAGCATTCCACAACTGCATTGGCATCAATATCGCAGAATAGACCAATTTTGCGTTTCAAATCTTCAGCAAGCGGATATTCAGAACGGCAAACGATGACGTTAGGCTGAATACCAATTGAGCGAAGCTCCTTCACGCTGTGCTGAGTCGGCTTCGTTTTTACTTCACCCGCTGCTTTAATATATGGAATTAGCGTAACATGCACGTACATTACATTGTCACGGCCAATGTCACTTCTAATTTGACGAATTGCTTCTAGGAAAGGCAAGCTCTCGATGTCACCTACAGTACCGCCAATTTCCGTAATGACGACATCTGCACCAGTTTCTTTACCTGCACGGAAGACACGCTCTTTTATTTCATTTGTAATGTGTGGAATAACCTGTACCGTTCCACCCAAATAATCGCCACGACGCTCTTTTGTAATAACATTGGAATAAATTTTACCAGTCGTGACATTGCTGTTTTTTGATAAGTTAATATCAATAAAGCGCTCATAGTGACCGAGATCGAGATCCGTTTCCGCACCATCGTCTGTTACGAAAACCTCACCGTGCTGATATGGACTCATTGTTCCTGGGTCCACGTTAATGTATGGGTCAAATTTTTGAATGGTAACTTTTAGTCCTCTGTTTTTAAGCAGTCTTCCTAGAGAAGCCGCTGTGATGCCTTTACCCAATGATGAGACAACGCCGCCTGTTACAAAAATATATTTGGTCACTGTGATAATACCCTCCATGCTTTCATATGTTTTAGCTTTCCCAAATGCAAAAAAATCAAGCCTTGTCCACATTTTTTATGTGAAGCACGGCTTATCTATTACCTCTTCAAACAAAAAAAGTGACACCCGTAGCACGGGGGCACTTTTCTCATTTTGGTATATAAATGATCTATCATTATGTTAAGCTGTTTCTTTAGCCCATAGGATAGTTTACCCTCCACTATTGCTTGTGTCAAGACTCTCTAAGCACTAGACACATAATCGCAATGTTTCGGTTAAACGTCTCCCCATTATCGCTTGCGAAATTATTTTTCTTCCTCTTCGAAGTCCTCGAATTCTTCTTCCTCGACTTCCTCTAGGGACAGATCTTCATCTTCAAGCTCTTCTTCATCGATTTCGACTTCTTCTTCAGCTTCTTCCTCAGTTTCACTAAAGGCATCGTCTTCATCGTAGTTGTCGAAGCCATCATCTTCAGCTTCGTATGTTTCTTCTTCCTCTGTATACAGCTCATCTTCTTCATCGAGATCGTCATCATCATTAATGATGCGCGTACGTTTGGAGTTGCCCACCGGATCTTCTGCTCGTTCAACCGGGTACCAGCGTTTTAGTCCCCATACGTTGTTGCCAACACACGCGAAGCGACCATCGATATTAATTTCTGTGTAAACCTGAGCAATAAATTTGTTAATATCCTCTTCGCCAACACCACGCATTTTCGCAACCTCCATAATCAGGTGACGGTAATAGTGTGGGGTATTCGCAGCTTTTAATACCTCAAAAGCCAAGTCGACCAAAGGCATCTCGCGAATACGCTCCGGATCTAGCTTTAAAGTGATACCGCTCATCTTGACACATCCTCTCTTGCTATCTGAATAAGTTGAGTTATCCAATCCATTAACATTAGTCAAACTATAGTAAACATTATTTCCTATAAAAATGCAAGTTGTAACATGTCAGCACACATATTTTTTTCGAAACTTCAATCTCAAGAGAAAAAGCGACAGGTATGCTCCTGTCGCTTTTGACTGTATCCTTCTGCCGATAGCCCGCCGAGCACGGCAGAATTATGAGCGCAATTGCTCTTTCTATATGGTATGAGTCAGCGCCAGAATTGACACGATTATTTGCCTAAAGTTTATAAAAAGGGCGTATGCATTAACAAAGTCCTCCATGTTCTCATACAATATTGAACATTGTACTGAGGAGGATGCTTGGCATGACAGTTGTGAAGCAAGACGATGCAATCATTCAGCTTCAAACCTCCGCAACTCGAAGCAAATTAATAAACAATGGCATTCCATGGGGTGTTGAAAAAATTAAAGCTCCTCAAGCATGGTCGATGACAACAGGCCGAACAATAAAAATCGGCGTGATTGATACTGGCATAGATTTTCATCATCCTGCTCTGCGAGGCTCTATATTGCCGGGCATAAACCTCGTTGAGCGCAATCGCCCCCCAATTGATGACAACGGGCACGGTACGCATATCGCCGGTACGATTGCTGCCTCTAACCCCAGCCATGGCATGATTGGCGTTGCGCCCCATGCTTTGATCGCTCCCGTAAAAGCATTTGATCAATATGGCAGTGCTTTTGTGTCTGACATCGTGCAAGCCATTGATTGGTGTGTGCGCAATAAAATGAATGTCATCAATATGAGCTTCGGCATGAGAACGAAAAGCAAGTCGATGCTTAATGCCGTTAATCGTGCTTATCAAAAAGGCGTCATTATTGTTGCCTCTTCTGGCAACGACAGCAAACGCAAGTCCATTGATTATCCTGCCCGTTACTTGAATACTGTAGCAGTAGGCGCCACAAATGCACTGCGCAAGGTTGCTCCTTTTTCCAATCGCGGTGCACATATAGATATTTATGCCCCTGGAGATCGAATTGTGTCGGCTTGGCTAAACAATGGCTACCATGAAATGAACGGAACGAGTATGGCTACGTCACATGTAAGCGGCGCTATCGCTCTTTTGCTGGAGCTGTATCCAACTCTTCGCCCAAGTGATATTAAGTCAGTGCTAAAGCGCTCCATGCTGCCACTTAAATATACGAAGGCACGCAAAGCAGGAGAACTCGATGTCATGAAAATGCTAAACGCTGCGAGGGAGCTTTACGGTTAATCATATAGGTCGGTATTCCATGCTTCATCATCAGACGTCAACTGAGCCTGAAACGAAGGTTTAAAGCTAAAAAGACCGAACTGTGACGAATGCTTTTTTACAGCCATTCGTCATAGTTCGGTCTTTCTTTTATAAAACCTTTCAAAAATGAGGCTTATGGTCAGCTATTCATTGCTGAGTTACGCTTCGTTTTCATCCGCGTCATCCTGACGATGCATTTGCTCAGGAGCAGATACACCAATCAGCTTAAGTGCATTAACAAGCGTTGTCTTCACTGCTAAAAGCAGAGCTAAACGTGCCGCTGTCAAAGCAGCATCCTCCGTTAGCACCTTTTCCGCACGGTAATAGCTATGGAAGGAGGCAGCAAGCTCATATACATAACGAACGAGACGATGCGGCGCAAAAGCAGCTGCTGCCTCACTAATTTCCTGCGGAAATTCTCCCAGCTTGCGTAGCAGCTCAAACTCATGAGAAGCGGTAAGTGGCTCCAGGTTCACTTCTTCAAGATTAGGCAATGCCACCCCTTGCTCGGCAGCCTGACGCAGCACACTGCAGATGCGCGCATGTGCATATTGCACGTAGAATACAGGATTCTCATTGGAAGTCGCCACTGCAAGATCCATATCAAAATCAAGATGCGAATCCATACTGCGAGATGTAAAGTTGTAGCGAATTGCATCAACGCCAACCTCATCCATTAGATCCTGCATCGTGACCGCTTTACCTGTACGCTTGGACATTTTCACCTTTTCACCGTTTTGGAACAAGCTAACCATTTGCGCAATGAGAACAGTCAGCTTATCAGGATCATTGCCTAGTGCAGCCATAGCTGCTTTCATACGTGGAATATAACCATGGTGGTCAGCACCCCATATATTGATCATTCTGTCATAGCCGCGGCTGTATTTGTCTAAATGATAGGCGATGTCTGGTGTCAGATACGTATAAGAACCGTCATTTTTAATCAAAACGCGATTTTTGTCATCGCCAAATATCGTCGTATTCAGCCATGTTGCGCCTTCTTCCTCATACACATGTCCGGATGCCTTTAATTGATCAAGCGCAGCCGTAACCTTGCCATCCTCATACAACGAGGTTTCACTGTACCAAATATCGAAACCAACGCGGAAGCGCTCAAGATCGCGTTTGATTTTATCAAGCTCGCGCTCAAGGCCATAGCTGCGATAGAAAGCAAACTTTTCCTTGTCTTCAAGCTTAAGAAGCGCATCGCCCTTCTCCTGTACAAGCGCCTTGGCAAAGCCAATGATGTCATCGCCGTAGTATCCATCCTCTGGCATTGCTGCATCATGTCCAAGCTCCTGCATATATCTTGCTTCAATCGACAACGCCAAGTTCTCGATTTGCTTGCCCGCATCATTAATATAGTATTCACGCGTCACTTCGTATCCTGCAAAATCAAGCACATTGCATAATGCGTCGCCTACAGCTGCTCCACGCGCATGACCAAGATGTAGATTCCCCGTCGGGTTGGCACTTACAAATTCAACCTCGACACGCTTTCCTTTACCGTCCTCAACACGCCCATATGCTTCACCCGCTGTCAGCACTTCGCCAACAACCTCATACAGATAACGATTATCCATACGGAAATTAATAAACCCTGGGCCTGCTATCTCAGCGCTTTGAATAGACGCTGCTTCAAGATCAAGATTTTGAATAATTTCCTCCGCAATTACTCTCGGATTTTTTTTAGCCAGCTTCGTGAGCTGCATCGCTGCATTTGTCGCCAGATCTCCATGCGTCTTATCCTTCGGCACTTCGAGCACGAACGCCGGAAGCTGATCCGCTTCAACCAAATTTGCCTTCAACACAGCATTGGCAATCGCTTCTTTCAACGCTGCATACATACGATCCAAAACATAGTTTGTCATGATGCTGTAGCCTCCTTCAATAGTAAACGTAATGTAAATCTTCCACTCGATTGTTCTCCTACAAACAGCTCATAATCCCAGTTCAGTGAAAATGGCAGCTTTGACGGCAGGCCTAATATCACTTGACCATACTGATCTCTTACCGAAAGCTGATGAGTATAGGCTTCCGTCTCAAGCTTGATCATGCCGTTGCTATATGCACCCTTCCAACGCTCATGAATGCGATAAACCTGTTCAGCATCAACTGCTCCTTTGCGCGTAACCTTCAGCTCAGGAGGCTCATAGCGCAATAAATGCCTAATTTCTCCCGCTTCCGATTGCTCTGCAAATCTTATGTAAAAAGCTTTATCCTTTAAGAACCATTCACCTAGCATATGCTGAGAGACTGCTTCATTATCCTGCTTGCTTTCAAGCTGTATCATTACCTTTTGTTTGTGGTTCATAACCGGCTCTCCATACACCTTTACGTATTATCTTATTACTATAAACAGTAATGTTGCGAATTTCAATAATAAACGATTGCCTGCTGCAAAGCAGCCAATTAAAAAAGCTTGCCCTATAAGGCAAGCTTTGCAAGTTGTTGTTACTTCACAATATCCTCAACAAATTTAGGCAGTACAAACGCTGTCTTGTGCAAGCGCGGGCTGTAGTATTTCGTATCCAGCTCTGGGATAGCTGCTGTATCCACTTCAAGCGGATCATATTTTTTGCTGCCCATCGTAAAGGTCCACAAGCCGCTTGGGTATGTCGGAATATTTGCACCGTATACGCGAACGATTGGGAATACTTCCTTCACATCACGATTTACCGTCTGGATCAAGTCAGCCTTGAACCACGGATTGTCCGTTTGCGCAACAAAAATTCCGTCTTCCTTCAATGCTTCGTATATGCCTTGGTAAAAGCCACGTGTGAACAAATTCGCAGCAGGGCCTACTGGCTCTGTGGAATCAACCATAATCACATCATATGTGTTTTTATGATCATGAATATGCATGAAGCCATCATTTACGATCACTTCTACACGAGGGTTGTCCAGCTCACATGCAATAGTAGGTAAATATTTTTTGGAGTATTCAATAACTTTTCCATCAATATCAACAAGCACCGCTTTTTTCACTTTTGGATGCTTCATAATTTCGCGAATAACACCACCGTCTCCGCCGCCAACAACAAGCACGTGCTCCGGATTTGGATGCGTGAACAAGATGGGATGAGCGACCATTTCATGGTATACAAACTCATCCTTAACTGTAGTCATCACCATACCGTCAAGAACAAGCATTGTCCCGAATTCCTCGGTCTCAATCATATCCAACTGTTGAAATTCTGTTTGCTCATCTACATAAGTTTTTGTAATCTTCGCTGTAATTCCGAAGCTTTCAGTCTGTTTCTCTGTATACCATAATTCCATGTTCAATACCTTCTTTCTATCAGTGGTTCAACAAGTAATTATAGAGTAACCCTGCAAAAAATCAACACCCATTCTGCCCAAACAGCAAAAATAAATTATTTGGAGCATTTCCACATGCTGTGAATATCTGTCATGCGAACACCCCATACTACTCATATAGCTAGTATTGCCAATTGATGAGGTGAGACAGTTGTCGAAACAAACCCAACCCAAGCAGCCCAAAAGACCGCGTTTTCCACTGCTAGCCGAGCGCTTTCTATTCATCATGCTACGATTCAATCGCTGGCTGCGCAGAGGCATCATCACGTTAATGATCGTGATGGGTCTTGTCATTGGCGGATTATATTATCTGAAGCAGCAGGAGCTTCCTGTATCCACAATTAGCCAGTCCAGTCAACTCGTTGATCGCAACGGTCAGTTGATTAGCTACTTTCACACTGGTGTCAATCGGAGAGCGGTATCGTTATCAGAAATGTCGCCTTATGTGGTACAGGCAACACTTGCAATTGAGGATAAACGATTTTATTCTCATTTTGGGTTCGATCTAAAAGGCCTTGCTCGTGCTGTGCTTGTCAATATGAGCACATTATCTGCCAAGCAAGGTGCCAGCACGTTAACACAGCAGCTGGCCCGAAACCTGTACCTTACACATGAAAAAACATTCGAACGTAAAATAAAAGAAGCCATGTACACCACTCAGCTTGAGATGAAATATTCGAAAGACGAGATCCTTGAAATGTATCTCAATCAAATTTATTACGGTCATGGCGCCTATGGCATTGAAGCTGCATCCCGTTATTTTTTCAATAAATCGGCAGATGAATTAAGCCTGGCAGAAAGCAGCATGCTTGCCGGCATACCAAAGGGTCCTAAATATTACTCGCCACTTAATGATATGCACAATGCAAAGCGTCGTCAGTCGCTTATATTGCAAGCGATGGTTGAAAGTGGCTATATAACGGAAGATGATAAGGAAAACGCATATAATGAAGTATTGCATTTTACCGCCTATAGTGATGAAAATGCTGCCTCAAGCGATGCTTCCTATTTTAAAGATTACGTGATTCAGTCAGCCGTTCACGAGCTAGGCATTGACGAGCAGCTTCTATATGAAGGCGGCGTTACAATCTATACCACCCTTGATTATGACATGCAGAAAATTGCTGAAGAGCAAGTCGCTAGCGGCTTTCCTTCCGACAGTGAACAGCAGGCTGCACTGGTCGCGATCGACCCGCGCAATGGACATATTAAAGCTATGGTCGGTGGACGCAGCTACGAAAACAATCAATATAATCGAGCGATTGCTACTACCCGGCAGCCGGGTTCAACCTTTAAGCCGATTCTTTACACAGCCGCTCTTGGGCAGCATGCATTGACCGCTCAGTCTGTTTTTATGAGCGAGCCAACAGTATTTACCTATGATAATGGAAGAAAAACGTACGAGCCGCAAAATTACGGGGACAAATACGTAAATGATTACATAACGATGCGCCAGGCTATTGCCAGCTCAGATAACATCTATGCAGTTAACACGATTATGCAGGTTGGTCCTGAAGCTGTCATCGAGTCAGCAAGGAAGCTAGGTATAACTGCTGAGCTAGAAGCTGTTCCATCCCTAGCACTTGGCACATCGCCTGTCAGCCCTCTCGAGCTCGCTTCTGCGTACGGTGTATTTGCGAATCAGGGCGTTTATCATAAACCTATCTCTATTCTGAAAATTGTAAATAAGCAGGGAAAAACAATCTATGAAGCGAGCTATGAGCCAACTGTTGCTATTTCTGAAAATGAAGCTTTTCTGATGACCTCGCTGCTGGAGGATGTTTTTGAAGCTGGAGGTACTGCTCATCGGGTGCAATCGATTATTAAGCGTCCTGTTGCAGGCAAAAGCGGTACGACGCCAGTCGATGCATGGATGGTTGGCTACACACCAGAATTAAGCACAGCCGTATGGGTCGGCTATGACAAGGATCGGTTTCTAACTGTTGCGGAGGCCCATCGAGCTGCACCAATCTTTGCTCATTTTACAGAAGAAGCATTAAAGAAAAACGCACCTAAAATGTTTCCGATTCCGGAAAGCATCGTTGCGGTATATATAGATGAAGAAACAGGCCTTCTCGCATCCGAGGCTTGCCCATCAGATAAGCTGGAATATTTCTTGGAAGGCACTGAGCCGACAGCGTATTGTGAGCCTGTTGTTGAGCAAGAGGAGCATATAGGAACAGGAAAAGAAGCGATTGAATTAAATGAGCATAAGAGCTATCGCAACTGGTGGGAGCAGGTGAAAAACTGGTGGCTGCACTAGGGCGTGTCTGAAAACTCGCTCAAGGTCATCTCGTACCGCCTTTTCATCCCCTGCTGGGTTACTTTTTCTTACCTTACGTCCAGTAAGTCTGCGTAAAAGTGCCTTGCATGGAACGAACATTCGGCACGATCTGTTCCCTGCTGACTTTTCAGACACATCCTAAACATTTGTCCAAATTTTGATGAAAAAGTGAAAAAAGTTTGAACAAAGTGACAACTTTGTGTTATATTAAACGCAAGAAAGCACTTACAACTCTTGCGGAGGAGTGATTGGTATGAATTCCAATTCCAAATCAATTACTATACACGAAATGAAATCGGCAAAACCTGATGCTACGAAACTTGTTAACATTATGACCATGATCGCATGGCTTGTTCTCGGGATTGGCGTTGTGTTGTGCCTAGCAAATATAACAGAATTCAATGACCGAAACTGGGGACTTATGATCGGAATCGGATTCCTCGTGGGCAGTGTTCACATTTACGTGATTGGTACTGCAATAGGTCTCGTTCACAAACGTGCTCTTCACCAGACAGAAGAACAGCGTGAACAATCTCAATAAATTACCTCATAACCTTAAAGATAAGGAAGCAAAACTTTTCTTTTAATTGAAGAGTTTTGCTTCCTTTTTTGTTGTTTAGCACCGATTAGTAAAGTTAAGGAAAGGTTATGTCGAACTAGTGAACGATGTATGGCGAATATAAGACGAATTGTTTACGGAATAGTAAACCCTAGAGTCAATTGACAATTTATCTGATATCTTAAGACGTAAGTCAATATATTCAAGGAGTGAAATTGTCATGAGACCTGTTTTTCGAAAGCTGTCGGCTGTGCTCAGTATTGCATTGTTGCTAGTCTTGACAGGCTGTAGCGAGCAGTACCTAGTATTAGATCCTAAGGGTCCCATAGCTGCTGCTCAAAAGGACTTGATCCTGATCACCACCATTATTTGTGCTGTGATTGCGATTCCTGTATTCATTATTACTGCGATCATTGTATGGCGATACCGAGATCGTCCGAATCGCAAAGCGTCATATAAGCCCGATTGGGAGCACGACACGAAGCTGGAGCTGGTATGGTGGGGCATTCCGCTTGTTGCGATCATTATTCTGGCTACCATTACTGTCAACTACACATACAAGCTGGAACCTTCTGTTGCCATCGAATCGGAAAAGGAACCTATCGAAATTCAAGTCACTTCACTCGACTGGAAATGGTTATTTACTTATCCGGAGCAAGGAATTGCAACAATCAATTATTTTCACATGCCTGTAGATACACCTGTTCGTTTCAAGCTTACATCTGATATGGCGATGAACTCATTCTGGATACCGAATTTGGGCGGGCAATTATATACGATGAGCGGTATGGCGATGACGCTTTATCTTATGGCTGATGAGGAAGGCAGCTACTACGGCTCTGGTGCAAACTTCACTGGTGAACATTTCGCACAAATGACCTTTAATGCAAACGTAACTTCACAAGAAGAATTTGATGCATGGGTAGACGAAGTAAAAGCTACGGAAGTCGCATTAACGGAAGAGGATGTACAAAACCTCAAAGTAAAAGGTACACACGAGGTCGCACAGTACTCTAGCTTCCCTGACAACTTATTCTACGACATTATGATGCAGTATGTGGAAGATGGCGCAGAAAGTGCTCATGCACACCATACAACTACTTCTGAGGACGCTGAAGGTTCTAGTCATTCTGAACATCAGCACTAATTGAAGATTACGAAAGGAGTTCTTACTCGATGTTAGAAACGATTAAAGAGTTTGCATCGGAGTTTTTCGTCACGGGCGACCCGCTGATCCTGGGCGCACAGATTTCGATCGCACTAGCGATGGTAGCTATTGTGTTCGTTTTAACTTATTTCAAAAAATGGCGTTGGCTCTGGACAGAATGGTTGACCTCCGTCGATCATAAAAAGATCGGTATTATGTATATCATCTGTTCCATTCTCATGCTGTTCCGCGGTGGTGTCGATGCGTTATTGATGCGTGTTCAACTAGCGGCTCCTCAGCTTGAGTTTTTACACCCTGATCACTATAATGCAATCTTCACAACACACGGCGTTATTATGATCTTGTTTATGGCGATGCCGCTAATGTTTGGTTTGTTCAACATTGTTGTTCCTTTACAAATTGGTGCGCGTGACGTCGCGTTCCCATTCCTGAACTCACTAAGCTTTTGGATGTTCTTTGCAGGTGCAATGCTGTTCAACCTTTCGTTCATTATCGGTGGTTCACCAGATGCTGGATGGCTGGCTTATCCGCCATTATCAGAGCTTTCGGGAAGTCCGGGCGTAGGGCAGGATTTCTACATCTGGGGTATTCAAATTTCCGGTGTAGGTTCTCTTGCATCTGGTATTAACTTTGTCGTAACGATTCTTAAAATGCGCGCACCTGGTATGAAGCTTATGAAAATGCCTATGTTCTCATGGTCAGTTCTCGCTTCATCTGTAACGATTATGTTCGCATTCCCGATTCTTACCGTAACACTGTTCCTATTGTTCTTAGACCGTTACCTTGGCGCTCACTTCTTCACAGTTGATGGCGGCGGTAACCCGATGATGTATCTGAACTTGATCTGGATGTGGGGACACCCTGAGGTATATATCGTAGTCCTTCCGGCTTTCGGTATTTTCTCTGAGGTTGTAGCTACATTCTCTAAAAAGAAAATTTTCGGTTACAAATCGATGGTTTTCGCGTTGATGTCGATTAGCTTCTTCTCCTTCTTTACATGGGCTCACCATTTCTTCACAATGGGCTCAGGAGCAAACGTTAATGCCTTCTTCGCGGTTACGACGATGATTATAGCGATCCCTACCGGGGTTAAAGTATTCAACTGGCTGTTCACGATGTATCGCGGCAAGCTGTCGTTCCCAACTCCTATGATGTGGACGATCGCCTTCATACCGTGCTTCGTAGTCGGTGGTATGACGGGTGTAATGCTGTCCGTTGCACCTGCAGACTTCCAGTTCCATAACAGCTACTTCCTAATTGCTCACTTCCACCAAGTATTGATCGGTGGGGTTGTGTTCGGATTCTTTGCTGGTCTTTATTACTGGTGGCCAAAAATGTTCGGCTTCAAGCTGCATGAAGGCTTGGGCAAATGGGCATTCTGGTTCTGGAATATCGGTTTCTATGTGTGCTTCATGCCGCAATATGCACTTGGCTTAATGGGTATGACACGACGCTTTAACGCGTATGACTTCGATATGGGCTGGCAGCCGCTTAACGTCGTATCAACAGTCGGTGCCTTCCTAATGGGTATCGCGTTTATTTTCCAAGTATGGCAAATTGCACACAGCATTCGCTTTATGAAAAAAGAAACAACAGGCGACAACTGGGGTCAAGGCCGTACACTGGAATGGTCGATTCCTTCACCAGCTCCGTTCTATAACTTTGCGCGTACACCGCGTGTTGTAGCGCAAGATGACTGGTGGGAAAAGCAACAGCGTCGCGAAAGAGGCGAAGCAGATCCAGCTGAAGTGATTGCTGCTGATACTGCACCTCTTGAACCGATTCATATGCCTAAAAACTCAGGCATCCCAATTATTATGTCAGGCTTCTGGTTTATCGCAGGTTTCGGTTTCGTATGGGATTGGAAATGGATGATCATCCTTGGACTAGGCGGCGTTATTGTAACGATGCTTGCACGCTCTTTCAATTTCAACGATGATTATTATGTTCCAGTAGAAGAAATCGAACGCATCGAAGCCGCTGCAGCAAGGGGGGCTAATTAATGGCACAAGCTCATTCGCATGATCACGGTCATCACGATCAGGAATCCTTGAAGCAATTTGGCTTCTGGCTGTTTATGATTACCGACGTAATTTTGTTTGCTACACTCTTTGCAACATTTGTCGTATTGCGTAGTAACACTGCTGGCGGCCCTATAGGCGCCGAGCTTATTGAAATGAATGGTATTATAATCTCGACCTTCATCCTGCTTACAAGCAGCTTTACAAGCGGTCTGGCGTTGCTTTCTATGAATAAAGGAGACAAGAAAGGACTTATCCTGTGGCTTGCAGTGTCTGCATTGCTCGGCCTTTCCTTTATCTATCTAGAAGTAAACGAGTTTATCCACCTCGTTCATGAGGGTGCAACAATCGGAACGAGCGCCTACTGGTCAGCCTTCTTTACACTAGTCGGCACACACGGTCTTCACGTATCGCTTGGTATCGTATGGATGGTGGCGATTATTATACAGCTCGCTAAACGCGGCATCACACCAGTCACGAAGCGCAAAGTCAACATTATTAGCTTGTACTGGCACTTCTTGGACGCAGTGTGGATCTTCGTATTCTCTATCGTCTACCTTATGGAGGTGATGTAGTATGGCATCCCAGCAACATTCTCACGAAGAAACAGGTCATACTCATGGCTCACTAAAATCATATGTGCTAGGTTTTGTACTTTCCATCGTATTGACGATCATTCCGCTTGTTGCAGTGATGAATGATATGTTTAACAAAAGTACAACGATTATCGTAATTCTAGTCACTGCTGTGCTGCAGTTTCTAGTTCAGCTTCTTTTCTTCATGCATATTCGTGAAGAGGATAAGCCGCGTTATAACTTGATTTCCTTAATTTTTGCCGTATTGATCCTAATGACGATTGTCATCGGCTCAATCTGGATTATGACGTATAACCAGGTAGCTGGTTAAGAGATACTGTTACGTAGTATAGCAACTAAGCAAAAGGCGTATCCATTCAGTGTTAACTGAGGATACGCCTTTTGCTAATTTAAGCTGTCAGGTCTTTGTTCTAGGTCATCCGGAAGACAGCTAGAAGTTGTTGTCGACAGCCGCAAGTGTATATTGAAACAATGTCGCAATCTCTATAGCTTGAATATGTACAAGTATTTGCCTCGTCTCTTCATTGAGCTTCGGACTCATCTGAACTAGGTCCGTAAACGACTCGCTATTCCAGCCTCCATGCTGGAACGATTGTACAATTTCATCGCTTCTATTATCCGTTGCTTGCCCATTTTGCTCAAGCCATTCAGCTACTTTCTCCTTCACTCGTTGCATTACTGGATGCTTCCTCGCCTGCCAGAACCAATACTTGGCGTTGGAATAATCGCCCTCCATTCGATGCATGATCCCATGCCAATACGCGCCTGTTATGTCATGCTCTATCTGCTGCGCGTAGGAATGCGATATGTCCAGACTATCGTTGCGAAGATGAAGAGCTGCGATCAACGTAAGGTTCTCCGTACTGCTGCCAAGACTGTTCAATTCCTCGATCTGCTCTTGTAATGCTACATTCCAGGTTTGCGTTGGAAGAAGCGGCTGCAGCTCTTCTCTTTGCTCCAAATCTTCAATAATTGCAGTTATCATTGCATTCATAGCGGACTCCTTTCATGTTAACAACGTGATCCTATTCGTGATTCTATTACGGCCTACTAGTTTTAATCATACAATAGATAGCCTGGTTCAGGAATATACGGCACTAGCCCTGCCATACTTTTCAAGCGATATTGGAGCATATCATTGCTGCCAATGAAGATGCTGTTGCGTATATCACGTTGCTGAGCTGATTGCAAGGTAAAGGCACTTGTATGTGGAAATATATGCTGCAACGTGCTGAACATTGCATTACTTCGTACGTCTTGTTTCCCTTTTCCCGTAACATTAATCAATAAAGCACCATGGCGTTTAAGTTTTGAGTGGGCTAACGCAAAAAACTGAACTGTTGATAAATGCTGCGGTACGCCTTTACTCGTGAAAGCATCCAATACGATATAATCATACTGACGCTGCTCCTGTTCTAAAAGCAAACGCCCATCACCGATCATTACATGCTCGCCACTCCAACCGAAATACTCCTGGCTTAGCTGTACTACGGTTTCATCGATTTCTGCCGTTACACAGCTTTGACTATTAAAGTAGCGGGATATCGTGCCGATGCCATGACCGATAATGAATAGCTCAACTGATGCTTGCCTGCGATTATGCTCGATCACATGAATCAACGCGCGTGGATATTCGAAGACTATACGCTCTGGACGCTGCAAATCAATGGCCCCCTGCACCGCTTCATCAGCAAATTGCAGTAGGCGAAAGCTCCCCTTTTCATCAAAGAGTGCGGTGGTTTCGTATACAAGTATCTGTTCCTGTCCTGATCCGTAAGAGGCTAGCACTTTCATATTAAAGTCCTTTCTTTGAAACGCTCTCTCGTCTATTATAAATACATTTCATGTTAAGTGAAAACTCAATGAATTATGTTCCATGTAATAACTATTGTCATATTTTCTCTTATATTAGGCAGGATTTTAGCACCTCTTGAAGAATAATGTCGAGAACAATGCATAGGCTGGAGGAATAGATGAGAACCATTAATCATACCCCGGAACGATTATTAAGCATTATTTTTAATTATGTAGCCAAGATCTCAGCTGCAAACAGCTTGAATGACTTGCTTTTGCTTATGGCTAACATGGGTAAAGACATGATCCATGCTGATCGATGTACGATTTGGCTTATTGACCGTGAAAGAAATGAGCTTTATACAACAGTAGCCCATGGCGTTGATGAAATAAGAATTCCATATGGAACAGGCATTGTCGGCTCATCCATAGAACAGGGTAAACCCATTGTAATAGAAGATGCCTATCTTGACCCACGTCACAATGCAGATAATGATGTGCAAACAGGCTACCTCACAAGATCTATGATTACTGTACCTTTCCGCGATAACGAAAATATCATTATTGGCGCCTATCAGGCGATTAATAAAATGACTGCGGATGCTGTATTTTCCGATCAGGATCTTGAATATTTAACACTAGCTGCTTCCTATGCTGGCAAGTCTCTGGAAACCTTCTTATTGCATCAAGAGATTGTCGCTACACAACGCGAGATTATTTCTATTATGGGTGAAATTGGTGAACAGCGCTCTCGTGAAACCGGCAACCATGTAAAACGTGTCGCTGCCTATTCATATATTTTGGCGCTTGGCTATGGATTAAGCCAAGAAGAAGCTATGTTGCTGCGTGATGTTTCACCGATGCATGATATTGGAAAAATTGCTATACCGGACAACATCTTGAATAAGCCTGGGAAGCTTACAGACAATGAGTACGATGTTATGAAAAACCACACATTAATTGGTCAACAGCTGCTAGGTTCATCACAGCGCAAGCTGCTTCGTACGGCCGCGATTATTTCTGAGCAGCATCATGAAAAGTGGGATGGGTCAGGATATCCGCATGGCCTTAAAGGAGAGGACATCCATATCTATGGTCGAATCACAGCCGTAGCTGATGTCTTCGATGCCCTTAGTGCGGAACGAGTCTATAAACCAGCATGGAAGATAGACAGAATCCTTGCTTTGTTTCGTGAAGAGCGAGGCAAACATTTTGATCCAAACGTGATTGATGTTTTTTTCGAGAAGCTCCAAGAGTTGCTTGAAGTAAGAGAACAGCTTGCAGATCAGTGATATACATAACGAAAGACAAAAAGCATCTTCAAGGCATGTAAATTCAATCATTTACAGCTTGAAGATGCTTTTATATTATACATACCTTCGGCCTCTTCTATAATAATCTGGCAATTTGTCAACGACATTTTATGAATTGACCGTTACGATCAACAGGACACCATGTCAGCTCTTGCATAAACTATCGTTGATCAGCTTGTACCTCACTCATAAAATGAATAAGCCGAAAAACTTCGCGGACGGTCTGCTCCAGGAGAGGCTTGGCTTGCTCCATGCACTGTTCCAGCTCACTCGGCTGATTGACAATTGAGAAGCAGCCTTGAAAATAAGGGGCAAGCGCCTGGATACCGTCACCTAAGCTGCCCGATATAAGGATGCAGCCCGCTCCTGCCCGCTTAGCGGCTTCAGCAACCTTAATCGGCAGCTTGCCGTACAACGTCTGTTGATCACTTCTTCCTTCGCCTGTAATGATCCAGTCAGCAAGCTCTGCTCGCTCAGCAAGCTGAGTCTTCTCAATGATCCAGTCGGCTCCACTCACCACCTTACCGCCAAGTGTTATAAGGGCAAAGCCAAGACCACCTGCTGCCCCTGCTCCAGTTCTTTCTTGCAAGCTAGATTTATCCACTGCAGTTAGAAAAGCTCCCGCGAGCTTTTGGCTGCTTACCTGCTCGTTCAATTCCTGCTCTAGCATGCGAGCATAACGGTTCATTGCCTCATCCAGCGCAACACTCATCTTATTTGTTACACCCTTTTGGCGACCATATACCATCGTTGCCCCTTGCGGTCCACATAGCGGATTACTTACATCAGTAGCGATCGTGAAGTGGCAGTCCATGAGCCTTGCATCCAATCGGTCAAGCTGCAACGAGGCAACCCGCAGCAAATCGCCACCTGAACCAGTTAGCAGCATGCCTTCAGAATCACAGAACTCTGCCCCAAGGGCAGCAAGCATACCCATGCCTCCATCATTCGTTGCACTTCCTCCCAGACCTATGACAAAGCGTCGTATGCCTTTGTCTAACAGATGAATGATAGCCTCGCCAACTCCATACGAACTTGCCTTCAGCGGATCAGGACCACTTTCGCCAACCATCGTCAAGCCGCATATGCCAGCAACCTCTAGCACGGCAACATAATGACCGTCCTCGTCTCGCACTAATCCGATCTCCGCATCGCTTTCTTCTCCTAGAGGCCCTCGAATACGAATTGTTTCAAGTGTTCCTCCTGTCGCTGTAACAATTGCCGCTACAGTACCTTCGCCTCCATCTGCCATCGGTACAACTTCGCAGCTTGCATTCGGCATAACTGACAGAATGGCTTGTGCCGCAATGCTGCCTGCTTCCCAAGAAGCGAGGCTGCCCTTATATGAGTCAAACGCCAGCAGCACCTTCATCCTGCATCCTCCTCTCTACTTATAATGCGATCAAAAAGTCTGACTTGGATGAGAGATGCTGCATCGAAGCCAGACTTTTTGAACATGTACTGTACCATTATTATACTCTCATTATACGAAAAGCTCGGAAAGCATAACCTTCCGTTGATGCTTTGCACTTTCTATCGCACCAAGCATCATCGCCACGCTATGAATATTATCGCGAATATCCGTTTCAGAGCGCTTGCCCGATTGCAGAGCAGCGAGCATCTCATTCAAACATGCTTCACGGCGCTCCGCTCCTTGCCAATGGATGACACCTTTTGATGGAATGAGAGAATCTACATTCGCATCTGCTTCCTCACTCGTCGCTTGATATACGGCCGGACTGTTGCCATCCCATATAGCTGATCCCTTTGAGCCTTGTATTCGCCACTCTCCCTCCCAGGAGGTATCATGACCAAGCGCACTCCAACTGCCATTATAGGAGAACACTGCGCCGTTGCTGAACTCGAATACACATATAGCCGACGCGTTGCCCATATACCAGCTGCCTTCAGGATTAAACTCATGACAATACACAGATATGGGATTAGCTCCGATCAAATATCTGGCTGCATCGAACGTATGGATTGCCATATCTAAAATGAGCGGATGCTCCATCGCTTCGCGAAAGCCCCCAAAGCGAGGACCGAGAAAAAAATTAGCCGTAACAAACCCCGGAGCTCCAATCACTCCTGCATCCAAATCCAGCTTAAGCGATCTGATTTCTTTTGTATACCTTCTATTTTGCATAACCGCACAGAAGCGACTTGTTTGCTTAGATACTTCAATTAAACGCAAAGCATCCGCCATTGTAACAGCCATCGGCTTTTCCATCATGACGCTTGCCCCCCGCTGCATTGCGGCAATGGCATTGCTCGCATGAGCATCTGGTATCGACGTATCAAGCAGCAGCTCCGCCCCTGTTTCCTCAATTGCCTCGGCTACCGAGCTGTACACAGGAAGCTGCAGTCCATGACGCTCGTTCATCGCTTGCGCATTTTCGGAAAATATATCAACAAGCGCTACCATTTCGATGTCATCGCGACCAAGCGCATACTCCATCCAGCGATTGCCCATACTGCCACAGCCAGCAAGCACCGTTCTATGTTTCATTGGACTTCCCTCCTCCAATAGTTCCTCACTATTCTTATGAGCAATCTGTTCAGCATAGTCAGGCGGCGTTACAGCTTCCCGTTGCCATATTGGATCTGCGGATTGGGTACATATTCGCCGCCGCGACAGCGTTTCAAATAATTCAACGCACTCACCTGAGCGCTCATTTCAAGCTCGTCTCTGAACACTGGGTCATGTCGACCTTCAATGTCGATGCTGCCCTCATAGCCGCTTTGCATCAGAATCGTCACGACATCCGTCCAGTTCGTATCGCCAAAGCCTGGCGTTCGATGCCAGACGAATGGATGCGGTCCATGAATGCCATGCTCCCGAATGACATCCCAAGCAATCGTGGCGTCTTTTCCGTGTACATGAAAGATTTTCCCTGCCCATTTACGAAGCTGAGGAATTGGGTCAATCAAGCTCACCATCTGATGGCATGGCTCCCACTGCAGACCGACATTATCATTTGGCAAGGTGTTGAACATCATTTCCCAAGCTGTAGGATTATGCGCAATATTCCAGTCACCCTTCTCCCATGTTCCGTGCATGTCGCAGTTTTCGAATGCCAGGCGCACACCACGATCTTCGGCACGACGCGCCAGCTCACCGAATACTTCACCGAACTTTGCCAAGGAAGCTGGGATGGGCTCGTCCGTTAGCCGTCCGGTAAACCCTGAGACAAGATCAGCGCCAAACAAATGAGCATGGTCAATTGCGCGTTCCCAGCTAGCCACCGTATCTGCATTATCACCTGTTCCTGTCAGGGGATTGCCAAACACTGTTAAACTGGATATAGTTGCACCACTGTCGCCAAGCATCTCTCGCACCCGCTTCGCCTGCTCCTTCAAATCAATTGCACCAGTCGTCTGCCAATACGTAATCCCAAAGCTTTCAAAACCATGCTGCAAATAATACGGAATGACTTCCTCTGCATATACCCCTTTGATCAATGCGCCAATCGGCAACTGCTTCATCTCGTTCCCCTCCGCTTCAAGCGATTCGAATTAATCCCACGCCATGTATAGCGCATGTGTCCCTTTCTCCGCAAGTCCAGCCTCAGCGATTCGTTCATACAGCTCTTTCGCCAGCGACAAGCCCGGCAGATCGATACCCATTTCAGCCGCAGAATCTAGGGCAATGCCCATATCTTTAATGAAATGCTTCACATAAAACCCTGGCTCAAAATTGCCTGCAATCATACGTGGAGCCAAGTTGCTTAATGACCAGCTGCCCGCTGCTCCCGACTCAATGCTGAGCAGCACATTGTTCAGATCAAGTCCGGCATTTTTAGCATAGATAAGCGCTTCACATACGCCAACCATTCCTGATGCAATTGCGATTTGATTAACCATCTTCGTATGCTGTCCCGCTCCTGGACCACCCTGCAGGACGATGTTGTTGCCCATTAAAGCAAACAACGGTTCTATAGCAGCAAACGCTTGTTGATCGCCGCCGACCATAATGGAAAGCGCCGCATTGCGTGCGCCAATGTCACCACCCGATACAGGCGCATCGAGTGCAAACTGACCTTTTGCCGCTGCCGCTTCATGAATGCGACCCGCAAGTGCTGGGCTAGAGGTCGTCATGTCGATCAAGTACGCTCCAGTTTTTGCAGATTGTACAATGCCGCTCTCACCCAAATAGATCGCTTCTACATCGCTCGGATAGCCGACGATTGTAAACACGACATCGCACGCCGCCGCTATCTCACCTGGTGTGTCATGCCAGATCATACCTGCATCAAGCAGATGCTGCGCCTTTGCTTTCGTTCTGTTGTAAATATGAACCTCATAACCGCCGCCCATTAAATGCTTGGCCATGCTGCTCCCCATAACGCCAGTACCGATAAAACCAACCTTTGTTGTACCTGGTTGAATTGCCATCGTTCCCCACTCCTTTGTCTATTGATTGAATGTTTCAATATCATGAACCGAACACCTTATTCTGCCTTATCAGTAAACCTATCACTCTAGTAGACGCTATTACCTCTATTGATATACCACGAAAACATTACTGCACTTTCATCATTTCCCATACATCAACCTTCGGTACGGTCACAATTAACTCATCACCACTCGTTGTAAAGGACAGCTGTCCATTTTCGAGCATCCCCTCAACGGAGGATGGATTCGGCAATAATGTTAGCGGTATGCGAATCTCGATATTGTGAAGCGGAACGGCATTGGCAAGCGGCCTTCTGCCTGTTCCATTCACAAGATGCAGAAGCAAAGCATCGCCATTTTGATAAAGGGTTGCTTGCAGGCCTGTAATGGACGTCACCTTCAACAACCGCTCCTTGCCTGCAGTCATGTCCACGATATTATCAAGCAGCTGATAGTGCTCACCGAGCTTGAATTCATCGATTAGCTCGCTTAGAGAGAATGGGAGATATAGCACCTGCCCTTTACCCATTTCATGATAGACCGCTAGCGGAATATCCGTTCGCTCTACTGACATCGAAGCCCGCTCTGGCGGTGCACCGACGCTCTCTAGCGGAGAAAACGGCGGAACAAGCGTCGCAAGCACACGCGAGCCAGCCGCTGGCTTGCAATAGACGACATGCCCTCTATGCGGAATCAGCTCTGTATCCTCCATTCCGATCTGCAGCGGATTGCCCGTTCCCTTAAATCTCAAGTAGCTTGCTGCAAGTCGCTCACTAATCGTCACGCGAGGCTGAATGCCAAGCAGCTCTGCTACTTGATTATTGTCGCCGCCTGACAGTCTGCCCTCAACAATGAGCTTGCCGCCTTGTTCAACATACGCGCTCCAACGAGACAGCTCTTCTGCTCCAACTGGATAATGCTCAGGCACAATAACGACTCGATATCGCTTCAACACTTCGAGATCCGAGCTTTCCTCTGGAATAATATCGAATGACACCTGACGATTGACCAAGCCGTCTGCCCAGCCTTCTGTAGACTTGCCGCTGCGCCACAGCAGCGCGACACCTGCAAGCGACTTTGCACCATGCATCTCACTGGCAATCGTCGCTTCCTTGCGGTTATGCTCGGTTACAATCTTCAGTATTCGTTTGTCGCGAATCGTATCTGGAACACCCGTAAGCGAGTGCCAAATTTGACCACCGTAAGCTGGGATTTGCGCCAGCCAAAAGGCATAATCAGCTGGCGGCAATCCGGTATGACGCCAGTCCATCCCTGGACAGGAATGAACGATGCCAAGCGGGGCCGCCTCTTCCGCTCTCGAACGACCAAGCTTAATGCTGAGCGCAGGCTTCCAAAATTCCGGGATGTGTTGATGGCCCTGCGACAATACGTTTTGCGGCTCTGTACATAGAAGATCCGTTCCGGCCTTGCGATCAGCCAAGCGTTCGTTGAACAAATTATAGTAGCCAAGGACAGGGACATCCTCCCGTACGCTTTTAATGGTATCGTTCAGCAGCTCGATGTTATGACGCATGCATAGGGACCACCATGAACGATCATACTCCGAACGCTGCTCCGGCATTTCCTTACCGAACATCGCCAAGTATTTGTCGCGACAGCTGCCGCATTGGCAGGTGATGGTGCCAGGATTATTGAAAAATACGCCGTCGATGTCAAATCGGCTTAGCGACTCCTTCAGCACAGGAACCGCCAGCTCTTCATTGCGGTAGCCCGTGTTAATGCAGGTTGACATGAGCAGCGACCAATTGCCCGGCCGCTTCGCGCCAATAATTTCAGGCTCGCCATTTATGTCTCTAACAAACCACTCGGGGCGCTTTTGGTACACATAATCATCTGCTTTACTGAAATCATACCTTGCAACAAAGCGCAGCCCTTCCTTATGAAATGCCGTAATCATTTCTCCGAGTAAATCACGGTTTTCAGGCAAATATTCATTAATATGATGGTAAGGAACCTCTGACCGATACCAGGCGTAAATCCCCCCTACGTTGAACACGACGGTATTGGCATGCATATCCTTCAGCTGCCTGGCTAATCGCTCTGGATCTATTCGGTCTGTATCCCTGACTTGCATATTGGGCTGTATAATTCGAAGTGGCTCTTTCCACCAGCTAACACTGCTCATTGGCTGCAACCTCCTATTAGGAATAATTGAACGTAATAACTTCGTCATCAAAGTCCTGTTTTTGAACTACCAATTTCAATAAAAGTTCAGAAACAGGGCGTTCAGGACCGAGAAGTTTGGACGCTAGTAGAAAACAAGGAGCGCAGCGTAGGCAAAAAGCTACGTGAGCACTGCAGTTTTCGCTAGCGTTCAAAATTCGACGTCGACTACGGCTACAACGTAATAACTTCGTCATCAAAGTTCTGTTTTTGAACTACCAATTTCAATAAAAGTTCAGAAACAGGGCGTTCAGGACCGAGAAGTTTGGATGCTAGTAGAAAACAAGGAGCGCAGCGTAGGCAAAAAGCTACGTGAGCACTGCAGTTTTCGCTAGCGTTCAAAATTCGACGTCGACCACGCTACAACGTAATAACTTCGTCATCAAAGTCCTGTTTTTGAACTACCATTTCTATATCAGATGATAGGCGGCGTACGTCTCAAGCCTCGGTATGAACAGCTTCACGGCTTGATCATCCTGCTCCAGCTCTGCTGCAGATGCATCACCCAGCGCGTGCACCACCTTCACAGAATCGATCCCTGAAAGCCGTACCTCAAGCTCATTCATTGGCAGCGGCTCCTCGTACGTAACGCCGTTAAAGCCAGATAAGTTAAGCAGCTGCAGCATATATGACCCATCTGGCAACTGGTTAAAGGTCATCTCAACGCTAGGGTGAGCAGAAGTAGACAATGTGCGCGTTCCATGCAAGCCATGATCAATCGCTCCAAGCACAATTTGTTTATGATCGGCAAAGCCTTGATCGTAATAAAGCTCTCCCACGTTCCAAGCGATGTATGCGCCAAGACCGCTTCCTTCCTTTCGTGGAGGCGTGATACCCAGTCCGTAATACGCTGTTAGCTTATGCCCATAAGCGCGCTCTGGCGGGCCAAAGCTTGCCGCCTCAATATAACGCAGCTTAAGAGCCGCATCAGCAGCAAATTCAACGGCGGCGAATGGTCCGTTGACGATGACCCAATCCCTCTGCTTCAGCTCGGGAAACATTTCCTTATCATCCGTCAGAACATAAGAAGCAGTCGTATCCTCAATCCACTCACCAGGCTTCGCGGCAAACAGCACTTCCAAGGCAGATTCCTGCGATGCCAAAGCTCCTCCTGTTGCCAATACTGACATGCCGCGGCTTTGCGCAGCCTCTATCATGCGCAGCTCTTGCTCTGACAGCCGTTCAATCCCCGGTAGAATGATCAGTCTTGCGTTGCTGCCCGTTAACCGTTCCAGCCGCTCCTGCTTCATCACGTCGAAGGTGATATGCGCTTCCTTCAGCATTTTGAAAACGCCTAAATATTCCTTCTGTGAATTGCGGATAGACGATGAGGAGGGCTTTACAAGCACCACGTCAGCCATCGACTGAAAGCGACCAAAGAGATGCTCATATTGCTTGTGAAAGCGGAACACTTTGGCTACGCTTTCCAAATTTTCCTTGTCGGGATATCCTTCAAATGCGCCAATAATGCAGAAGTCAAGACCTGACCCGTTGGCGATATTCTCATATAGACGAACCTCTGTCTCATAACGTGAAACCCCTGTAAAGCGATAGGTCAGGTCAATGGCATTAATCGAGCAGTTGCTCACCAGCTTCCCTTCATAGCTGCCGCTAATCGGCATAATGTTTTCCGCTGCTGAGTATAGCCATTTGGGATGAGGGCGGGTCAATGAAGTAGTCGATTCATGGCGCACAATATCCACCTTGTGCGGATGGTACGTGCTGATCGCAGCATCAGGCTTCAATCGCTTAATATGGGCGTGAATTTTTTCCAAAATCTCTACTGATGTTTTTTCTTGAAATTCACGATAGCTGCGGTACCGTTCCGAGTGCCGATCCTCATTGTCCGGCAGCTCCATATCGTACATTTCCTTGAAACGAGTCTTGCAGCTGTCACAATAGCAAATGCCGTAGTAGTTGCCGCTGTAGTCCCAGTTTTGATAGCCGAACATATTGAAGAATACGCCGTCCACATCATATTGCGTCAGCACTTCCGTTAATATTTCGAGCGAATATTGCTGCTGGTACCCCCCGTTCAAGCATGTATGAACGATGCCGAAGTAATTAACCTCTCGGCCGTCCTTCGAGCGATAAAACCATTCAGGTCTCTGCTGGAAAATCGATTCGTGCGCCTTGCTAAAGTCAAAACGAGCGATAAATCGCATCCCGTTTTCATACGCTTTCTTAATCGCTTCTCCCAGCAGGTCCTTCTTCAAGTAAGGCGTAACATATTGATATTGAAGCTTCGATGGATGGAAGGCGAATATGCCTCCGGCATTCATCATTAGCACATTTGCATCCAGTTCCTTCAGCTGCTTCATTAATAGATCGATATCCATATCCGCGTCTATTTCACGTAAATTGTTTTGTACAAGACGCAGCGTATTGTCGCTCCACCAGGTCATGGCACTTTCTCCTCCCTATTCTGGATTATTGCTGCCGCTTGCTGCTGATTTGACGATTGCGATATTGCTGCGGCGTAACGCCATAATAATTTTTGAACAGCTTAATAAAGTAATGAGCCGTCTGGTAGCCCGTACGCTCCGCTATCTCATATATTTTGCAATTTGTTTTCCGCAGAAGATCGGCTGCATGCTCCATCCTTCTGCTCAGCAAGTAATCGCTCAGTGTCTGACTCGTCTCCATCTTGAACGCTTTGGACAAATAGGCAGGATGGAAGCCCAGCTCTTCGGCAATCATAGGCAAGGATAAATCTTCATTCAAATGAGCCTCTACAAATTGCTGTACACGCTTAGACAGCGATAGTGTCGCATTGCGATGCGCTGGTGTTTCTTCCTCTGCAATTTTGCAAAGCGAGCGCAGCGCCCACTCGCGAAAGGTCGGCAGATCCCAGCTTTCATGCTTTTCAAGCATTCCTTTGTAAAGCGGTCCAATCGTCTCCTGAAGCTGCTTGCCTCGCTTATGGGTGACGAACTGATAGGAGCCCGCAATGACAAAAAAGACCTCCTGCGCGTATTCGGTGGAATCCGTCCACTTCTCTTCCAGCTCTCGGAAAATCGCGTGCAGCTTCTTCTCTGCTTCATCCCAGCGTCCAATCTCCATTAGATTGGCCAGCGACGGAGGCTGATACAGCGAATCGATAGAGCCGGACAGCCTTGGTTGTGGCAGATCGCTGATTGTAGCGAATAAGCCTGCAACCTTGTCTTCTCGATTGCGGAACAGCAGTCTGCTCTTCTGAAATGCTTCATGCAACTCCTCAGGAAAGGCAACTGGACTGTTAACAATGCCGACTGAGATCATATGCTTGAGATAGCGATAGACGCTGCGCTGCATTTCCTTCGCGCGCCGCTCCATCCGCTCAAACGCATGATTGCGTTTATGATCCTTAGGCTTTAACACATAGGCAATGTTGCGCTCGCCGATCGCGGCATGCCACACATGGAATGAATCCTGCAGCAGCTCCTCACCAATATTCGACATCGCGTAATTAATCAAGGTTTTGTCATGCTCGTTGTAGCCCGATAAGTCATCCTCCATCTGCACGGCAAAAAATAAAACATCCTCTCCAATTGCAAATGGCAGCTCAAGCGTGGCAAGGCGCCGTTCCAAGTCTCGCCTCATGATCGCTTTCCCCTGCACCAAGTCCTGCAGCAGCCCTCCCTTAACAAGCGGCATATGCTCACGCATCGCATGAATCGTTCGCTCCTGCTGCTGAACGCTGCAGCGTTCAGTATGAATCTCTTCGCTAAGCGTCTCCAGTGTTGCAAGCAGTTCAGACCTCTGCACAGGCTTCATTAGATACTTGGAGGTTTGCAGCTCCATTGCCCGCTGCGCATATTCAAACTCCGCATAGCCGGACAATAAGACGCACTTAACCGTGCTGGACTTTTCTCTCAGCTTTTCAATCAGTTCAACACCGTTCATCTCGGGCATCCGTATATCTGTTATGACGATATCAATCGACTCGCTGGCAAACCTCGCCAGCGCTTCTTCAGCAGAATACGCTTTGTATATCGCACCTAAAAACGACAAGCGCGCCTCCGCTACCACATGTGCAATACTATCAGCTTGATGTGGATGATCGTCTACAATTAACAGCGAAATCATGCTGATCCCTCCGATTCAATGATGCTTTCATTCTGTCCTTGTTCCTTCATGCGGAAGTATAGCTCCACCTTCAGCCCGCCAAGCGCAGACGTTCCGAATACGAGTCCCTGACCGTCTTCATTGTATAGAAGCAGCCGCTGGTGAATGTTCCAAAGCCCAAAGCCCATTTCATCCTGCATCGGACTTGCCATCGCAGTACTAAGCTTCTCCAGCTCCTCCTCTGCTAGCCCTTTGCCGTTATCCTCAATGATGATGACTGCATATGGTCCCTCTTCCTTGCCTGTTACGCGAATCAGTCCAGATTTTAGCGATCTTTCGATGCCATGAACGATCGCGTTTTCTACGACTGGCTGAATGATTAACCTCGGAATTTCCAGATCGAGCAAGGCTTGCGGTACGTTAATGTCGTATTCCAGACGAAGCATTTGCATTTGCTGAATTTCAAGATAGCTTTGAATCAAATTCAGCTCTTCATAAAGCGCCGTTGACGTCATCTCCGTCCGTGTCGTATAGCGGTAATACTGACTAAGATGTTGCGTGAAGGCAATGACCGCGCCCTTATTGCCCATTTGCGTCATACTTTGAATAAATGCAAAATTGTTATATAAAAAATGCGGGTTGATTTGTGATTGCAGCTGCTTTAGCGTGGCGTCTCTTACCCTTAGCTGACTGACAAATACTTTCTCGATCAGCTGCTGCGTCTCTTCACTCATTCGGTTGAATTCAGAAAACAAATAATGAAATTCGCTGCTCTCCTTCACAGCAATGCGGAAGGAGTAGTTGCCCTGCTTTAGTCGGCGCACCCCTTTTATCAGCTCGATAATTGGAATTTGTACGCTTCGATAGATAATGACTGCAAACGCAACGCCAATTAGCATAAGCAGCGCCATAATATAATAAAACGAACGCAGGCTGTGATCGAGCGGTGCTACAACAGACTTGAGCGGCACAAAGTCAATCAAATACCAGCCATGCCAGGTTGATTCTGTATAATTCATGAGATACTGCTCACCAGAGGCACGCACAATTTCATACCCTCTTGCCCCGAGCTCATGCTCCTCCAGCACTTCTTTAAAGGCAAGCGTAAGCTCCGGGTCCGCATCATTAAGCGCTATCATGCCAGCTTGCGGATGATAAAATAGCGGCTCTCCTGTTCTGCCAGTCGTAAATTGCTCCAGCAAATGCGCAATATTGCTTGCAGGAATTGCAACTTCCAATATAAGACCCAGCTCCTCCGGGTTATGATCCAGCGAGAAGGGCTTAGTCATGTGGCGCACAAAATAATAGCCGTCAGATTCCTCCGGTTTCAGCCTGACATAGGACCAGTTCGTATAGAAATGCTGTTGAAAATAGTCCAAGTCAAACTTTCGATCATCTGTCGTAATGTATGCGCCTGTCACAGGTGAAAACAGGGTGAGCCCATATTGCCAGCTGTACGATGTGCTCTCGAGTCGGAGATGATGCTCAAGCGCCTCAATAATTTTGAAATTGTCATACCCTGGCTTAGTAATCGATTCATGCTGCAGCATTAGCGCATTTGTATCCGACATCGTAATGTAGGCAGATTTCCATAGCTGCTCGCTGATCATGTCCAATTGCTCAACGAGAAAGTCCTGTTGATTTAATGTAAGCTGAATAAGTTCATTTTGAATAATTTGCATACTATTGCGATTGGAATAGGTATAGATCAAAATAACAGGCAGCAATAAAATCGACAGCATGATGATGATTTTCTTAAATGTATTGAGCCGCTTCATATCAGGCCTCCGCTCCTCGGTAGATGTTCAATGTCTAGTTTACATGAAAATCAGCGAAGAGCGGTAAGCTTACCCTTTAACTGAACCCATCACAATGCCCTTCACAAAATACTTTTGTAAAAATGGGTAAACGAGCAGGATTGGCAGTGCCCCAATGAAAATCTGAGACGACTTAACCGTACGATTCGAAATCTGGTTCAAGGTTGCCAGGTCCACGCCTACTTCAGAGAAGTTCTCCTTGACGACAATCGTATGAAGGAACGAGGCGAGCGGATAGTCCTGAATTTTCGTCATATAAATAATGCCGTCAAACCAGGAGTTCCAGTGCATCACCATCGTAAACAACAAAATAGTCGCAACTGACGGCATCGATACAGGAATAAATATCGAAAATAACGTTCGGAAATGTCCAGCCCCATCAATCAGCGCCGCTTCTTCCAGCTCTGGTGGCAGATTGCGGAAGAAGTTAAGCATCAAAATCATATTCCACACGTTGACCGCCGAAGGAACAATAAGCGCCCATATCGTATCAATAAGACCAGTATTGCTGACTACTAAATAAGTCGGAATAAGTCCTCCATTAAACAGCATGATGACGATAAAGTACCAGGAGTAAATATTTCGACCTCGAAAACGGTAGTTTTCCTTCGAAAGTGAATAAGCAGCCATCATCGTAATTCCAATGGATAATACAGTCCCCAGCACAGTACGTTGAACACCGATCCATAGCGCTTTTAGGAAATTATCGTTGCCTAGCGTCTCCTTATAAGCTGCCAAGGTGAAATCTATCGGAATAAAATTGACAATATTAGCTGTCGCCGCATCACGTGAGCTGAGCGATACCGCTAAAATGTGAATAAGCGGCATGATACACGCCAAGCTAAGCAGCGCAATGAATATATAATTGATTACAAGAAATGTTTTGTACGTATTGGAGTAATACCGCATATCGCACCTCCCCGTCTAGAAGATTCGGTAGTTCGCCAATTTATAGGCGAGCCTGTAACTGATAACGATCATAATAAAGCCAATAATGGATTTGAAGAAACCGATTGCGGTTGCAAAGCTGTACTGACTTCCCAGCAAGCCCACTCGATAAACGAACGTATCGATAATATCTCCTTTGCTGTAGACAAGCGGATTGTATAGATTGAATATTTGATCAAAGCCCGCATCGAGCACTCGACCTAGTGATAGTGTCGCCACCACGATAAAGATTGGCGTAATAGCAGGCAAAGTCACATGGATTACCTGCTGCCAGCGATTCGCTCCATCGATTTCAGCCGCTTCGTACAACGAAGGACTGGTCGCAGCAATCGCCGCTAAAAAGATAATGGCCGAGAAGCCGAAGTCCTTCCAGGCATCTGACACGACCACTGTAATACGGAACCAATCACCATTGGTCAAAAATGAAATTGGGTCAACGCCGAACATGCCCAAAAATCGATTGACAATCCCGCCTCGAATAGACAAAATATCAACGAATATGCCGCCAAGAATGACCCAAGAAAGAAAATGCGGCAAATATACGAAGGTTTGAGCCGTACGCTTAAACCATTTTATTCGAATCTCATTTAACAATAAGGCAAAGATGACCGGGATAAACATTTGCGTAATAATTTTGGCGAATGCAATAATGAGCGTGTTTCGAATAATTTGCATACCGTCGGGATATTCAAATAAATATCGAAAATGATCAAGACCTACCCACGGCGAACCTCCGAGGCCTAACCACGGCTTATAGTCTTTAAATGCAATAACAATCCCCATAATCGGGATATAGTTGTAGATAAATGCAATAATGACTGCAGGCAGCAGCAGCACATGGAGCGGCCATGTTTTGAGCAAATACGATTTGAATTTGTTTCGCTTAGGTTGTAACTCAAGCGTGTCGGCAGCAACTGTTGGATGATTCATCCCTCTTCCACCTTCCAATCTGTAGCGGTTCTTATGAATAAGGAGGGGCGCTATAACCCCTCCTTGTATGCTTCTTACTTACATCGAGTTACTGCGTAACGCTTTGATACCATTCATTAACTTCTTTTGTTATTTCGTCACCGCCGTTTTTCTTCCACTCTCCCACGAATGTGTCAAAATAGTCGATTGGTTCATTTCCATAAATAATTTTCAAATAACTCTCCGTCATCAGCTTAATTAGCAGCTCGCCTTTTGAAACCATTGTTTTAGTAGGAGGGCCATTAAAATAGTTGACGATGGTGTTTTCATTTTGCGAGATTCGTACGAGACCAGCTTCCAGCATACGCGGCTTTGCTTTGGACACGCTGATTTCCGCCATGTTGGCTGGTTGTGCTTCAGGATTGTCTAGGAATTTTTGGAATGCATTGTCGCTTTGGAATGGTACGATTCCATTTAGGAACGGAAGCGTCAAGCCGTACGTTACGGTGTCGTCGTTAGCCTTCGGCCATTTCTCACTCGGCACGCCATGCTCTCCAAAATTGTTGCGATATACTTTGCCCTCATGCATCACATAGTCATAGCCTTCCATCCAGCCGTGACGAAGCGCTTCATCAAAGTGTGGGTCGTCCTCGCCAAAATACGCTGCGTAAATTTTGTTAATGTAGCCGATAATCGCATCTACATCTTCAAAATCTTTGCTGAATACAAGATAGTCTCGAACCATTGTTTTTTCAGCACGTGCTTGCTGTCCGTCAGGGCCCGATGGTAGTGGGTAAGCCTTAAAGCCCGGTACTCCTCCAAGCGGATAACCATCCATCCATGGCGGTCCGAAAATCACTCCCGCTTCACCACTAGCTGCGATTTCACTCGCTTTTCCTGCATCCTTGATACCAGCTTCAGGGTCAATGTAGCCATTGGACATCCATTCTCTCATTTGGGCAAGGAACGCTTTGATCTCCGGTTGAATAGCGTTATAAACTAGCTCACCGTTCTCATCAGGATTCCAATATTCCCAAATATATTTAGATGGCATATGATTACCGAACGCTCCGACAAGTCCATCTGCCGTTGACATCCAGTTGTAAGGACCTTCCTTCAAGGACACTGCCATGCCAAGCGTGTCATTTTGGTTGTTGCCATCAGGATCGTCTTCCGTGAAGGCGCGAAGTACCTCTGTTAGCTCATCAATGGTTGTAGGCGCTTCCAAATTAAGGTTTTGCAGCCAATCTTCACGTATCCACATTACTGTACCTTCGTCCATCGCATATAAGTTAGGCAAGCCGTAAATTTTGCCATCGCGAGTGACTGGATACAGTACATCCGGGTACTTCTCATAAACCGCTTTCAGGTTTTCAGACAAGTATTGATCAATATAATCATCTAGCGGCTGAATTTTATTAGCAGAGATTAAGTCGCTTACCATCTCGACCTTGGACGTAAACACATCCGGCAGCTTCTGATTGCCTGCCATCATAAGACGAAGCTTCGTCTCATAGTCTTCCAGATTCGGTACAACAAAATCAAAGGACAAATTAATACCCATTGATTCACTCATCCAACGAGTATGAAAGTTGTCTTCAATCGTTTCCCCTTCTTTAAATTCATTCTCGCCTTGAGCTGACCAACGAATCCCTGTCGTTACATTCACAGGTGGATCAAATTTGAAATCTTTCGGATTCGTTAGGACCGGGCTTTCTGCCGCCGCATCCCTTTGATTGGCAGCTGGCTCATTTTTCGCGTTGTTTGTACCGCCAGCACAGCCAGTGACGACTAGCGCTACAGCAAGCGCAGCAACTGCAGTTTTAAATCCTGCAACAGTTTGCTTCATCGTTTTTCCCCCTTCATGTATGACTTGCATCCTTATTGTATGGGCTATAGGAACGTCATCAAATACAACAGTTTTTAGATTATAACAATAATTTAATGTTGCCTTAATCAATAGCCTGGTGAAGTCTATTCTTCATGCCTTATGATAACATGCAAAAAAGCCGCCAGACTGGCGACTTTTTCTAGTAATGCTTTTCAGTTATAAAGCTTACTGCTGTTTATGAACGTTTTTACTCATGTTCATAATGACTGTTATTGCTTCAGCGCGAGTAGCAGTTCCAGCAGGATCAAATCTGTTATTGCCCTTGCCTTGAATAATTCCGGCATCTACAGCAGCTGCTATAGAAGCTTTTGCCCAAGGCGCAATCGCTTGATCGTCGCTAAAGGTAGTCGAACGATACGGAGTAGTATCAATACCAAGCGCTCTGACAGCAATAACCGCAAACTCCATACGATTAATCGTACGATTTGGCTGGAAGGAACCGTCCGTGTAGCCATTAATAAAGCCTTTTTCTACTGCTGCTGCTACTGCGGATTTTGCCCAGTTACCGATGCTTGAATCATCTGCGAAGCTGGTTGTAGTGCTTGATTGCTCGACTCCAAGCATACGCATCAGCATAACTGTAAATTCTGCTCTCGTTACTTGCCCTTCCGGTTTAAAGCTTCCATCGCTGTAGCCCTGTACAATGTTCCGCTTAACAGCCTCAGCAATCGCTTCCTCCGCCCAGTGTCCGCTTGTATCGGTGAACACGATGGATGGTGTTTCCGGCTCAGGCGCTGTCGTCGGTTCCGGCTCTGGTGTTGTAGTTGGCTCAGGTGATGGTTCTATTCCCGGATCGCCGCTACTATTGCCAGGCCTTGGTGTTGGGCTTGGTGACGGTTCAGGAGAAGGCGCTGGCTCCTCAACCTTATTCACATTTACCACAATTTCTTGTGTACCGACTGTCGCAAACCAAGTTCTCATTTGTTCTAAATTATCAGTGAAAGCTAGTGTCAAGATCAGCATGATGCGAGCGTGCTGCGGATCAAGATTATCCCCCGAGATTATGCCGTTTCCAGAGCTGTATACGGAACCAGTTCCAGTGCGTGACGTTGATACGAACACAACACCATCTCTAACCGCCGCTGCTCTTTCAGTAGACAATTTCGAGCTAATCCCGCCTGCTCCTGTACCTGCTGTAACGATACCTTTCACGCCATCATTAACCATTCCAGTAATAGCCCCTGCACCGGCATCCTGGTAGTTATAAGCAATCCCTACGCTTGGCAGATCCTCCTTGATAATCGTCTTAAGATTAAAAGGCGTCTTCCAATCTTCAGTACCTGCTTTCATGGCGCGACCGTTAAGTCGGTACATACGCACTGCACGATCATCGACATAGCCAAGCACACCAAACATAGGTGTTTCAAACGTATCCATGCGATGCGTATATAGATGAGTCCTCCTATAATGTTCGATTCGACTTTCCTTATGGACATCACTTTATATCGTGTCAGATTACTTTACAACATTTGATATAAACCGAAATAACGTTTACAATATTATTTATCTCTATCATTCTAATTATTTCAGCATATAATTAATATTTTCATTACTGTTAGTTACGTATAATTATTAAATTTATTTTTATAATCAATGAACAAACTATACAATAACAAGCAGCTTTCCAGCATTAAAATTCAAATTCTATGTAATATAACATTACATAGAATTTGAATTTTATATAAAAAGAGTAATGGCGTTAAAGCTGTCAAGGCAGCCTTAACGCCATTACCCCATTCCCTCTATTGTGCGTAAACTCTATATTTCTTCAACGATGACATGCTCAGGCACATTTAATATAAGCTGACCTCTTAGTCCTGTATGTGCAAAGAGATTTCTTTCGTACTCTATCCCTTGTATAAACACGTACAACAAATTGCCGACCTGACTTGTTCTCAGCAGCTTCTGCTCAGTCAGCTGAATCGAGCGATCAGCCTCATAATACAATGTGCCTAGCAGAATAACCTCGTCAAGCGCTGAATGCCGCTCTAGCTGATAACCGATCGAGCTTGATACGATCACCTTTTCGATAGAATCCAGCTGCACAGATTCACGTTCTTCAATATAGGCATATCTCTCTTGCACATGGAACGCCTGATTCACTTCCTCTAATACCCCACTCGATAAAAGAGCAGCCAGCATTAACGCCCCGGCTCCGATAAACCCAACAAACCAAACCGCAATCCAGTTATATTGAAGCTTATACCTTCTCAGAAATCGCTCTGAGTGCACAACCATTAATTCGATACCGAGCACGATAAACACAATTGGAGCTAACCATAACAGCAGCTGATAAGCCGATGTAGTCTGCCATAGAGAAGCAGCAAATGCCAGTCCAATACCAATCAGGGTTAAACCCATCGAGTACGTCCCGATTTTCCATACCCTTCGCTCGTCTCCCGAAATCCCTTGATTATTAAATCCAGTCGCAACTGCTTGCTCCATTAGCTTTTCCTCCCTTGACGATCTTGACTGCGGCCTGTTGTACCAAACAGCAGCTTAATCCCAAGCAAAATTAGAATAAAAGCAATAGCAACCGTAGGCAGCATGTATTTGATTTCTTGATATTGCGACAGCCACTCAGGAAAATATTTTTCAATCCAGAACTTTCCAATACGATCAAGCAAATAATACACACCAACAATTAACAGCCCAGCACCAATCCAGCGCTGATACGGCGCAATCGACATAAGGACAGGCTCATCCTCCACCTGATCCTCACCGAGCCTACGCAGCTGCACCAGGACATCAAAAAACGCGTAGCACCACAGCATCGGCAGTAGAAACAGAAACAACGACAATCGAAGCTGATCCATAATAAAGACACTGATTAAAAACAATCCCATTAGCTGCAAGCCTCGCTGCTGCAAGCCTATATACATATGTCCCGCTCCCGGAAAGATCGAGAGCACCATCGCTGCACCACGACTTTTCCTACCACTTGCCAGATGCTGCTCTACATGAACAAATAAGGATTGATCGGCTACTTCTTCTCCTTTTTGCTTGCGTCCAAGCACACTCATCGCATCAAACATGCTGTAAATCCATATGATCGGCAATGCAAGCCATAATACTAAAATTGAATTCGTTCTTAGCACAATTGCAACAAACAACACAATACCAAAGCTAGCTGCAAAAGAAATTAGCAACGTAATGCCTCGCTGCAGAAACCCCATATACATATGTCCTAATCCTGGAATCATAGACATCATCATAACCTTCGTTTTTTCCTGCTGCTCAAGCTGTGTTAGCGGATCATTTTCCACCATTACATCGTTTGGCGACATTGCATAAGAGCCATAAGTAATATGCTTGCCTCTAACAATCGTAATCAGCATATCAAACCAATTGATTAAGCCAAACACTGCTGCAATGAAAAACATCAAGAAAATGGTATCGCCATGTATATGTCCGCCAGTGGCGCCAATAAACAATAGAAAACCGAGTGGAACAAAAAATCCTCCTGCATATACAATAAAGCGAACGACTCTGCCGATATACAGGTGTCCAACACCCGGAATAAAAGACAGCAAAAATGCTGCCAACGTGCTCTTCGCATCCGTTCTCATTATCCACTCTCCTTATCTTGAATTAATTCGTACTATCGATCAAATCGGATAGAGTGAAGCGTATCAAGCCAGCTTGCCGCTTTATCCATCCAACGGTCTGAATTGGAATGAGGGTATGGTTCTTCCTCGTCGAGCGGAATGCCTTCAACTTCTTGCTGTTCCTCTACGCGATCTTGAATTTTTGTTTCTTCCAATGAAGACAATGAGGACGAAACAACACTTATAGCGCCAGTACCTACGAGCAGCAAAGTAATGGAGGCTGCCACAACAACCTGTGCGAATGGATGCTGAATCCAGATTTGCTTTTTACGCTGTTTACCTGTCTCAATGGAATGAATAATCTGTTCAGCGGCCTGGTCGGATTGAGGAATAGATGAGAGCTCTACCACACTGTTCCAATAGATAAATCGTTCCAAACAAGCTTCACATAGCTGTATTTCCAGCTCTACATGCTGTCGATGATGACTGGATAATTGATTGTTAATATACGCTTTCATTTCTTCATCTGTAATGTGCAGTTTTGCTTCATTCATTCAAAATCCTCCTTCCGCCAATGACGCTTAAGCCATAACCTTGCTCGATACAAGCGGGATTCTACAGACTTCTTTTCCAATCCTTGCTGAGTCGCAATTTCCTCATAACTCTTTTCTTCTATATAAAAAGATTGAATGACTTCACGATAATGCTCAGGCAATTGCTTCAATTCCTCACGGATCATAGCTTTACGTTCCTGTTTTAGCACCTGATGTTCCGTTGAGAGCTGCTCGCTCCATTGGTCATCCGCCTGTAACTGAATATCATCGTGATCTGGTGCAACAGTAACTCGCTGCCTGCCCAGCTTTCGCCTTGCATCAATTGCGCGATTCACGGTGATCCGTGTAATCCATGTTTTCAGCCCTTGATTTCGATACTCAGGGAGAGCGCGATAAATTTGAACAAATACTTCCTGCGCGACATCCTCAGCGTCCTGATGATGATGAAGCACAGCATAAGCTGTTCGATAAACATGTTCATAATATGCATTTACGAAATCCTTATAGGCTGCAGCACCACCGTTAAAGATTTTGCTTATCCACTCCTGCTCATTAATCTCGCTCTCCCTCCTCTCCACATGTAATAGACGAATCTCATACGCGATACCCCTGCGCATTTTCATAAAAAAAAATAAAAAACGTCTAAATATGTTTAGACGCTCACTGTCTATTATCGCTTGTTTCGAAAAACTAAAAAAGCAACCTATTGGTCGCCTTTTGAATTTCTCCCTTTATTCTGCAGCTCAGACAAATTTTTTATTTGTTCCAAAGCGTAATCCTGAAACTCCGGCTCCAGCACTTTAAACAAAGAAATGGCTTGCTCTAATCGTTCATTCGAATAAAGCTTTTTCACGAACATTTCTCCTTCTCCTGTCTGCAGCCAATGTTCATTGACAGAATATAGCTCACATATATGTTTAAGCAATAACTCTTTTGGTTGGACTCGGTTATATTCTAAATTGCTAATTACATCTCTACTGACGCCTAGCTTTTCTCCAAACTCCCTTTGGGACAACCCTAATTGCTCACGAATCATTTTAATTCTCTGATGCAAGATCTCCCTCTCCTTTAAATGAAGATGAACATAATATACAACACAAAAAAAGCAAAGTCAACACAATGGAAGTGACCGCCTAGTGTTGACAGCTCATTATTAAAATGTTAATTTGTGTATATAACACAAGTTAACAGAAGGAGGATGAGTATATGACACAGGACAATGAACAAGAGTGCCAGCTTGATATCTTGAAATCAAAGCTTGATATCTTGAAATCTGTGTTCATGACATTAGATGATGTTTCACAAGAACATGCGCTAAGTGTATTAAGAGCATTGCGTTTTGGGCAAGAGAAAAATATTGTTACGATTACAAAGTCGCCATCAGATGAATCCAGTTGAAGCAAATGTTAATGAATGGTCTTAAGCAATATGAAACATTTAATAGATTCAATAACGCTCAATCTATAAAATCCAAAAATAGATAGAGGGTTGTTATATTCGTTAAACACATAACTTTAATCAACATAGAAAAATTAGAACCCAAGGATGCGATCAATCCACAACCTTGGGTTCTAATTTTTTCAAATAGTTTTTAGCAGAATGGGATGAAGGAAAGCTTAAACAACGTTTGAACTTAGTCAGCCAGCAAATGTTTAAGCTCTTCCGGTGAACGTTCCCACCACTCTAGATTATGCTCCATCAATAGCTTGCGCAGCGCTGCCTTTTCCTCCGGGCCAATATTGTCTAGCATAAAGCGGCGCTTGATTGCGGCATCCAAGCGATTGACATGATCGGCAAGAATTTTCCAGCCACGTCTTGCCTCGCTGTCAATTAGCATCTCGCAGGAAGCTGCTCCTGCATAAAACGTTCCTTCCTCTGTGCGCTCAACGGCTACCCATACGACCCAGCAAGGGCGTCCATTCGGTGTATCCTCTTTGTTAGGTGTAAATTTGATGCCGCGTTCAATTTTACTTTTGGCATGCATCGCACCTACATCAATATAAGCGACACCTTGATCAATCATAACGCAAGCTACATCGCTTAGATCGATTGAGCCTGCTCCAAAGCCTTTATGTTTTTTATTGCCCACTACGTTCAGAGCAAGATTTTTCTTCTCTTTTTTCTCTGGTTGTGCGGATTGATTTTTATCTTCAGTCACTTTTCTCACACCTTCCCATACAATAATTCTATTTTAGCTAATATTATTGGAAAAGCCAACATATACATGCTGTAGATGCTTGTCAACGGGAGGGAATCTTACGATGTCTGAAAAGCCATACAAACTTATACTGTTAGGCTTACCAATTATCGTATTCTTGTTTGCTGTCTCACCTTATCAATTTCAGCATGCTTGGCAATCAAGTTATACGTATGCAGGCTCGCCTGCAGTATTTGAAGCAATGCCTGCAATCACCATGACCAATGAAACGAACGAAACCAGCTCAGTGCCGCTAAGCAGTGATGTCGTCAAAATTACCCCACAGCCTGCCTTAAGCGATCGAATTGTCGACTATCACATACAAGTCAATCTGAATGAGGAGCTTCGCGTGCTTGAAGGCGAAGAAGTCATTACATGGCGTAACCCAGGCAAGAAGCAGGTCCAAGAAATGTACTTGAATCTATACGCCAATGCATTCAAGTCACCACAAACCACCTTCATGAAGGAATCTGGCGGACAGCTTAGAGGCGACTCGGCAACAACGAACAGCGAAGGCTATATCGAATTGACAAGCCTTGAAACACTCCAGGGTGACAACTTGCTTCCAAGAGTAAAATTCGTATCCCCTGATGATCAGAACGAGCACGATTATACCGTCGCTACCTTTCGCTTGATCGAGCCCGTTGCGCCAGGACAAGAGGTAACACTGCGCTTAAAATTTGAAGTCAAGCTTCCAGAGGTTTTTGCACGCATGGGTTATTCAGGTGACTTTATTATGGGTGGACAATGGTTCCCGAAAGTAGCCGCATATGAAACAGCCAGCAGTCACAATAAAGAAGAAGGCTGGAGAGTTCATCAGTATCATGGCAACTCTGAGTTTTACAGCAACTTCGGCGTGTACAGCGTGAAAATACATGTGCCTGAGCATTACGTTGTCGCCGGCACTGGCATGCTTACAAAAGTGGCAAGCCTCGGCAAGGGACGCAAGATGCTTTCCTTCTATGCAGAGGATGTTCACGACTTTGCCTTTGCAGCATCTCCTAATTTCGTGACACATGAAGCTTCTTTCTCTTCAGAGGGCATTCCTGGTGTGAAAATTAAACTGTACGTTGATAAGGAACATGAAGCGCTATCCGAACGCTACCTGCATGCAGCCAGATCAGCACTCAATTATTACGGTAAATTTTATGGAACCTATCCTTACAGTACGCTTTCGATTGTAGTACCTCCTAAAGGCGCTTCTGGCGCTGGCGGAATGGAATATCCGACACTTATTACAGCATTAGCTGCTGATCAGGAAAATCCAGGCTATGAATTGGAGCGAACGGTTGTCCATGAAATCGGGCATCAGTATTGGTATGGCATCGTCGCGAATAATGAATTTGAGGAAGCATGGCTTGATGAAGCCTTCACCTCTTATGCTGAAGAGAAGGTAATGGAGCATGCCTACGGCGTGAAGACGGACCATCGAATTGAAGCTAGCTACATGACTAATCCAGCCCCATTAAAGCTAAACGCCTGGGAGTACAACGATCATACTCATTATGCTGAAAATGTGTATATACGAGGCAAGCTGCTGCTGCTTGATATCGAGCAGATTATCGGCAGTGACCAAATGACAAAAGTGCTGCGCACGTATTTCCAAACCTACCAATTCAAGCATCCTACGACCGCACAATTTCAAGGTGTATTAGAAAAGGTTACGAAGCAGTCATGGCAAGCATACTTTGACCAACATGTTTATTCCGATGCTACAAATGATCTCGTCATTTCAAAAATAGACAAGCGGCAGCTGACTGAAATGGAGAAAACCATTTATGAATACACGATACTACTGCAGCAAAACAGCGTAGTAAAACGTACGATCCCGATTGAGCTTGTATATGAAAACGGCTCGATTGTACGCAAATTATGGGAAACGGGCGACGAGGCGAACTTGCATTTTGTTGAACGCTCAGAAGTACCTTTGCTTTGGATCAAGCTTGATCCCGATCAAAGCAATAAGCTCGATACGAAGCTTAACAACAACTTTATGCGCGCAGAGCTGCCGGAGCAAGAGCGTAAAGCCGTTACCATTACGGCGAGCTCTTTGCTTGACCTGCTGCTTCGCTTGTTGAGCTGGTAGAGGAGGAATCTTACGATGTCGCAAAGGATACGACAAGGCTGGAGTGTAACGAAACGTCATTTCAAAATTATACTGCTATACTTTTTTTATCAGATGCTGTGGGGATTTTTCCTGTACCGTATAGTCGATCATATCGTTTCACCGTTGCTGCTTCGCTATCCGAAAATTACAAATCAGTCAGAAGCCATCCAGTTGTTTTGGATTGAGAATCAGTTCAATTTATTGAAAACGGATATGATCACACCTTATTTATGGAGTGCATTAGGACTGCTGCTGCTGCGCATGCTGCTTACACCGATTTTGCAGAGCGGCTTGAACTACAGTCTGTATGCGATGAGTCAAGGCGAGCAACACACACAATTTCGCAAAGGGATTGCAAGCTGCTGGAAGCCGATGACGCTAATGTACTGGCTGAAAAACCTCGCTATTATTGCACCACTGGCTTACCTGCTGCGTCCATTGTTTACAGCTCATAATCATCAGGCTGCGATAACAGCAGTACTTGAGCAATCCGGATGGTTATGGCTTGCAGCCTTGCTATGGGCGATTACGATTAGTGCGCTTTTCTACATCATGTCACTTGGGATAGGCGCGCAGCTGTCACCGTTAAACGCGTTGATGAAAGGCGCTAAGCATATCCTTCAAGTACTCGCAATCGGTATTGTATTAGCATTAATTTATAGTCTGATCAGTCTTTCGATACATACCTTATCCATTCTCTGGGTTACCTTCATTAGCTTTTTGCTGTATCAGCTGCTGCCACTCGTCCGTGCCATTTTTAAAATTTGGACGATTTCTTCGCAATATACAGCAATCGGCAATGATCTGCATCCGTCTAACCAATAAAATCTACTTCTTCGCACGAAAAAAGAGCAGTCCGTTATTAGGAGGTCCCGATCCCCCTAACAGTGGAATGCTCTTTTTGTATACTTAAATATCAGCGAGTCGATACCCTACCCCACGCACTGTTGCAATGTATTTTGGATCAACTGCGCTATCCTCTATTTTTTTACGCAGGCTTTTGATGTGCACATCGACCACATTACTGCCAGCATAGAATTGAAGCCCCCATATTATATCTAATAAAAGCTCTCTCGTTTGAACGGACCCGTCTGACGTTAAAAAGTGCAGCAACAGGTCATATTCCGTCTTCGTTAATTCAATGCGTTGATTGTCCTTCATCACAATCATCCGTTTAACATCAATCTTCAAGTCTTTATACATGATAAAGTCATCAGACTTCGCAAAACCGGTCTGATTTTCAAGCATGGCATCCATTCGTTCCATTACCAGCTCAGCTGAGGATGGCCAAGCGATCACTTCAGCTCTGTCCAGCATAAGCTCAGCCTTACGAGAATAGCTGGATTCATCAAGCAATACAACGAGCGGAATAGGATAATTCGTGGCAATCCGCAACAAGGTTTGATCTTGATTAAGCATTTCAATATAATCAGGCGAGCTTGTCAACGGCAGGGCGTCATAAACGATTAGCTCCGGCTTAAGCGAGCTAAGCAGCCCCTCATTAAACTCATGCAGTGAAAAAACGTCGTAACATGCTGTCGTAAGCGATACAAACAAACCGTTAACTCGTTCAGGAAGTGGACTTATGATCATAACACGCTTCGTTAAGCTGCACAATTTCTGTGCTTCAGTATGCCCAAAGGAGTCTATTGCTTGTTCGTACATTGCTCACACAACCCTTCCATTACAATATGGGGATGCTGAATGCTGTATTTGGTTTGCTCAGAGACTTGATCCAGCCAAGCTTGAGGGATATCAACGAGTACCTCCTCTACCTTGCCGCAGGATGTACAAACAATATGCTGATGCTCTTCAGTACGGGCATCGTACCGACTTACCGATTCACCCAGCTTCAGCTCTTGAATCATATGAACCTCTGTTAAATAACGCAATGAATTATATACTGTGCCATATGCGAAATTAAAGCCCTTCTCGCGCAAACGCTCTATAATATCAGCCGCCGTCGGATGATCATGCGACTGCTGAACAACTTCAAGAATTGCTCTTCGCTGTACGGTTAAGTTTATTTTTTGAGCCATAGCCATGCCGCCTTTCAAAATGTTAGATTTAGTATAAGTCTAATGTGAAGCACAGTCAATCTAATCCCATTTATTCACTAGCTATTCGACATCATTTCCTAGGAAATAGCACAAAAAACCGTCCCTTGCGCCACTTTTCTTGCAAAGGATCAGTTTTTCGTCAATGTACTCCTATAAAATTGGACTGAGTAGACGTGAGATTGACTCCTTGAATCGATTAAACCAAGGACGTCCCTGATATTCCTCAAGCGTCAGCAGATGCGAATGTTCAACATCCTCGTAAAAGATCTGCTCAAGCTTTTCTGCAACCTCTCTATTATAAATAAACGCATTCATCTCGAAATTGAGCTTAAAGCTGCGAATATCCAAATTTGCCGTACCGACAGAAGCAACCTTGCCGTCGATAACAAGCGTTTTTGCATGCAGGAAACCGGCTTCGTACAAATGCACCTTAACACCGCATGAAAGCAGATCCTCCAAATACGATTGCGTAGCCCAAAACACAAAAAAATGATCCGGCTTGCTCGGCAGCATCAGATGCACATCTTTACCAGATAACGCGGCTGTCCGCAATGCATTCAGCAAGCTGCTGTCAGGTACAAAGTAAGGTGTCTGGAGCAACACCGTACGCTTGGTTGAATAAATCATTTTAATGTAGGAATTTTTTATTTCCTGATACTCCGAATCCGGACCGCTTGCAACAACCTGGATACCAATACGGCTTGCACAATCATGAGGAGGATCAGGGAAATACGAGGCATGGTAGGCAATTTTTGCGTTCGACGCAATATTCCAATCGATCATAAATTGCGCCTGCATCTGAAGTACAGCTTCCCCCTTAATGCGTAGATGCGTGTCTCTCCATTTGCCAAAATGCTTGTTCAAGCCACGATATTCATCCCCAATATTGAACCCGCCAATATAACCAACCTGTCCATCGATTACAACCAGCTTTCGATGATTGCGGAAGTTTATTTTAATATTCAAGTATGGAATACGCGATGGAAAATATGCAGCCTCCAAGCCTCCTGCCTCTCGGAATTCCTTAAAAAATTTTTTGGGCAGATTCGGGCTTCCGATATGATCGTACAGAAATCTCACCTTAATGCCTTCCTTCGCCTTTAAGGTGAGCGCATGTAATAGTTTGCGTCCCGTCTCATCATCTCTCACAATGTAGTAAACAAGATGGATGTGATGCTTCGCTTGTTTAATGTCTTCAATTAATGCATCGAATTTATCGTTGCCGTCCGTATAAATATCTACTTTATTGCGTGAGGTAAACAACGAGAAACCCGTCTTCAAATTCATCCCGATCAGATCAGCATACTCTTCTACCTCAGGGCCAGCTAAATCAATATTTCCACTAGTTAATTTCCGATGCTGTTCCATAATTAGATCGTTGATCATACTGGGGTTAAAGCCCAATAGTTTCGTTAACTTGCGCTTTTTGAATTTTTGTCCAAGAATTAAATACAGCACAAAGCCAACTACAGGTATAAAAAATAAAACCATTACCCAAGCCCAAGTCGAGCTTACATTTCGTCTTTCAAGAAAGATAATGGCCATTGCAAGAATTATATTAAGAATCATGACAATTGCATAAAAATGTTGCCATATCACCATTCTCTGTTCTCCTCCACCTGTCTTCTGCGTTAACGCTTGACGGGTTCGACGTCATAATATTCTTCTAATGTTAAGCCTTGTTCATGCAGCTGCTGAGCCAGCTCTACACCAACATAGCGAATATGCCACGGCTCATACTTATAACCGGTTATGTCTTCCTTTCCTTTCGGGTAACGAATAATGAAGCCGTACGCTTGTGCATTATTTTCAAGCCAGATCGCTTCTACTGTACCGCCAAAACAATCCTGTGCGGCACATTTACCGTCACTGCTCGTTACATCAATTGCCAAGCCCGTCTCGTGTTCGCTGGTCCCTGGCTCTGCGCTATATGTTTTAGCTACGTCATAACCATCGCGTTCGACATAACGATTGAATAGTGCGGTCTGCGTACTATGTGAACGATAGCCGGAAACCCCAGCCAAGTAGATCCCATCAACCTCTGCTGCCTCGAACATGCTTTCCAGTGCCTTTGCAGCTTCCTCGCGCAGCATTCGCTTTTCTATTTTTTCATTAAATATAAAACGAACCTCTGGATATACAAGATCATCTGGTTCATAATTGTCCGGCAGCTTGTAATTCGGGTTAACGATAACACTTACACTTTTAGCGTCTGTATCAGGCTCTACCGTTGGTTCAGGATCAGGCTCTGGTGTTGGGGTAGAAGTTGGATCCTGCCCCGCTTCTTCTTGATCATTTGTTGAATTTTCATGATTTTGTGAAACATTATCCGGATTTGTTTCGTTTTCATTAGTAGCGTCTGGTTGAGACACATTTATGTCTGATGCCAGTTGCTCTTTTTTGTAGTCCACAAAATATAGCACTACTGCAACTAGCAATGCAAGAAACATAACAAATAATAACAGCTTGCCGACCTTCATTTTAGATTGCCTCCTTAGTAATAGACCGTAAAACTGAGCACAAGAAAGAATTGTGCAGCGATAATTGGAAATGAATGACATTAGGGTTGAAATTGTACGCAAATTACATTTATTCGATTTTGACAATGGCGCCGCGTATCATCATAATATATAAGTACTCATTATAACATTGATGTAGCTTTCATAACTATATTAGATAAACGAAGGGTAGGATGTATGGTGTTAAACGAGAGCTATAAACGGCTGCTTAGTGTGCAGCCAATTATTTTTTTCTCGCTAATTTTGCTGCTAAAAAGCGCTTTGGCTTGGATGGTTATATTTGAAAACGGCATGTCCTGGACACTGTTACTAAAAGAATTACCGTTCGCGCTAATTATTTTCAGTCTAATCGAAGCATTTGCTAAAAAGCGCAAGATGCTTTATTACTTGCTGGCAAATTTGCTCATGACTACTATTTTATTTGCCGTCATCATGTATTACAAGTACTACGGTGTCATTGTAACATACTTTGCGCTAGCACAAGTTAACCAGGTTACAGCTGTGAAAAACAGTGTATTTTCATTAATGGACCCCTACTTCTTATTGATCTTCATCGATATTGTCATTTTAGCTGTTCTGCTCTATAGAAAAAAAGGTGATTCTGAATGGAAAATGAAGCTCAATCGCCCGAGCAGTCGTAGAGCCGCACTTGCAGTATTAACCGTTTCGTTAATTATTTGTCTGTTTAATATTTTGCCAAATCGTGCAAGCATGAATGAAATTGTCAAGGCAGAGCAGATGGGCATTCTTAATTATGAAGCTTACATGATTTTTTCCAGCAAGGAAACGGAGTACATTGAACCAGAAGCGATTACCCAGCAAAAAATTAATGAAATCAAAAAACTTCAACCAATCGAAGAGCCTTTATTATACGGATCGGCTGAAGGAAAAAATATTATAATGATTCAGCTGGAATCCTTCCAAAACTTCTTGGTTAACCTCTCTGTAGATGGCCAGGAAATTACGCCGAACTTTAATAAGCTTGTGAACGAGCACTACTACTTTAATAAATTTTACCAACAAGTCGGTCAAGGCAATACGTCAGATGCTGAGTATGTAGTCAATTCATCGCTGTATATTCCATCACGCGGTGCTGCTACGCAAATGTATGCGGATCGAGAGCTGCCAAGCCTCCCTAAGCTGCTTGCTAAGCATAACTATGATTCCGCTACCTTCCATACAAATGTTGTGGAATTCTGGAATCGCGGTGAGCTGTATGAGTCACTTGGCTTCAACCATTATTACGATGCAAAGTACTATGGTGAAGAGGACACAGTATTTTTTGGTCCTTCCGACGATGTGCTGTATGACAAAACGCTGGATAAGCTGATTGAAATGGACGCAGCGGAGCATCCATTCTATGCACATGTAATCTCGATGACTGCTCATCATCCGTATACAATGCCTGCTGAAAAGCAGCTTATCACACTCCCTGAGAGCTATCAAAATACGCTTGTTGGCAACTATTTGATCGCGCAAAATTATGCTGACCATGCGCTCGGCAAATTTATCGATCAATTAAAAGCACAAGGCTTATGGGATAACAGCTTAATTGTTCTATATGGTGACCATCTCGGATTGCCAATCTATTCGTTGGATTCTCACGAGCTCGAGCTGATGAAGGAATTTTACGGACGTGACTATACGTATATGGATATGATTAACATCCCGCTTGTCTTCATTAATGAAGGCGTGACAGAGCCTCAGGTGTTCGATCAAATTGGTGGTCAGGTCGATATTATGCCGACGATTGCGAATCTGCTAGGCATAAGCATGGAGGACCAACTGCATTTTGGCCAGGATATTTTCAATCATCATGAGAACCTTCTGCCACAGCGCTACTACTTGCCAACCGGCTCCTTCCTGACAAGTGAGGAACTATTCCTTTCAGGCAGCGGATATGACGATGGTAGACACTATTCTCTAACAGATGCAAGCACGGAAAGTGGAAATGCTACGGAAGAAGAGTTTCAACGCGCACTAGAGCTGCTTCAGTTGTCTGACAGCTATGTAAACAGCTTGCCTTTGAAGGAGGGGGAAACGGGCGAGCAGCAATAAGCGGCTCGCTGGTCCACCTCTATCATATAAACAGCCCATTGATCGCCTGATTAGCGGATCAATGGGCTGTTTTGTTATCATTTGTCAGCTTAATGATGCGACGTGTTCATTACTTCTAAGGTCTACTCGGAAGATGCAGCTCGTAATATAGCTCTTCCTGCGTCATAAAGGTAATAATCTGCTCATAGTCGTGTGAATCCAGTAGTGCATAAGCAAGCATCAGCTTTGTCATGGCAGCCTCTGGCGCCATCCCGCCAAGCAATACTGCGCCCGCTTCAAAAAGCTTCGTCGTCGTTGCGTACTGCATATCCTCCGAGCGCTTCGCAGGCGTTAAATAAACATCAATCCCTTCTGCGCGACATCTGCGAATAAATGCCGGCAACGAATAAGGGCCTTCCTCCAGTGAGCATGCCGTTCCTGAATGATACAAGTCATGTACAATCGCTTTTGGCTTGCTGGTGTTCCACTGGTACAGATCATAGTTCAACCCGGGAAATGGCTTAATGTAAACGATGGAATCAGCCAGCTCACGAACTTGTTTCAGGCGTTCTGTCCATACACTATTTGCCGGCCCCAGCTGATGTAACGCAGGGTTGCGTTCATCCTCTGTCCAGTTCAAGCTGCCCTGCTTCAAAGTCCCTAGTGTCAGTTCATATGGACTGCGAAACTGATCAGTAAAAGGTTCACATTGCATTAGACGAGTTGCCAAATATAGCTGACATTCGCCCCGGTCATTCTCATAAGTCGCGAAAACACCAGGGGGCGCTTCTAAAGTAATCCACTGTACTGCCTCACTAAAGTTGCGCAATCCATTGGCCCGTTCATCTGCTAATGGATAGTTGCTCGCAATAAGTACGATTGGAATGGTCGTATCCGCCAGCAGATAGCCCATCATGGCTGCAGAATAGGCAAGTGTGTCTGAGCCATGGGTAACAATGATTCCCGCATACTTTTCCTGCGGAATTGCTCTTATTTGCTCAGCAAGGACAAGCCATTGCTGAGCCGTTAAATTTTCACTTAATATATTCATTGGCTGTATCGTATCAAATGTTGCTTCGAGGTCATACTGCTCCTTAAATTGATCGATAATCATATAGGAGCCGGAAGCTTCAACATCAATTGCGCTCCCTTGACTCGTACTCCCTATTGTTCCTCCGGTAAATACAACCATTATATCCTTCATGCTCGATACCCTCTCTACTTTCTACTTACAAATGGCCACCAGTTATACTTCCCGAACAGTTTGACTGCTACAGGTATAAACAATGGTAGCATAATTAAGGCATAAAGGAAAAGTCCACAGAGGACAAGCGTTGCGATTTGAAGCAAGCTCATAACGCCCGATGGGAGCATTGCCGCAAAGGTACCGCCTAAAATGATAGCTGCTGACATAATGACCGAGCCCATGCTCTTCATTGCCTCGTGAATCGCAGTTGTAGGCGGCATATCCGCATTCTCCTTAAAGCGATCCATTAAGAAAATGCTGTAATCGACGCCAAGCGCAATCAGCATGACGAAGCCGAAGAACGGAACGGCCCAGCTTATGCCAGTTAGACCAGCAATATCTACAAAAACTAGCTCAGTAATGGCCAGTGATGTGCTATACGTAATCAGCAGTGATGCTACTACGTAAATTGGAATAACGATCGAACGGAACAGCAGCAGCAGAATCAGGAATATTCCGATCAGCATGAGCGTTACCGTTTTGCTGTAATCGTCGCTGCTCATATGCATCAAGTCGTTATTCATGCTCGTTACGCCGCCAATTTGAACATCAGCACCTTCAAGTGCCGTATCCGTCAACTGACCGTTCACAACGACCGACAAGCTATCTATAATCTCGATCGATTCCAGCGCATATGGATTATGCTCCATAATGACATCAAATGTAATCAGCTTGCGATCTTCAGACATATATTGATCCAGCACTGGTGCAAACTCTTCGCTTCCGATTGCTTCCTCCGGCATGTACCAGCCTGCTAATTGCTTATCAGGCGAGCTTACCAAGCCCTTTAAGTATCCTTCAGCAGAGCCAATACCATCGGTCACCTGTTCCAAGCCATCGACGCTTAAGGCTAGACCTTCAGTCAGCTGCTCAAGCTGCTCCTGAATGCTGGAGAAGCCAGCTTGAAGCTCAGCCCCACCATCTGCAATTCCGCCAAGTCCAGCAGACAATTGCGGCACCTGGGAGCTCCCCTGCTCGCTTCCGGAAGCAAGCTGTTCAAGCCCTTGACGCAAAGCAGTCATGCCACCTGCAACCTGTTTCATGCCAGTTGCGAAAGCTTGCTGACCTGCTGTCGCTTCAGCCAGCCCAGTATTCGCCTGCGCAAAGCCGCTTACAATACCAGCCAGCCCCTGATTCAGCTCGGAGATCGCTGTACTTAATTGACCCGCTCCTTGCGCCAGCTGTTCAATAGATGCAGCTAGTGCTACATACGTTGGATCGTTGGCAAGCTCTGGATGCTGGGCCTGCAGCGCTGCCATGCCTTGATTCACATCTGACAAGCCCGATGCAAGTGCAGCCTGCTGCTCCGCTATCGCACCATAGCCACTGGATAGCTGCTCTACTCCAGTTTGAAGCTCCTTATAGCCTCCCAGCAGCTCATCGCTTGCTGAGGCAAGTGCAGCTGCGTTGGTTTCAAGCTCCTTCAAGCCTTCTTCAAGCTGCTTCGATGAAAGTGCGCCCTGCTTCATACCAGAGCTCAACTCCGTTAGCCCTGTATACAGCTGATCGACACCTGCTTGAAGCTGCTTGCTGCCTGACACAAGCTGCTCTGCACCATCTACAGCAGCATCAAGCTGCGGGGTATTTTCTGATAGCGCCTGTTCAGCTTCCGCCAAGCCATCGCGAATCTCCATCAAGCCTTCTTGACCCTGAGTTAAGCCTTCCTCAAGCAATCCAACCTGATCTGTTACCAAGAAATCCTCCATAGCCTCGCCAAGTGGACGTGTAGCGCTTCGCACTCCTGCTACACCATCCTGCTCCAACAGAGCGCGTGATGTTTTCTCGATAAAGGCCATTCCCTCTGGAGTATCGAAAGGCTGAGCGCTTTTCACAACAATCGTAGTCGGCATCGCTTCACCAGGTCCGAAGTTATCTGCGATCAAGTTAAAGCCTTTCACGGAATCGTATTTATCGCCAATTTCGTCCAAGGAGTTATAGGAAATAAGATCATCCTTCGTAAGCCATAACGGTACGACGATAATCGCTACAATAAGTAATGCTGCCATCGGGCGATTTAAGGAGAATGAACCGACCTTATCCCATAGCTTGCTCTTGCCATGGTCAATCTTGCCTTTGGCAGGCCAAAATAGCTTGTTGCCAAGCGTATATAGGAAAAATGGAACAACTGTGTACAATGCAACAATCATTACGGCAATCCCGACCGCTACCGCTACAGCAGAGCGATATAAAATGAATGTCGAGAAGCCTATCGCACTGAATCCGACTAGCACTGCGATACCTGATACAAGCACTGTTTTGCCAGCAGTTCGGTACGTTGTCAGAATGGCTTCATGCTTATCGCCATGCTTGCTCATTTCTTCCTTATAACGACTGATTAATAGAATGCAGTAATCTGTACCGATACCAAACAGAATGGCCATCATAAAGATTTGGGTAAACGTTGATAGCGGAAAGTCAAATTGATCCGCAAGAAATGCGACGATCGATTGGGATACGATATAGGAAAGCCCCACCGTAATAAGTGGCACAATCGGAGCGACCGCAGAACGAAACACTAAAAACAGAACAATCAATATAAATACGACGGTAATCAGCTCTGTACGCTTAAGCCCTTCTTCGGAGCTTAGCAGCACATCCTCATTGATTAGCCAGTTGCCAGTATAATAATGCTCAATCTCAAGAAAATCGATTGCTTCATACAGGTCGTGCTGAACGTCAACCGCTTCTCTTCCGTTCATCTGCACATTTACAAGTGCAATCATCGTAGATTCATCCGCGGAGACTGTTTGCTCTTTCATTTCTTCATTGTCGAAATAGGAAGTTACGGATATAATGCCTAGCTGCTCTTTGTTTTGCTCAAGCACCTCTAATGCCGACTGAATCTCTGCCAGCTCGGGGCTCGTTAATCCACCCTCCTTATAAAAAACAAGCGCAGTCGAATTTCCGCCACCGTCCGATTCACCATCCTTTTCTGCAAGCAGCTGGGCCGCCAGCGATGACGATACGTGATCGGGCACAGTAATTTGACCTTTTTCTCTGACAAGCGTTGCTAGATTAGGCGCTGCAATAAACAAGCCGACAGCAGCCACAATCCATATTGCGATAACAAGCCATCTGAATTTCAAAATTCCCTTCAAGCAAATGCCTCCTATTCTAATAAGGGTTCAAACGTTCGGCGTTCAGTACCAAGAAGATGGCTGGATTCCTGAAAGCGAGGCGCGCAGCGTACGGGGTTGGTACGTGAGCACCACAGCGCATCTGAAGACGGTCATATTCGATGCCGATTATGCTATAGAACCTATCTTCGTAATCAACGTTGGACGTTTGAACCTACACTTCTAATAAGGGTTCAAGCGTTCGGCGTTCAGTACCGAGAAGATGGCTGGATTCCTGAAAGCGAGGCGCGCAGCGTACGGGGTTGGTACGTGAGCACCACAGCGCATCTGAAGACCGCCATATTCGATGTCGACTACGCTATAGAACATATCTTCGTAATCAACGTTGGACGTTTGAACCTACTCCTCTAAATCAAGCATTAACACTTCGGTTATATGCTCCAACACCTCAATATACTCAAATGCTTTTTTCTCGCCTATTTTGCTTATATAGGGTTCAATAATGCTATAAATAATGTGCTCCATGCCCTCATATTGCTGTTTACCGTCCTCCGTTAGCTGCAGATATACGACCCTGCGATCTTCTTGACTAGGAATCCGTTCCACATAGCCTTTATTCACCATGCGATTAATAATCGACGAGATCGTACTCTTCTCTACACAAAGCAAATCAGCCAGCTCCGATGAACTGACGAAAGTATTATGCTTTAAGTATCGCAAAATAAACATCTGCTCGGGTGTAATATCATTCGGCAAGCCTTCTCTAATTTTACTGCTTAGCCTTCGGTTGATCATGTAAGTCGCGCGCTCATAGCGGTCCACGATTTCAGCCATCACGCTGTTTGACATCCCTTCACCTCCTGTCCTATTAGTTTTACGATGAAACTATTCTACCATCAAACAGTTTGACTATAGAATGATTTTTACCTAAATTTCACAATAGGTTCACATCTTTACGACAAAAAAGCTGCTATTAGCCTCGAATGAAGCCAATAGCAGCTCTTAGTTATACTGGCACAGTCCCTGCGCCTGTTCCTGCTTGCAGCTGATACATCAAATAGTACTTCCCTTGTTGCTCCATGAGCTGATCGTGATTGCCGCGTTCTACGATTACGCCACGATCCAGCACAAGAATTTGATCAGCGGCTCGAATCGTAGACAAGCGGTGGGCAATCACAAACGTTGTCCGACCTCGCTTAAGTACATCGAGAGCTGACTGAATCATCGCTTCTGTTTCGGTGTCGATGCTGGCAGTCGCTTCATCCAGTATCAGGATAGCTGGATCATACGCAAGTGCTCTCGCAAATGATATGAGCTGTCTCTGTCCTGCAGATAGGGTGCTCCCCTTTTCAATAACTATTGTATCCAGTCCATCAGGCAGCTGCATAAACATGTCATAAGCTCCTACATCTTTAAGCGCCTGTTCAATGCGCTCTCGTGGAATGTCCGGGTTGTTCAAGCTGACATTAGAAGCAATCGTGCCTGTAAATAAAAACGGATCCTGCAGCACGATTCCCATATGCTCACGAATTTGCTGCTTGGAATAATTTCGAATATCCACACCATCAATCGTAATGCTGCCTTCTTCAATATCGTAAAAACGGAACAGCAGATTCAAAATAGAGCTTTTGCCCGATCCAGTATGACCTACAAGAGCAATCGTTTCACCCTGCTGCGCTGCAAAGTTAATATCCTTCAACACATATTCCTTATCCTTATAGGCAAATGAAACCTTGTTGAAGGCCACATCCCCACGATAACGAGGCATTGACTCTTCCTCTACTTCCATACCCGGCTCATCCATCAGCTTAAATACACGCTCTGCTGATACTCGCGCCACTTCCAAATTGGACAGCTGATTGACAATCCCTACAATCGGATTGAACATACGGTTCAAGTAATCAATGTACGCGAACAATAAACCAACTGTTATTGCCTCTGCAAACTGATTCGTAAAAAAGAGCACGATAACAACGACATATATAATATTGCGAATGACATTTAATAAGTTATGCGACGTTAAAGAGTTTAAGCTCAGCATCTTGTTTTGAAACTTGAAATAGTAGGAGTTCAGCTCGCTAAACTCTTTTTCCATCGCCTCTTCCTTGCGGAAAGCTTGAATAATTGTCATTCCTTGAATCGACTCATTGACCGTCCCGTTAATCTCGCTCAGCTTTGCCCGAAGCACGCGATTGTATTTCGCCGCATAACGTCGGTAAACGTAGATCCATAATAGCAGGATCGGAATTAATGGCAAGGTAATGAACCCTAGCGTTGTATCCATCACAAAGATTGCACCAAATATCGCCACAATATAGACAATCCCCATGCTGAAGTTTGCAATAACGCCAACATAAAGCTCACGTATTGCCTCTGTGTCATTCGTGACACGCGATACAATCTGACCTGCCGCATAATGATCATAGTACTTTACAGGCAGGCGCTGCGTATGCGCATAAACATCGTGGCGCAGCTTCTGAACAATACGGTTCGCTGCATTTTGCAGAAGCAAGCGCTGGATATAAATGAAGATTGCTGAAACTGCTAGTAATGCCAGATAGAGGCCTGACAAGTGAATAATAGGCTTAATTTCCGGCTTGTAAAATTGATACAGCTCTTCTTTCGTCAGATCGGTGCGTTGTCCATTGTCCTGAACCATCGTAAACGTCAAGCCTTTTTGCTCAAACTCGGCACTGCCCAAAACAGCTGCATTCGTCTCCAGCTTATCCTGACGAACAAGCCATTGTCCTTGATAAGGTACTGCCTCAGCCGTTCCCTCTTCTACGTAATACCACGTTTGGTTAATGCCTGAAATATGCTGATCGATCATTCTTTTTGCAATTAATGGACCAACAATCTCCGCGCACACCGCTATAATTAGAAAGATAAGTGCTATAATAATCGTTTTTTTATACAATAAGCCGTATTGCAGCAGTCGTTTACCGGTACCGCCCTTTACAGGTGTCTGCTGCGGCTCGAATTGCTCGTTGTTCAACGTGTTCACCTCTCTATTCGCCCCAATCGCTGGAGCTGCCCCCAGAGCGCTCTAAGAGCTAAGCTCCATCTCGATTTGCTGACGATCATATTGCTCCTTATACCAACCGTTCTGCTGCAGCAGCTGTTCATGCGTGCCTTCCTCGATGATGACTCCATCCTCAAGTACAACAATCCAATCCGCATGCTGCACCGCCGACAAACGATGAGTCGTAATGATCGTCGTTTTGTTCTGTCTTTCGTTTTTAATACCAGATATAATTTCCATTTCTGTTTTTGCATCAACAGCGGACAGCGCATCATCCAGCAGCAAAATCTCTGGATCAGCGATTAACGCGCGTGCAATGCTTACGCGCTGCTTTTGTCCTCCAGACAATGCTACCCCGCGTTCTCCGACCATCGTTTCCAGACCATCCGGCAAAAATTGAATATCCTTCGCAAAGGAAGCTCGCTCCAACGCTTGCTGCAGCTGTTCCTCTGTTGCTTCGGACTTGCCAAACAAAATATTGTCTCTAATCGAACGTGAAAATAAGAATGGCTGCTGCGGCACGTATCCTACATAACCGAGCGCATCCTCTAGCTTCAGCTCATCAATGCGATGCTCGCCTAGCCTTAGCATTCCTTCACCTAACGGATATTCACGAAGCAGCTGCTTCAGAATCGTTGTTTTACCGCTTCCTGTTTTTCCGACAATTCCAAGCGTCTGCCCCTGCCGAATGGCGAATTTCAGCTTGCTTAAGTTCGGATTAGGTGAGCTTGGGTATTGGAAGGAATAGCTTTCAAAAGCAATTTGCGAAGGCTGATGCTGCTTGGCAGTGTCAGCCTTATTCTGCACATCAGCTTCACTGGAAAGTGTTTCGTTGACACGATCCAATGAAGCGTTACCGCGCTGCATAATGTTAATAAGCTCGCCCATCGCAATCATCGGCCAGATCAGCATTCCCAGAAACATATTAAACGTAATTAATTGTCCTAGCGTCAGCTCGCTATGAAAAACCAGATATGCCCCGTAGCCTATCCCGATCAAGTAACTAATTCCAACAATGACTTTAATACCTGGCTCAAATAACGCATCAATGCGAACAACCGCTAAATTTTTCGCCAGCACTTCCTCGGTTTTCGCACGGAACTTTTTCTCGCTAGCCTTCTCCTGAACGAAGGCACGAATGACGCGCACCCCTGAAATAGACTCCAGCACATCATCATTCAGCTCTCCAAATGCATCCTGTGCCGCCATAAAGCGCTTATGAATCTGCTTGCCGAAAATCGATAGCAGCAGTGCGATAAATGGCAATGGCAGCAATGCCGCCAGCGTCAACTTCCAGCTTATCATCGTGCTCATCACAGCAATGATACAGATCATAAAAATCGTAGAGTCAAACAGCGTCAATATTCCAAAGCCCGCTGTGTTGGATACCGCACCAAGATCATTAGTTGCTCTAGCCATCAAATCACCTGTACGGTTGCGTTCATAGAACGATGGCTTCATCCGCATAAAATGAGCCATCAAATTGGTCCGCAAAATGCGCTCCAACACAAATGCTCCTCCAAAAAGCAAATAGTGCCACACATAGTTGATGACATAGGCCACTAACGTGACCGCAATCCATCCGATAATCATCCATTGAAATTGCTTGGATGAGAATTGCCCCTGCTGAATGCCGTCTATGACAACACCAATCAGCCACGGTGGAAGCAGGTCGACTAAGCCAGCAAAAAACAGCAGCCCAATCGCTAATGTGTATCGCTTCCACTCGCGCTTAAAAAACCAGCCTAATTTTTTTAATACGGTTAGCATGTGGTCAAACAACCCCTTGTTCAAACAAAATAAGCACACAAAAAGAGCATGCCTCCGTAGGCATGCTCTTTTTCAACAGGCTGATCGTATCCAGCTAAAACGAGATACGAGTCCTATGATATCAAAGGCGCATGACTACGATACGTAATCATGCGCCATATGTACGTATTAAACGTTTCTGGCGTGGATTACGTCATGATTATGAGATACTGCGATAAATGAATCCATATTAAAGTTAATCATACGTAACCCTCCTCTCTTCAAGTTAAAATCTGTTACAACAATATCATTGGATAATCATTGTTGTCAATCCATTTTCTGTAGATACTTGCTTAACATTTTCCGACAAACATCATATAAAAAAAGACCAAGGCTCATAAGCCCTGATCTTTATATTGTACATTACAACAAATCGTATTATGCCTGTTGTGCTTCAAGCTCGATACTAACTTTAATGTCATCACCAATTAATACGCCGCCTGTTTCAAGCGCAGCATTATATGTTAGGCCGTAATCACTACGTTTAATAACGCCAGTTGCGCTGAAGCCTGCTTTATTGTTGCCCCAAGGATCTGTTGATGTCCCTTCGAATGTCAGCTTAAACGTTTCTTGCTTCGTTACGCCGTGAAGTGTTACATCTCCAACAACATCATATTCGTCTTCGCCTGTTTTCGTAACGGAAGTAACGACAAAGTTAAGCTTTGGCGAGTTTTCAACATCGAAGAAATCAGCAGAACGCAAGTGATTATCACGGTCCTCATTGCGAGTATCAACGCTTGCAAGATCGATATCTAGCGAAACTTTAGCTGAAGTTAGATCGTTCAGATCCGCTTCGATTTCTGCATCAAATTTGTGAAAAGAGCCTTTTACCTTTGCGATCATAAGATGCTTTACCGAAAATTCAATCGAACTATGTGTTGCATCTACTACCCATTTTGCCATTCCAAAAACCTCCGTATATATAATTTTTATATCAACTTACTTTAATAAAGTTTATATAGGTTATTTTATAGTTTAATTTTCTTGTTGTCAATACTGGTTTTTCTCAATTATACTTACTAGAATTGAAGGATTTTGTCGATTTTTGTCCAAGTTATTTTATAGATTCATTCATCTAAGAAATTGGAGGGATAATTTTTGTCTATTCGAATGAAACTATCACTCGCTATCTCTCTAATAGTATCTGTCGTATTAATTCTCAATGTCGTCTTCTCCCAAATTAATGCGGTCAGAGTACAAGACGAAAACATTGAGCAGCAAATAACGAATATCGCCAAGCAGCTTGCTGTTTCTATAGAGCTCATTGAGAATACGAATCGCAGCATTGAAACTGAGCTTGCCCATCGCTTGAAAGCCGCTGCGCAAGCAGCAGAGCAGCTTCTTGATCCTAATATTGAAGATGTTACGATTGAAGAGCTTGAGCAGGTCAGGGATGAGCTGGGCGTGACAGATATTACACTCTGGGTTATGAAAAATGGTGAGCTTGTTTCACTTCTTTCCTCTAATCCTGATGAAATTAATTTGCATTCCAAGACATGGGATTACTGGGATGTAGCGATGAAGGAAGTCTACCATCTTAAGCCTGTGTCAGTTAACCAAGGCCAGTTCTCAACAAATTTCTACGCTGGTCCTATTAATTTCGCAGTAACCGACCCATCCAAGGTCAATAAGTGGGGCTATTACTATTCGGGGAAAACAAATTATATGATCAACACGATGATCAATACTGATCATTCCTTTCCTGATGGATATGTTGACGGTAAGGAAAATATTATACAAGAGCTTATTAATGAAAATGATACACTGCTTGAAATTACTGCTTTCGATCCCGAATTTTTTGGAAAGCAAAAAATTATTAAGCTAAAGCAGGGACAGCCCATTTACAATCTCGATGTTCGCGATGTGCGATTCGGCACCTATAAATTCAGCGACGTGGAAAGAGATCTTCCACTCGTTCAACAAGCTATTGAAACAGGTGAGTATCTTGCATCTGATTTCACATATGATGAACATAAGCTAACCCGCACCTTTATTCCTATCGCAACCAGCAAGCCTTATGTGATTAGCATCGTAGTTGATAAAGAGCTTCTTCTATCAAGTACTACGAAACAGCTGCTGGATCATACGATGATTGGTATTATGCTGCTGTTGATTACGATTGTTGGCAGCTATCTGATTGCCGAGCTGCTCACCGCTCCATTGACAAAAATTATGGTCAAGGTCAATGCGATTTCGATGAACCAGTTTAACACGAAGCTGGAGCATAACAGCAAGGACGAGCTGGGCTTACTAGCTTCTCAGGTCAATACGATGGGTGACAACCTGTATCGTTACACCGAGGAATTAAAGCAGACCAATTTTGAGCTAATGAGTACTAAGCAATATCTGGAATCATTCTTCGACCATACGAAGGATGCCATTCACATTATGGATTTGGACTTCAATATTATTCAAGTGAATAAAGCATTCGAGGAAATGTTCGAGTTCGATGCCGAAGAATTGCTCGGCAAGCCATTGTTCCGCGATGCGCAAGAGCAGCAGCAAAACTATAACTCTCTGCTTATGCAGGTAGTAGACAATAACGGCATTTCCAACTACGAAACCGTCATGTTCACGAAATCAGGTACGCCTATCGATGTGAGCATTACGCTTTCCGGCATCATTGATGAGTATGGCGACATAGTCGCATTTGCTTCTATTACGCGAAACATTACGCAGCGCAAGCACTATGAGGAGCTGCGCCGGAATAATGAAAAGCTGTCTGCGATCGGTCAAATGGCTGCAAGCATAGCTCATGAAATTCGCAATCCGCTGACAACGGTGCAAGGGTTCCTTTCGCTGAACAAAACCAAGGGTAACATTCCAGAGCATCATATGGAACTTGTGATGCAGGAAATTCATCATGTGGATCTGATCGTTAGTCAATTTTTAAGCATGTCTAAACCGCAAAAGGAGCAATGGCTCCCAGTTCGTGTGGAAAAAATCATGCATGACATTATTACGCTGATGGATTCTTCAGGAAAGCTAAAAAACGTTAAGGTGCATCTGACAGCCGATCAATTGCTTCCTAAAGTTCTAGGCTCTGAGCAGCATTTGAAGCAGGTATTTGTTAATCTGATTAAAAACAGCATAGAAGCGATGAGCGCAGGTGGCGAGTTGTTTATCGAGATGAGGCAATGCGACGAAACTGAACAAATGGCTATTTTCATACGCGATACAGGTACAGGTATTTCTGAGGAAGAGCTTAAGCAAATCTTTGACCCATTTTACACCAATAAGGAAGATGGGACCGGGCTTGGGCTGCTTGTTTGCCAACAAATTATATCCAATCATCGCGGCACACTTTCCTTCAGCAGCCAGCTTGGCATTGGCACAACCGCTACGATATTGCTGCCAGGCGAAGGGGTTTAATCCGCATTTGTTTTTCGCGATACTCCGGATAGGCTGAGAAAATTATAAAATTACTGTACTGTCTCTTTCAGAGATTGACTTCATAAAAAAATAAGAGAATAATAACATTATTGATTTTATTTAGATTGGTAATGCAGGAGGAATGAAAGCAATGAGCATCGTTAGTCAATTAATGGAATTCAATCAGGCATTTGTTGAGAAGAAGGAATATGAACGCTATATTACAGACAAATTCCCAGAAAAAAAGATCGCAATCCTAACTTGCATGGATACTCGTTTAATGGAACTGTTGCCAAAAGCGTTAAATCTTCGTAATGGCGATGCTAAATTCATTAAAAATGCAGGCGCTGTACTTACTCAGCCTTTTGGTTCTGCAATGCGCAGTATTCTTGTTGCTGTCTATGAGCTTAATGCAAAAGAGGTTGTTGTAATTGGCCATCATGGCTGCGGTATGACGAACCTGGACAGTGAAGGTCTTGTTAATAAAATGATCGATCAAGGAAACATTGATCCGCTTGTGATCGAGACGCTAGAGCGTTCAGGCATCCGCATGGAAAAGTTTTTAAGAGGCTTCAGCGCTCCAGAAGACGGCGTTATGCACAGTGTCAAAATGATTCGCAACCATCCATTGTTCCCGGCACACGTACCCGTCCACGGCTTTATTATGGACCCATTAACTGGCCAATTAGAATTGCTGGTTGAAGATTACCGTGAACAATAAGCTATACCTCTGAAATATTTTACAAAAAAAAGAACTATCGAAATGCTGTAACAGCATTTCGATAGTTCTTTTTTGTTAGTCGTATACTGACCTCGTTACGTTTGTGAATTTTGAAGATGCTTCGCATGCTCATTAAGCAGACTTTGAGCTGCGTCCTGATTAAGACTAATCGCGGCTCTTACCCCATCTCCCGCCGCAAGCACAGCTTGTGCAGGAGAAATACTCATCGCATCTCCAGCAACATATATGCCAGCTACACTTGTCCTTCCTTTCCCATCCTGCCAGATCCCTCCGTGCTCGGCAAGCTTGCAGCCAAGCTGCTCCGCCAAAGACCCTGCATGCTTCCAATACGTGGATACGAAGCCTCCGCTGCATGCTATTCGCTTTCCACTCTGCAGCACCACTTGTCGCAGTTTTCCGTTAGGTCCAACTAGTGCATGAATAGGCTCCTGATAAAAGGCAACGCCCATTAGCCGCAGCAGCTCCTGCTCACTGCTCTGAAGCTTGCTCTTTCCATTCGTAAACAGATGAAGCCGTTTGCTCCACTGCTGAATCGTTGCAGCAAGCGCGACGGCATTGCTTCCTTCTGTCATAATTGCAAGCTGCTTATTTCTAAGCTCATAGCCGTCACAGTACGGGCAGCTGAAGATCGATTTTCCGTAGTATCGTGACAGCCCTTGAATTTGCGGCAGCGTCTCTTTAAGACCTGTGGCGAGCAGCAGTCGTTCTGCCCTAACCTGCCTTCCTTTCTTCGTGGCAAGCAAAAATGTACCGTCAGACATACGCTTTGCATCAACAACTGTAGCGTAATATCGCTTTACGTTCGGATACCGCTCCAGCTCCTGATGAGCCAGTCGGCGAAATTTGCCAGGCGCAATCCCTTCTCTTGTAATAAAGCCATGCATATGACCTGTGACCGCGTTGCGAGGCTTCTGATTGTCGAATAGCAGCACCTGATGATTGGCGCGTGCCAACACAAGTGCTGCATTCAGTCCTGCTGGGCCTCCGCCAATGATCGCAACAATCATCCTCTCACACCCTTATCTCATTTGTATAATGTATGAGACGACTTCCTGCGGTATACATGAATGAGAAAGAAGCAAGCTTGCTGGATGCAAACTTGCTTCTTGGCTTTTCCTATGATTACGATCTAAACATCTTCCTATACCACGCTTTAGCCGCTTCAATCTCGCTTCTGGAAAGCTGGTGTCCATAGCTCTCCCACAGCAGCTCCACACTTGCCCCCGCTCCTGTCAGCAGCTCATTCAGTTCATTTGTTTCCTGCGGTGGACAGATCGGATCATTATCACCAGCTGCGATAAATACCTTGACTGCGCTAAGATCAGGCAGCTGCAGGTCGCGCAGCGGCACCATTGGATGATGAAGCATGGCTCCTGCCAACACATCCTTATCGTGGAACATCAGACTTGCAGCGATATTCGCACCATTGGAATAACCGATCGCAACTACGTTATGACGATCGAAACCGTACTGCTCAGCAGCACCCGCTATAAAGGACTTCAGCTCCTCTGTCCGAAGCTTCAAATCCTCAATATCGAATACCCCTTCAGCAAGCCGACGAAAAAAACGCGGCATTCCGTTCTCCAGCACATTTCCTCTTACACTTAAAATAGACGCTTCTGCATCAATATGTTGAGCTACCCCAAGCAAATCCCGCTCAGTTCCGCCTGTTCCATGCAATAACAGCAATACTGGCGCATTCGGATTGGAGCCCGCCTGGTAAATATGTTTCATAGTCAAATTCATGTTAACCTCCTTAGCTGCTGGTAACCTGCAAGCTGCAAGTCCCTGCTCTACTATAATATCTTTAAATTAAGATTTGTATGCAACAAAAGCAGCTGGTACTAAGATGGAGAGCTGCCTTCCTTAAACGTGCGTTCTGCATGCAGGCCCAGCTTCTTCAGCAATTCCGTAGCCTGCTTCTGCTCCTCCGCCGTCAATCCTTCAACAGATGCTTCAATGCTGCGCGCATGCTTCGGAAATACCTCTTCAATAAAAGACGAGCCTGCATCGGTCACCTCTGCATAGATCAATCTTCGATCCTCTGTTGAGACTCTACGTCTTGCCAGCCCTTTTTTCTCAAGCTTATCGACAACGTACGTAATATTCCCGCTGCTCATTAATACTTTGCTGCCAATTTGCTGCAGCGGCTGCGGTCCCTTATGGTAAAGCAGCTCGAGTACGCCAAACTCAGTTCGATTCAGACCATGCTGACGAATATCACGATCGCCGTGAGCCATAACCCACTGATTCGCTCGAGAGAGTGCAATATACAAATCCAGTGCAGCTTCCGATTGCTTGTAACGATTCGTTTCGCTCAATTGAAGCCTTCCTTCCTGTTAATATCTTAAATTTAAGATAACAAATAAAGCGCCTAATGTCAATGCTATCTTCCCTTGACTTGATTCGCAATAATCAGTATGCTGAATTTAATCCATATGTTCTATATGCTAAAGCAATGAATAGAAAGAGTAATCATGAAGGGCATGTTATAGCGAGCCGATGGTTGGTGCGAAGATCGGTACATGTCACATGATGAATGGGTCTGTTCGCTGCAATCCGAACGCAGGCTGCGCAAGCAGCAGATCAGTAGGCATTGCCGGAGCTCGCCGTTATCCGAGCTGCTTTGACAGCAGAGCTGTCATAGGCGCAAGTGCGACAATTCGTCGAATTTGGGTGGTACCGCGGAGTTCATGCTTCGTCCCTTTTATTTATAAGGGACGGAGCTTTTTTGTTTTATCATTCTAAATAAAATGAGGTGTAGTTGAATGAAACGCATGTTGTCAGGCATTAAGCCCAGCGGCGTTCTGAATATCGGCGGCTATTCAGGTGCGCTTAGTCAATTTGTACGCAATCAGAAAGAACACGAATGCTTTTTCTTTATTCCCGATCTGCATGCCATTACTGTATATCAGGATCCAAAGGAACTAAATGAACGCTCTCGCGAGCTGGCTGCCCTATATATTGCAGCCGGAATTGATCCGAAGCGCTCAGCCGTTTTTCTTCAATCCCATGTATCCGCACATGCTGAAATGGGCTGGCTGATGGAAACACAGGCACACTTTGGCGAGCTAAGCCGTATGACGCAATTTAAAGATAAGTCCGACGGCAAAGATACGGTCAGCTCGGCGTTATTCACGTACCCTGCGTTAATGGCTGCCGATATTCTATTATACCAAGCTACGCATGTGCCTGTTGGCGATGATCAAAAGCAGCATGTAGAGCTAACCCGCGACCTTGCCAACCGCTTCAACAACCGCTATGGCGAAACCTTTATTGTACCAGAGCCGATTATTCAAGATACAGGCGCGCGCGTTATGGGACTGGATGATCCATCCAAAAAAATGAGCAAGTCCAATCCTAATGCGAGCAGCTACATTCTAATGACAGATGAGCCAGCCATTATTCGCAAGAAGTTCTCGCGCGCGGTAACCGATTCCGATATGTCTGTTCGATATGATTGGGATACAAAGCCAGCCGTCAGCAATCTGATTGAAATTTACAGCGTCTTCTCCGGCTTGTCTATCCCTGAGGTAGAGAAGCATTTCGAGGGACAGGGCTACGGCAACTTCAAAAAGGAGCTTGCAGAGGTGGTTATAGCGAAGCTGGAGCCGATCCAGCAGCGGTTTAATGAAATTCTTCACTCTGATGAGCTCGATCAGATTTTACGCGATGGCGCTGAACGCGCTGCTGCTGTGGCCAATGAAACGCTGTTGAAAGCCAAACGCAATATGGGCTTTCTGATCGTTTAGTTTGCGGCTTAAGAGTTTACTCATAGCCTTGATCAGTTACTTACAATGACCAGACGAGCAGCATAACAAAAAGGCAGATTGCCGTGATCCCAGCGAGGATCAATGGCAATCTGCCTTTTGTTATACCTTTTAAGCTGTCTTCAAACAGCTCATCTGCTCACGAAGAAACAGATTAACGTTCGTTTATCAGCTTGCATGCCATGAGCACTGCTCCATAAGCGGCATCCTTAATTGGCAGCATCAAGCATGTGTTCGGATACGTTTCCTGAAGCTTGCTCTCCAGCGCCTTCTGGACAAATGGAGATTTTTGCAGCACGCTGCCAGCCATTGCAATTGGACTATGGTGCAGCCCAAGCTTGTCGATAACTGGTGCAAGCAGCTCATGCAAGCTGTCTGCACTGCGCTTTGCAATGAGCAGTGCCTGCTCATCTCCTTGCTCGCATGCTGCTGTCATAATTGGCGCTAGTGCAGCAATATCCTTCTTCGTCGTCTCCTTACTGTAGACGAAGCCGATAATCTCCTGCACGGTTTTCAGCCCAAGCTGCTCGTACACCATCGCCGGAATTATCGAATGCTTCAGTCTGCCATCCTCCGCCTGAACAAGCGCTGACAACAGCTGTCTGCCAATGCTGTAGCCGCTGCCCTCATCATCGATGAGATGTCCAAAGCCTCCGCTTCGATGCTTCTCGCCGCTGCCGTTCACCCCAAAGCAGATTGAACCTGTTCCTGCGATCAATATAATCCCCTGCATGGCATTTTGCGCGCCATACAGTGCCGTCTCCTGATCACCAGTAATCCATATCGCTCCCTCATAGCCTTGCTTGCGAACGTTTTGCTCAAGCCTCATGCTGACTTGCGGATTGCTAATGCCTGCCGCTCCAATTACGATTTGCTGAATATCGCCAAGCGAACCACAGCATGCCTTTATTCGATCGAACATCTCTTGAAAGGATGCTGCAATGGTCTCGGCATCACCGCCGTTGTAATTAATCGCTCCTACATGGAACTGCTCGATCAATTCACCTTGATTAGAAGCAATTGCTACCGCGGTTTTCGTTCCACCACCATCTATACCAATGACATATGCCACTTTATATCCTCCTTCACCTAAGCCGAGTGCAGCCTTACTGTACGCGCTTATAGCTCAATCGTCAAGGCTGCAGTAGGAAGAACTTCACCCGTTAAAACAGGAACCAAGGAAGCAAATGCATTTCTCGAATATTCGAAGGCAGCTAGCTTCGCGCACTCTCCTTGAATAAGTGCCAGATCATAAGGTCGACCTAGCGCAACAACCGTTACCTTGCAACCAGCAGCGACAAGCGCATTAGCAAGCTCCAGCTGCCCTTTGTTTTCGCGTCCGTTGAACATGCCCAGCACGATATGCTGATAGCCCTTGGCCTGCTCCAATACAGCTTGAATCTGTTCTGCAGCTGGATTAATGTCAATTGCAACATAATCGTTTTGCAATCGTTCACCCATATAATAGGCAAACTGCTCCTCCTCATTTACGCTGCTCGATGCCAAGTCTGTACGATAAGAATAAGAGCCAATAAACAGCACGTCCTTGCTGCCAGCCTGTACGGACACCAGCTCCCCGCTTACAAGACAAATCGTCTCTGTACGCATAAGCTCATTCACCCGACGATGCACGTCGCTGCCAACCACTTCATATTGAGGCGGAGTTACAGCTGCCACTTCAGCCTTATACTTCAATATATTGCTTACCGCTCGATCAATAACGGCCTCCTCCAGATCTCCAGCAGCAACGGCGTCTTCAATCAAATGAATTGCATCCTTCACAACGGAAGGCGAATGACTGATAAAGACCAGATCAACCCCAGCCTTCACCGCACCTAACGCACCCTTAGCCGTACCGTAGAAGCGCTTGATCGCATCCATCTCCAGACAATCAGACACAACTAGCCCCTTGAATCCAAGCTTTTGCTTCAATAGCTCAGTAATAATGGCGTAAGACATTGTTCCAGGTACGCCTGACTTCTCAATTTGCGGGAACAAAATATGCGCGCTCATAATCGCCTTGGCGCCTTGCTTGATCGCCTCTACGAAAGGACGAAGCTCAAGCGCTTCAAGCTCCTCCAGCGACTTGTCGATGGTCGGCAGCCCGATGTGGGAATCAACATTCGTATCTCCATGTCCAGGAAAATGCTTCAGCGAGGACATAACGCCCCCATCCAGCAGCCCCTTCATCATCGCAATGCCATACTCCTGCACCACTTCAGCCGAGTCGCCGTACGAACGGACATTAATAACCGGATTAAGCGGATTGTTGTTAATGTCCATTACAGGTGCCAGGTTGAAGTTAATACCCAGTGCCTTCAGCTCTCGCGCTGTTATGCGCCCCGCAGCATACGCATTCTCAGGTCGGCCTGTCGATGCAATCGCCATCGCACCGGGCACATTTGTCGCATCACTTGGCATGCGCGTTACACGTCCACCCTCCTGATCGATTGTAATGAATCCAGGAACGCCCGTATGTGTCGTAAATTCATGCTGCAGATCCGCGACCAGCTCTCCGAGCTGCACCTTGTTCTGCACATTGTGGGAAAATAATATAATATTGCCTACTTTATAATGTTCAATAACATCCTTCAGCTCATCAGATAATGTCGTGGACGGAAAGCCAGTTACAAACATCTGTCCAATTTTTTCGCGCAAGGTCATTTGCTCTATTGTTTTCATTGCATATCCCAGCCCTTACTAATAAATATGGTATTGCTTCTTCAGATCGGCGAACTGCTTGCTTTCCTCAGTAAACTGCTCAAGCAGCTGCTTGGCGGATACCTGTGACTCACGATACAGGCTGTCACCGCACAGAAGATCAATAAACGGACGAGAGCCCTCCTTAATCGGCGGCAAGAACGAGAACTGCTCATACATATCGCGAATGGCAAACAGCAGCGTTACGCCGATCTCAAGCGGCCTGATCAACTGGTCGTCTGTTACGTACAGCTGAACGCCGCCGCACAGCTCGCCTGCATGCTTTGATGCAGTCGGCTTAAAATGTACGGGACGGAAGCGAACACCCGAAAGCTGCTTCGCATTCATCACATCTGCCAGCTGCTGTGCCTCGATGTAAGGCGCACCGATCATTTCAAACGGGAAGGTCGTGCCTCTTCCTTCTGAACAGTTCGTCCCCTCGAATAAGCACGTACCTGCATAGAGCAGCGCCGTCTCATAACGCGGCATGCCAAGCGATGGATGCACCCACGTCAAGCCCGTCTGTGGAAAACGCATATCGCGTGTCCAACCCGTAAGCGGTACAACGTGAAGCTCCGCATTCCAGCCCTTCTGATCATTCGCCATCATCGCAACCTCGCCAGCCGTCAATCCATAGCGGACAGCCAGCTCATAGTTGCCGACGAATGACTTAAAGCCCGGCTTCAAGATGTTACCCTCAATGGTTACGCCATCGAGCGGATTCACGCGATCAAGCACAACAAAAGGAATCCCCGCCTTCGCACAGTCCTCAAGCGCATAGAGCATCGTATAAATAAACGTGTAGTAGCGTACGCCAACGTCCTGAATATCATAGACAAGCACATCCACCTCTTCCAGCATCTCTGGCGTAAGACGCTTGGAATCCTTGCGGTACAGGCTGTGAACCTTAACCTGCGTATAAGGGTCAATATACGTATCAACTAGCGCGCCTGCGTCCAAATCCCCGCGAACGCCATGCTCTGGCGAAAACATCGCCGCCAGGTGAAAATGCTCATGCAATATAGAAATCGTCGATCTAAAGTCTGCTGTAATGCCCGTAGGAGTAGTAATTAAGCCTACTCGTTTGCCTTCCAGCAGATGACGGTAGTTCAATAGCGAATCGACTCCATTAAGTACCATTTCGTGCTGCCTCCTAATCCCATACTCTATATTAATCAGCCTGCATGCGACAGCTATTGTGCCTGCATTGCCAGCATTGCCGCAGTATAATGTGAAAAAGAAGGGAATGCATCCTGCTAATCCAAGAAACACTCCCTCTTTTTATGCATTTATAGTAGACTTGATTGTCTTATTTTCATCGTTTCAGCAGGAACCATAAAGGCTTCCGCATACGTTTTTCTTGCCTCGCAGCCGCGAACAACTGCTAACGCCTTATAATAATCCAAGTACTTGAATGATTTGCTGCCTGTTACGAACCAATGCTTGCTAAGCGCTTCGATCCACAGATCAAACGCAGCCTGATCGAAATCAACATATACATACGGCACATAATCAACGGCATCCTCCCAGTTCTCGGAGTAATACAATTTTGCTGCAAAATGATTAGGCAGCTCGCGCTCAATAGTAGGCATGCTTGCATAGAAGCGAGCATCATTGACGATATGATGTGTAAGCGCATGGTCCTTGTGCATGCTGTTTTTCCAGTGCGTAATAATGACATTCGGCTTTACGCGGCGGATCACATCACAAACCTCCATCCGAACCTGCTCAGTATCAGGAAGCTCGCCATCCTGATAATCGAACACGATTGCCTCTCCACCCAGCATCTCGGCAAATATGTTAGCCTCCTGAACCTTCTGCTCACGGTATTGCGCCATATCTTGCCCAGCCGGTACGCCTCGCTCTCCAGCCGTTAATGCCAGCGTTACGATGCGATCTCCTTTCAAGCTGTGACTAGCCAGCACGCCGCCCGATGCAAGCTCCACATCTCCGACATGTGCACCAATTGCTAAAATCGTTTGTTGTTCACTCATGCTAATCGCTCCTTTCGCAATATGGAAAACTGCTTCTCTATCGTAAAGCCGGCCTTCTCATAAATTCGGATTGCCGGGTTATTGCTGCCTGTAAATAACGAGGAATACTCGCAGCCTACTTGCTGGAACGCCTCTACCATTCGGAAGAACAGTACACTTCCAAGCCCATGTCCTTCATGCTCTGGATGCACGCCAATCCCGCTAAAATAAGCGCGACCATTGTCTTGCCTTACGATTGGTCCTGCAAAGCCGACACATTGGTCATCTAATGCAGCTACAACAAAAGGAACGCGCTGCGCTGCGGCTTCCAAAATCTCACGCTGCCATTGCGGATTGCCTAGTGCTGCTAGCAAGCCTTGAAGCTCGTGATGCACGGCAGGATCAAAACGCGTCACCGTATATCCCTTTTCTGCAGCTCGCTGCTCCTTCGCGACAATATCATCTGGCACTACAAACTCTCCCAGCTTCAAGTACATGCCGCACTGTGTCGCGCGATCGGCGTATCCTCGCTCAATCAAGCAGTGATACAACGGTAAATCCTTGCTTATGCCAGGAGCATTGTTATGCTCATGCTTAGGCTCTGAAGGCATATTCCACACCAGCTTGATCGGGTTGAAAAAGAGCACCTCAGCCTGTACCTTGCCAAGCTGAACAAATCTCTGCTCAAGCCGCTCCACCAATTGATGCACAAGCTGTTGGTCGCTGCCTTCCTTCACCCAAACACATGTAATGTATCCAGCAACATCGCCAAGCGGCAAATCATCACCAGTGCAACCTGCTGCAAAACCAACAAGCTCATTTTGCTCACTGCATGCAACAAGCACACATTCTGGATCGTAGTAAGGCTGCTCGATAAATGTGCTGTTAAACGATTCATTCGTCAAGCCCTTATAATGATGCTTGACCGCTTCCTCATTCCATAGCGCTACAACTTCCGGTAAATCATCTGCTGCATATTGTCTTATGATCATCTGATTCCCTCCAGTACGGAGCGTTTTCACACGCATGTGTTCATTTTTCATTCGTCAATTACCGTTCGTTACAATAACTAATTAACGTGTTGGCCAGCTCAGCTTGCCCATAATGACAGGACGGCTTGCTCCGGTTACGTTCGGAATATTGTTGGGCCGCTGCTGAAGCGTATAATAGCCGAGCAGACCAAATGCAACCGCTTCCTTTGCATCGCTGTTGCCGCCAATATCCTCCTGCGTCAGCACATCTACACCAAGCGGTGAAAACAGCTGCTTCAAGTAACCGATAAGCGTCGCGTTATAGCTGCCGCCACCTCCGACCAGCAGCTGCTGCGCCGGGTTCCGCTGGGCAATAAATCGCTTGTAGCTGTCATAGATCGACCATGCCGTTACATAGGTTGCAGTCGCGATAACATCCTCTGCACGCCACTGTTTATTTTGCATCATAGCAATAATCTGCTCTGTATACTGTGTGCCAAACCGTTCTCGTCCAGTTGATTTAGGAAGGGGCATCGCATAGTACTCGTCCTGCTGCATCCAAGAGAGCAGTTCTTCAATTACCTGACCCTTAGCTGCAATTTGACCACCGATATCCATCGCAAGCGGTGCATACAGCTGTGCAATAAGCGCATCAATAATCATATTTCCAGGGCCCGTATCAAAGGCATAGACCTCTTCAGCAGAAGCTCCTGCGGGCAGCACAGTTACATTGCCAATACCGCCAATATTTTGCAGCAATCTTGTTTGCTTGTCGCTTCGATAAAGCAAGTATTCGGTAAACGGCACAAGCGGTGCGCCCTGACCACCTACTGCCATATCTGCCGTGCGAAAATCTGATACGCACGGAATACCCGTTCGATTAGCAATTACAGCACCGTCTCCGATTTGCACCGTATAACGGACCGTATGACCGTCAATTGCTTGATCCCATGGCGCATGGTAGATGGTTTGTCCATGTGAGCCTACCACACTGATTTGCTCTGGCTTTAATCCACACTTGGCAATAACAGAATATGTGGCGTTAGCGTATAGCTCGCCTAGCCACATATTCATCATTCCGACCTTATCGATCGTTGCCTTTGCTGGATCAAAAAGCTCAAATATTTGGTTTCGTGTCTGATCTGGAAAAGGCGTGTTTTCGAAAGCCAGCAGTCGAACGCTAACCTCTTGCTCACTTGCAGCGTCTATCTCTATTACAGCTGCATCAATTCCATCAACGGATGTCCCTGACATTAACCCAACAGCGTATGCTTTTGATCCATACATTATCCCTTCACCGCTCCTACTGTTACCCCTTCAAGGAAGTAACGTTGCAAGCTGAAGAACAGGATAAACATTGGTACAGCAGAGATTGTCGCACCAGCCATCATTGGCGCAAAGTATGTCGTATTGGCAAATCGGAAGCTTTTCAAGCCGACCTGAATCGTCTGCATATCCATCGTATTGGTTACGAGGAATGGCCAGAAGAAATCATTCCATGCCGCCATAAACGTCAGGATCGCCAGTACAGCCATAACTGTTTTGGACAGTGGCAAAATAATGTGCCAGAAAATTTTAGGCTGAGAGCAGCCCTCGATTTTAGCAGCCTCAAGAATTTCACCTGGAATAGAAGACATGAACTGCTTAACCAAGAAGATGTTGTATACCGTTACGATACTTGGCATAATCAAGGCCTCATACGTATTTTGCAATTCAAAAATGTTAACAATCAAAATATAAAGCGGTACTTGCGTTACTTGGCCCGGGATCATCATGGAACCTAGTAGGATTGCAAACAAAATATTTTTGCCCTTAAATCTCATTTTTGCAAAAGCATAACCTGCTAACGTTGCAAAAAACACGTTCGAGATCGTTATACATGCTGCCACGATTAATGAGTTCAATAGCCAATCCCAGGAATGCGGACTGAATTCAAAGAAGAATTTATAAGACTCGAAAGAAATTTTATTTGGTATGATGGAATAGCTCATTGCTCCAGCTTCCACTGGATCTCCAAAAGAGGAGATAATCATAAAGTAAATAGGGAAAATGGTAGCTAAGGCAAACAGAACCAGGAACGCAATTATCAAACCATTGCGAGCGAACAAAGCCCATTTGCTTTTAAAGTTGTTATTATATAAAGCCATATGTTCCGCCCCTTTTCCTAGTATTCGATATCTTTACCCATGAATTTGAATTGGATGAAGGATATAATTGCAATAATTGCTGCAAGAACCAATGATTGTGCTGCTGCCTTTCCAAATTCAAAATATGTGAACGCGTTGTTAAAAATTAACAATCCTACCATTGTCGTTGCATGGTCTGGTCCGCCGCCTGTCATTAGGTAAGCGTTCTGGAATACCTGGAAGGAGCCGATAAGGCCTGTAACGAGTAGGAAAAGCGTTGTTGGCTTAAGGAAAGGAACGACGATATACCATAGCTTTTGTAGAAATGTCGCACCGTCAATTTCAGCTGCTTCATAATAGCTGTTATCAATACCGAGTAATGCAGCTAGATAAATAATGATCGCTGTACCATGGCTGGATAACCATGACATTAATACGAGTGAAAACATTGCAGTTGCACTGGAGCCAAGCCAGTTTTGATTGCTCATCCCAAAAAATGCTACGATTTGATTGGCAATACCTGATTTCAACGGATCGAAGATCCAAAGCCATACGACCGCTAGCGCTACACCTGAAGCTACAGCCGGTAAGTAATAAATCGCTTTGAATACTGTCTGTGTTCTTTTTTTGAATGGAATAATCAAGATCGCAATTAAAAACGAAATGAAAATATTTGCTGGAACTGTCAGCAAGGTATAAACGACTGTATTTTTAACAGCCTTCCAAAACAGTGAATCAGTAAATGATTCCTTGAAGTTTTCTAATCCTACATAAGTGGACCCTAATGGTCTATATTCTTGCAAGCTGATCACAAAAGCATTGATTACCGGATATGCGGTGAATAAGCTAAACGCAATCAGAGCTACCGCTATGAATGCATATCCCCAACCTGTATCACTTTCGAGTTTTAATCTTCTTTTTCTAGTCAACGTTTGATTCATTGGGCCGCACCTCTCTTCCTAGAACAGTTAAAACGATAGACGATATTCAGAATGAAAGCTGTACGTTCAAGATACGTACAGCTTTCATCTGCTTACTTTTTACAGATTAGTCAACTACAACGCCATCTTCACCGAATGATTTAACTGCAGCGTCTTTAACTGCATCATACATGTCTTGTGGTGTAATTTCATTGGCAAGTAATGCCTGAAGCTTAGGTACGATAACCTCAGTTTCGATTTTAATTGCTTCAGCAGCTAGGTTTGTAGGAATATCCGTACGAGCCGCAACTGCTTTCGCCATCATTGCTTGGTCTGCTTTAATGTTATCTTCGTTACGAGGATACTCTTCAATTACTGCTGCATTACGACCAGATTCTGTAACTGGAGTTAGGAATAGCTCATTGCTGTAATTTGCTGCGATAGAGCCAGAAGACAAGAAGTGCATCGCTAGAGCAATATTTTTAACATGCTGCTCTGTTGGCTCTTTTTTACCACGAAGTGCGATGTAACCATCAACAACCGTTGTAGGTACATATTCAGCACCGTTGAATGTTGGAACCGGTAGCGCGATATATTCAGCTTCGATAGAATCGGCAACTGCAGAGCCATCATTTGCTTGAATTTTTTCATTGTTTAGACGAGCAGAGTTTTCAAAGCTTGCTAGACCTTTACCAGTAATCATCGTTTGACCAGTTAGGAACATGTTCCAACGTTTACCAGCATCGATAGAGCTTAGCTCTTTAGGCATAGAACCATCGTCGATCATTTCACGAATCGCTTCAAGTAGACCTAGGAAGTTTTTGCTCGTGTACGTGAATTTCATGTTTTCATCGAAGTATTCTGGCAAACCAGCAGATTTAGCCATAATGCTTAGATAGTCTTTAGAAGTAACACCAGCAGTTGCGAATACGAAGCCATAACGAGTTGTTTCGCCTTTGTCATTTTTCACTACGCCTGCTTTAATCGCTTCACGGAACTCATCATACGTCCAGCCGTTTTGCTGTACAGCTCTCCAGTCAATACCAGCTTCTTCAAGGAATTGCTTGTTACCGCCGATAGAGTGGATCGCCATGTAAGCTGGCAAGCCGTATTGTGCATCACCCAATTGGAAGTATTTCATTGGAATTGGATCATAGTCTACTTTCATGTCATCTGTAAGCACACCGTTTAGGTCCAAAAGAACATCAAGCGCAGCATACTTGGAAACTGCTGTAGAACCTACCCATGCGATATCTGGAGGAGAACCTGCATTAACTTGAGTGTCAAGCTTTTGCGTCATATCTTCCCAGCTCGCTGGTTCAATTTTCAAAGTCAAATGCGGATAAAGCTCATTGAATTCTTTTTCCATGTCTGAGAATCTTGCTTGATAGTTAGCAGATACTGGCGGCAGCAATGCAGTGATTGTATCTTTTTCCAAATCTTCACCGCTGTTGCCGTTAGAGCTGCCTGTGTTAGATGATCCAGTATTTGTTGAATTAGGGCTGTTATTGTTGTTGCTTCCGCAAGCTGCCAATAATGAAACGAGCATAATTACGGTTAAAAACAGAGTAAAACTGCGAAATCCTTTTTTCATAGATACTTGCCTCCCCGATTTTTAATTGCATCAAACCTAGCCTTCTTGTTTTCTCTTCGTCTAACTCGACATTAGTGCATGTATCGCAAGTTTTAAGCGACCATCATGCTGAGTTAGCACTTTTTCTGCTTCGCTGGCTTCTAGTCCTGTCTTCACCATCATAATGGCTAGCTTGCAGTTCATAGATGCCTTTTCAAGCGCTGCAGAAGCGGTTGTAGAATCTACGCCAGTTGCTCTCATAATGATGCGAACAGAGCGATCCACAAGCTTAAGATTGCTTGCCTTCAGGTCTACCATTAAGTTGTTATAGGTTTTCCCCAGCTTCACCATTGTGCAGGTGGTGAGCATATTGAGCACAAGCTTTTGAGCAGTTCCTGCCTTCAAACGAGTGGAGCCGCTAATGACCTCTGGACCGACAACTGGTGCAATGGCAACATCAACAATCGGTTCGAGCTTGGAGCCCTTATTATTGCAAACTGCAATAGTGGTTGCGCCTAACTCCTTTGCTCTGGTTAACGCGCCAATGACAAATTTTGCACTGCCGCTAGCCGATATGCCGATGACCACGTCTTTGTTTGTTACACCAATGCTGTCGATTAAGGCTATACCCTCTTCTGAATTATCCTCGCAGCCTTCAACCGCATTTCTCAATGCAATGTCTCCACCTGCGATATACCCCTGAACTAAGGAAGGGTCAGTACCAAATGTTGGTGGACATTCAGAAGCATCCAATACGCCTAATCGTCCAGATGTGCCTGCTCCTATATAAAACATCTTCCCACCATGAGATAACCTTTGGTGTAGAATATCTACCGCCTTCGCAATTTGCGGAATTTCTTTTGCGACAGCTGCAGGCACCAGTGCATCCTGTTGATTCATAATTTGCACCATTTCTTCTGTTGTGCATTCATCAATCTTGAATGTTTCCGGGTTAATCGCCTCAGTTGTCAATCCCGCAAGGTAGTCATTCATAGTCTCCCTCCTCGCTGTCTAATACTAACACCATATTAACTTAGTGTGTTAGGTTTTTTCACAACTCCTATACTTATATATTAATGTAACGCTTACACAACGTCAATAGTTTTTGAAATAAAATTTCAAATAAAAATAAAATTTTGATGTTTTATTTCAAAAACTACAAAAAAGAGACATCAATCTGCAAATGCGATCAATGTCTCTCTATTATTCTCTTAACACGATTAATGCCTATGCTTTTTTAATAGAATATTATGCGTCTTTTTCAGATACACCTTAATACGCTCGTATTCAGCACTGGCTACACCTGCAAACAGTATGTCTATGATGGTCAGCATTGCGATGCGCGAGCCCATTGCGCCGCTGCGTATCGTCAACTCAGGCGTTGAGATGCTTAGCACAATATCTGCTTTTTCTGAAAGCTCACTTTTTGTATATTTCGTAATGGCAATACACTTTGTTTTATTTCGCTGTGCAATGTCGAGCGCATCCAGAATTTCAACTGTTTCTCCTGAATTGGATACAAATATGGCGACATCCTGCTCCTCCAGCAGCGTTGCTGCCGTAAGCTGACTATGCCCATCTGTATAGGAATGACACATTTTATTAATTCTCGAAAATTTCTGCTCGCCGTCCATACACACAAGACCTGATGCTCCGATGCCGAAAAATGCGATCCTTTTGCTGGAGCGAAGTGCCTCGACCGCCTTCGCAATTTCCTTACGATCAATAACACTAAGCGTATCCTCGATCGACTGACAATTGTTCAAGGATATATTCGATATGATCGTAGAAAGGTCGTCCCCCGGCTGGATATCGGTGTATTGCGCCTTTTGGTCATCCTCGCGAGAGCCCAGCGAGGCGGAAATACTTACAATAAAATTACGATAGCCGCTATAACCCATCGTTTTGCAAAAACGAAGCACGGAAGCATCGCTTGTTTTGCTTGCTTGTGCCAACGCCTTGATGGAAAGATGTGGAATTTCTTCGGTGTTTTCCAAAATATAGTCTGCGACCATGCGTTCAACCGGCGTTAGACTATCCTTCATGTCACGAATTTTTATTAGCACATTATTATTAATACTCATAATCTACCTACTCACGATTTTATTCTTTCTAATTCCATCATAAGCAAGACAAAAGCAAAACTCGCTGAATGAATGTTATCATCTAGCTGTACTAGTTGTGCGCGATTCACAATTCGACTTATTTTGACTATTTCGAGGATATCATTCGCTCATGCAAAAAGTCAACAATATGCATCGCCTTCATTGTCTGCTCTGGCTGGTGCTTCTCAATTCCTAGCTTCATCTGCAACAGACAGCCTGGATTGCTCGTCAGCATATAGCTAGCCTGCGTGTTGTTGGCATGCTCCATCTTATGTTCAAGGATCGACCCTGCCATCTCAGGCTGTACGACATTATATACCCCTGCGGAGCCGCAGCAGCGATCAGCATCAACCATCTCGATGTATTCCGTATTGGCAACCTTCTTCATCAGCACACGCGGCGCACTGGAGCCCTTCATCACATTACGCAAATGACAGGAGTCCTGATAGGTTACTTTTACGCCTTCCTGCGCAGCTTCCTGTTCAGCAAACTGCAGCGGGTTCCCCTTTTCTACTAAGAGCGCGCTCACATCAATGACGCGTTCTGCAAACCATTTTGCATCCTCGCGGTACTGCTCATCCTGCTCCAGCAAATGATCGTACTCCACTAACAGCGCGCCACAGCCACCAGCATTAGATACGACGTAGTCAACGCCCAGCTTCTTGAACACCTCGATATTGACCTTGGCAAGAGCTCTTGCATCATTCATCTCGCCACTATGTGCGTGCAAGGCGCCACAGCATACTTGCGCATCAGGAATATGCACATCGAAGCCAGCCGCCGAAAGCAGCTCAACGGTATTCACATTCGTTCCTGCAAACATCACATCCATAATACAGCCGCGGAACATCGCAACGGTGCCCACCTTCTCGCCTTTGGCTGCATAAAACGTACCGAGCTGCTCAACAACACCTTTACTGGTTGCTGGCGGCAAAATACTTTCCATCTCTGCCAAATGCTTAGGAAACAGCTTCATAATGCCTGTGCCGCGCGCAATTTTCTGTAAGCCTGACTTTTGGTAGAAAGCAAGTGAGCCGCCTAGCAGCTTCAAGCTGCCACGCTTAGGGAAAACCCCTTTAAATAACGTTTTACGCATAACCTTTACTGGTGCGGAATGATGGGCATGCTCCTCAATTGCTTCCTTCGTCTGCTCAATAAGCTGACCATACTTCACATCGGCTGGACATGCAGGCTCACAAGCGCGGCAGCCCAGGCAAAGGTTCATCTGATCCTCGAATTGCTGATCCGGTACCATAAGGCCGTCTACTGCCGCCTTCATCATCGCAATTCTACCGCGAGGAGAGGCAGGCTCCATTCCTGTTTCATTAAAGGTAGGACATGCAGGCAAGCAAAAGCCGCAGCGCATACAGTTGGTCAGCTGGTCATAATCCAGCTTCTCCAGCAGCGTCCGCGCAAGCGGATTGCTGTGCTCAATAGCTGGCTTGCCAAATTTCGCAGATGAATTAGCCATGATGAATCACCACTCTTTTCTTCGTTTCCTTCGCAAACATTTTGCTTGGATTCAATATATTAAGCGGATCGAAGGCAGCCTTAATCCCTTTCATTACTTCGATTCCCGCTTCTCCTACCTTCCACTCCAGGTATGGCGCCTTCACAATTCCAACACCATGCTCGCCTGTAATCGTTCCGCCCAGCTCAATCGCTGCTTCAAAAATTTCTGCAAATGCTTCCTCTACGCGATGAACCTCTTCCGTATCCCTTGCATCTGTTGTTGCAGTAGGATGCAGGTTGCCGTCCCCTGCATGACCGAAGGTGGCGATATTAACATTGTATTTTTGCGCAATCGCATTCGTTTTCAGGATCATCTCGGCAATTTTGGAGCGTGGCACAGTCGCATCCTCCAATATCGTAGTTGGACGCAAGCGTGCTAATGCCGTAAATGCACTGCGGCGTGCCGTTAGTAGCTTTTCTGCTTCCTCACGTGTTTTTGCGATTTCCAAGCGATCTGCCTGCTCCTCGCGGCAAATCTTGTAGATGCTTTCGATATCGCGTTCAACCATTTCTAGCTCGCCGTCCTGCTCAATAATCAAAATCGCAGCCATATCCAGCGGCAAACCGATTTTAGCGAAGTCATCCACTACGCGGATTGTCGGATTGTCTAATATTTCGAGTGTTGCAGGAATAATTTGCTGCTTAATAATTTTAGATACTGTACGAGCCGCACCATATATGTCCTTGTACATTGCTACCATCGTCTTTTTCGTTTTTGGAGGTGGAATGAGCTTAAGAATCGCCTCCGTTATAACAGCGAGCGTTCCTTCGGAACCAACCAGCAGCTTCGTAAGATCGTAGCCAGCTACATCCTTTGTCAGCTTGCCGCCTGTATGAATAACCGACCCGTTAGGAAGCACAGCCGTTAACCCAAGCACGTAGTCCTTGGTCGTGCCGTATTTTAAGCCGCGCAAGCCGCCTGAGCATTCAGCGATATTGCCGCCAATCGTTGATATTTTCATGCTGCTTGGATCAGGCGGATAAAACAGACCAAGATCCTCGATGTGCTTGCTGAACTTCGCCGTAATGACACCGGGCTGCACCGTAGCGGTCAAATTCTCCATATCGACCTCTATAATTTTGTTCATGCGATGCATGACCATCACAATGCCGCCTTGAAGCGGAGTTGTGCCGCCACACAAATTAGATCCCGAACCTCTCGTTACAATCGGAATCAGGTTCGCGCTGGCGATCTTCATAATTTCGCTTACCTGCTCTGTCGTTTCCGGATAGATCACACCATCTGGCAGTGCTTGAAGCATAGGTGTTCCATCATAGGAATGCGCAATAAGCGCCTCCTGATCGGTTCTAAAGTATTTATCGCCAACGATGGCTTTTAATTGTTTGCTAATTGATTCCGTAATCATATACATCCTCCTTATGATAAGTGAGCAGGTCATCTGATGACTTTATTGTTGATTATAGCTGAAATCCAGTGTACAGTATAGTCATACGCTACAAATTTTTGGAGGCCGTATGCAATCAATTAAAGTTGAGACAGAAAAAGGACATGAAATCGTAAAACGCATGATCCTTTCACAAATAGAAGATGGAACACTGCAGCCGGGTCAGCGCCTGCCTTCGGTTGTCGATCTAGCAGCTGTTTATGGCGTAGGACGCTCCACCATACGTGAAGCACTTAGTGCGCTGAAGGCAACAGGTTGGATCGATGTCAAGCATGGGGGCGGCACCTTTGTAAGCAAGGTGCTGCCTAGTACACAGTTGGAGCCGAAGGACCCCTTCGCTGATGCGGATGATCTGAAGGAGCTGCTGGAGGTGCGCATTTATTTGGAAAGCGGTGCTGCAGCAAGCGCTGCGTCGCGCAGAACAGAGCAGGATCTAGCAGCCTTGAAGCATATTGTGAGCACGATGGAGCTGGCGCTTGAGCAGGACGATACTGCACTAAGCGAGAAAGCAGATATTGACTTTCATCTTGCAATCGCGAGCGCATCGCATAACCAGCTTCTGAACGCATTGATGAGCTCGCTGTCCAGCAAGCTGACCGAAACAATCGGCAAATCAAGACAGCTGTGGTTTTTCGAGGATAAGTCTTCTGCGAGCCAATTGCTGAAGGAGCATCAATCGATCTATGATGCAATTGCTGATCAGGACGCCAAGCGTGCAGAGCAGCTCATTTCAGCGCATCTGCAAAAGGTGGATATCGTGCTCAAACGAGGCAGTTTAAATTAAGCTTTCCTATTATATATACCAAAAAAGAGGGCGCACGCGATGTGCACCCTCTTTTTGTATGGCTACTATTAAATAGTAGTAATCTAACCGTTCGAAGCTTTGTCGAGCTGCTTGCTGCGCAGCTGACCACATGCAGCATCAATGTCTGTGCCATGCTCAAGACGAACGCTGACACTGATTTTATGCTTCTTCAATATATCGTAAAATGTGCGGATGTCCTCTGGTGTACTGCGTTGATATTGACTGTGCTCATCAACAGGATTGTACGGAATCAGATTAACATTCACCATTTGCTTGCGCGATTGCATCAACTCGGCAAGCTCAGCAGCATGCTCAGGCTGATCATTTACACCGCGCAGTAAAATATATTCAATCGTAGCACGACGATTGGAATGCTCTAGATAGTAATCAATAGCAGGCATCAGCTTTTCAAGCGGGTATGCCTTATTGATCTTCATAATCCGCGAACGAAGCTCATTGTTCGGCGCATGCAGTGATATCGCCAGATTCACTCCAAGATCACTGTCGGTGAAATCCTTGAACTTATTCACTAGACCACTCGTAGATACAGTAATATGGCGCGGTCCGATAGCCAAGCCTTGATGATCCTTTACCGTACGAATAAAGTTCGACATATGCTCGAAATTATCGAACGGCTCGCCAATCCCCATTACAACGATATGGCTGACACGATCACCCTTGCCCTCAGCATCCAAGAAAAACTGCACCTGCATCAGCTGCTCCGTAATCTCTCCACTTGTCAAATCACGGCTTTTTGCAATAAGACCACTAGCGCAAAAGCTGCAGCCAATATTGCAGCCAACCTGAGTCGTCACACATACTGACAAACCGAACTTATGACGCATAAGCACAGTTTCAATTAAGTTGCCGTCAGTGAGCTGGAATAAAAACTTCACGGTTCCATCCTGCGACTGCTGGCGCGTATGCTCCGTTAGCGTTTCTATTACAAAATGCTCCTGCAGCAACGCAATAGCAGCCGGATTGACATCAGTCATTTCCTCAAAGCTGCGCACCCGATTGCGATACAGATTGCGCCATATATGAAGCGCACGCGAGCGCTTCTCTCCTTGCTCCTCCAGCCACTGGGACAGCTGCTCGAAGGTTAACCCATATATTGATGACTTCATACTCTCTATCCTCATTTCGCCTCGTTGCCAACATAAGCCTGCCGGCCTCCAAGCTCATAATCTCCATAAATGTGTTCGCTCTCTATTTTCCCAAAATTAGCGACACAATACAAGTGGCTTTATTGAGGCAACATCGGAATGTCCACTTCGATGGAACCTGGCAGATAATGCGGATAGGACCAAATGTACAGACGAACAGGATTCGTATAATCCTCAAGCTCATACCGTTTACGTATGATGTATTGGTCACCTGTAATCGCTGAACCAAAGCTGCTAAAGATCTCTTTACCTGAAGCATCTATTCCTGTCGAGACTAAAGTACCTCGATAATGCTCGTTCAGCTCCTGTACCCCTTCATATAAGACCATATCGTTCATAACGGAAAGCTCACCTTGGATATAGGAAGGCTGATACAACACCTCTTGCTTTTCGAAATCTACCTCGATGTAATCCTCGCCTTTCGGCAACGCCTCAATCTGCCCTAACCGCAGCGTTAATTGCTGTGGATTACGGAAATAATTGCTTTGAATAAAAAGCGAGTAGCCTTCATCGAATGAACCCCTACCTGTAATACCATTTTTAATCGCTCCCCACTGCTCACCATGTTCATCGATTAGCTCTAAACTGACAATATGAAGCAGCCTCCAGCTGTTGCTTTCATCAGCACGCAGCTTTAGCTCAGCACGTATCGGAGATATGTTCAGATTATCCAACCATATCGTTTGCCCGCTAATCTCCACTTTCTTGTTAATGGGATAGCTTTTCGTTTCTGCAATCGGCTGTTTCAATTCGAATGGTATCGTGATCACTGTCTTATGCCGATCGGTAAAGCTTGCAACAAACTCAAATTGCTTAGAGCTGTAATCTATTTTATCCGGGACATCCATTCTGAACTGATCCTCTATCGCATCATCACCCTCGCGATAGAAAAACGAATAACCACTGCTCGCTTCAAAATCCTTGCCATCTTGTAAGATCTGAAGACTGCTAGTATTAAGACCTAAAAGCATACTGGGCTCCTCAGTCGTCACCCGATAGAAGACAATCATTCCCGATTCATCAGCGACAACCCCTTTAATCGTTAACGATATACCATTCTTCTCTACGGTCGTATCCAGCACCTCATAATATTCATTATCTATAATATCCAGTATCCCTTTATCTTGACTGCCTGCAATCAGCTCGACCAGCTCGGAGACAAACGGAATGTGTGATAGTGTGCTCGCAAGCACAGGCGATACACGAATACCCACAATTAAGGCCAGCATCAGACATACCGCTACCGTAGAAGCAATAAGTCTTTTCTTCAACTTCATAAGTCGAGCCTGACGCAGCTCCTGCTTGGCACGCTGCTGACCTGCGAGAATCGCATGCTCAAGCTGCGGCACATCAATCGTATCTAACTGAGCCATATAACGTCCATGTTCATCCATTACAACCGCTCCTCTCTAAAAAGATGCCTAAGCCTACGCAGCGTATAGTGAAGCTTAGACTTCACCGTTCCCTCAGGCAAGCTTAACTGCTGGGCAATCGCAGCATTCGTCCGATCCTCTACATACTTCATATAAATAAGCTCGCGCTGCTGCTCATCCAGCTCCGACAGCAGATCAAGCCATTCAACATCCATTGATTGTACGTAGGCAAGCTGCTCTTGTTCAAGGGAGCTTGGCAATTCTCTTTTTCGCTTGCGCAGCATATCGCGGCATATATTCATCATGATCCTCGTCAGCCACGTTCCGATATAACGCGGCTCCTTTACGGCGCCAATACTGCGGAAGCAGCGATAACTCAGCTCTTGGATCGCTTCTATTGCATCATGCTCATTATGCAAATAGCTGTACGCCACGCGATACAACGGCGCTTCGTAATGTCGAAGCAGAGCAATCAACGCTTCATCTTCACCCTTCATCGCAGCGCGGATCAGCTGTTCATCCAACATGCTTTTCACCTCTTTCCACCCATTAGACGCACGACTGAATCATTTCGTTCAATCCAACATAAAAAATCCAACATAAAAAACGGCAATCTGAGGAATGCCATCAGATTACCGTTCTATTTTAGCATGCTTGGTTACGCATACTTCTGAATTAATGAAATTTGTCCGGCATGAATGCCTGTATGATACATAAGCTGTGCAATCGCGTCCAGCGGTGTAAAGGTACCTCTTGGTGTTTTCACTTCCTTCGTCCAGTCCTCAGCAGGCAAGGACTCAATCGCCTCAACAATGACAGCATTAGACGCTTCCAAAAGCGCAACGAGCTCTGCTAAATTAGTAAAGGAAGCAGTAGTATGTCCCGGTCCCCGCAGTGTAACGTATTCAAGTGCATCTGGCTTCGATTTGCCGAATACCCAATCGGCATAAACATACTCAACCTCTGCACTATGACGAATCATGTACCCAATAGAGGCTGGACCGATTGCCAGCGACAACGCCTCTTCCGGCAGCTCCTTAACCATATTGTGAAAGCGAGCTTGCGTCGCTTGCCACATTGCGATAATTGTTACGGTATCCATGCTGCTCCTCCTATTTTTCACCTTGTTTAACGTCGATTCCATGCGCATCGCGATTCACGTGCTCGAAGTGCTGACCAGGGAAATCCACGTCAAACGCTTGCCCGAAGCCTACCACATAACGTCCTTGTGCCAGTTCCAGCTCGAATAACGAAAAATCTAGCGTGCGCAGCATATTGAAAGTAGGCGCACCGAATTTTTGTTCGAATTTGGCAAATACCTCTTCATAGCCCTCATTGCCTACATTAGCTGCACGGCCTTTAAAGCGAGCACGCTCTCTGGCAAAAATGTTTTTCGTAGCCGATTCATCAGCAATCAGCATCACATCAACAGCGGGATTCGCTTCAAGATTGCGGTAATGCTCAGCAATTCTGCTTAAGTATACGTACACCTTGCCTTCATGCTCAACGAAGGGTGCATAGGATAGAAACGGGGCCACATCAAGGGCAATTGTGCTCAAAAATATTGATTTCGTGCTCTTAACCAGATTCTGATAGTTTTCCTTGAGAACTGCAACATCCATAGGCTTAATGTTCATCATGCAACTCACTCATCCTTTACTATTTTTTTAATATATGAATACGCGGCGTCCCGTCAACGTAATCAATATCTGCCTTCACGCCGTACACCTCGTCAATAAGCTGCGGTGTCATAATATGAGCTGGAGCACCATAGGCGTGCACGACTCCGTTATGTATGACACATATGTTATCACTGTACTGAACCGCATGATTCAAATCATGCAGCACCATTATAATTGTAATGCCAAGCTCCTCATTCAATCGTTTGACAAGCTCCAGCACATCAAGCTGATGGGCAATATCGAGATAGGTTGTCGGCTCATCAAGCAGCAGCATTTTCGGTTGCTGTGCTAGTGCCATTGCGATCCATGCACGCTGTGATTCCCCGCCTGACAACTGAACGACGAGACGATCTCGATATGCTTCCATATGCGTCTGCTCCAGCGCCCACTGAACAATCTCCTCATCTTCTCTGGTCATGCGTTCATACCACTTTTTGAATGGAATTCTACCGTATGTAACGAGTTCACCAACTGTCATATCCTGAGGACTGGAATTGGACTGCGAAACCATGCACATCAGCTTTGAAATTTCCTTGACTGACATATCCGTTAACGCCTGATGATGAAATTGGATCGAGCCGCTTGCAACTGGCATGCGCTTTGATATCGCCTTTAGAATCGTCGATTTCCCTGTTCCATTCGGTCCAATAATACTGACGATTTCACCTTCCTTCACATGCAGCGATACATTTTTTATAATGCTCTGGTTGGAATATTGAATTGCAATCTCGTTAAGCGCCAGCAAGCTAAGCCCCTCCCTTTCTCATCAAGTATAGAAAATACGGTCCTCCGATCATCGCCATTACAATGCCGGCGGGAATTTGAATGGAGCCGAACAATGATCGTCCAAGCATATCGGCTACTAGCAGAATGACAGCACCAAGCAGAATGCTTAACGGCAAGCTGTAGCGGTAATTAGAACCAATCAGCATCCGTGAGATATGAGGAACAACTAAGCCAACAAAGCCTACTAACCCTACCATAGATACCGAAATCGCCGCCAAGCCTACCGAAAGCAGACTAAGCAGCAGACGGATTCGGTTCATGTTATGTCCCAGGTTATGGGCAGTTTGTTCGCCCAGCCTAATAATATTCATGTGTCTTATACAAAGCAGGGCCAGCAGCCAACCTGCAGCAGAATAAGGAAGGATCGTCCACACATCACTCATTTGCTTGCCTGCAAGACTTCCATTCATCCAATGGATTGCTGAAGGCAGACGATCACTGTAAAGCAAGGATAATAAACCGATGACTCCACCAAATATCGCATTCGCCGCCACTCCAGACAAAATAATTCGAACAGGCTGAAAGCCAATCGAGCGCTGCCAAGCCATCCCATACACAATACCAGCAGCCAGTAATCCTCCGGCAATAGCAGCTAAAGGAATCCAGCCACTATCTTGAGGTCGAACCAACATAATGAACAAAGCCGCTACGGCTGCACCGCTCGATACGCCCGTAACACCTGGGTCTGCCAGCGGATTTTGCACCACAGCCTGCATTAGCGCCCCAGAAATCGCGAGGTTAGCACCAACAATTAGCGCTAGCAGCACTCTTGGAATACGAATGTCCCATAAAATAACGGAGCTTGTATCATCACCGTAGCCAAACAGTGTTAGTAAGGTTGTCAAAGGATTGACGCTTACACTGCCTAATCCGATTGCAAGAAGTGTGGAAAGGATCAAGAGAAGCCCTGCACTCCCTATCACAGCTGCCTTTTTTCGTATTGATCCCTCTGACAACAGATTCGCACCTCCTACGGTTCTATATAAAATTTACCAGTGTTGATCTTCATCATTATATCGAGATTGATAATTATTATCAATACCAACATATGCATTTAAATATAAAAAAAGACTTCATTACTCATAATGATGAATAATAAAGTCACGTTAATGATTGTTCTTTTGGGTTCTGACTCAGCAAATACTGCATAAATTGCTCTGGCGTTAAATTGCCTTTTTGCTGGTTGCAGCTTAAACACGCGCAGACACAATTGACCGGTGTCGTATGTCCGCCTTTGGCTCGGGGAAGCAGATGATCAATCGTATCGCCATACTCCCCGCAGTAATGACAGGTATGATGATCACGCGCCAATATAAAACGGCGAAACTCCTTACTGCTATATATCATTCGAATCGTATACGGATTAATGATGACAGCCGCGCCTTCCCTAACGAGCAATCTCGCTTGAGCAGGATCAATTTCCTGTATCCAGCGGCGACCCGTGTCCGAACGACCACGCATGCGCACAACGCCGCGCCAAATTGGGCGTAGATCATCTGCTTGCAGCCCACTACTGTCCGGCTGGCGATAATAGGTAAGGAGCTGTCTCTTTTTCCGATTCCAGCGAGCTCTACTCGGCGTTAGCGGTAATGCAACTGAAAATTTTGCTTCATCGGTCGGTTGTCCAACTGCCGTACCAGCTTGTCTGCATTGTTTGCAGGTTCCTCGGCGGCTGTCAGGACGCTCGCGTCTGCCTGTTCTACGAAGGAAATCATTGAGCGGTTTTTCTTGACCACAGCTTATACAAAATTTCATCTTTGCTTTCACGCTACGCCCCTACCTTCATCCGTTCGTTTCTTTATACGATTATAGCATAGATTAAAGGCCGCGTTGAGTCTAACCCTTCTTGGAGAAAAAGAACAGCACCTGTGACAAAAATCACTTCTTGGACTTTGTACATTTATTATAGTAAATGTGGTAATGATCACCAATTGATACAGGAGGTACAAGATGTCTGATAAAATGATTCATATTCCAGAAAACCCGGTTTCACGCTTCCTATTCAGCAGTACGCAAGCTGGATGGATTTGGCTGGTCGTTCGTCTATATGTCGGTTACGTGTGGTTAACTTCAGGTTGGAAAAAAGTAAACAGCGATGCATGGACTGGCGAAAATGCAGGTGCGGCTGTAAAGGGCTTCATGCAAGGGGCATTGGCTAAAGCAGAGGAAGGCAAGGATGTTTCCGCATGGTATGCAGCATTTCTAGAACACTTTGTTATTCCAAATGCGAAAGTCTTCTCCTATGTGGTTGCTTTCGGTGAAGTGCTTGTAGGTCTTGGCCTTATTCTAGGCCTGCTAACGGGTATTGCCGCTTTTTGCGGCAGCTTGATGAACGTCAGCTTTCTATTCGCAGGTACAGTCAGCTCCAACCCGCTGCTTTTCGTTCTTGCAACTTGGTTGGTATTGGCTTGGAAAAATGCAGGCTGGTATGGACTTGATCGCTGGGCACTGCCGAAGCTTGGTACGCCATGGAGCGTCAAGAAAAAGCACGGCGCTAACAGCTCCGAATCGATTGACAGCTAATCGTATAACCAAGACTGTTCATATGTATGACAAAAGGATCTTCCCCTGGTATTGGCAGGGATGGAGATCCTTTTTTAATTCGCTCATATTTATTTCTGTTCAAAGCTCAGCTCGCCGTTCTTATACTCGACACGAATCACTTCGCGCATTGTACGAAACTCAAGCTTGAAATCAGGCATTGTTTCAGGAAGACGAGGATCGAAGGCAACCTCCGACCAGCCTGGCGCCGCAGGCTTAATGCCTATGATCTCCTCAATCAGTAAAGGAATCGGCGAGCTTGCCCAGCCGTGACATAAGCTGGTATTCCACTTCTGTTCCTTGCCCCATGCTTCAAAGCACGCAGTCGCTCCTTCATTGATCATATTGACCCATGAACGCTCATCACTGCAAGTCATCAGCTCATAAAGCAAATCGGTCTCCCCGCATGCAGCTAGGGCTTTAAGCAGGAAGTATGACATATATACGCCGCAGCTCATCCTTTTGCTGCGTACCATCGCCACAAAGGCTGGCTTCGCCTCATTAGGCGCAAGACCAACATAATGCGGCAAGATATTCGCATGCAGCGAGTGATGAGCTGAATGAACAGCATCAACAAACAGCCCCGTTTCTTGCCGGTAGAATGCATCGATAAACGCTTTGCGCAACGCAGGAAGCTCGTCGGAATAAGAGATTCCGAGAACATCCTTCATTTTTTGCACAGCAGCAAGGCAGCCGTAATAAAAGGCATTTATAACATTATGACAGCCGTCGCTTACTGGTCGTGTCAACGGAAAATCATAGCCATCACGCAAATTTTCGGGCCAATCAACCAAATTCCATTTTTCCTGCACACTTTCCAGCAAGCCGTCACTGCGGCGATATTTGTGGAAATAAGCCAGCACGTTTTCAGCATAGGGATACATTTCTCTTAAAAATGACAGGTCCCCGCTATGCTCATAATAAAGCAGCACCTGCTGAGGCCATTGCAAGGAAAAATCAGCAATTTCCTGCATAAAGTTGCCTGGCGCAACCGCCATGAGCCCTGGGCAAATTACAGAGGATCGCGCAAAATCATAAATTGCCTTCTTAAACAGCCGCAAATCTCCGCTTATATACATATGGGTATGTCCCATGATCGTATTATCGCCTAAATACTGCCCTTTTTCACGTGACGGACAATCGACAAAGCTTTCCTGAGCGCAAAGCTGAACACCCCGCTTGCATATGTCCCAAATTTGATTAAGCATAACATCAGTAGATCGAAAGCTGCTTGCTTGCGGATCAAGCGGATAATGTCTAACAATAGCTTTAAAGCTGGTTGGCAACAGAGCCTCTGGTGGTCCGATTACCTCGACATAACGGAACGCTTTATACTCAAAGGGTTCAAACCACTCTTCTCTGCCTGATAATATCCATGTTTCCTTATACAAGCAATTGCAGCGCATATCATATCGAACCGCTTGCTGGTTCTCCAGCAGCTCTTCTCCGTAGCGGATTTCGAGCTGCTGACCTTCCAGCCCGCAAGCCTTCAGCGTGAACTGTCCTGTTAGCTCCATCCCAAAGTCGATCAAATAATGCCCCTTATTCAGTTCCATCACTTGCTCGGGAGCATGCTCATACACAGAAACGGGCGGCGTCTGCTGTGCAACCAACTTATAATCCACGCCCTGTTTTTCCGCTGCACCTGCCCAATGCCCATCGTCGTAATCTATCGTTTGCCACTGTGGCTCAGCAAGCCTTTGGTCGATATGCTCCAAATATTGCGTCTCATAGCCTACCATCTCGCCATTGCCATAATGCTTTGCAATCTGATACTTCCATGAGCTGTCGCTTAGAAGAAACAACTCCCGATTAACATACAGCTCTGCAATCATGCCTTGCCGCAAGTCCCCACTATTATAGGAGCGATTAATATGTCCTTGATAATAGACATGCACGGCAATGACATTAACCCCGGTTTGCAAATGAGAAGCAACATCCCACGCATTATAGTTGTAGTGAAAAGGATAGCCTTGAGCAGGGCCTTGACCTACAAATTGACCATTTATATAGAGCTTATAATAATCATCAGCTGTTATCCGCAGCATCGCCTGCAAGGGCTGATGCTCAAGCACAAACGTTTTTCGCACAAGCATATGTCTGTTGCGCAAATGCGCTGGATGATACGCTGCTTCTCGCGCCTCATTTTCCTTATGAAAAACAGCGAGCGGCTGATAGTCAGCAAACTCCGGATCTATGATCCACTTACCTTGCCATTGATGTGGCACGAAAATCCTCCTTACGACCAAAAGTGTTAGCGAGTTTTTCAAGCTTTACTCTACTTACTGAACTCTACTTACTGTCCGAACACCTTGTTAGGATTATCCTATTCAACCTTGAACTCGTTCAACTTTATTACCTGTTTTCACCTTTTCATAAGCAGCATTAATTCGTAATGCTGAATTCGTATAATACATCCTTATTATAAGACATTCTAGTCGTTGTGCTAATAGCTAGATGCGATTAGGAAAAGCCTGCTGCTTGGAGACATGGATCATCGTTTTCGCGAAATGTTTCTTAAAATAGCTTTCAACTCGCGTATGAATGTCGCTACGATACCATTCCTCCAGCCCGTGTGCGGCAAATAATTGAGGCATGCCCAGCCGTTCCGAGCGTTTGCCCTTCATGCCATCGCCAAGCATAAGCGTATCGATCCAAATGCGATCAACAATGCCGTGTAACGCATCGGGAAAATTCGGAGTAAATGGCAGCACTGGTGAAATTGCAGCCTGCGTGCGGATTCCCGCTTGATGTAGTGTGCCTAAAGCTTTCAGCCTCAGCTTAATTCCTGGTGCATACGGTGCAAAAATTCGCTTCATATCCTCGCGGTCTGTTTCAACGGTGATCGAAACGAGCAGCTCGCATTTTTTATTCAGCTCGACTAATAAATCAAGATCTCGTGTAACAAGAGGGCTTCTGGTCTGGATTTGCAGCAGATCTGGCGGATCATCGACCATAGCTTGTAAAATCGCTTGAGATACTTGCGCCTTCCGTTCAATCGGCTGGTACGGATCGGTAGCTGAGGACATAAAAAGATTGACTGGCTTACCATTACGCCGAAGCCTGCGAAGCTCGGAGCGATAAACCTCCGCAGCGTTTGTTTTTATCTCCAGCCATGTTCCCCAAGACATTTCTTTAAACGTTTGAATCGGCATCTCTCTTACATAGCAATAGCTGCAAGCGAAGATGCAGCCGCTGTATGGGTTGAGCGAGTGTGTAAATCCAATATCCAAATAGCCTTGCGCTTTGCTTAAAATGCTTTTCGATACAATGTTTTTCACTGCAATATCCATGCCATTCCACCTTCTTCCTTCGCTAACTAGCATTGTGATTGAAGCAAAAACACCTTCAAGCCGCCAATTCTACTATGGCTGTTGGCCTATAGCATGAACGACAAGTCTGAAGGTGTTTTGAATTGCTTTTTTCTGTTTATTTCACAAAACGCTCACTGCCATCGTACGTTCCGATAATGCCGTACAAATCAGGACGGCGATCACGGAATACACCCCACTCAATGCGCATCGTTTCAATTTGGTCTAGGTCGAATTCAGCAACCAGCACGGTTTCCTCGCTGCGACCAGCCTCTGTCACCTTGTTGCCTTGCGGTCCTGCAATAAACGAGGAACCGTAAAACGTGATGGATGAATCTTCATCGCTTTCTGTTCCAACACGATTGGAAGCAACGACTGGAACAAGGTTAGAACCAGCATGTCCGAGCATGCAAACCTGCCAATGATCCTTGGAGTCAATGCCGCTATCCTGCGGCTCCGAGCCAATTGCAGTTGGGTAGAATAGAATTTCTGCGCCCATCAGCGCCATACAGCGAGCGGCTTCAGGATACCATTGATCCCAGCAAATGCCCACACCAATTTTAGCGTATTTTGTATCCCATACTTTAAATCCAGTGTCGCCAGGGTTGAAGTAGAATTTCTCCTCGTAGCCCGGTCCATCCGGAATATGGCTTTTACGATATTTTCCCAAAATTTCGCCGTCTGCGTCAATGACGACAACGGAGTTATAGCGTGCATTGTTTTTCTTTTCATAGAAGCTGATTGGCAATACGACCTGCAGCTCCTTCGCGACCTTTTGGAAATGCAAAATCGCTGGATTCTTCTCCTGCTCGGTAGCATAAGCGTAGTAATCCGCCTTTTCCTTTTGGCAGAAATAATACGTTTCGAACAGCTCCTGCAGCAAAATGATCTGTGCACCTTGCTTGGCAGCTTCACGTACAAATGCATCTGCTTTCGCGATATTTTCCTCGCGCGTTGCCGCGCAGCTCATCTGTGTAGCTGCTACTTTTACGTTTCTCATAATAGTCGTTCCTCCAATCGTAATCATTTATGCTGAATGCTTCGAAGCTTGTTAGCTGTTCAGCGCTGCGCATTTCCCTCTCTAACGCTCGAACATTCTTTTGGAATGAGGGTCGCTTTTAGAGACGGATATGCTTCGCTGGGGCTCATCCCTTGTATGCTGATGCTTCGAAGCTTGTTAGCTGTTCAGCGCTGCGCATTTCCCTCTCTAACGCTCGAACATTCTTTTGGAATGAGGGTCGCTTTTAGAGACGGATATGCTTCGCTGGGGCTCATCCCTTGTATGCTGATGCTTCGAAGCTTGTTAGCTGTTCAGCGCTGCGCATTTCCCTCTCTAACGCTCGAACATTCTTTTGGAATGAGGGTCGC
>NZ_JBHSTE010000005.1:103060-233319 GCF_042659865.1 Paenibacillus septentrionalis
CGCTGCGCATTTCCCTCTCTAACGCTCGAACATTCTTTTGGAATGAGGGTCGCTTTTAGAGACGGATATGCTTCGCTTGGGTGCTACATATTAGTAAGCTAAGTCTGTCTCTAGCGTTTAAGCTACGCCGAATGTACATCGTCATCAAAGTCCAGGGTTTAACCGACTCTTCCAATAAGGGGTTAAAATCTGGGCTTTCAGGACCAAGAAGATGACACGATACTAGAAAGTGAGAAGCGCAGCGTACGGTTTTGGTACGTAAGCAACGGAACTTTCGGTAGCGTGTCATATTCGACGTCGTACAAGCTACAGCGCCCAGCATCGTCATCAAAGTCCAGCTTTTAACCTACCTCTTCCAATCGAGGTGTAAAAAGTTCGGAGTTCAGGACCAAGAAGATGACACGATACTAGAAAATGAGAAGCGCAGCGTACGGTTTTGGGTACGTGAGCATCGGAACTTTCGGTAGCGTGTCATATTCGACGTCGTACAAGCTACAGCGCCCAGCATCGTCATCAACTTCGGACTTTTTACACTTCCGCTTCCAATAAAGGTGTAAAATCTGGGCTTTCAGGACCAAGAAGCTTGGACGCTAGTAGAAAACGAGGAGCGCAGCGTAGGCACAAGCTACGTGAGCACCGCAGTTTTCGCTAGCGTTCAAGATTCGACGTCGACTAAGCTACAGCGCATTACATCGTCATCAAAGTCCAGAGTTTAACCTACCTCTACAGAAGGGAGCTGTTGGGTTGCGCAATGTATGTTGCCCCCCTCCCGAATAATCCCCATACCGTTAACGGTACGAATGCGGCGATCCGGGAATGCTGCTGCCAATACGTCGATGGCCTTTTGGTCAGCTTCAGCTGCCTCTCCGCCGAACACTGGCAGGATGATACCGTTGTTCACGAAGTAAAAATTAATATAGCTAAGCGTCAAGCGCTCTCCTTCATAGTAAGCCGCTGGAGGCTGCTCGATTTGGATAATCTCAAGCTTGCGTCCTTTGGCATCAACTGCGTCCTGCAAAATTTGCAGATTACGCTGCGTAATGCTGTAGTTCTCATCTGCCGGATCATGACATACCTGTAAGATCACTTTGCCTGGTGCCGCATAGCAGGCGATATTGTCGACGTGACCGTCTGTCTCATCACCGCTTAAGCCACGCTCCAGCCAAATAATCGTATCGATGTTCACATACTGCTTGAGCAGCTCTGTAATGTGCTCGCGCGTTAGCTCAGGATTGCGATTTTTGTTAAGCAAACATTCCTCTGTCGTAATCAATGTTCCTTCGCCATCGGTATGAATCGAACCGCCCTCCATAACGAGCGGTGCATCAAACTGAACAGCACCCACATGCTGAATAATTTGTGGAGCTACCGCATCGTCCAGATCCCAAGGGCTGTACTTGCCGCCCCAAGCATTAAAGCCCCAGTTCACCCCAGCCAGCTTGCCGTCTGGTGAAGTTACGAAGGTTGGGCCATTGTCACGCAGCCATGCATCATTATGCTCAACCACAAGCAGCTCAATTGGGCACGGATGTCCACTTCCAAGCTGCGCTAATACTGAAGCCTGATCGTCTGCATTGACAAGCACCGTTACAGGCTCAAACTCCGCAATCGCGGTTATAATTTCAGCATATGCTGCACATACGTCCTCATATTGCTCTGGATAACACATTGAGTCTTGAATCGGCCATGAAATAAAGGTGCGCTCGTGCTTAGCCCACTCCGCAGGCATTGTAAACTGTTGAGATCTAGGATTCATAATAACCTCCACTTTTTTATCTATATATGAAATACAATACTAGGGCGTGTCTGAGAAGACAGCAAATTTTGCCGAAAACCATGCAAGGCGCGCTTATGAAGGCGTACCGGGGGTACGTCAAGCAAGCGGAACGAAGCAGGGGCGAACAGGCGGTGATGACTCAACGGGTTTTCAGACATGCCCTAATCTAAATTTTTTAACAACCTTATCATTATACAGCAAAACACACTGTTCTTCGATGCTAAGTTTTTGGATTTTTCATGATCGGCAAACTTATATTAACCGCCGTGCCATACCCGCTGCTGCTGCTTATGGTCACACCATACTTCGGCCCATACAGCAGCACGATTCGATGATGCACATTTTCTATGCCAATGCCCGATACCGGCCGCTTTTTCGCAGTCCTAGCCGCTTCTTCTGCACCAACGCCATCATCCAGCACCTCGATCAGCAGGTTATGCTCCTGCTGCCTTACGAACACATAAATATTCCCCTTTGTAACGCCAGGGAACGCATGAAAGAAGGCGTTCTCTACAAATGGCTGGATTATGAGTTTCGGGATATACAATTTCGCACAGTTTGGTTGTACATCAAAATGCACCTGAATCTGATCGCCATAACGAATTTGATTAATATAGACGTAGTGCTTCAGATTTTCAATTTCATGTTGAACCGTAATCATATCCTCTGTTGTCCCAATCGTATTTTGCAGCATGGCGCTTAGACTTGTAATGGTACGATCAACATCGTCAATCCGATTCATTTTAGCCAAATACTTAATAGAGGTTAGCGTATTATATAGGAAATGAGGATTTATTTGCATCTGCAGAGCACTGAGATCGGCCTTTCGGCGTTCATTCTGCTCGTATATAATCTGATTGGTATAGTTGTCGATTTCTTTCACAAGATGATTGTACGTTTTCGTAACCGCTTTAATCTCATAGCTGGTTTTCTCCTGCAGCGGATGGGGCTTCAAAGCATCCACCTTAGCGGATTGCATCGTATCCACCAGCTCATACAGCGGCTTTGTAATACGACGCGTAATCATATACACAGCAATCATAATAGCAACGCTAAGCACCGCTACAAATACAGCAATGCGCAGACCAATATTGTTCAGCGCCGCAAAAGCAACATTCTGATCAATAACCTGCAGCAAATAGGCATCAAATTCAGGAATATATAAGGACAAATACGTATATCCTGCTTTTGAACTCAATCCATAATACTGCTCATTATCTGCGATTGATGCATGCTGCAGCAGCTCATCGGAAGACGTGCTGATTAGCTCACGTTGACTGCTGGAAAGGATATAGCCATCCGACGAAAGGAATGAAATATTCGTCCCTGGCGTCAGATAGGAGCTATAGCGATCATAGATCGTTGCTTCATCCATAATTACAATCGCATATCCGTACATCGAACGGCGATCCATGAGCGGCTTCGTCGCAAAAATATAATGATCGTATGGCACTGTTGCATTAAACAGATACTGGCTGCCATGGTACTTGACCTTCTGAGCGACCAATCCATCCTCAATCATAAAATCCTCGATAATATTAGGTGGTACCTGATCCCACTTAAGCGCGTTGCTGGAATAATTGCGCGACTTGTTTTGACCAACGCCAGCTACAATAAAATGGGTATTATCAGGACTTAAAAAATCCTTGTAGGTCTCGATATAACGCCCAAGATTAATCACAATATTCAGCTGCTCCAGCGTTGAGTCTGCCGGCTTTGTCAAATATTGCTTGAATGCATCGCTAACGTTGATTTGCACCATTGTATTGACGATTTGTTCATTGTATTTTAGCAGCTCGCCCTGCACCTGCTGTAAACCAACCTTTGCATGCTGCGTAGTTTGACCGAGCAATATTCGCTCGGAAATTTGCGATGCAGCGATGGTCAACAGCACCGAAATGATAAGCGTTGCTGCTAGCACGACAATAAAAAACTTCATAAAAATGCTATTGCGCTTAAACATAAACTCACCTAGTCTGCTGATGACGATATTCAAGAGGCGTCATCCCAACAAATTTTTTGAACACCTTGGAAAAGTAGTTATGCTCGGAAAAGCCGATCTTCGTACTAATTAGAGAAATTGAGTCATCCGTGTATTTAAGAAGCTCCTTCGCTTTTTCGATCCGTACCTTATTAATGTAGGCTGTTAAATTTTCACTCGTCCGCTGCTTGAAATACCACGACAAATAGCTGTAATTCATATGAAATTTCTCTGCAAGCTCAGCTAATGATATGTCCTGCTCGTAGTTCGCATGGATAAAATCAATAATTTGATTTAGCGTGTTGACCTCGCCTTGTTCATTGTGCTCGCTTACTTGCTTTTCAACCATATCGATAAATTCATTTATGATATGCTGCAGCTCTCCTAGAGTAGCGGCCTGATCGATGCGCTTAAACCAGAACAATTTTTCCGTACTATGCTCAGTAAATGGCAGCCGTAAATGCTCCAGCGCACTCATCATTGTATAAATGATGTGCTGAATAAATCGTTTAAGCGAATACTCGTCCAGCCCTTGAACTTCGCTTAAGTTTTCAAAATATAGTTGAAGCTGCTCGCGAGCATGATTGAAGGTAAACCATTTAATCGAATTGACAAATGCGTCGTGATCGAAATGCACCTCGGTATGCTCAAGCTTCACTTCATTTTCTAAAATCAAGCTACGCTGATTAAAATAGATTGCCTTCGTCAGCAGCTGCTGCAGCTTGGCGTATTTTGCTTGCAGCTCATCAATGCTGTACATGCTATTGGAGTGTACAAATTTCAGCTTATCGTATTTCTCATTTACCGCCTTAATAAAGGCAACCAGCTGCGGCTTTAGCTGCAATTCCTCTTCCGCATCAACGTTCAGTACAACCGATACATATTGCTTCGTGAAAACAGCAATATGCGAGATCTTCGAAAAATGCTCATAGCATTGCTGCAGCATATACTGCTCCAGCTCGTATTGACTGGCATTCGTCAAGCTTTGCAGCATCGTAATGCTTGTGACGAGCAGACTGAATTGCTGCTTCGGCAGCTGCGTCAGCAGCTCGTGTCGATCAGTAAGCGCGAGCTCCTCCTGCTCAAACCATTGACTTACTATTATAGAAGGCTCCTTTAAAAGAGGAGCTGAATATTCGCGTTTAAGTGCTGTCGGCTCACTGGAGCTATGAATTAACGTGACCAGCTCCTCTACCGTAACCTTCGGCTTCAAAAGATAGTCGTCCACACCGTATTTGAAAACTTCGCGCACCAGCTCAAATTCACTATAACTGCTTAAAATGATCATTTTGATGTCCGGGTATTTCTTCCGTACATTTTTTACAAGATCGATGCCATCCATAATAGGCATCATAATATCAGTAATGATGACATGCGGCGAAACGAGCTCAATGAGTTCAAGCGCCTCTGCACCGTTAGAGGCCTGTGCCACGATTTCTATACTTTCCTTGGACCAATCGTGCAAATGGGTCAGCCCTGTCCGAAAAATCGCCTCGTCATCTACGATCATTACTCGGAATGCGGTCAACTGCAACACCTTCTTTATAGGGTAATTCATTCCTTTAACATAATTCATTTCGTGAGCCAAGTACATAAGAAACCTTTGCAAAATCATGTTATCCAAATTTTTTACTACCATACAAAATAAATACTATCCATAAGTAAAGCGATTTCATTTCTCTATAATTTGTAGCACAGAAGGACAAAATAGTTATTATACAGTGTGAACTGATTTCTCTAAAATGTAGAAGTAATCTAAAAACATAACGACAAGGGGTTGTAACAATTGAAGAAGAAAGCACTTTCAACATTGGTCGTTTCTGCGCTAATGGTTTCCGCTCTAGCAGCATGCGGCAGCAACAATGCAACAAGCAATTCAGGAAACACAGCTGACGGAAATAACGCTAGCGGCAAACAAAAAGTAGTAGCATGGGCATGGGACCCTTCCTTTAACGGCAAAGCGCTAAACATTGCAGCTGAGCTTTATCAACAAGAGCATCCCGATTTTGAGCTTGAAGTTGTAGATATGTCAAAAACAGACCTTGAACAAAAGCTGAATACGAATTTGGCTGCTGGTGTAACAGAAGGTCTTCCAGATATCATTTTGGTAAATGATCCTAACGTTCAAAAGTATGTGAATTCTTACCCTGGAACTTTCGCTGACTTTACAAACAGCTCTGTCGACTACAGCCAATTTTCCCAATACAAAGTTGACGCGGCTACAGTAGACGGCAAAATTTACGGTATTCCATTCGATATCGGTGTTACTGGTTTGTTCTACCGTTCTGATCTTTTAACTGAAGCTGGTTTTACAGCTGAAGATCTAGAAAACATTACATGGGACGAATACATCGAAATTGGTAAAGTCGTTAAAGAAAAAACAGGCAAATACATGTCTACGATTAACCCTAATGATGAGGCTCTAACATCTGTTATGCTTCAATCTGCTGGCAGCTGGTACATTACACCTGACAACAAAGGCAACTTTGTTGATAACCCTGCTATGACTGAAACACTTCGCATTTACAAAGCGATTTCTGATTCTGGTATCGCAAAACCTGTTACGGGCTGGAGCGAATTCGTCGGAAGCTTTAACTCTGGTGACGTAGCAACTGTAGTATCTGGCGTATGGCAAATCGCTTCCATCATGGATGCACAAGATCAAAAAGGACTTTGGGCTGTAGCTCCTACACCTCGCTTGAACGTTGAAGGCGGCGTGAACGCTTCTAACGAAGGCGGTTCTAGCTGGTTTGTTCTTGAAAATTCTGCTAACAAAGACCTAGCAATGGACTTCCTTGGTACTACGATTGGCGGCAGCAGCGAGTTCTATGAGCGTTTCCTAACGGAAGCTGGCGGTGTTGGTTCCTTCATTCCTGCTTTCTCCAGCGAAGCATACCAACAAACTTCTGAGTTCTTTAATAATCAAGCAATCTACGCTGATTTCACGGAATGGTCTACAAAAGTTCCTGGTATTTCTCTAGGCATGTACACACAAGAAGCGAAAGACGCACTTAAAAATGAACTTCCTAACATCTTGAATGGCGCAGATCTTGAGAAGAGTCTTGCTAACATTCAAAAGCTTTTTGAACAACAAGTTCAATAAATAAACAGTTAGCAGGTGATCAAATGGGAGGCAAGTTAAATAAATCCTCTCTAATCGGATGGCAGTTTGTACTACTGCCATCCGCATTAATTCTATTGTTCAGTTTTTATCCGATGATTCAATCGTTTATACTGAGCTTTGAATCTGGAAGAGGAAATGTATCTGAATTCGTTGGACTAGCTAATTACTCCAGACTGTTGTCTGATCCAATGTTTAGACAAGCATTATATAACACCATTCTTTATTTAATTGTTCAAGTACCGATCATGTTATTTTTGGGCTTGGTTATTGCCCATCTGTTAAATCAACCGAATTTGAAATTCAAAGGCTTTTATCGCACGGCGATCTTTTTACCTTGTGTAACCTCTCTCGTTTCTTACTCAATTCTTTTCAAGAGTATGTTTGCAGTTGATGGTATCTTCAATCAAATGCTTATGAATTTGCATATTATTAACGAGCCTATTGCGTGGCTGATGGACCCTGTTTGGGCTCGTGTTGTCATAATTGCGGCTATAACATGGCGTTGGACGGGCTATAATATGATTTTCTATCTGTCCGCTATGCAAAATATTGATCCAAGCGTATACGAAGCAGCGTCCATTGACGGCGCCTCCAAAATTCGTCAATTTTTCTCTATCACCATCCCTATGGTGAAACCGATTATTTTGTTTACAGCAATTATTTCTACCAATGGTACGCTGCAATTGTTTGACGAGGTTGTCAACATTACGAACGGCGGTCCTGGTAACTCAACGATGACAATTTCGCAATACATTTACAACTTATCCTTCGTATACACGCCTAACTTCGGTTACGCTGCAACAGTATCGTATGCGATCGTAATTATTGTAGCTGTACTGGCATTCATCCAAATGAAAATCGGAGGTGAAAAGAAATAATGAGACAACTTGCGTCAATCGGTAAACACGCATTTCTTATTTTGGCATCAATCGTCTCCCTATTTCCTTTCCTTTGGATGCTCATCGGGATGACGAATACATCTAGTGATATTGTGAAGGGACGCTTCACTTTTGGTACGAATCTTGGAGCTAACATCACGAAATTATTCGAGGGCTCCAATATCGGCGCAGCGTTTATGAACTCTTTAATGATCGCTGTTGTCGGTACGCTGCTAACGCTTCTGCTATGCTCGGCAGCTGGCTACGGCTTTGAAATTTATCGTTCTAAACAAAAAGACCGTCTATTCGCTTTTCTACTGTTATCAATGATGATGCCTTTTGCTGCGATTATGATCCCATTGTTCAAAATGTTTAGCCAATGGGGCATGCTTAACTCTGCAATTGCTGTCATTCTACCTACGATGACAACCGCGTTTATGATTTTCTTTTTCTTACAAAACACCAAATCATTCCCGCGCGAGCTGCTACAAGCAGGACGTGTGGATGGACTTAACGAATGGAAGCTGTTTACGCACGTTTATGTCCCAACCATGAAGCCAACTTATGCTGCTGCAGCAATCATTACTTTCATGGCGAATTGGAACAACTTCCTATGGCCGTTGATCGCACTGCAATCGCCTGAGAAGAAGACGTTACCGCTGATTGTCTCTTCTCTTGCATCGTCGTATAATCCAGACTATGGTATTATTATGGTAGCGATTGTCATATCTACATTGCCGACTGTCTTGATCTTCTTCTTGCTGCAAAAGCAATTCGTTCAAGGTATGCTTGGTTCTGTAAAGTAGTGCTAAGTCGTTCTGTAACTTTCAAACAAGCCGTCCTTCTTCTGAAGTACGGCTTGTCCATTATTCCATTACAATGAGGAAGAGGAGATTACAAATGCAACAATTATTTTCTGATCGTTTGCTGCATGGCGCCGACTACAACCCTGAACAATGGCTGCATGACCCTGAAATTTTAGCTCGTGATATTGAATATATGAAGGCAACTAACAGCAATGTAATGTCTGTCGGTATTTTCTCTTGGGCCAAGCTTGAGCCGCAGGAGGGCGTGTTTGATTTTGAATGGATGGATAAGGTCATTGACTCGCTTCACAAGAACGGCATTTCAATTTTTTTGGCAACGCCTTCAGGCGCCAGACCGATCTGGCTTGCTAAAAAATATCCGGAGGTACTGCGCGTTGCCCCTAACCGTCAGCGCAATCTATTCGGTGCCCGCCACAACCATTGCTATACGTCACCTGTATATCGCGAGAAAATTGGTATTCTTAATGCCAAACTGGCAGATCGCTATGGTAACCATCCTGCCGTAAAGCTATGGCATATTTCTAATGAGTACGGCGGTGAATGCCACTGTGATCTGTGTCAGGAAGCATTCCGCGGCTGGCTTAAGGACAAATACGGAACGATTGAAGAGCTGAATATGCAGTGGTGGACGACGTTCTGGAGCCATACGTACAGCGACTTTTCTGAAATCGAGTCTCCTGCTCCGCATGGTGAAAATGCGATTCATGGCATGAACCTTGATTGGAAACGCTTCGTATCTGATCAAACGCAGGACTTTATGAGACATGAAATCGCTTCGGTGAAGCCTTATACACCTGACCTGCCTGTAACGGCGAATTTCATGTATTATTTTAACGGCTTGAACTACTTCAAGTTCAAAAACGATGTGGATATTATTTCTTGGGACAACTATCCGGTGTGGCACAAATCCGATGATCTTTCCATTGGACTAGATACAGCGATGATGCATGACCTGATGCGTTCTATTAAAAAGCAACCGTTCTTGCTTATGGAAAGCACGCCTTCCAGCACAAACTGGCAAAGCGTATCCAAGCTTAAAAAGCCAGGCATGCACCTCTTGTCGTCTATGCAGGCAATTGCACACGGCTCCAACTCCGTGCAATATTTCCAATGGAGAAAAAGCCGTGGTTCCTCTGAGAAGCTGCATGGTGCTGTTGTGTCCCATAACGATCGTTCCGACACTCGTGTATTTAAGGAGGTTGCTCAGCTAGGTGAGCTGCTTGCTCAGCTCCCGCAAATCGCAGCAACGAATGCACGCGCCGAGGTTGCAATCGTATATGATTGGGAAAACAAATGGGCGGTGGAGGACTCTCAAGGTCCGCGCAATAAGGACATGGGTTATATTGAGGAAGTACAGGCGCATTATCGTGCCTTTGCCAAGAAGGGCATTAGCGTTGATTTTGTAGATATGGAATGCGATGTGGACGGCTACAAAGTACTCGTTGCGCCAATGCTTTATATGCTTCGCGCAGGCTTCGAGCAAAAGATGCGTAAATTTGTAGAGGCTGGCGGAACGCTGATTACAACGTATTGGACAGGCGTTATTAACGAAAACGATCTTATGTTCATGGGCGATACTCCACATGCGCTAACAGATGTTCTAGGGCTTGTTAGCGAAGAAATTGATGGCCTGTACGACCATGAACGCAATTATGGCGTTGTACAGCAGTCTCTGGCTGCAGGCGCTCTATCAGGCAATTACAGCTGCAGCATGCTGTGTGATCTTGTACACCTTGATGGTGCGGAAGCCATTATGACTTACCGTGATGATTTCTACGCAGGACGCGCTGTATTGACTCGTCACGCATTTGGTCAAGGGGAAGCCTATCATATCGGCAGTCATTTTGAAGATGGCTTCTATGACGATTTCTATAGCGAACTCGCACATAAGCTGGAGCTTGAAGCGGCACTACCCGTTCAGCTTCCAACGCCTGTGTACGCCGTTGCTCGTGAGAATGAATCAACTAAGTATATTTTCGTTCACAACTTCAGCAACGAAGCTGCGCCTATTCCGATGCTTGGCGAGGCATACAGCTTAGTAGCACGTACACGTCCTGAGCTTACGAAGGAGCAATGGACGCTTGCTCCATATGAAGTGCTGATCCTGGCTACTCCCAAAAAGTAGCACCTGCTCGTTATGTGGTCGTAGCATTTTTGATATAATTAGTGAAGAGCGTATGTTCTGAGGCATAGCACCTCATAGCCTGCGCTTCTTCTTGTATGCAGAAAGGAGTGTACGATTAGTGATTAGAACTTCAGTTGCAGGCGATGCTAAAGAAGTCGTTTCGCTTATTATGTCGGCAATCGGAGAGCTGATTGTCGTCTATACAGGTGAATCCTTACCAGAAAAAGCCGCACCTATTCTCGAGACATTTTTTATGCAGTCTGGCAATCGTTTCAGCAAAGAGCTTATTAAGGTGTATGAGCAAGATGGCGAGATTGCTGGCATGATTCTATGCTACAGCGGACAACAAGCGGAAGCATTATATGCCCCGATTGAGCAATATCGTTCTGATCATCTACAGCAGCCCGTAAAACACCAGGTCGAGTCTGAGTACGATGAATACTATATCGATGCGCTGGCTGTATCGAGCAGCTATCAAGGCAGAGGCATTGCAGCAAAGCTTATGCTCCAAGCCGAGCAAGATGCGGTTATTGCAGGCATTAAAAAGATTAGTTTACTCGTTGATGTTAATAATACGCATGCTTTAAACGTGTACGAGCGCAAGGGCTTTGTTCAAGCCGGACAAAAAATGCTTCACCAGCAGCCCTATTGGCATATGGTGAAGCATCTGTAATCGCTCAACTATTGTTCAGAGATTCCTTGTTCCTTTTCCCACTTCGCTATTTCTTCTCTTACAATCGGCGCAACCACTTTGCCGTATAGCTCGATGCCATGCATCACTTGTTCATGCGGCATCGTGCCAAGCGGCATATGCAGCATGAATCGCGTAATGCCTACATGCTTGCGCAAATTGATAATTTTTTTGGCCACATACTCCGGATCACCGACATACAATGCCCCTTCTACACTTCGAGCATAATCATAGGTCTGTCGCGTATAAGGACTCCAGCCGCGCTCCTTGCCAAGCTGATTCATAACAGCTGCTGTAGACGGATAGAACTGTTCTGCAGCAAGCTCCATCGTATCTGCAATAAAGCCATGTGAATGCGAAGCAACAGGCAGCTTCTTCGCATCATGTCCGCTGCGATCGGCAGCACGCTTATATAGCTCTACAAGAGGCGCGAAATGATACGGACTACCCCCTATTATCGCCAGCACAAGCGGCAGGCCCAGTATGCCCGCACGGGCGACTGATTGTTGATTTCCTCCACTGCCTATCCATACCGGGAGCGGATCCTGCACAGGTCGAGGGTAGACACCGCGACCTTTAATGCTAGGACGGTGATGACCTTCCCAGTTCACAATTTCCTCTTTTGTAAGCTTGAGCAGCAGCTCCAGCTTTTCATCGAATAATTCATCATAATCGGACAGATCATAGCCAAACAGCGGGAACGACTCAATAAAGGAGCCTCTGCCTGCCATAATTTCTGCACGACCATTCGAGATCGCATCAACCGTTGCAAACTGCTGGTAGACGCGCACCGGGTCATCACTTGAAAGCACAGTTACGGCACTCGTTAAGCGAATATTGGTTGTACGTGCCGCCGCAGCAGCCAGAATCGTTGCCGGGCTGGAAGCTGCATAGTCCTTGCGATGATGCTCCCCAACGCCATATACGTCCAATCCCACCTTGTCAGCAAGCACAATTTCCTCTACAACCTGTCTAATACGCTCCGCATGGGAAATAAGCTCTCCAGTCTTCGGATCTGGATTCGTTTCTACAAATGTTGATATCCCTAGCTCCATCTATCATCATCTCCTATCGTCTATTTCATCACAATTTGATCCTTACTTTTTGAGTAGACCATATGGCAAGGCGTCTACTTCATTCACCCTTATCCTACCCAAAAATAATTAAAGCTCTACTACACATTGTGCCTAATTAGCAATAAAATTGCAAGTAACTTACCTTTTTATTGTTTAAATGAGACGATAACATCTATAAATGATCATTAAGCTTTCCTGTACGTAGCGTTGACTGCTATAAACCAAAAGCTCCGCAAATCACAATTTGCGGAGCTTTTGTAGCATTGAAAACAAGTTTTTCCATACCAATTTAAGCTATGAATATGTTAATGATAAGCTATCCTTCATCTACGCATTGGTCGCCTGTCTCGCCGTTTTGTTGGCAATCAACGTAAAGATAAAAGCTACGATCAATGACATAAGCATTGCCGCCGTAAATCCTAATGCATTATCCGAAAGGAACGGAGCTGCAACAGACGGCACATAAGCAGTACCTCTAACACCGAATAAACCAACTAAGCCGCCGCCAATCCCCGAAGCAATAATCGCACCGGCAAATACGACTTTATTGGAAAACATAAATGGATAGGCTGCCTCGACAAATGTACCAAAGCCCACATTGATCAGAAAGCCTGGTGTCGCCACTGCTGCCTCACCCTTGTTACGCGGACCAATAATGTTGGCAAGTGTAATTCCTGCCGATACCATCACAAGCCCAACCATATCTACGGCACCTAAAAAGCTGTTGCCTGTGGATTCCATTTCAAGCAATACGATAGGTAAAATCGCTGCATGATAGATCCCGGCGATGATAGCTGGCCATATTAAAAGTCCTGCAATGATACCTGCTAAGATAGGATTGAAGGCAATCGTCATATTAATGAGTTGCTTGATCCATTCGCCTAGCTGCAGCGCGATTGGTGAGACAAGGAAATACATGAGCAAGCCTGAAACCAAACCTGCAATTCCACCTGCTACAATATTGACTGTCGTCATCGGGAAACGCCACTGAACGCATTTGATAAACAGATAATGGACCAGAATACCTGCCAAAATACCACCGATCATTCCGCCGATAATGCCACCGCCCGTGGACAGGATACCAGCGATCACACCCGCTACAATCGAAACTTCATCAAGCTCAGCCACTTGCTTGGCTGCTATTACAGCTATAAGCACTGGCAATGCTCCAATAATAAGATCAAATACGCCCGATAAGGACGAGAGAAATGGAATTTTGCTAAGCGCTAATACAAGCGCCATGGCGATAAACCCTGGCAATGATGCTTGCATAATGCCTTTAAAATTAACTCGTTTCCATACGTTATTCGACTTCTCATCATCTGCTTGTGCTCCAGCAGATTGCAAACCGATCACTGGCATATATTTTATGTTCCAATGCTTGCATAATGCTGTCAGGAAGGATACTGCACGAGTCCTGTTCGTCGTTCCTGTCGTACCGGATGTCGAGATCACATTTGCGCCCTTCGCGCTGACATGTGCCATTGAGGTTCCTCCCGTACCAACAACCGGAATGCCTTTTGCCGCAGCTGCTGCAACTGAAGCAGCATTAACACCTTCTGGATCGCCGCTCATTATAATTAAACCATCAACAGAGCCTGCCTCGATTTGCTTTGCAAGATTTTGATCGCTATCCTTAGCCAATACGTTAATGTCTGCAAGCGTCATCACATCACTTTGTACAATGCGCATCGTCTCTTGATCATAACTGTACATAGAGGCGCTTGTTTTGCCTTTGGCTATATCCATCGATTCACTTGCAGCAATAAATTGTATAGCTGCAATATGTACTTGCGCACTTTGACATTGCGCAATGATTTCCCCAAGAAGCTTATCTGGCTGCCTTCCGCCCAGATTAAATAAATTGCCTCCGCTGCTTCCTATAATTGCCACTTTCATTGCTGACACTCCTTAGTCTGAGTTGGCTCTTTTTAGTCATGTAATGCATTAATCTATTATAAAAATGATAGAGTAATATAACAATAAATATTTCATATTTACTTAATAGTTAATTAAGCTACGTAAGACAAAAGACAAAATATGGTTACAAATGTAAAGAAAAGGATATTGTTATATAAAGAAAGCGCTGTCATACTAAGAGTGCATAGATTGCCTGCCTACTTGACTATCAACAATGATTCAATTTCTTGTGATTGCAACCCCAAGCTATATCAATGATAGCTCGGAATTGTAATAAAAAATTTAACAAGGAGTGAATATGAAATGTTGAAGACAAAAAATTGGTTAAAGGTATTGATTATGATGACCATGCTGTTGGTTTTAGTAGTGCCAGCCCCCGATACTACTTACGCATGGCAAGGCATGCCCATGTCAAAGCTTCATGTAAGCGGCAATCAGTTGGTTAACGGCAATGGACAACCCGTTCTGTTGAGTGGCTGGCATCAACCATCAGGCTCGTACTGGACGTATCAAAGCAGTAATTACTATTTGAATCGCAATGGCGGCAATCGTCATGCAGCAATTTTAGAGTATCTGAAGGATATAACGGATACATTTACCGACACCTCACCAAAATACGGCAATAACCACGGCTGGTATATGAACCAGGTCCGACTATTTATCGACCGTGAGGATATGGGAGATGTGGCAGCTGGAACTTACAACTTTGCCGGCTTGCAAGCGGTTACTCAAAATGTCATCATTCCCTATATTCAATATGCTCGAACGAAAGGACTGTACGTCACACTAGGCCTGGACTTCACATTTACCGACAATCAAGCGACAACCCCGTCTAATTTAAGCAAGTTCAACGAAATTTGGGGTTATCTTTCATCGCTCCCTGAAATTAAAAGTGCTGATAATGTCATGTTCGAACTCGTTAATGAGCCTGTCCTATCCTATGCCAACGGTCGCTGGGGCGGGCATCCTTCCGATCCGCAGTTTCCAGCCTTTTGGAACGCATTGCGAGACTTCCAAAACTCTATGATAGCAACGATCCGCAACAATGGAGCTGACAATGTAATCTGGGCCGCAGGACTTGGTTGGGATCAATACTATCAGCTGTGCGCAACGAATCCGCTCACTGATCCGTTAAACAACATAGGTTACGCCGTTCACTGGTATCCGGGCTATGGCGCTAACAACAACTATGCCGCCTTGCAGCAGCAATGGGATACTAATATTAAGCCATGCGCTGATCATTACCCGATCAACATTACTGAAACGACATGGTTTAATAGACTCCCTGGAGATCCGGAATATTGGAATCTTTTTAACGGCAGCAATGAAGGCTTTGGTAAAAACACGAAGGCTATATTTACAGCTGCGGGCAATGTAAGCATCGCGGTCCACATGAATGGATTTTTGCTTCAGCCAGGGCCAAGAAGCTCATTTGCCGATCCAACAGCAGGCCTACTCTATGATGGCAACGCCGCGCGCGACGGTATGGCTCGCTTTATTTTTGAATGGTATTATGAGCGGGCGCAGTTAAATCCTTGGAATGGCATATGGAATGGTATTATGTCTGGCTCAACCTATAAGCTAGTCAATCGTCAATCTGGAAAGGTGTTGGAGGTTCCAGGCGGGCAAAATACGAGTCATTTGCAATTGCAGCAATATACAGATATCGGTACTACCGCCCAGCAGTGGCTACTAACAGATATGGGTACAGCCACGAACATTTATCGTTTAAGGAGTGTCAGCTCATCGGATGGAAAAGTGATGGATGTTCGTAACGGAACTGCCAACAACGGAGAAGCCATCCAATTAATGCAGGACTTTTCCAACTCGGCGCAACGGTTTCATATCATTAGGCTGAGCAACGGATACTGGAGTATTATTAATGTAAACAGCAGGAAGGCTGTAGAAGTTGCCAATTCATCTACAGCGAACGGAGCATTAATCCAGCAAAACCTGTATCGCGGAAATCTAAATCAGCAATGGCAGCTCATATCTGTAAACTAATAATTTACTGAAGCATATCCAAGCAGGGGGAAACTTCCTCCTGCTTGTTAGCGTTCACTAAGATCATCTGAATCCATAATAAAAGCATCAGCATGCTTTTGAATTTCTTCAATAAAGTGATTCAACGATCTCGTAATATACGCATCCTTGCGCCATATAAAGATCGTTGTAATATCGCAGTAAGGCTCTGGCAGCTGATGCTCCTCAACAACCTCTTTCTCTACCAAATCAGTTACCGTTGATTGTGGAATGACCGTAACGCCAATTCCAGCCGCTACACTTCCGATAATCGTACCAAATGTGCCAAACTCCATAATTTTACGCGGAATGATCCCCTCCACCTTCATCCAGCTTTCCAGTCTGCCGCGATAGCCGCAGCCTTTGTGGTACAGCAGAAAGGGCGTTGTCGTCAACTGATCCATCGTAAAGCTGTCCCGCTTCGATACCAGCACGAGCCGTTCCTGAATAACGGACAGCTGTTCAACATTAGGGTGTCGGATCGGTCCTGTTACAAATGCGCCATCCAGCTTCATATCCAGCACATCCTGAACAAGCTGATCGGTAACGCCTGCCATAAGCGAGATTTCAATATTCGGAAAGCGATCATTAAAGGACGACAGAATAACAGGCAGCGCATTGACGGTTTCGACAATTCCAATCTTGAGCATGCCGACCGCGTCAGCCTTATCCTGAAAGCTCATTTTCAGCTCCTCCACCTTGCTTGTAATCTCTTTTGCATATTCAAGCAGGCGTTCTCCTTCCGAGTTAATGATCATCCCACGCTTATGTCGACTAAACAAAGGGGTGTGCAGCTCCTTCTCCAGCAGCTTAATGCGCGCTGTTACATTGGACTGCACATAATTAAGCTCAGCAGCCGCCTTGCTGATGCTGCCACATTCCACTACCTTCTGAAAGATTATAAGATCATTTAGCTCCATCTCACTCATCCTTAACTGGTCAAATTTTGTCCGTATCGTTCATAACCTATCTCCATAATATCACTATAAATGATACTTAAGTTTATTTTCAATCATTTTACATGTTGAATACACCATACTAATATAAATGACAGAGCTATTTTACATAAAGAAAAGATCAGATAGGTGGAGTGTAAACCGTGGCACGTAGAAACATTTTGATTGGTGCATTTCTTTGTTTACTAGCTAGCATGTCCTGGGGAGCTATGTTTCCTGTAGCACATGAGGCGCTAAAGCATATTGATCCGTTTTACTTCTCATTTATACGTTATTTTATTGTAGGTTTGCTGTTGTCGATCATCCTGCTTGTTAAGGAAGGCAAGCAAGCCTTTCACTTGGAGGGTCGGGGGCTATCACTCGTTTTTTTCGGTTCAATGGCCTTTGTCGTCTATAATATGTGTGTGTTTCTTGGTCAGCATCAAATGGGAGAGGCTGGCACGATCGTCGCTTCGATCATGGAGGTCCTTATGCCGATGATTACAATTGTTTTCATATGGCTGACGACACGCCGCAAACCAGGCTTAACAACGATTCGCAACGTCGTGTTTGCGTTTATCGGAGCAGTGCTAGTCATTACTAGAGGAGATTTTAGTTTTTTTGCAATGAAGGACGGTCAACTATTGCCGCTGCTTCTTATTTTTATCGGTGTAACGGGCTGGGTCGTCTATTCATTGGGCGGTGCACGCTTTAAGGATTGGTCGATATTGCGCTACTCCACTTTAACCTGTCTGCTTGGCAATGGTGTAGCCTTCATCGTCGTTACAACAGGCACTGTTGCTGGCTGGTTGGACGTTCCAAGCTTAGAAACATTGTCTTCGATTAAACTGGAAATGGCCTTTATGAGCCTTGTACCTGGATTAATCGCATTGCTTAGCTGGAATAAGGGCTTACAACTGCTATCCTCAACTCATGGCGTCCTATTTATTAACGCTGTGCCGATTACAACCTTTATTATTGTGGCCTTCCAAGGCTACAGCATTCACGCCTTTGAAATTGGCGGAACGCTTATCATCATTGCCGCAATTGTACACAATACATTAAGTCAAGGCGGAGCACTCACCGTGCCTAGGTGGCTGCGTACTTATGTCAGATTCTCTCGCTTTCAGCTATTCAAGGCATTCCGTCTGCTAGCTTCCAAGCTGTAACAGATCCTTCATATAGAAAGCCCTGCTAGGCTGACTGTTCATACAGTCTGTCTCAGCAGGGCTTTTCGTTATTCAGCTTAATGCAAAGCTGCGATTTCTTGCTCAGTTAATGCATAATCAAACATATAAAGCTCATCAATAATGCCTTTGATCGGTTGGTCCCAATGATTTACGCCAATTGCCATGTTAGCTGTATCATAGTTAAACAGCAGCGGCATATTCGTGTGCTCGCCCGCCAGCACTCCGTTAACGTATATTTTTAAGTGATGGTTATCTACTGCAATTGTAATAGTCGTCCATGTATTGGCTGATAAATTAGCTTCTGCTACACCGTCAAACCAACCATCCGTATGGTTGGACCACAGCATAAGACGATGATTGAATGCACTCATGCCTCCAGGCACAATGCTTATCCAGCTACCGCTTGGATCTTCTGCAAAAAACAGTGTGCTGAACTCAGGAAGCGTCTCGAGCGATGCACGCAGCGAGATTGTATACGTCTGATCACTCAAGTAGTGTTTTGGAAGCACTAACCCATGACTGCCATCCAATACAATACCTGTATGCGTCTCTGTACCGTCATCGAAGCTGTCGAACACGGGAGCATCAGCTGTTGTACTTGATATGCGATCGCCAACATATACGGCTGACTCACCGCTGGCTACCGCTTTATTACCTAGATCATTGTCGAAGCTATAATGAGCGATCGCTCCATCGACAACATGCAGCGTATAGGAACGAGAAATGGCAGAGTTGCTGACAGAAGTAGCCGTAATCGTAACCTCGCCCGTTGCTTTGGCCGTAACCTTCCCCGTCTCTGCATCCACTGCAGCTATCGCATCATCACTTGAGCTCCACTCAAGAGCTGGATTCGAAGCCAAGCTTGGCTTTACTGTAACCTGATGTGGTGTATAGGATTGACCAAGCGATAGCACCTTGCTGGTGATCGGCATAACAATATCCGTCACTTCTACAGATGTTGAAACGAGATCTAAAATTTCAGACTCTGTTAAAATACCGTTGTACACAATCAATTCATCCACAAAGCCCTTGTATGGCTTATCCCAGTAATTGACCGCCAATGAGAAGATAGAATCCCCATCCGAGAATAAATCTGCTACACTGCTCCCTGTAAAGGTAAGGGTTCCATTAATATAGAGCTTCATGACTCCTTCTTCTACGGTGAAGGCTACATGCGTCCAGTCACCAGCCTGCAATCTTCCTTTACCTTTAGCATCGAACCATACATCTGTTGAAGCATTGCGATGCCAAAGCTGTGTATCGGCTAGTGCATTTCCGCCTGGCAGTACGCTGATCCAATGCTCGGCATCTGCAGCGCCAAAGAACGCCGTTGTGTAGCTGTTAAGCTCATCCGGATTCAACCATAGCGCCACAGAATAGTTATAGCTATCAATTAAGTCGCCTGGAAGCACTACTCCCGTCTCGCCATCCAAGTACAGCGCTTGCCCAGATATGCCAGATTGATATACAGCGTTGCCAACGTTATCCTGATCATCAATTCGTACGCCAACTACTGTACCTGCTTTCGCTGAATCAAGTGAATCAACAAGATCACCTTCAAAGCTGTAGCGCGCTTTTTCCTCTGCAGGAGGGATCGGCTTAACCGTTACATTGAATTGCTTCTTATATTGCTCACCATCGACTGTAAAGGATGCAGTCAACGTTGCCTCCTCAGGCTCGCTTGCATAGGAACGAGTCACGACTCCGGTATTCGTAATGACTGCCGGATTAGAAGAAGTCCAAGTGATTTCAACGCCACGTGTTGCACGAGTAGGCAGGTTTAGATCCGTCACAATCAGCTCTGTATTGCCTAGCGACAGATCATTGACAATGTCCTCTCCAATGCTGACCTCTACCTCCAGCTTGCTTCCCCAAATCGTTACGCCTTGGTTGCTCATTGCTGTAAACACCATAACATTTTCTTGAGAGATGCTGTCCCATTGTTGTAAGAATGCACCTTTATACAGCTGGCCCTCTATCGTAAGGTCAGCATAATAATCATCAATCAGCTTCCATTGTCCGCTTACCGAACCACTTATCGAACCGTCAGCCTTAAGCTCAATAAAATCAGAGTGATGCACCGTTCTTGAGCTGTCCTTGCCATGGTTAATATAGCGGTATTCGCCTATGATTTCAGATGCTGCTGCAGGCGCCAAGGTCTCACCACTATAGCGATGCGGAGTTGCCACAAGCCAGCCATCCTCATTCATTACGAGTTGATGAACGCGAAGCTGGAATCCATCTACCTGTTGAGAGAAGCGAGTATGGAATACGACGAAGCGCTTGCCATCCTCATCAAACAGCACAGAGTTATGACCAGGCGATACATATTGAATGCCTGAACCACTTCCTGGCTCCCCTACATAACGATCAAATGAAAAATGACCCATTATTTTATTTCCGAAAGGAGCATTCGAAGCATCGGTACTGGAAAGTACAGCATTTTGACCGCTTGCATCAAAGAAAGGCCCTGTAGGCGACGTAGAACGGAATACACGCATATTGTACTCACCGTCTATCCCAAGCCAGCCATACGTAATAAATAGATAATAATATTGCGTGTCTTCATCGTAAATGATATATGGACCTTCGCCTGATTTGGCATAACCGCCGGAAATCTTAATGCCAAAATAGCGATCAATTATGCGACCATCTTCGGTTGTTGCATCCTCACCGGGGTAGATTGCTTTTCCCGTTTTTGGATCAATCTCAAGAACAAAAATGCCTCCTGACCATGATCCGTAGTTCATCCATAGCTTGTTGTCCGTATCGCGATACAAATTAGCGTCAATGGCATTCGGATACATGGTGTTGTTATAATCCCCATTCCCTCTGAACCAACTAGAGGAAACCCCTTTCAAAGTACCATTGTCTATCAACTGTTTAATATTCGTATTTTCCCAGTGCTTGTCGATCACGCTATCTTCATCATAGGCCTCGATGTTCGTGAAGCCTGAATATACAATCGTATCGACATATTGGTATGGACCATCAATTGTTTTCGATGCCGCAACTCCAATAGCGGAACGAATATATGTGGAGGACACAGAATAGTACAGTAAGTACGCACCCAAGCTTCCATCCTCATGTTCAAACTCTGGCACCCAGATTACGTCTGGTGCCCATACCGCAAAGCCGCCCTTGCTGTCAGAATCATCTTGGCCTGCCCAGGCAAAGGATTCCTTCAAGTTTTCTGCCAGCTCACCGTAGAGCACATTATCGCTTGTTGCATAGCCGTTGCCGAATGCATTCCAGCTGATTAGATCATCTGAAACAGCGGCACTGCCATGTGTTCCAAATACATAGTACATCTCGTCATGCTTCACTATTGCTGGATCATGAACGGAAACCTCCTTAAACTCGGGAGTGTTTGGTTCAGGCGTACTTACTGGTGGTTGACTAGGTGGGTTGCTTGGTGGCAGCGGATTAGTTGGCGCTGCTGAAGGCGTTGGTGTTGGACTAGGTGTAGGGGTTGAAGCAGGGCCTTCACCGAAGCTGGTATTAATCAAGGAAATCGCATCTTCATCTACATCAGCAATGATTCTTCTTCCGATTGTGGTATCTTCTATCGTAATCGGCCCTCCTGCTGCTCCACTGCTAATATAAACGTTGCGCTCAACGACACTTCCGATAATGACAACGTCGGAAATCGTCACGAGAATATTTTTAGCGTGAAGCTCACGATATGTTCCTGGTTCAGTAATAATCACATCAACAATATTGCTAATCATAGTGACAAACTCTGCAGTTGTAATACTGCGCTGCGGCTTGAACTGACCATCTGGATAGCCATTGAGATAGCCTTCGCTTAGCAACGCATAGATAGAAGCTCTGCTCCAGGACTTCAGCTGATCGCCGTCCTTTACAGAAACCGTCTGGTCAGCATTCGTCACTTCAAAGACTCTCGATAAAATAACAGCTACCTCTTCACGTGTAATCGGCTGTGCTGGTTTAAAGCTGCCGTCCGCGTAGCCTTTTATGTAACCAGCTGTAGCGGCAATATCAATTACCCCTGCGTATTCATCGGCAACATCTGAAAATGTAGCCCCGCTTTGCTCACGAAGACCTAATACATGATTGAGCAGCATAACGAAATCCAATCTCGTCAGACGCTGATCCGGACCGTAGTCTGGAAGAAGCAGATCTTGTCGCTCCCACTCATTTAGTCTTTCTGAAGCCCAATGCTGGTTGCTTGCTTGAGCTGCTGCAAATGCGCCGCTTGGAACAAGCATCACAATTGCTAAAAACGTGCATAGCATGACTTTCAATGACTTGCGCTGCATGTAGCAAATTCCTCCCTTATCATGATATTGCAAGCATTTTACTGACTTCACCATTTGATAACGCTTTCAGTAAACGCTTGCATAAAGCTTATTCTTGCTGTATGTTGCATCTTGTTGACTCACCAATAAGTTAACTATATTATTAATTATTAGTCAACTTATTAATGTTAATATATCCAAAGTTTTATCTATAGTCAACCGAAAACATAGGACTTATGTGCATAAATTTTATCATTAACATTAAAATTAATTATTCATCCAAACAATAGATTGGTGAGCACAAAAAAAACCATTTCTCCACGTCACCTCAACGCAGAAAAATGGTATGTATATGCCCAGGTTACTATTTCACTTCCAAAAGCTTGTATGTGATAATACCGACAGGTGCTTCCACTTGAATGACATCGTTTACTTGCTTTCCAATCAAACTTTTGCCTAACGGGCTCTCGTAGGAAATTTTGTTGTTCGCCACATCAGCTTCCGCTTGTCCGACAATCGTATACTCAACATCCTCATCAAACTCTTCATCATAAAGCACAACCTTGGAGCCAATTGCAACGCCTGAAGCACGCTCTACCTTCACAACTCTTGCTTTACGAAGCATTGTTTCAAGCTGTTTAATCTTCGTTTCCATAAAAGCCTGATCATCTTTAGCAGCATGATATTCGCTATTTTCCCTCAGGTCCCCATAGCTGATGGCCTGCTTTAGACGATCCGCCACCTCGCGGCGTTTTGGACCTTTCAACTGTTCAAGCTCTTCCACAAGCTTGTCATAGCCTTCTTGCGTTAATACAAACTCTTCATTTCCCATTGCAAACACTCCTTTATGCTACTTTCTCTATTGTAACCTAAACCTTCATTGTGCACTAAGTATTATTTGTGTGTACGCTCTTACAAGCAATACTCGAGAACGGATATAGCATACGTTTTATTATACGCAAATTGTCCGCTTTTCATTATGCCAACTACCAATTTCTAGCGAAAATCATGCCTATTACCCCTACGATTCAGTACATGCGAATGTAATCACAAAAAAACTGCCCCTTAACGGATCACTTATCTCGAACCATTAAGGGGCAGTCCACCTAGACTATACAGCTTGTCTGATATGTGTTATTAAGCTTTGTTGGAAGAACCGAACTCGCGGATTTTTCCGATAACAGTAGCTTTAATTGCATCGCGACCTGGAACGATGTATTTACGAGGATCGTATGCATTTGCATCGTTAGCCAATACTTCACGAACTTTAGCTGTGAACGCGATTTGGTTCTCTGTGTTCACGTTGATTTTGGAAGTACCGCGAGCGATTGCTTTTTTAATATGTTCAGTTGGAATACCAGTACCGCCGTGAAGAACTAGAGGCATATTTGTAAGCTTGCAAATTTCCTCCATTTCATCAAAACCAAGGTTTGGTTCGCCTTTGTAAGGACCGTGAACAGAACCTAGAGCTGGTGCTAACGTATCAATGCCTGTACGTTTTACAAGCTCAAGACATTCTTGAGGATCAGCGTAGATAACGCCCTCAGCAACTACATCATCCTCTTGTCCGCCTACAGTACCAAGCTCTGCTTCTACAGAAACACCTTTTGAATGAGCGTATTCAACAACTTTTTTCGTTGTTTCAACGTTCTCTTCAAACGGGTGGTGAGAAGCATCGATCATGACAGATGTGAAGCCAGCATCAATTGCTGCTTTACATTTTTCGAAGCTGGAACCATGGTCAAGATGAGTAGCAACTGGAACTGTGATATTCATTTCTTCAATCAAAGCAGCAACCATAGCTGTTACAACTTTGAATCCGCCCATATGACGAGCAGCACCTTCAGAAACACCTAGAATAACTGGGGAATTTTCTTCTTGTGCAGCAGCTAGAATAGCTTGAGTCCACTCAAGGTTGTTGATGTTGAATTGACCAACAGCATAGCCTTCCTTAAGCGCTTTGTTTAACATGTCTTTCATTGAAACCAATGCCATTATAATTCCTCCTAAATACGATTCCATTAACTATACCTACTTATCATATCCATTTTGCAGTGGAATTACAAATGGTATTGCGCGAATTATAGGCAAAAAAATGAACTGTAAGCGATTACTTTTAGATATTGTAAAAAAATACTTGTCGAATACTGTCTTATTCTAGCTCGCTATCATAAAACCTCTTTTCGTCATTGTTTTTACTGAATAAAACAAACCGTTAAAAACATCAGATATCCATTGCCTCTCCGCGGTAATCGATAAAGCAGAAATTGGTATCGATTGCAACTTTTCTTTCCATAATGTTGGCTACACCAACAGCACTTTGTTGGGGAGACAACGGCGCCGATGCCCCTCCCATATCGGTACGCATCCAACCAGGATGTACGCTCCAGACATATATGCCACGTGATCCTAACAAGCGTTTAAGCTGCTCGCTTAATAGATTTAGCGCACATTTGCTTAAGGAATATGAATAATCCCCTGCATAGGCGTTATGAATACTGCCCGCCTCAGACGAAATATTGAGGATGCAGCTTTCTTCATCTACAAGCAGCTCAAGCATATGCTTGATTACCCGAATCGGTCCATATACATTAACATCGAAGCTTAGCTGAACATCCTCCAGATCAAGCAGTTCAATTGGCGTTTGTCTTCCTACCAATACTGCAGCGCTATTAATAATGCTATGAAGCTTTACGTTTTTCCTTTTCAGCTCCTGAGCCGCTTTTTCAATTGCATGTTCATCTCGCACATCAGCCAGCAGTACACTAATATGCTTTGCAGACAAACCCTGAATATGAAGACCAGCCTCCAATTGCTCCTTGGCCGCAGCATCACGCACCATCGCGAATACATGATGACCTCGGCGAACCGATTCTACAGCAAGCTCATAGCCTAATCCGCGATTAGCCCCAGTAATTAGTACATTCATCACGTTCTCCTCCTAGATGTATTAACTATTGTTTTCAATCATTTTCCAGCAGCTCAACGAGCACCTTCAGTTGAGGAAAGGTATCGATATACGCGTATCTGCCGCCTGTATACTCGCCTTTCTGCTGAAGCGGAAATCCTGACTTAGCAAGCAGTTCAACTTTATCCTTCATTCCTTTAATGCCGAATGCAATATGATGAGGCCCTTCTCCGTGTTCATTCAAATAATTACGCCATGTGCTTTCATGATGATCTGGCTCAATTAACTCAATCTGCAATGACCCCATATCAAAAAACGCTAGCTTGGCACGTGCTGGACTAGGGTTGCCCTCAAATTCCGTTTGAGCCTGCTCCATTGGATCTGTCCAAAAAATAGCTGGCTTCTCTACACCAAAAAATGCTGCATACGCTTCGCTTACCTTCTCAATATCATGAACCAGAATCCCAATTTGAGTAACTACATTCGTACCTAACAAACCTGACATGTTCATCCCTCCAAATCATTATATGAGCCACTTATTGTATAAGCACGCGCGCCACGAGCCATTAATCCAATCGTCTGCATGAGTCGCGAATGATTAGCGTGCAATCATACCTCACTTCTTTTATGGAATCACTTTGCTGTTCAATCTGTTCAATAACCGCTTGCATCAGCTCTTTGAATAAATGCTTGAAATCGACACGAACCGTTGTTAGAGGAGGACTGTGCTTTTCACTAAGCACGTGATCATCGAAGCCGATAATAGACATATGTTCAGGCACTTTCATACCATGCTCGCGCAGGGCGCGAACCGCTCCAAACGCTACACTATCATTGGCAGCGATGATAGCTGTTGGAATCTGCTCCGCACGTTGCAGGAGCTCTTTGATAGCGTTATAGCCTGCATCTTCTGTGAAATCTCCATCTATTATCCAATCAGGTTGAATTTCCAGTCCGTGTTGACGCATCGCTCCATGGAAGCCTTCATATTTCGCCATTCCGGACAATCGACTCCGGTCACCATTAATGAGTCCAATTTGACGATGTCCAAGACCAAGCAAATATGCAATAGCCTGCTTCATACCGGATTCATTATTGAAATTAGCAACAATTCGATTTGGAGCCGGGGTACCTGTATGCTCCTGATCGAATATCCCTACAATAAATCCTTCGGCAATCAGCTCATCAACAAAAGGTTCATCCTGTTTAGTACCTATGAAAATACCACCATCAATTCTTCGCTGATAAAAAATTTCTCGAACGTTATTAATTGCTGCCTCATCTGATACGTCGCGAATAATATAGGTCAGCACATAATAGTTAAGATCAGACGCATTCTCAATGACACTAACAATCATCATATTCGTCAGTACGTCTACTGCAATCTCTCCCGAGCTGACCATAAATAAGCCAATCGTACGTGATTTTTTGCCTGCCAGCATCTGTGCTGAAACATTTGGAAAGTAATTCAGCTCTTTAATGGCTTTCATCACTTTTTCTCTTGTTTTTTGAGGCACATTTGAATAGTTATTAATGACTCGACTGACCGTGCTTCTTGAAACACCAGCCAACCGCGCAACTTCAATACTATTGATTTCTACTTTTTTCAATAAAAACCCTACTTTCACATAAACACGTGTTCATATCTCTATCATAGTCATGTGCCAAAACTCTTGTCAACTACTATATGACTTTATATGATGGAATATAATCGGTCATTTACATTAACGCGCGTTCATGATAATCTGTGGCTAATCCATGTTAAAGGAGGAGAATGATACTATGCTACGTTTAGGCGGTCAAGTATTCTTGGAGAATAATGAACCTGCATTGTGGGCCCACGCGATGAAGCAGGCTGGCTTTCGCGCTGCAACCTGCCCATTTGATGGAAAAGATACGACATTGATGCAGGCTTATCTTGAAGAGGCAAGCAAGCACGATATTGTCATTGCAGAAGTCGGGGCTTGGAGCAATCCTATCAGTATCGATCAATCTATTGCAAGGCAAGCAATCGACTATTGCGCAGAACGGCTGCAACTGGCAGATGAAATCGGTGCGCGTGTCTGCGTCAACATAGCAGGCTCAAGAGGTACGGTATGGGATGGTCCGCATGAGCTGAATCTGACTGATGACACCTTCGCGCTGATTGTCGATACCGTTCGCACCATCATTGACCAAGTCAAGCCTACTCAGACCAAATACGCATTAGAGATGATGCCTTGGGTCTTTCCTAACAGCGCAGACAGCTATGCCGCACTGCTCAAAGCTATCGATCGACCTCAATTTGGCGTTCACTTCGATCCTGTCAACATTATTAACAGTCCGCACAGCTACTATCACAATGACGCTCTTATTAAAGACTTTATCGAAAAACTAGGTGAACATATTGTCAATGTCCACGCGAAAGATATATGGCTTCAACCAAAGCTAACACTTCATCTCGACGAAGTTGTACCGGGTCAAGGCAACTTGCGGTATGACGTTCTTCTAACGCAGCTTCAAGCCTTGAAACGTGACATCCCTGTTATCATTGAACATCTGTCCACTAATGAACAGGTCGCAGAAGCCGCAGCCTATATTCGCAACGTTGCGAAGAAGAAAGGCATACCCTTGTAAGCTAGTCCCAAGTCCTTCTATTAATGCAATACATGCTTATGAATGATGTACCGTACATAGGACACTTGTAAAAACAGGAAATTTGTATCTTGCCAGACAGAGCAATCTTCTCCTATACTAGTAGGCATAAAATCAATCTTGGTTATAGGAGAATACGAATGATTCAACCACGCAATATTCCATTAAGTATTATTTTGACGCTAATTACTTGCGGTATTTACGGGATTTATTGGTTTATCGTGCTTACCGATGAGGTAGGCACATTAAGCGGAGACCCTGACTTTACAGGACTAAAGCATTTCTTGCTTACGCTAGTGACATGCGGGATCTGGTCCTTAGTATGGGCATACCAAATCGGGAAGCATGTTTCTGCGATACAATATCAACGCGGTAGATTAGTCAATGACAACTCGACCATCTATCTAATATTAGGAATATTCGGCCTCGGAATTGTTACGTATGCGCTTGTACAAAATGAAATCAACTCTATCGTCTAATTTGTTAAGAAAGAATCCTAAGCTTATGTGGGGTTCTTTCTTGGCTATCGGGACAGTGGCTTACCTAAAGGTGTGGATCCCGCTTACAGGACTAAGCATTCCTTGTCCGATTCATGCCGCAACAGGCTTGTATTGCCCCGGCTGTGGAAGCACGCGATCATTGAGCGCTCTTTTACAGCTTGACTTGGCCGATGCTTTTCGTTACAACAGCCTGATTTATATATTGCTGCCGCTATACGGCTGCTACTGGCTGCTTCAGCGAAAAAAGAAAACAAAGCTGGCGCAGGGAATGCTTGTCGCTATGCTTGTTCTTGCAATCAGCTTTGGCATTATTAGAAACCTGCCTGCGTTTTCTCACTTGGCACCACCGGCTTAATCCTATTCATGATGCACAAAAGGCGATCACCTTCCGCTGCAATTCGGAAAGTGATCGCCTTATTTGTAGTTAATTTACCGTTATGAGCATCTCATGCTGTTTATATGTTGATACACTTAGTTATCCAGTACTTCACGACGATTTTTCTTAAGCATTTTCGATAAGATCTCGTAAACGACTGGTACGATAACAAGCGTCAACAGTGTCGAGCTCGTTAATCCTCCAATAACCGTAATCGCTAAGCCTTTCGAAATCAAGCCTGCGCCGGCTCCACCAAATACTAGTGGAATCATTGCACCAATTGTAGCAATCGCCGTCATAAGAATTGGACGCAAACGCGTCGTTCCTGCCTCAAGAATAGCCTCGCGCAATGACAAACCATCGCGTTCCATATGAATGACGCGGTCGACGAGTACAATCGCATTCGTGACGACAATACCGATCAGCATGAGCAGACCCATCATAACAGATACAGAGATCGTTTCGTTAGCAATCCACAGACCAGCAAATACCCCGATAACCGTAAACGGCAGTGACAACAGGATAACGAAAGGAGCAAGCCCTTCACCGAAGGTTACCACAAGAATAAAGTATACAATCGCTACGGCAGCCAACATCGCTACGGCAAGTTGTGTAAAGGTTTCGATAATATCAGCCATTGCACCACTGTTGCCAAGCTCTACACCTCTAGGGAAATCAAGCTCTTTGATCGCTTTGTCTACATCATTAGATACTTTGGATACATCATCGCCAGTAATCGTTCCTGATACACTTGCATAGTATTGACCTTTGCTGCGCGCTAAAGTATTAAGCGCATAGCCTTCCTCAACCTCTACGATGTCACCAAGTGTAATCGTCGCACCTGTTGCGGATGGGACGGGCAAAGCAAGCAAATCTTCTACAGATTCCGGTGTTATTACCTCTTTTTGTACAATAACCTCTACTTTGTTGCCGTTATTTTCAACTGTAGTCAGTACTTCCTTCGAGTTGTCCGGATACAACATCATCACAATTTGTGCCGTCGTCAATCCATGCTGCAGCAGTTCTGCTTGATCAACATGGAATGTGAACGCCTCATAGCTTTCTTCACGTGTTGACGAAACATCTGCAAGCTGAGCATTGTCCGACATAACCTCTTCCACCATTAGCACAGATTGCTCAAGATCATCCAGGCTTTCACTATACAAGGTGTAGCCTACGCTATTACTAGATAGTGCAGACATGGAGAAGTTCTGGCTTGACCAACGTCCTGGGTGACCAATCTCTTCTACATACTGCTCAATTTCTTCGCGTACCTTAGGGAAGTTTTTCATATCTGGATCGAAGATGACGTACATAAGCGAGCCGCCTGCTCCGCCCATCATCATCGTCTGCATATCTGCACTTTCTGCTGATGAAATGGAAAGCTGGACAATATCAACATCTTCACGCTCAAGCAGTTTTTGCTCTACTTCAGATACATAGTTGATTGTATCCTCTCGCAATTCACCTGCTTTAGGAGAATACGTGAGATACATAACCTTTTCTTCATCGCTTCCAAGGAAGCTCAGTCCAACCAACCCTGCAACTGGAATTACAATACTTCCTCCAAGCAGGACAAGCGAAACGATAATCGTAATGAGCTTATGATTTAGCGTCCACTCTAGCATGCCGCGATATTTTTTCGCTAGCGCGCCTGTTTCTTTATGCTTGGACTCTGATTTTGGTGCATATAGCTTTTTCTTAAATAGGAAATGAGAAAGTGCTGGAACGATGGTAATCGCTACAATCAAGGATGAAATTAGCGCGAAGCTCATCGTTAAAGCAAACGGAACAAAGATTTCACCGACCATGCCGCCTACAAATACAAGCGGCGCAAATACCGCTACCGTTACTAACGTAGAGGACAGAATTGGCTTGAACATCTCAATCGTCGCTTCACGAATAAGCGCTCGACCCGTAAGCTTCTCTTCCTTCAGATGCAATCTTCGATAAATGTTTTCGACAACGACAATGGAGTCATCAATAACACGCCCGATTGCAACGGTTATGGCACCCAGCGTCATAATATTCAACGTAATGTCCATCCAGTTAAGGATCATCAATGCCATGAACACTGAAACCGGAATCGATACAATTGAGATAATCGTTGACTTAAAGTCACGCAGGAATAACATGATAATAATAACAGCGATAAGACCACCGAATAGAGCTTTTTCGACCATTGTTAGAACTGCATCTTCGATCGGTTTTCCTTGGTTAAGCGTTGTTTCTACAACAAGATCACCAAGACGTTCTTGCTCTTCATTCATTAGATCCTGCACAGCTTTGACAACTGTTACCGTATTGGCGTCCTGTGCTTTAATAATTTGAATCGCAATTGCGTCTTCACCGTTCGTACGGGAAACGGATTGCACTTTACCAACAAGCTCGATATCAACTAGATCACTGAGCTTTGCAATTGGCGAAGGAAAATCTTCTGTAGGGGTCACTGGAATAATCATGTTAGCAAGCTCATCCATCGACATGAATTTGCCGTCTACTGCAATTGCTTGCTCTGCCTCTGAAAACTCGAACAACCCTAATGATGTATATAGATCACTTGCCTGGATAAGATTTTTAATCGTCTCTTGCGTTACACCAAGACTAGCCATCTTCTCTTCATTATAGGTAAGCTCTACCTCTTCAATGTGCTGACCTGTAATAGAAGCTGAAGCAACGCCGTCGATCTTTTGCAGCTTCGGCAGCAATACTTCCTCTACCGTGCCTGTCAGCTCGACAATATCCTCAGAGGTGCTGCTAACGCTTAACGCAAGAACTGGCATCATGTTCATGCTGATTGCAGAAACCGTTGGTGCCTGTGCATGTTCTGGCAGCTTGATACCATCAAGCGCAGATTTCATTTCACGGTTAGCTTCATCCATATCTGTTCCATAATCGTATTCAACTTGAATACTTGCAACACTGGAGTATGAGTTAGACATAACCGTCTTAACACCGCTCAAGTTTTCCAATGTTTTCTCGAGCGGTATCGTTACATCCTCCATTACCTGCTCAGCAGTTGCACCCGGGTATACACTCATTACCATTAAGTATGGAATTGAGATATCCGGAATCGTTTCCATCTTCATCTTAGTTGAAGAGTACATACCAGAAAAAAGTACGATTAACGTAAGTAGCCAAACAGCCAGCTTATTTTTCACAACGAAGTTTACAATCGAATTCACTTACACACCTATCCTTTCTTGACTATTTTATATCTGTTTTTTATAATAATGACCGACAAGTCAGTTGTCAACTTGGACCTAAGTCGAGGTGAAAGCAATGTCTAAGAAACAATCTATTATCGATGCCGCCATTGAGCTTTTTTCAGAAAAAGGCTATGAAGCCACATCAATACAAGAAATAACAGAACGATGCGGCATATCAAAAGGCGCTTTTTATCTTCATTTCAAATCAAAGGACGAGCTCATACTAGCGATTGTTGATTATATCATTAATAAATTCGGAAGCATTATTGACCGAGTGGTCAGAAGCGAGGTCGATCACAAGCACAAGCTATTCTTGTACTATGCCAGTATATTTGAATTCATCGCTTCCCAACGAAGCTTTGCGATGATTTTTATATCGGAGAATATTCATCAGGCAGGACATATGCGGAATGTCAATCAAGAGCTGTTTCGAAAATTCAGCTTTTATGATGAGCAATTCAGTCATTCATTGCTTTCTTTACTGGAATCCATATACGGCGATCGCATCAGCCAAACCAAGTATGATCTAACCTTATGTATGAAGGGCTTTATCAAAACGTACAGCGAGTACATTCTTTTTCGAGACACGCCAGTGGATATCGTGGCACTTACGCAAAGTCTTGTAGACAAAACCAATGTCATGGCTGAGCATGCCCGAGCAGTGTTTTTAAGGAATGAAGCTGACCTTAATCATCATGCCCACGAGATCACAATTGATGATATTATGCGCGAAATCACTACATCCATACAATTCGCCAATAACGAGCTTGAAAGGGAATCGTTGCATGTTCTCAGAGAACAATTAATTAGTGAGCAGCCTAGCTATGCCATTAAACAAGGCATGCTTGCGAATCTTATGCAGTTTCCTAGCAGCCGTTCTGTTGCTCTCCTTATCCAGCGCTATGAGCATAGGAAGCAGCGACACAAGCAGCAATTCGATTAACATCGTATAATCTCCCCAATGTCTAGCGCATGCTAATGCTGCATGTGCTAGAGCATGTTAATCCTCTCTCACGTTCACACTCCTGTTCATGTTTTACGAACAAGCCTGTATCACGTTTCGCATTTTTTTCAAATTTTGCTACTTTACGAATTTACAAAGCAAGCATACTGTCAACCTCCCTCCATTGCGTTTAATAACAACAAAGCTTATAGTAAAAATGTTCCCAACTATTTCACTTAGGAGGCTGATACAGCTTGACTTATATCGATCAACCTTTTCATATCAAAGACTTGGAGCTGAAAAACCGAGTCGTTATGGCACCAATGTGCCAATATTCTGTGGAAGCCGAGGATGGTATTCCTACTGAGTGGCATCACATTCATTATGCCTCACGCGCGATCGGCGGAACAGGACTAATCATTGTGGAAATGACTAACGTCGAGCCACGCGGGCGTATTACCAACCAATGCCTTGGACTATGGTCCGATGAGCATGTCCCAGCATTTAAGCAAATCGTGGATACCGTTCATCGCTATGGCTCTAAGATTGGTATTCAAATTGCGCATGCTGGTCGCAAGGCACAGGATGCTGAGATGCCTGTTGCGCCTTCCAGCATTTCCGTTTCACATGATGACACGACACCGAAGCCGCATGCTCTAACAACCGAGGAAGTTCAAGAAATGGTGCTAAAATTCAAAGAAGCTGCTAAACGAGCTGTTGATGCAGGTTTTGATTGCATCGAAATTCACGGCGCACACGGATACTTGATTCACCAATTCCACTCCCCAGGAATCAATAGACGCGAAGATCAATACGGACAAGATCTGGCATTATTCGGCGAAGAGGTCGTGAAAGCGATTCGCAGCGTCATACCGCCAACGATGCCATTATTGTTCCGTATCTCTGCTATGGAATATATGAAGGATGGTTACCAAGTCGATCACGCGATTGAGGTCGCAAAACGCTATCACGCTGCAGGAGTGGATTGCTTCCACGTCTCATCAGGCGGCGAAGGACCTGTTTCTGTTGTAAAGCCTGGCAACCATGCAGGTTATCAAGTCCCGCTTGCCAAGGCGTTCAAGGAAGCATTTCCTGGCGTGCCAATTATTGCAGTAGGCAAGCTCGAAGATGCAGCTATCGCTGAGCAAGTGCTTGAAAACCAAGAGGCAGATCTGATCGCCATCGGCCGCGGTATGCTGAACGATCCTTACTGGACACTTCATGCCATCAAGGAAGTGACTGGACATATTACACCTCCGGCACAATACGAACGAGGCATGTAACTTGTCAGTCAACCTTTTCTAATCCTTAATCGAACATAAAAACAGCAACCACCTGTATCAAGCTACACTTCACCTGGCAGGGGGTTGCTGTTTTTTCATATCTTAAGTCTCTCTTGAATCTCGCTCAGCCATATAATAGTCTACAAGCTGAAGCAAATTTTCACTTATATAATCGGGCTGCAGTTCAGCACTCATCACATCCTGTTCAGTTGCATTTCCGGTTAGTACAAGCGCAGTTGTCATGCCGTGCCGCTTGCCCAGTCCAACATCTGAGGTCAGGCTATCACCAACAACGATGCAGCTCTCTGCAGGCAAGTCCAGAACAGAAAGGGCGGCATGTGCCATCAGTGTCGAAGGCTTACCCATAACATGCGAAACAGAAACTCCTGTTGCATGGACGATTGCTCCTATCATGCCCGCTACATCAATACAATCTCCCGCTTCTGTCGGAAACATTTTATCCTCGTTTGTTGCAATGATGCCTGCTCCATGTCTCACTGCGCGAAACGCTTGATTAAGCTGCTCATAGGTCAAGCTTTCATGCAATGTAATGATAAGCCACTGCGCCAGCTCAGGAGCCGACGCAACATTGATCCCATAAGAACGAAGCTCCTCCTCCAGCCCTGGATCACCAAACGGCCAAACAGCCTGCTGCGGGTAATGCTCTTGCAAAAAACGCGCGGTAACTGTAGAACTAAGCAGGATTTGATCCGCTGCAACCGAGAGTCCCATCTGCTCCAGCTTCGCTCGACACATTTCTCTTGAGTAATTACCGCGATTACTCAAAAAGACAAACGGAATATGAAGCGACTGCAGCTTTTTCACTGCCTCAACCGCCCCCTCAATCGCATGCTGACCAGTATAGACCGTACCATCCAAATCGATGATAAAACCGCGTATTTCTTTCATTCTGCTTCCCCTCTCCTTCTCCCTTAACTGCTAGCTACTATCCATTTCTCGCACCTGATTTAGGAAAGCAACGGAATTACAATCCCCCCGTACACAAAAGCTGCAAGCACAACAAATGCAGGGTGCAGCTTTTTCACTGCCATCGCCCACCAAGCTACAGCTGCAATGATGATCGTTTGCAGCCAGCCAATATCGGCGATGGAATCTTTCGACATGTCCCACGTTAATATCACCATAAGCACTGCAATAACCGGCTGTACTAGCAAGCTTATTCCTTTTACGACTTTGGATTCACGATGCTTTTGCAGAAGTTTGAGCATCACAATCAGCGCAACAGCGGAAGGCACGATCGTTGCAGCCAGCGCAATAATCGAACCTGCCACACCCCCTACATCATAGCCAACATAAGCCGCAATTTTGGTCGCAATTGGACCCGGCAGCGCATTTCCCAACGCAATAATATTGGAAAAGTCATTAGGTGTAACCCATACATATCGATCTACAACCTCTTTGTAAATAAGCGGGATTGAAGCTGGTCCGCCGCCGTAGCCTAATATATTTGCAATTAAAAAACCAAGCAGTAGCCAAATGAGCTCGATCCAATCCATTATGATCGACCTCCTTTTCGCTTATCAGCAGCCAAGCGAGCCCTCAATCGAAAATGGACCGTACCATAGCCAATGAATAGGACAATAACAATCGCTGGGTGAAGATCAACCCATTGCAGCAGTGCCAGTGCAATAATAAAACAAACCACCCCTACAGCTATCCCTAATCCCTTCACTGCTTTTTCGGCAAATTCATAAGCCATCATACCAAGCATAACCGCCACTACAGGCACGACAGCACTGATCATCCCCTGAACAATAGGAGAGTTGCTAAAGAAATTAACCATCGACATGCATACGATCATTGCAAGCGAGGAAGGCAATATATGGGCAATGATTGCCGCAATCGCACCTGGCACACCTTTCAGTTGATAGCCGATATAACCCGCCATTTTCGTAGCAATCGGACCCGGCAATGTATTCGCCAGCACGAAAATCTCTCCGAATTCCTCATCACTCATCCAACCATATTGTTGTACTGTTTCATGACGAATAAGCGGAACGACTGAAGGACCTCCACCAAATCCAATTGTTCCGGTCTTAGCCATACTCCACATTAATTGTATATATTGACTGGCCATCTTCCAATCTCCACCCTTTTCATATGTCAAAATAATTAACACTAATTAGTTAACACTCACATAAGTACAATCCGAATTTGTGTTAACACACAACACAATTCAATAATCTAATCATTTTCCTGTTGATATGTTAGAAAACATCACATAAAATATACATAAGTCGCTAGTTCACAACGGAGGAGGTCTAGTTATGACGCTATCTATTGGAGAAGCATTGAAACTGTCTCCTTTAGCACACGGACAGCTTGTTGCTGGTGCTGAAGGCTTGCACCGAAGCATATGCGACGTTCATGTGCGATCGCTTCCTGCTTATCATGAGCATGAGCAGGTTAACTACGGTGAGCTCATTGTTCTTCCTTCTACCTCTTTTCAGGACCCAATCGAGCTCGAACACTGTATACACGCATTGGATGAACAACATGCAGCCGCATTGGTTATTGCTGGTCACGGTATTTCCGAGCAACTAATTGAACAATGCAACGTACTGCAGCTTCCACTCATTCTGCTAAACACCGAAGCTCCGCTTGACGTGTTGGAGCATCAATTGCAGCAAACTATTCGATCCCATACGGAAAAGCTCACGATTATCGAAAAGCAACGACAGCTCATCAAGCTTGCCATGCAAACCGAGGAAGCCGCGTTGTTTGATCAATTGGCTTATATATTAAATATGCCCATTGCGGTTTTCAGTCGTAAAAAAGAGCTGCTATTTTCAACGAGCAATTGGTCAACTGCCAAGCTAACAGCTTTTATTCCTGCAAAGCCGCCAGCCGATATGTATGCCAAAAATGAGCAGGGCTGTTTCCTTATCGGATTGATGAACCATCATGAATGCCTAGGGTATGTACTTATTATACATGAGCGAGAATTATTGTATCCTCAGGAAGAGCTGTTATATTTCCAAGCGGCAGATATTGTAACCGTGCACCTTGCACGCTATCTAAACCCTGACTTCACCAAAAAAAGCTATCTCTGGACGCTCGCTTTACAGCAGCATCTTCATAAACAATTAAACTATGAGGGATTCATGACCACAGCTGTAGACGAATTACGTTCCGCATCCTTTATATGTCTCGTTACGAGATCCATACCGCAAGTAGCGATGGTACAAGGGCAGCTGCAGCTGCTTGGTCATGCAATAAGACAGATCAGTGATCGTTATCAGCTGGTATGCACGCATATTGCAGATGATGATCGTTTGACTACTATTATTATGCAGCGTTCCAATCAGGTGGAGCAAGTGAATCTATCTTCTTTTTTAGAAGACGCTGAACAAGCCATCTATGAATTAACGAATAATCAGGAGCATCTGCTGCCCATGCAAGTTGCGATTAGTAAGCCGAAGCAGCGCTTGCAGCAGCTGCAAGTCGCTTATGAAGAATGCCTTCAAGCCCTTGAACTCTGCGAGCAGCTCAAACTTTCAACGCCATTCGTTCAATTCTCTGATCTTGAATTCAATGCCTTGCTTCAGCATATCCCTATCAGCATTCGTACGCAGTTTTGTTCCAATTTACTGCAGCCTTTGCTTGATAAGGATGAACACTATCGAACGGAAATTCTAAAAACACTTGACGCTTACCTTGAACACGAAGCAAGTGTAACAAAAACAGCTAACGCTTTATTCGTCCATCGCAACACGGTGCTATATCGCATCGATAAAGTTAGCGAGCTGCTCGGTCTGGATTTCAAAAAGCTTAGCCACCTCATGCAGCTAAGGTTAGCATTGGTTTTTTACAAGCTGTCTTCCAACCCCCTTCAAGAATAATTTGAGCACACAAATAACGCTTTGCCTATCTTGGGCAAAGCGTTATTTGTGTTGCCAAGTTCTTGAAAAATCCTCCAACCAACTCCATTATTCAATTAGCGCATGACTTTTCCAGAGTCGGACATAGTATGGAAAACGAACTTTTGTCATCTCCCCTCGTTCCATGTATAATCATCATCGTCTGTTTACATGAAACGGCAACGGCATCATTATGATCCTGGAAGAGGAAATTCGAGAAGACATGTTCAAGAGGTGAAGCACGATGTTCAAGCGCATTGTTTCGATACTTTTATCCCTATGTGTGCTTGTTTCCTTACTTTTTTTTATTGCTTCTGCTATTAAAATCGATGCATGGGTCGCAGAGCTCGATCATCGCTCAGAAGCAATCAACCAAAAGCGGATTGTTTTGATCGCACAAGAGCTTAACACTCCTTATTGGAAGCTGTTGGAGCAAGGTGCAAGAGAGCAAGCTGATACATATGACTATTTATTGCAATACGTAGGACCTCTTCGCCATGATCCAGCCCAGCAGCGGCGACTATTGCATAAAGCCTTATCAGCGAAGCCTGACGCCATTATCACGCAAGGATTAATTGGTCAGGAAGAGCTGTTTACCAGCGCGAAGGAATTAGGAATTCCTGTTATTACAATTGACACCGATGCCCCAAGCAGTGAGCGTATTGCTTATATCGGTACAGACAACAAGCTAGCAGGCGAGCAGCTCGCAAGCTTGCTGCTCTCACAGCTGCCACATAACAACACGAATATCGGAGTGATTATGGGCAGCTCAGCCGAAAACCAGACAGAACGTCTAGACTCCTTTCAACGTGCGTTGTCGGAAGCTCCAAGCTTCCATGTCGTGGATGTGCGATTATCGAATATATCACGAGTACAGGCTGCTCAAGCAACGATTGACATGCTGGAGAAAAGGCCCGACATAGACGTTATTGTAGGGCTAAGCGGACTTGACGCTGTAGGAATAGTAGACGGACTTGACGCTCTGAACAATCAGCACGTCAGCGTGTTCGGCTTTGATAATTTACTGCATACAGAAACGCTGATCGCTGAGGGCCGCATGCTTGGCAGCATCGTTCAACAGCCGGTCGAAATCGGGAAACAAGCGATTGATACGCTGCATAGCTACTATGAGAAGGCCCCATTCGCTGAACACATGCATATTGCTACCACTGTGCTGACGGCAAAAGAAGTGGAGGCCGATCATGAGGATTAGAAATTTGCTCTTTCTTGTGATCCCGCTGCTTTTTTTGATAAATAGCGCAATCAGTCTATTATTGCTAAGCAGCAGCCACCAAATAAATGAGAGCTTCGCCAAGCTGAAGGAACGCTTGCTTGTGTACGAGCATATCAACGAACGCGTCCAGCAAAACATTCAATTGGCCGATCAATGGTTGTCTACGCAATCAACAGAGGTTTTCATCGCGATGCAAGAGGGCGCTATTCAGCTAGACACACAGCTCAATCATCTTATCAGCTATGGCCCACCGCTCCAGCATGAAGCCGAGGCATTAAGCTTTTGGGCATTGATTGAGCGTTATATGGAAATTGAAAAGCAATTTATCGAGGTGTCGGTAGAAGAAGCACTGTTATACGCCGCATATGTGGACGAGGCTGAGCTTCTCTCTTCCTATATTGCTGAGGAAAGCTACCGGATGAACAGTCTGGAGCTGGCTAGCTTTGAGCAGCGCTACGAAACGATAATGCAGGAAGCAGCACGATTGAGAGCTTCAGGCATTGCACTGCTTGTTGGCGTGACGCTGCTCTGCTTATGGTTTGCCTACGGCATCTCCAAAACCATATCAGAGCCAATTCGCCAGCTTGTCCATACGGCCGAGCATATTTCTCGAGGCGACTTGGAACGACCCATTGTACAATATCCAAAGCATAGTGATTTTCACGTGCTTGGAGCTGCGTTCCAGCATATGCAAAATAAATTGAAGAACGTTATTGCAACCGAAAGAGAAGCACTTGAAAAGGACAAGCTAATCAAGGAAATGGAGCTTGAAGTACTGAAATCGCAAATCAACCCTCACTTTTTATTTAATTCGTTAAATGTGATGTCCAAGCTCGCTCTAATTGAAGGTGCGGAGCGAACAAGTGATCTAACGGTGGCGATGGCAAATTTGCTTCGATACAACCTTAAGCAGCTTGACACCCCCGTTCCACTGCGAGATGAGGTCAAGCATGCCAACGATTATTTTTATATCCAGCAGGCCCGCTATCGGGATCGCGTACAGTTTCATACTGAAATTGATGAGCAGCAATTAGATACTACCGTCCCGGTACTCACGTTGCAGCCATTGCTGGAGAACATTTTTGTACACGGTATAGAAAGCTTGGAGCAAGACGCAGAAATCACACTGCGCATTGAAGGGGATGACCAGTACACATGGGTTACAATAATCGATAACGGTATTGGCATGAATGAGCAGACTAAAAATCAGCTGCTGCTCTATGAGCAAGGCCCTCTTGCATCAACCGCTATGCCTGAATCCCATCAATCAACAGGACTAGGAACGCGAAATGTATTCCGTCGGTTGCAGCTGCTGTACGGCGAGCAGCACCAGGTTCACATCAATAGCAGCCCGGGCGCAGGTACATCCATTACACTGCGAATACCACGGCACAAGGAGGATTGACAGTCATGTATCGCATCTTAATCGCTGATGATGAAGCGCTCGAACGCGAAGGAATGCGCTGGATCATTTCCAATATGGTTGACGAAAAATTTGAGATTATTGAAGCTGAAAATGGACGGGAAGCCCTTCAGAAAGCAAGCATTCATAAACCTCACATTGTGTTCATGGATATTCGTATGCCTGGCATGGATGGATTGCTCGCCCTACGCAGCATTCGACAGGAGCTTCCAACCGCTCGCTTTGTGCTCGTAACCGCTTATGACTATTTCGACTATGCGCGAGAGGCCATTCGTCTTGGCGCCAAGGATTACATCGTTAAGCCAGCGAAGCGCCAGGAGATTGTCGAGCTTATTGAGCGATTACTGACCAACATCAAGCAAGAGCAGCAGGAGACCAGCGCTCTCAAGGGACGCGAGCAGCAGCTAAGCAAGCTGTTGCCGCTCGTTAAAGCTGAGCTTGCGCTCGGACTCATAGCTGAATCGATAAATGAGCAGGAGCTGTTAAGCATAGCAGAATCGCTGCAGCTACCGCTTGAGCAAGCATGTGCTGTCGTTATTGCCTTTCCAGAAATCAAGCTGGACCGTAAAGAGCTGGAGCAGCATGTCCAGCAGCTGCATGAGAGGCATTCCAACGATCGCACCTTCCTGTTCAGCAGCCCATTAGTAAAGGAGCATATCGTGCTATTCATTTCGGGCAAGGAAGAACTCCAGCCCGAGGAGCTTCTGCATTATGCTAACACGTACAGTGCTTCTATATATTCCAGCTGTAAAAAAGCCATGCCTGACCAACCTGTATTGATAGGAATCGGCAATGTTCATACTGGCATCCATGGGGCACGGCGTTCTTACTATGAAGCGGTATTCGCATCTACAACAGCAACCGAGCAGCATGCCATTAGTCAATTCCAGCATATGGAGTCGATCAACACACAGCCGCTATTGATAAGCAAAGCTGAGCAATACGCTTATGTACAGCAGGCGATTGCACTTATACGACAAGAGCGCGAGGAGCAAGCCTTTTCGATTGTTGATGCAGCTGCCTCCTACATCGAACGCAATTACCAGCGCGAGCTGTCGCTTGAAGAGGTCGCAGAGCAGGTTCACCTCAATCCTTATTATTTCAGTAAGGTGTTCAAGCAGCAGACTGGAGAAACTTTTATTGACTACATTACGCGCATACGAATTGAGCATGCCAAGCAGTGGATGAGCAATAAGGATATGAGCCTGAAGGAAATCTGCTATCTTGTCGGCTATAACGACCCGAACTACTTCAGCCGTGTTTTCAAAAAGGTTACAGGCATCACACCTTCAGAGTATCGCGCCTCAACCGCAACATCGTGAAGACCACACTTAAAAATGTGCTAGAATAACACAAATTAGTGAAGGAATCTCTGTCTCTAAAGCAGCGATCATCATGCTAGAATTACATTCGAACATAGAATCAAGCATGATTTGCTGGAAGGGATGCACGATGACTACAACACAATCACAACAGGCTTCTAGCCTAAAGTTTGTTACACTTGTCTCTATTATTGCCGCTATTGGCGGTTTATTGTTTGGCTTCGACACCGCAGTTGTATCTGGAGCAATAGGTTTTATGGGTGAGAAATTCGATCTGAATGATTTTCAGGTTGGATGGGCCGTTTCCAGTCTAATTGTCGGTTGTATTATCGGTGCTGCTTTTTCTGGCATCCTGAGCGATAAATTCGGTAGAAAGCGCGTGCTAATTACTGCTGCATTATTATTTATCATTAGCTGTATTGGCTCTGCACTACCCGAAAGCTTTAGCACCTACGTTATGTTCCGTATTATCGGAGGCTTGGGAATCGGGATCACGTCTACGCTATGCCCGCTATACAATGCCGAGATTGCACCAACGAAATATCGCGGCCGCCTTGTTGCATTAAATCAACTGGCTACCGTAACAGGTATTTTTCTTGTTTACTTTGTCAATCTGTGGATTTCCAACAGCGGTGATTCAACTTGGCAGGTTGAAAGCGCATGGCGCTGGATGTTTGGGGTCGGTACAATCCCTGGCCTTATCTTCCTTATTGCTTTATTTTTCGTCCCGGAAAGTCCTCGCTGGCTGATGAAGCAGGGTCGCCGTGACGAAGCTTACGCTACACTGAACAGAATCCACGGCGAGCAGCTTGCCAATGAGGAAATCGTGGATATTGAGCAATCGTTCAAGCAGAAAAAAGGAACTTTTTCTGTGTTGTTCAAGAGCCCTGCTTTAAGAGCAGCGCTTACTGTAGCAGTTGTATTGGCCGTGATGCAGCAATTCACAGGCATTAATGCTGTTATGTACTATGCCCCGGAAATTTTCAAAACTGCTGGCGCAGGCACTAATGCAGCATTGATCCAAACCATTGCAATCGGCTTTATCAACTTCGCCTTTACGATCTTGTCCATATGGCTAATCGATCGTGTAGGGCGCAAGCAGCTGCTTATGTATGGTTCTGCTGGTATGGCGATCAGTCTATTTGTAATCTCGATTGCATTTAATATGGAAGAAACCAATAGTGTTGTGCTGTTAATCTTCTTGCTTATGTACGTGGCTTCTTTTGCCATTTCATTAGGACCGGTCGTATGGGTCATCATGTCCGAGCTATTCCCTAACCACGTACGCGGAATTGCAACCGCGATTGGCTCCATGTCGCTGTGGATTGCGGATTATATTATCTCGCAGTTTTTCCCGACATTGCTGTCTTCGATCGGCGCATCGTCCACGTTTATTATATTTGCAATATTATCTGTCTTCACGTTCTTCTTCACCTGGAAAAAGGTTCCGGAAACAAAGGACGTTCCGCTCGAGCAGATCGAAACGCTTTGGGCAAAGGGATAATTGCATACTTCATTACAGGAAAAGGCGCTGGCATACGAATGCCAGCGCCTTTTCCTGCTGTATATGATCGGTATCAGCCTGCTGTCGCGTTAGATTCGTTGCGTGTTGCTTTTCCGATTATGAATTTGCCTAGCAGTCCATAACGCGGCGCCATCAGGAAGCTGATAATAAAGATAATCCCGGTAGACAGCGCCATAGCGCCAGATATGGAGGTATCGAGCCATACCGCCATATAATAACCAAGAAAAGCAGCAATGATGCCGAAGCCGCTGCTAAGCAGAAGCATCATGGATAGCTTATCCGTCCATAAATAAGCTGCTGCTGCAGGTGTTATCAGCATTGCAATGACCAGTATTGCCCCTACAGCGTCAAACGCAGCAACACTCGTAATCGAAACAAGTGACATAAATACATAATGCATCAACCCGACAGGAATTCCAATGCTCGCTGCAAAAACAGGGTCGAAGCTCGTTAGCTTCCATTCCTTATAAAACAGCAGTAGGACAAGCAGAATAACGATTAAAACAAGCACCAGGCTCACTACCGCCTTCGGAACCTCCCCAATAAACGGCAGATCGGTTTTATTCCATGGTATAAAGGTGATTTCACCCATTAACGAATGCTGCACATCCAAGTGCGCATTGCCTGCCTTAGTCGCAATTAAGATCACACCTATCGCAAACAACGTCGTAAAAACAATCCCGATTGATGCCTCCTGCTGCACGCCCAGCTGATGAAACCATTGTACGAGCAAGGCAGTCAGCAAGCCAGCGATAATCGCACCAATGAACATATGAATGCCGCTTAGCTGCAGGGTGATGAGATAAGCAACGACGATGCCAAGCAGCACAGTATGACTGATTGCATCTGCCATCATCGCCATTCGCCTGAGAATGAGCAGAACGCCGACAAGACCACAGCACACTCCGACTAACGAAGCGGTTAACAATATCCATGCTGCATAACTCATCCTCTTCCTCCTTCCACAACTTGCCCTGCTTGCAAACTATTCTCTTTTCTTAATTGCGCACGCTTTCTCTGATATGCGATTACGAGCAGACCTTTGCTTGAGCCCAGTAACAGAGAAACGATAAACATAGCTGCTGCAGTAATGACGATAAACGGACCAGTCGGCCATCCCTTGCCGAACGTACTAAGCAATGTGCCCGACATCCCCGCCCCTCCGCCAAAGCAAGCTGATAGCATAACCATTTTGCCGAACGAATCCGTCCAATACCGCGCACTAACAGCAGGAATAATCATTAGTGCGGCGATAAGAATGACACCTACCGCTTGAATACCAATCACAATAACTAGGACAAGCAGTGCAGTATATAGTCCATTCATCGCATTAACCGATAAGCCGAGTCCGCGGGCAAAGCTTGCATCGAACAGAGCAAGCTTCCATTCCTTGAATAAAACCAGCACGAGCAACAAGACGATTACTGCCAGTACAGTAAGCAATATGACGTCACTGCGCAACATAGAGGCTGCCTGCCCAAATATAAAATGATCAAGACCACTCTGACCACCGCCTGGCATTCGATTGGCATACGTTAGCAGCATAATGCCTAGCCCAAAAAAGACGGACAGCACAATCCCCATAGCGGCATCTTCCTTTACTCTTGAGGAGCTGCGAATCCATTGCACGAGACCCGCTCCAATAAGTGCGCTGATCGCAGCGCCGAGCAGCATAATCGGCAGCTGCTTGCTTCCTGCTGCGATAAAACCAAGCACCACGCCAGGCAGTGCAGCGTGAGAGAGCGTATCACTCATTAGACTTTGCCGTTTCCAGTAAGACAACACACCGACCACCCCTGCCGCCATGCCGAGCAGCAATGTGCTAAGCAGCACCCACTGTGCATTGTATGAAAGCCAGCTCATCTCTACACCCTCTCTCTCATCCAGCGCAACGTACCGCCATACGTGCGATGCAGCTTCTCATCTGTAAACACTTCAGAGGTTGCACCATGTGCGATAACAGTTCGATTAAGCAGCAAAACATGATCGAAGTAGTCCTCTACCGTCTGCAAATCATGATGTACCACCATCACCGTGCGCCCTTTATTTTTCAGCTGCTGCAATGTCTCCATAATAATTCGTTCCGTCGCCGCATCAACACCTGCAAGCGGCTCATCCAAAAAGTAAAGCACAGCATCCTGAACTAATGCTCTTGCTAAAAAGACGCGCTGTTGCTGACCTCCAGACAGCTGGCTGATTTGTCGATCCGCATATTGCTCCATGCCCATTGCACGAAGCGCCTCCATTGCTTGTTCCCGATCCGCTTTGCTCGGTCGCTTTAGCCAGCCAATTTTCCCGTACAGCCCCATTAGAACGACATCAAGCGCATTGGTAGGAAAATCCCAATCTACTGATCCGCGCTGGGGCACGTAGCCAATGCTCGTTTTTGCTCTGCGATAGGGCTGACCTAGAAAGGTGACTTCCCCTGTCGTTTTGGAGTGAAGCTCGAGCATTGTTTTCAGCAAGGTTGATTTTCCAGCTCCATTGGGCCCCACAATTGCAGTCAACGTCCCTGGCATGACCTGAAAGCTGATATTAGACAGCACTTCGGTTTTACGATAAGCTGCACTTACGTTATGAACAACAATCGTTGCATTCATTACTCTTCACCCTTGTCTAATAATGCACTTGATATAGTCTCGACGTTATGAGCATACATACCAAGATAAGTCCCTTCCACCGTGCCTGATGCCCCCATTGCATCAGAGAACAGCTCTCCGCCTAGTGCAACCTCAAGCCCATGTCTCTTGGCACCTTCAATGACTGCATTAATGCTGTCGGGATTGATGCTGCTTTCAATAAATACAGCAGGAACCTGGTATTCAATCAGTAGATCGATCGTGTCCTCAATGTCGCTTAAACCGATCTCATCCTCCGTGCTTAATCCCTGTAAGCCAACTACCTGTAGACCATTGGCAGCACCAAAATATCCAAATGCATCATGTGCAGTTACCAAAATGCGCTGCTCTTCCGGAATCGCCGCAAGCTTCTCGGAGCTCTCTTGCTTAAGCTCTGCCAGCTGAGCAAAATATGCATCCCGGTTTGCGATTAGCTGTTCCTTATGTTCAGGTACCAACTCGATTAATTGATCGACCGCTGCTTCAAGCGCGGCTTGCCATAGATCAATGTCGAACCAAATATGCGGGTCAATTGCACCCGTTTCATCCTTGAGCAAGCGATCCTCTGCCAAGGTTTCTCCAAGCGCTAAGACAGGCTTTGATTTACTCATTTCATCAAAAACAGCAAGCATATTAGCTTCCAAATGAAGACCGTTATAAAAAATAGCATCGCTTCGATCAAGCTTAGAAATATCCCCTGTTGTGGCTTGATAGAGATGCGGGTCTACGCCAGGCCCCATTAAACTCGTCACCTCGATCAGATCTCCACTAATTGTATTCAGCGGCTCCCCAATTTGGGCGATCGTCGCTACCACCTTTAATTTGTCATTGTTTTCAGCTCCGCCAGAGCCATTCGATTGACAACCAGATAAAATAAGTATGCACGCCATAAGCAGCAGTACGCTGCTGCGCAATGTTTTCATCTCCTTCACCCTTTCCTGATTTTGTATTACCCTTAGTATATGTTGAATTTTGTACTAGTGCAACATTTTTTTAGTTGGACAAAAAATATGACTTAGAGCAATAGTTATATTCGTATGCAATAGTTATAGTCCAGTGCAAATATTGGCTCACAAAAAAATCTCGAGTCATCCAATGATGCACCGAGATTTACAATCATTTTATTCGTTAATTGTTCATGAAAAAGACAGTCAAACAAGGTTAATGTGCTGATTTTTCCTTCATTGAACTTCGTACTAATTTGTAAATAGTCCATGTACAATGCGAATCCAATTTGCTAGACTTTTATTGATAATAATTATCAGTATCATTGAGAACGCACCGATTTTATGGAGGTTAGGTGACGATGAATATACCCGCTCATCAACTAGTAGACTATTTTGCAGATGCCCCTCTGCTTTTCGTGGACAGCTATTCTAATTCCATTACGATGGATTCTAACTGGACTCCTTCTTATACCGCTGCGGACAGTTGTTCATTTGTATTAACCTCAGGTGGCAGCGCTGTTGTAACGATTGATGGAGAACTATACAAGCTTGAGCCAGGCTTCATTTTGCATACGCCTTCGAAAAGAAAGTTGAATATCCAGGTGATAACCGCTTGGCAATACACCGTATTGAACTACCGCAATCTGGAATCAAACCATCATCCTTTTTCTTTATCCGAGCAAAGCTTCGTGCTGTATACAGGCAAACAGGCAGACTTGCAGCAGCAGCTAGATGCATTGTTGAATCTGTACCAACAACCTGCACCGATCACCAGAATAAAAGCGAAGGCAAGCTTCTTTCTTGTTCTTCAGCATATGCTGCAGGCGGCACAACAACAAGCCAGAATGAAAAAATCAGAGCTTATGCAGCAAGCAGTCGAATTCATGCATCAGCACTATCATCAGCCCATTTCTGTCACAGAAATTGCTCAGATCATCGGCATTGAAAGAAGGCGCTTTGCCTATTTATTCGAACGCTATACAGGCATGACTCCGAATCACTATATGACAAGCTGTCGCATGAAACGATCTCGGGAGCTGCTAAGAGCTCAACATTACACCGTTGCTCAAGTGGCCGAGCTCGTTGGCTACCATGATAGCTTTTATTTTAGTCGTGTATTCAAGAAGTATAATGGCATGCCTCCTACCGACTATCGCAGACAAGTATCCGCACACTATTCGTTGTAGCAAGCTAGGCTCGATCAAGATGAACCGATAACGTTGAAATCGGAATGTGAAGGATGCAATGAAATCCAGCATATTGCCCGCTTCTTAACTTAATGTCTGCATGAAGACATTCTGCTCGGCTATATATGCCCTTCAACCCGAGCTTAGCGATGGCCGCCAGATCGATCCGTTCCATGCCTACACCGTCATCGCGATATTCTAGCTTGTAATAACCATTATCTTGAGACAGCTTCAGTTCGACTCTTTTGGCGTTGGCATGCTTTTCTGTATTGTGGAGCAATTCTTGTATAATGCGATATACATGCAGTGCTCTTTCTCCGCCAAGCCCTTCCTGTTGCCAGGTGTTAACGTACTCCACCTCAATATTGGTGCGAAGCTGAAGCCGGTCGAGCAAAAATTCGAGCTGGCTTTTCAACTCTCCTTCTGCTAATCTGGGCGCGTACTGCGTCTGACAAAAATCACGCAGTAGATAAATGCTGCTAGCTTGCTGCTCACGAATTCGCATCAATCTTTTTTTCAGCTCAAGCCTCTCTTGCATAATCGGCTCGCCTAATAGGGCGTCGAGCTCACGCATCGCGATAACCTGCTCCTGCAATGCAGTATCATGCAGCTCTCGAGCCAATTTAAGCTTCTCTTGCTCTAGCTGTCGCAAATAATCGGTATTAGCCGACTCATATCCAAGTTTGTTTTTGACGTGCTTTGTCATCTTTCCACTCTCCGATCATCCATCATTTCGACCCAGCTATAGTGTCGTTCCGTACATTTATACTGTCATAAGCATGCTTATCTCATGATTTATGTCCTATATGTATGCTTGTCCACTCCGTTCTATACCTCTATACAATCATGCCATTGTTTTTTGGTATATTTGGTTGCCTATGCTATATTAATGTAAGATCAGGTTGCACTTTCATTCATACATCAACCATTATTGTGATAAAGGAGGAGTCAAGATGATTATTACTACAACATCCATCATTGAGGGATATCCCGTTAAGCAATATCTCGGCGTAGCTACTGGCGAGGTCATAATGGGGGCTAACGTTGTTCGAGATTTTTTAGCTTCTATTACTGATATTGTAGGAGGTCGTTCCGGCGCCTATGAAAGCAAGCTTCAAGAAGCACGAGATGCTGCTATGGCGGAAATGCAAGCTAAGGCTGAGCGAGTAGGTGCGAATGCAATCATTGGAGTAGATATTGACTATGAAGTTATTCGCGAAGGTATGCTAATGGTTGCCGTTAGCGGAACCGCTGTTCGTATCTAGGAACGGAGCATTCATTTATGGCGATGATCCACACGTTAACCATTTCAACCCAAAAGCACGATGCAATGATCGACATTACCAGCCAAGTGAAGCAATATGTGCGTTCAACAGGCGTAACAGAAGGACAAGTACTTATCTATTGTCCTCATACCACAGCAGGAATTGCAATCAATGAAAACGCGGACCCTGATGTTGTGACAGATGTGCTGCGCAGACTGGATGAGATATATCCGTGGCATCATAAGCTTGACCTGCATGCAGAAGGCAACACCGCCGCCCATCTTAAAGCGATTACAACAGGTTCAAGCGCTACTGTAATCCTTCACCAAGGCGAGCTCGTTCTAGGTGTATGGCAAGGGATCTACTTCTGCGAATTTGATGGACCACGTACTAGAAAAGCCATCATAAAAGTGATGCCTGACTAATAGCATAATGTCCGCTTCAATTAGCATAGCATACATAATCAGTTGCTAACGGATATGTCATATGATGTCGATTTATAGTCCCAGAAGTTTATTTTCACTATCTTTTTATACAGTAAATGTTCAACACAGCCGCGATTCACTTCATATCGTGATTCGCGGCTGTGCTGGTTAATACATCAATTGTGTTCTGGTTCGTGATCCTATTTATGCACAAAATGAGAAAGTACAAATAAGGCAGGCGAGTTCCAATAGATTGTCACTTCATTAGTAGCGTAGCTATCCTCATGATCGGCATAGCATGCTGCAGGAGCCTTGCCCTGCAAGTGCTTGGCCGCATATTCATCCTGCAAATTTTTGTTAGGTCCACCCGACACCATTCCCGGGACAGGCGCTTCAATGCCATCGCCTACCGATGGACGGTGATGCGGATAAGCCATTGCAGTATGACCATACCCGCTTATGTAGCTGATCTCATTCACATTCATACCAAGCAAGTAGTGAACATGCGCAGCTGCAATTCCTTCATAGCGATGATGCCCTTCTATATGCTGTGTCAGCAGCAGAAGCATGGCATGATTCATCACGTCCATATTGCTGCCCCAGCGATAGTCCTCTGGTAGTAGCGATATACCGTAACCGTCCTTCTCACTCACTTGAGCAAGCTCTGCCGCCCGCTGCGACAACGCCTTCTTCAACACGCCAACGATTGCTTCATCACGTTCATGTTCGCACAGCAAATATGAGATCGTACCATAACCGCCCATATCACTCCAGCCTAGTGCTGTAAGATTAAAACCCAAAGCTTTTACACTTTGCAGCAACACCTGATGGTATTCTGCTTCTCCTGTCGCACGATACAGCTCTGCCGCAGCCCAGTAGCGCTCATCCCAATCGTTTTCATCTCCATACTCACCTGTCCCAACATCCACTGGATTTTTGAAACCAGGCGTTTGAGGATTCGCTTCAAGCCACTTCCACGCTTGCTTCGCCGCATCAAGACAGCGTTCGGCATATGGTTGATCCAGCCTGCGATACACTCTTGCTGCCATTGCCATCGTTGCAGCAAAGCTTGCTGTTGCACACGCCGAAATTGGCAGCGCATACAATTCTGCTGTATCTTCTTCAGGCATTGTATCAAGCGGCGGGAACTGCAATGTTGTCAGCTTGTGGTAGACGCCGCCTGTGTCTTGATCCTGCATCTTCAGCATCCAATCCAGCTCGACCTTGACTTCATGCAGCACATCCACCATCCGCTCATCGCTTTCCGGCAACGGAACCTTGCGATCAAACGCATGTGGATAGAGCTCATAGGCAAGCAGCATATCCGCTACAGCTTTGCCAGCAGCAACGATATACTTCCCATAATCTCCGGCATCATGCCATCCGCCTGTACCATCGATCGTCTTGTCTGGCTGATCATATACAATAACAGGAGATGTATGACAAGCCCCATGCTTCCAAGGTCCTGCATATTCAGAAGTAAGCTCTACGCCACAGCGTAAATAATAAAAGGCTTTCAGCACGGCAACCTGAACATCATCATATACACGGCCATCAATTGTGAAGGTCCATGAACGATCTCCATTGCCTTCAATTCGGTATTGTCCTACCTCTTTTAGACTTGTGAAGTCAAGCTGGGATACCTTTGCACCACTCGCCTGATCGGCTTGCAGAGCTGACGTCTCGCCTTCCCATGCAACCTCGCCTGTTTGCTCGTTTACGATGCGATATACGCCTGTCTGCTCTTGAATAACGGCAAGCTTACGATCCTGTGGACGGTACCCCAATTGATTCATTGCAATATGCTGCTTCGTCATGCATAAACCTCCTCCTTGCCATACCAAATGTATGCGCTACCATAAATTTCAGTGCTAAAAGATATCTGCTAATGATTGTAACACAGCCCGCCAGCTTTGTAATGTTAAAAAAGCAGTGCCGATAGTAGCAAGACGATTTCCCTCTCACTACTATCGGCACTGCCTAATAGGTCGCCATTATTGTGGCTGCTTATCCTTAAGCGCTTGCTTGATCAGCTCTTTGTTTTTTGCTTTGAAATGCTCATTGTGTGAAGATACCATGCCATACTCCAGCGCCTCCGGCTCAATATAGCGTTTGGCTGAATTGACCGCATTTACTGCATCCTGAAATGCGCCTGCAATCAGGTGTACCTTTCCATTATATTCGACTGCATCGCCGACTGCGTACAGTCCAGGCGCGCTCGACTCGCATTTTGGATTGGTCATAATGTAATAGTTGTAAGCCTCATCACGCTCAGGCTCGATGTCTTGATCGTAGCTTAGCGAGTGATCACGATTATACCCGTGATTAATAAGCACTTCATCTGGCTGCACCGTCATAAGCGACTGTGTCTGCTGGTTTTCTACGACCACTTCTGCGATTTCACTGCGATTAGGATGAGCGACTAATGCTTTGATCTGGGAATGTGTATAGATCGGCACTCCATGATCTTTAAGCTTCTTTACATGCGCTTCATGGGCAGGAAGCTCCTCTCCGCGATACACCACTGTAATATGCGCAGCAACCTCAAGCAGATCACATGCCCAGTCGATCGCTGCATTGCCACCGCCTGAAATAAGCACGCGCTTATCCTGGAAACGCTGAATGCCGCGAACCGTATAATGCAAATTGGACATTTCAAATTTCTCTGCGCCTTCCAGCTCGAGCTTCATCGGCTTAATAATACCGCCGCCAACAGCAACAATAACGGTTTTTGAATAATGCAGTTCCCCTGTTTGGGTAGTCAAGACATAGCAGTCATCTTGCTTCGAGATATGCTCTACCTTCGTATTCAGCAGCACCGTCGGATGAAACGTCAAGCCTTGCTTAACTAAATTTTCAATTAGTTGATGACCAGGGGTTGCCGGAAGCCCTCCGACATCCCAAATGAATTTTTCAGGATATATGTGTACTTTACCTCCCAAATGAGGCTGAAATTCAATCAGCTTCGTCTTGAGATCTCTTAGTCCCGCATAAAACGCACTATATAAACCACTTGGCCCACCGCCAATAATTGTTACATCATATACATCCTTCATCTGAGACCATCACTCCATCCAATTGAAAATACTTCTCAATACAGCATATCAAAAATTTGCAGGATGTTAATGGATTTTCACCATATTGTTCAAAAAAACATTTTCCAGCCTAACCATTTTCCGCTATATCTGAGTTGGACTGATAAAACACTGTATAACGCTTAAAAATGCGTCAAAGATGGAAATATGCTTGTTTTATACCATACAAACCATCGTTCATGCCATTGCATGGTTCGTTTGCAATATGGCAAAATACAAGTGTACAGTCCAGTAAAACCTTCATCTTGCATAGATCGATGCTGTACAGGATATCTAAAATGGGAGTGTGTAACATGAGAACAATTAAGCTAGGCACCTCAAATCTTGAAGTACCCGTTATTGCTGTTGGCTGCATGCGTATTAATTCATTGGATAAACAAGAAGCAGAACGCTTTGTTCAAACTTCCTTGGAGCTTGGCGCCAATTTCTTTGATCATGCTGATATTTATGGCGGTGGAAATTGTGAATCCATCTTCGCTGATGCTGTACATATGAATGATGATGTACGTGAAAAAATGATTCTTCAATCAAAATGCGGTATTCGCAAAGGAATGTTCGACTTCTCGAAAGAGCATATCCTGCAATCCGTAGACGGAATCCTTCAGCGCTTGCGGACCGATTATCTTGATGTTCTGCTGCTTCATCGCCCAGACACCTTAGTAGAACCGGAAGAGGTTGCAGAAGCCTTCGATCAGCTTGAACGCACTGGAAAGGTTCGTCACTTCGGCGTATCCAATCAAAATCCGATGCAAATTCAGCTGTTGCAAAAGTATGTAAAACAACCGATTGTAGCGAATCAGCTGCAGCTCAGCATCACGAATGCAACAATGATCTCCCAAGGCTTTAACGTTAACATGGAAAATGCGGCTGCAGTAAACCGCGATGGCAGCATTTTAGACTTCTGCCGACTAAATGACATTACGATTCAGCCATGGTCTCCTTTCCAATACGGATTTTTCGAAGGCGTATTCCTCGATAATGAGAAATTCCCTGAGCTGAACGCAAAAATTAATGAGATTGCTGAAAAATACAACGTGAGCAATACAACAATCGCAATCGCTTGGCTATTGCGTCATCCTGCCAACATGCAGCCAGTTACAGGTACAATGAACCTTGGCCGTATCGCAGACTGCGCGAAAGCAAGCGAAATTACACTAACGCGCGAGGAATGGTATGCAATCTTCCTTGCTGCAGGCAATATTTTGCCATAATGCATATAAAACAAGCCTCTTGCTTTTCCAGCAAGAGGCTTGTTTTATATGCATACTATTGATTAACCGCCATAATTCCTAACGGTCCATCTTCGTCTATTATGTCTGCAAGCTCATACACCGAGATCGGGAAAAACGGAAAGCCGAACGCATATGGCGTTAGCTCATACAGCTGAAAATACAGTACTAGCGATTTATCAGCAATATAAAACGACTGCTCGGGTGATATTCCCTCAAACGGAGCCAATAACCCAATGTCGCGCTGCTTGATTTGCTCTGCTACTAGTGCAGATAGCCTCTCCACATATGCACTTCCCGGCTTAAACAGCTGGGAAAGACTATATACCCGCTTCTTCTTCGTATCGAAGGTTAACGATCGCACCACCCTCATACCATGTGCAGCATGCTCGCGGTATATTTCATTAATTTGCGTTAAGCTCAATATATTGCGCTGATTATTTTTCAGCTCATAATAACCGAGCATATAGCTGATAGAAGAGAAATCCCCGCCTGTCTGCTCATCTACAAGCTCCTGCGCTTGCCTTGCAATCATTGTATTAACGGTTTTCTGCCATGCATGATCCGCTAAGCCAACTACCTGCGGATAATATACGACCAGCTCTTCCCTTAAACGAGCCTTGCGTGTTTTTATTTCAATCGGTAACGTCCAAGTCATACGATCATCCTCACTTTCGTAATATCGTATTCTTCATGCTTTACACATGTGCCTAGCGCCCGACGAAAAAAGATCAAATTTATAGCATTACATATTCACATCAAAAAGCCTCCTTGTAGAAGGATACACCATTTCTACAAGAAGGCGCCTAAGCTAAGTATTTGTCAGTTTCTATGTCGCCATGATCATTAATATGGATCAGAAGGCTCGCCAAGCTCCATCGCTTCATGAACAGCAACCTCATTTTTCGTTGGCTGCTCTCCCAGCGCTTTAAGCCCTTCTACGATACGTCTGCCGTACTCTGGATCAGCAGCTGTAAAATTGGCGATATGTGCGTCTTGAATCTCTTTCCGACATACGGCTAGATTCGCGACAAGATTGGAAATCAATTCATCACGCTCCCAATCGCTAAGGCGGCGATACGTTTCTCCAGCTTGGCCAAAATTGTTTTCGCGTGAAATCGTCTCACGTACCAGGTTGCCCTCAATATAAGGCGTAAACTCCTTGCCTGGGTTCTCGGCCTCCACCAATCTGCCAATAAAGGAAGGTTCGTAGTTGACATGCTTATTCTGGTCTTTACCAAAATCAGTACGGTAGTCCATCTGACCCGCTTCCTGATTCGTTGCTACATGAGTTCTCGGACGGTTTATCGGGAGCTGTAAGTAGTTGGCCCCTACGCGATGACGCTGCGTATCGGAATACGAGAACGTTCTGCCTTGAAGTAGTTTGTCATCAGAAAAATCCAGGCCATCGACAAGCACCCCAGTACCAAATGCGACCTGCTCCACTTCAGCAAAATAGTTGTCAGGATTTTTGTTCAAAACCATTTTACCTACTTTATGCCATGGGAATTGATCCTTATACCACAGCTTTGTCGGGTCGAGCGGATCAAAATCAAGGTCAGGGTGGTCATGATCCTCTATAATTTGAACATAGAGCTCCCATTCAGGATAATCACCGCGTTCAATTGCCTCATACAGGTCAAGTGTAGCATGATCGTAGCTGTGCTTTTGAATTTCATCCGCTTGCTTTTGCGTCAAATTGCGAATGCCTTGCAGCGGCTCCCAGTGATACTTGACAAGCACTGATTTCCCTTCCGCATTAACCCAACGATAGGCATGAACACCTGAGCCCTGCATTTGTCGATAATTTGCCGGGATGCCCCATGGTGAAAACAAAAAGGTTAGCATATGAGTCGCTTCAGGCGTTTTGCCTAAAAAGTCGAACATGCGCTCCGGATTGGAAACGTTTGTCACCGGATCTGGTCTAAAAGCATGAACCATATCCGGGAATTTTAATGGATCGCGAATAAAAAATATTTTCAAATTGTTGCCGACAAGATCCCAGTTGCCATCCTCGGTATAAAACTTAATGGAGAAGCCCCTTGGATCACGCAGCGTCTCAGGAGAGTGTCCACCGTGCACGACGGTAGAAAAACGAACAAAGACAGGGGTTTGCACCTCTGTATTCGTAAAGACTTTAGCTCTGGTATATTGGGAGATCGGTTTCCCATCCACCGTCCCATATGACTGAAAGTAACCGTGGGCTCCTGCACCGCGAGCATGTACAACCCGTTCAGGGATACGTTCGCGGTCAAAGTGGCTGATTTTTTCCAAAAAGTCATAATTTTCAAGTGTCGTCGGTCCGCGATTGCCCACCGTTCGGACGTTTTGATTGTTTGTTACAGGATGCCCTTGACGATTCGTCAGCATCGAATGGTCGTCATGCTCTTTGCTCAACATAATCCCTCCTATTGGATGATGTGAATAGTATTTCCAATACAGGTTGCATTATGTAAAAACCTAGAACTATTATTTAATTCGGACTAGCTATGTAGAAGGAAACGTTCCAATCAGCAAGTATATGCCGCACAGGACTATGAGACATAATAAAAAGCCCTGCCGTTTTACAAACGCGCAGAGCTTTTCTTATGCCGTTATAAATTAGTGATTTCAGAGCAAAAGCCTACTTATTTTTAGCTTTTCCTTGAATTTCAGGAACTGGCGGCATATCGTTTTTAGGTAAATGCATTTTATGATTGCTTTCTGTGCCATGGGGTTCTCTAGGGTCTGGTCTTCTCATCCCTTTTTTAGCCATTATTATCACCTCAATAATAGCATCCCTCAACGTACAATTATTATTCATTACAGCTCATTTATGATAAGTATAACAGCAGTTTATCAAGAAAGCTTTTCCGACAAACCAGTTGCCGTTCGATTTCGCCCGTTTCTTTTCGCTTCATACAAGCGCTGGTCAGCTAAATGAAATAGATCCACCGTATTATCTGCCTGTTCAGGAAAGGCCGCTACACCTGCGGATATGGTGATCTTTTCGCCGCATGGACTTGCTTCCGCACATACTGCTAGCCGTACGCGTTCTGCAATTTCCCAAGCCTCTGCCAAGCCTTTATCAGGCAGCAAAACAACAAATTCCTCACCACCGTATCTACAGCACACTGCATGTTCTCCCGCCGCAGCTTTCATCGTATTCGCCAAATACACGAGCACCTGATCGCCAACTGCATGACCATACGTATCATTAATGCGTTTGAAATGATCAATATCGATCACGATTAGTGCAAACCGAGTTTGCTCACCCACCCATAGTCTAAGCAGACTGTCTAACGTTCGCCGATTCGTCAACTGAGTAAGCGCATCTGTTTGTGATTCATGCGTAATATGATCTACCTTATCATGCAAGAAGCCCAAGCTTGACGTTAAAGCACGCTTTAATCGAATGGCTTCATAATACCATGCATTTACTTTTCGAAGCTGGTTGCTCGGATTCTGCTGCGTACTGTCTTCCGTTAGCAGCGCCATCTTTTGCAATGGCATAGCAATGAGCTTTGCTATAAAAAAGACAAGCACAATAGACAGCAGCAGTGACGGCAGCGAATTAATAATCATCTGTCGTATCATTGCATGGTTAGGTTTGAGCGCGATCTCTGTAGGCCGCTGCGCGACAATTCCCCAGCCCGTCTCTGGAACATAGGCATATCCTGCGAGCATATCGACCTCGCGGCTGTTCACAATCCGCTCTGCACCGCTTTCCTTGTTCATCAGCTTCTGCACAACGAGATTTTCATTAACCACATCATTTATACGCTCAGTGTCCTGATGATAAATAATTCTGCCTTCTTTATCCACGACATAAACATAGGAGTCGTCCTGATAAAAATGCTCACCAAGCAAATCATACAAAATGTTGTCTTCCATTAAATAATCGACCCGCCAACGATTCCCATATACGTTCCTTCGTCGTCAAAAATCGGATGCGATATAAATATGATGAAACGGCCTGTCATCGATTGGTAAGGGTTAGATATAAAAGGCCGCTGCTCACTCAACGCCTGCTTGCCCTCTTTAGAATCAATCATTTTGCCTACAAGATCCAATGTTTGCGGTGAAGCCGCTAGTATTTCCCCATCAGCAGCAGCAATGATAATGGAATTAAGCGTATCTGTCTGGTACTTCAAACGATTCGCTTCTGTTAATAGCAGCGCTGAATCTCGTCCATCCTTAATTAAAGGGGCCAGCATCTCTGAGCTGTATTGCAGGGTCTGCATCGTCATCGAGAAAAACATATTCGTCGTATTGGATAATTTTTGAGCATAAACCCGGTTAGTCTCAATTGTACTTTCAATCAAGTTCTGTTTGTTCATCCGGTAGCCGGATAAGGTACTGCTGAAAAATGTAAGAAGAATAGATAACATAGCAACGGCTAGTATTAAATATTTAAGCTTAAGTGACATTGACGCATTATGCGCTCCTTTGAATTCAATTAAACATACTATATCATAAAACGGTGTTTAAATTGGCTCTGTTTCATTAGATAGATATTAGAAAAGAAGCAGAATTTGTCTCCAATTTCACTCCTTTTCTGCTTGTCCTACGATTGATTCGCCCACTCCGTTACTTGTCTACTCATACTAGGCAAGTGTTCTGCAAATTGCCGCAACCTATGTCCATTTGCCCCAGAAGGATGTGGAAATCCCCATAATATACGCTGCTGATCAATTACTTGATCCTCTACGAGCAATCGCAGCAAGCCCTCCACCTGCTTGCCAAGTGGGATCACAGGAATGGACGGAACCTTTTCAAGCTGGTCATGCATATGCAGCTTGGCATACGCAGTCAGCATTTTATGCTTCAGTAAATGAGGCTGCGACCCTGTATAGTTGCGACCATGCAAAAATGCTGGGTATGGAATAACAGAGGTGGAATTGAGCCAGTAAGCATGCTGTGCAAACAAATCTTCACAGCTGTTTAAGCCTAGCCAATTGTCTATGCCTAGCTGATCAAGCATCGTAATAAGATTAACTCGCATCACTCCAGCGAATCGAGCTGTTTGCTTGGCCCGCATGCACGCTTGCTCGTCACTGTCTCCTTCAAGAATCGCTGCCTGTGCTTCTGCTAGTGCCAGCTTCATTTGGTGAAAGCCCGGTGTTAAGCCTACAATCATAAGCTTGGCATGCTCCATGATGACTTCATTATGTGGAGCGTAGTAAATGTCCAAAGGTTCAATTCGCTCCATCAGCAGATCCTCAGTAAGCAACTGCTCTTTCGTAAGTGACTTAATCGGAGGCATACGTTCTATAATATCTCGAAATCTGATAAAACCTTTTCCAATCATCACATGTCCTTCTAGCTCTATTCAAATTCTCTTATAATACGTTGACTTGATACGCATAGGTATGCGGGGGAATACTCATCGTCATAGCTTCACGATGCTTGATCTGTACAGTCATGCCAACCTCAAGCTTATCGAAGGTAATCTCTTCACCATGCATACCATACAGTTCAGTATGTTCATCACAATGCACGATCAAACCGAATTTATCAGCACCATCCAGTTGAATGCTTCGTTGATTTCCAATTCGTTGTGTACTGTATACGACTCCAACATACGCTGCACGCTGCTCCATAAACGGCTCACTCCTTCAGTAGATGAGTTGACCCTAAAAAAGGGTCTTGGAGTCAAATACGTACAACTCGTAAAAATGTTGCAGCTTAACACATGAACATATTTTGAAGCAATCGAAACAAAAATTAAAGCAGGACTTTTCGTGGCGAAAGTCCTGCCTGCTTATTGTTCTTATGGCTTGCTTTTTTATTTCGTATTACGTCCCGCAATACGTCACATAGCTGCAATCCAGCTGTTCAGACGGAGGCTCGCTGTAGATGCCGTGCTGCTCATCATAACGATAAGGATTTTGCAATACGGAGACAAACCGTTCCAGCTTCTCATAATCCCCTTCGTTAACCGCTGCTTCCAACGCTTCCTCTACGAGATGATTGCGCGGGATAACAACTGGATTACTGCTGCGCATCTGGTTGCTTGACTGCTGCTTGTCTTCAGACTGGCCCTCTATACGCTGCTGCCAGCGATCAAACCATTGCTGCCAATTTTGATGCTTGGCTATGGCTAAGCTGCTCCATTGCTGAAGCGTCATGTCGCGGAAGGTGTTCGTGTAATCGGCCTTTACATGCTGCATCATGGCCAGCAAGTCAAAGGCAAGCTGTTTATCATCTTCTTGTTCATTCATAAGCCCGAGCTTTGCACGCATGCCTTGCAGCCAGTACTGCTCATAGTGCGCGCTGAACTCCATCACTGCATCTTGAGCCTGCTCTAAAGCTATAGATGAATCGGCATGCAGGACCGGGAGCAGCGCTTCTGCAAATCGCGCCAAATTCCAGCCCGCGATTTGTGGTTGATTGCCGTATGCATATCGTCCTTGTCTATCAATCGAGCTAAACACCGTATCTGGATCGTAAGCGTTCATAAAGGCACACGGTCCGAAGTCTATCGACTGTCCGCTTATAGACATATTGTCTGTGTTCATAACACCATGAATAAAACCGACCAGCTGCCATTGCGATATAAGCTTAGCTTGACGCTTAACAACGGCTTTCAGCAGCTCTAGCGTGCGCTGCTCATCCATCGCGATCGCCGGGTAGTGACGAGTAATTGTATAATCTACAAGCTGCTGCAGTACTTCCGGCCCAGCCCAGTTAGCGGCATACTGGAATGTTCCGACACGTAAATGACTGTCTGCCACTCGGGTTAGGATCGCGCCTGGCAGTCTTGTTTCACGCTGTACTTCTTCTCCTGTTTCTACAACTGCCAAGCTGCGTGTTGTAGGAATACCAAGACCAAATAGCGCTTCGCTTATAATATATTCTCTTAGCATTGGTCCTAAAGCGGCTCGACCATCTCCCCCTCGAGAATAAGGCGTTCGTCCAGCTCCTTTGAGCTGAATATCTACCCGTTGCCCGTTTGGCGTAATATGCTCGCCGAGCAGCAAGGCCCGACCGTCTCCAAGCATTGTAAAATGTCCAAATTGATGGCCCGCATATGCCTGCGCAAGCGGCTGCGACCCTACAGCAAGCGCATTGCCGCCAAGGATCTCTGCTCCTTCCTCCGAATCAAGCGCATCTATATTCAAGCCCAGCGTTTTAGCCAATGACTCATTGAATACAGCAAATTGCGGATAAGATACTGGTGTAGGCTGCTGCATGCTGAACAATGACTCGGGCAAACGCGCGTAGCTGTTATCCCAATTCCAGCCGAATGCGGTTGAACGTTCCTCCATATTACATTGACCTTCCTTCTTATCGTCTTCTTGTTAGTATTCTTATTTCTAACTATAGCATACTCCTGCCATGTACCACATTATGGGAGTCATAATGATCCAATCAGAAGGTGATTCATTGATTAGCTAACTAATCTGATTTCACTTGAAATTGTGCCAGCATTTCCTTCAATTCCTTCGACAGCTGATGAAGCTGCTCAGATACCTGTACCAGCTCAGAGCTGATCGTTAATTGATTCGTTGAGGTTGACGCCACCTCTTCAGATATCGCTGTTGATTGCTCAGCTGTTGCACTGACATGCAGGATCATCTCCGACAAGGTTGATTGCGCAAGATGCAGCTTATTAGCTGATCCTGCTGTTTCATTGATTTTCTCAACAAAATCATTCATTCGAGCATCGACATCTCTAAACACCGAATCAACCTGCTTCGACACAAGCATTTGTTCCTGATAGATCGGATAGCTGTCATCTAATGCCTGCACCGTACGTTCAATTTCTTCGACTATCGTGCCAATAATTTGGTTCACAACAACGATGGATTCGCGTGATTGATCCGCAAGCTGACGAATTTCTTTGGCAACTACCATAAATCCGCGTCCGTTCTCGCCTGCTCGCGATGCCTCAATCGCTGCATTAAGCGATAACAGATTGGTGTGCTTTGCGATATTATCCAGAAGCTCTAGTATTTTTCCGATTTCTCTTGCACGAGCCGATAACTGCTGCGCACTTTCCATCGTATGGCGCGTCAGCAGCTCGCCTTTCGTTGTTTTATCAAGCAGCCTCTTCATCTGTACAATACCCTGATGGCTTTCTTCCTTTACATTTATGGCATGCTGCTGCATGATTAGATTGTTTTCCATCAGCGTAGACATTTCATCCTGAATAGAGGCGGCATGAACGCTGCCCTCTTCGGATTGAGAGGACAATACATCCGCACCACGGGCGATTTCATCTGTCGCTGCTGCAATTTCTTTCGCTGAGGTATCCATTTGCCGTGATACATGCTGAAGTTTTTGTGCCGTGGCAAGCACATAATCCAGCGCCCCGCTTGTTCGAGAAATTAATCCACTAATATTCTCTGCCATCTGATTAAAACTTTGTCCCAGCAACCCAATCTCATCCTTTCGCCTGCTCTGCATGCGTACAGACAAATTACCCTGCTCAACCTGTTTCATTAGAGAGGATATCTCTTGTATCGGAATACTGATCAAGCGTGCAATTGCGCCTCCTAACAAGACCGCGACAACAATGGCTCCACCTATTAACACCAACGTAACGGTCAAGATGTTGTCGATTCCCTGAGTAAGCTCTCGAAGTGGCATACCTTGAATTAGACTCCAGCCTGTCCGCTCGGAAGTGCTGTAAACAACTAGCTTCTCGTCTTGAATATATGAGCCGCTTTGTTCCGCTTGTTCTGGAAGCAGATAGATCCCATGCGTTCTTCGTTGAAGGGGCGCCGTTTCATCAGCAGTCGCTTCACTTGCGATATCGACATCAGCTGCTTCCGAGACAGTTGCTTGCAAAGAAGATTGTTCATGTATTGACTTCTGATCATTTGTCGAATCCACTTGCTTATCAAGTGAACTGGATGTCTCCTCATAACGATTATCCGTGTAAACGAGCTCACCTGAAGCCGTAATTAGCTCAGGCAGTTGACCGCCGCTTAATTCCAAATTTGCTAGCGCCTCGGCTATAACCTCTTCTTTAAATTCAATAAACAGCAAGTAATTTCCACTATTTGTTTTAAGCAGCTTGCCCATTGAGATATAGACCGTTTCAGAGCCTATTGCTCCCTTCGGAATTGCCCCAAGCCAGACCGCCTTGCCATTACCTTCAATGACCGATTGAAAATATGGTTGATAAAAGCTAATTGCCGCTGTCCCGTTGTTAGAGGAGAACAACGCCGATACATAATCTCTGCCCGTATCCACCTGTGTATAGATATGCTCATCAAACAGCTGAATATATACCTTGTTTGTTGTTGCCGTATGCTTAAGCTTATCCATGATTCTTCCTTCTACATTCATTCGACTCTGGTTCTCAGAGGCTCCAACATCGATGAGATTCAAGCGATAGGCGAGATCTCCCATAAAGCTTTGGTCCAACGCTAGCTGGATCGATATATTCTCATAAAAGTTCAGCAGATAATCCAGCTTTTCTGAAGTTTGCTGCAAGCTTTGTGTCGCAACTTCCGATACCTTTTTCTCCATTGCAGAGCTGGAGACATAATAAGAGACTAAGCCAACCGTAATAACCGTCACAACCATACTAACGACAAAAAACAAAAATAGCTTTGCGCCTAGCGTTTGAAAAAATGATGAAATTTTAGGGCGTACAATAGCTTCTTCGGCTGATATGTAAGCGTCTACATTTTGTTGTACTTGCTTTCTCTTTATCATAGAATTGCCCCCTGATAATTTATTAATAAAACCGTTATTCATTAACAAACATATTACTATACCAACTCAATATTGACAACATTAATGTTAATCAATAACTATTATATTAATGTTAATAACAAAAAAGGAGCAACCCGCTACTAATGACTAGCAGGCAGCTCCTATTTTCAGATTCTATCTGAGCATCTATTCTTGTTGAACAAGTCCAAGCCACTCCAGCACAACCCGATTAAATCTTTCCCGTTCCTCCCAGAACCCGCCATGGCCGCTATATAACAAAGGAATGAGCTGTGAGGTTGGCAGCTGCTTCTGCAGTGCCTCTGCTTGAGAAAACGGTATAACTTGATCATGAATGCCGTGCAGGATAAGTGTAGGCACAGTAATGGAAGATAAGTCAGCATGTAAATCAGCTTCACTCAGCAGCTTCATAATAGCAGCCGTTGACCACCCGGAAGCCTCCAGTCCCAAGTCAACAAACCATTGCTGAAACGCCCTAGTCGCATATTGAAAGAAAAATTGATTCGTTAGATCAATCAGCATGTTGGGTCGATCATTCAACGTCTGATCAATGATTGAATTTGCCGTTTCAGGCGGAATGCCTGTTGGAACTGCCGCATCAACCAGCACCAGTCCAGATACCCCTTGGCCTTGATGACGACTCATATAACGAACCGCTATAGCCCCACCTGTAGAGTGTCCAAGCAGAATAACATTACGCAATCCTAGCTGATCGATAACGACTCGCAAATCGTCAGCCAATCGATCGAAATCGTAGCCAAAATACGGCTTGTCGGATTTGCCGAATCCTCTCCAATCAAGCCCTATACACCTAACACCATACTGAGGAAGAACATTGAATTGATACTCGAACTGCTTATGGCTCAATGGCCAGCCATGAATAAATACGATCGTTGTTTTACCAGCAGGATTAAGGTCATGAATAAACAGCTTAACGCCTTTTTCCACCTCAACAAAATAACCCATCTTGTATACTCCGCCCTTCTCCGTTATATATGTTACATATATTCAGAAAAGGCTGGGCCAATGTCATTACGTGCTCGCCGATCGCAATACAAGTCAAAAAGGACGTGAACAAAAAGTAGATAACGACTAATTTTTGTTCACGTCCCTTAAGTTTCATTTGCTCTCTGGTACGTAGCGTTTTTTATACTTTCTTGAATTCAATCCAGTCCACAACAAGACCTGGCTTCGTAAACTCCAGCTTCAGATCATATAGACCCGCTTCCAGTTCAAGCTTGACCAGCTTTTGCTTGATCCATTTGCCATCTGTTCCATTTGTCTGAATCGTTGTAGCAAGCTGACCGCTTAGCCATACGTTGCATGCGCTTTGTGCTACATTCGTATGTGGCGACATAATATGAACGATGATGCGGTAATGACCGCTTTCTGCGACCTCCATCACGACCGAGCCATCTACAACAGGCTTGACCTGAGCATTGTCGTTGATCTTGTGCGTATCAGCATCAGTAAGCGTTTTGTCAGCCTTTAATGCTGCAACACTTTCAAGAGCCTCCAGCTTTCTGTCAAACACAAGTGCATTCATAATAAAGCTGCAGATGTTCATGGCGCTTCGTTGCAGCTCGCCGCGTGTGAGTGTACCACCTGCAAGCGAGGCGATTGTGTTGTCATCATGCGAATTAATTTCTGCACCATAATTATTAACGACCATATACAGATCGTTTTGCGCGCGAACCATAAAGTTCGTATTGCGTGCATCAGCCGGTCCACCGTGTACAACATCATTCATCAAGGCCCACCAGTCCGTCATCACAATGCCTGTAAAGCCCCACTCTCCACGAAGAATGGTTGTGTTAAGATCATAATTGGACGCAGCCCAGTGTCCGTTAATTGGGTTATAGGAGGTCATGATGGAATTGGCTCCCGCATCCTTCACCGCAATCTCGAAGCCCTTCAAGTAAATTTCACGCAAAGCCCGCTCGGATACGATTGCATTGACCTTAGTCCGATACTTCTCTTGATTGTTGCAAGCAAAATGCTTCAACGTTGCCGTGGAGCCGCCTTGCTGAATGCCACGAACACAAGCTGCTGCAAACGCTCCTGTAACAATCGGGTCCTCAGAGAAGTATTCAAAGTTCCGTCCATTAAGCGGACTGCGGCGGATGTTCATGCCTGGTCCAAGCAGCGTGTCGATCTGATTACTAACAAGCTCCTGACCTTCCATTACATACAGCTTTTCAACAAGCTTCAGATCCCAAGTGGCTGCAAGCAGTGTACCGATTGCTACTTGAGTAGCTTTATGACCACTGTCCATGCGGATGCCAGAAGGACCGTCAGCTGTACATGCAACAGGAATGCCGTAATTGTACAGCGCATCGCTTACACCACCGAATGCAGATGCTGTACCCGGCGTTACAAGCGGACTGCTCATACCTTCCCCACGCACAATAATTGCCAGATCATCGTCGCTCAGCTGCGCAATAAACTGCTCCATGCTTACGCGATTCTCTTTTACATCTCTCAGCTTATAGCCTTGGTCGCCCGTTTGCGGAATGCTCTCTGGCAAACGACTTTCAATACGCTCCTGCAAGGAAATCTGTCCTGTAGGCACATCAACATATACCAGCTCATAGGTTCCATCTTCCTGTCGTGCACCTGGCTTCATCCGCTTGAAGTTTGTCGTTGGAGCTAGCGCTTCACTTAACTGCTCAACAACACGAAGCTCATCCAGCACATAAGCATCAGCCCCTTCAAAGCCAAGCTTCTGTACGTTTTTCACACTGTTGCCAGCGTAAAACACATATTCTCCCGCTTCAAGTACATACGCAGAGCGCTTGCCCGTAACGCCGCCATCATCGTAGGAGGCCATCGCATCAATAGGAAAACGGATAACTAGCGTTTCCGTTTGCCCAGGCTGAAGCTCTTGTGTTTTAGCAAAGCCAGCAAGAACCTTCACCGGCTGTCCAAGCTTGCCCTGCGGTGCGCTGTAATACACTTGCACAACCTCTTTGCCACTATACGTGTCCCCGATATTCGTTACGTGAGCTGATACCTCAATATAGTCTCTGCCATCCACGACTACGCGTTTCGCATCCTCGGTGCTTACTCTGAATGCTGTATAGGACAAGCCGTAGCCAAATTCGAATTGCACCTTCTCCGGGCAAAACGTTTCAAAATATCGATAGCCTACATAGATGTCCTCTTCATAAATGCTTTCAATTTCACCGCCATAATTTTTAGTGGACGGATAATCGCTAATCGAGTAGGCAATCGTATCCGTCAGCTTGCCGCTAGGTGTGACGTCCCCAACCAGCACATCCGCAATTGCGTTGCCGCCCTCCATGCCTCCGTGCCATGCATAAACAACAGCAGTGATCGGATGCACGTAATTCGCATTCAGCCAGCTCATATCGATAATATTGGATACATTAAGCACGACAATCGTGTGCTCAAAATGATTCGTTACAGCCTTAAGCATCGCTTGCTCATCATCAGTCAGGCGGTAACTGCCGGGCGCATCGGCATTATCCTGATCCTCGCCCGCTGTACGACCAATGACTACTATTGCTTTATCCGATTGTCCGCGCGCCTCAGCAACAAGCTCATCTGTAAGCGGCATTTCCTTCTGGTGCCAAGGCTCAGCAGCCCAGCCACCGCCACCATTATCGAATGGATTTTCTTCGATCCATTGCTCATAGATGCTTGCAAGCTTCTCATTGACTTGAATATTCGACTTGGCACGCAGGCCATCGAGCAAATTGGTTGTATGCGTAACGTGAACACTACCGCCCGAACCCGTCCCGCTGCGATAATAGTTCACTTGAATTCTACCAAATATCGCGATATTTTCGCCTTTCTTAAGCGGCAATGCATGATTATTATTTTTAATTAGCACTGCACCTTGTGCAGCTACCTCTCGACTGAACTCAGCAAATCCTGGCAACGGAATCCCTAACGTTTCATTATTCAATTAATTCACTCCTGTTCTTGACGTTCATCTGTTATATGTTATGTATAAAATGTATATATCCGGCGTATATCACAATTTAGAATACTCCAATAACTTTAGGGCGTGTCTGAAAACCCGCTCAGTGTCACCTTGCATCGCCTTTTCGTTCTTTCCAGTATAATTCCAAATGGAGAATCAATCTACACTCATATTTACATCAGTTATCAGTGGTTTACTAGACATCATCCTTTGCATGTAAAAAGCGCCTCTTGTGTACTGAGAAAATGTTCCGCTCAAAGAACAAATCCCACATACGAAAGAGGCGCTCAATATGAAGTATAAACTTAAACAAAAGCAGAAGCAGCGTATTACACGAATGACCGAATCAACACTGATCGCTGCATACCATGCGGAAAGCTGACGTTAGTATAACTATGTATAGTAAGAATACGTTACCTCACAACCCGGTATCGCAGGTGAGTTTCACTCACAAAGGCCGAAGTTTCTATCCGCTCCAACTTAATACGCTCTCCGAGCCCACCAAACAATGAAATGCCTTCACCCAATAGCAGAGGCACTACATCTAAGACAATTTCATCCACTAGACCGAGTTTAAGACATTGCCTGGAGATGCTTCCCCCCAAAAGCGCGACACTTCTATCGCCAGCGCTTACTTTGGCAGCCTCAACAGCCTGCTTAATATCGTTAACGACGAAATTGTACGTGATACCATCTTTTTCAATCGGTTCATGGGCTTCGTGCGTCATCAGGTATATTGGGACTTTCAACATGCCACCATACGGTATCTCCCCTTCTTCAATTGTGTTCGTTTTGTTGGCGCCGCCCACTATAGCACCTATTTCCGCCATAACTTTATTGACTACTGCATAATCTTGTTCCACAGCTTCAAAATCAAACATCCAATCGATACCACCGTCTTTATCGGCCATAAATCCATCAAGTGTCGTTGTAGCATGAATCAAAACTTTTGCCATTATTATGTCTCCTTTATCGTTCATTTTCTTCCTTGTATTGCTGCATAGTAAGCCTTCACTACTTTTTTAGGAGACACGAGACTCCATGCCAGCATAAGTAAATCGCGGAATTCTCCAGAGTCTACGCGATCCATGCGAACGATCATGAAAGCCAGATTGCTAAAACTGTCTGGTATGCGATAAACCTCGGGTGCCATTGTCGTGTAAGCCAGCAGGTCGTCCTTTGTCGTTTTGATGACCAGTGACACACCGTCCAATTGGATCACTGCAAATATTTTGTTTCGCACACGAAAGGAAGGCTTTCCCCAATGCTCTACTTCTTCCGTTTCCGGTAAGGATAGCGCCAATTGTCGAACCTGATCAATAGTAACCATGGCCTTCTCTCCCAGTAAAGGTCGCTATGTACCAATGGTTTCCGAAAGGATCTTCCACTCCTCCACTGCGTTCTCCATAGGGCATATCCGCCGGCTCGTACAGTGATGTTGCACCAGCAGCTATTGCTCGTGAATAACATTCATCTGAATCCGCTACAAACAGATGAATCGTATTCGTTCTCGGCGGGAACCTCTCATTCCCTTCTGACAATTCAACGATCGTGTCGCCAATTCGTACTTCTGCATGAGTGATGGCTCCACCTTCACTTGTTCCCCGGTTTAACTCTTCTGCTTCAAACACCTTTTTCAGAAACTCAATCAACTGATTTGCATCTCTTACTGTAAAGTGCGGTGTTACGGTGTGATAACCATGCGGTGCGATTTTTTTAGCCACTTATGCATCCCTCCTTCATTTCGAAAAAACCTTCTTCAAGACAACCTTGATTCCATGAATGTATACACCTTGTTAGATTTATTATAGCCTGTAACCATGAGGCTTTATTGTAAATTTTTGACCTTAGGTGAAAATCGCAGCGTGATTATAATGCCTTCCTGATATGGGCTTATATTCGCTTGGATTAAGCCCGGAGAATGATTGGAAATCTTTAATGAAATGTGCCTGATCGTAATAACCGCATTCCAAGGCAATGTCTGTCCATGAACGAGATTCCCCGGAATGAAGATTGCGCAGTACTTCCTGAAACCGATAAATTCGATTTAATCGCTTTGGCGTCATGCCCACTTCTTCCTTGAATAGTTGATTGAATCTTCGATGACTGATGCCGACCTGTTCAATGACCTCGCCTATCCGATGCCCATGAAGGTTGTTCAGCACATATTGTACTGCCGGATGCCTTTCTAAATCCTTTATCGCAAGCGACAGCAATCTTCGTTCAAGAACGTGGAACATCTTTTCTGGTACTAAGGAATCTAGCAATACATCACGAAGCCCACTTATTTTTGATCCCCATAATGCATGTAACGGAAGATGTGTATTATGAATCTCATCAAGCCGTTCTTTCAGAAACGGGTGAATACCGCCCGGCTTGAAATGGATGCCGATCACCCTTGACTCACATGTCGAATTGATCACAAAATATTCCGAATGCGGACCGCAGACAATGGCATGGCCAAAAACCAACTCGCGATTGTTGCGATCAAACAGCCGAATCACATCCTCCCCAAGATCGATAATCATTTCCACAGAACCGTCCGGCAAAGTCAGTTCTCTCGAATGAGAAGGATTGTAAGCTTCCATATACCAAAAGTAATCGACAAACATAGATAAAGGCATTTGCGGACTGTAAGTACGAATCAGCATATGACCACCCACTTTGGCTAATTTTTAGGGATAAGCATTTATATTTATCATGCTCTACATGAGTCTATTTCTAGTTTTATTTAATCCAATAATGCCGTTTTCAATTAATTGTTGCTTGAAGCAAGGCAAACAGATCTCCAATTCAAACCTAATACAGACCGGGATAAGGTTGAATGATTGATCCTGACTATGATGCAACAACGGACGTAAGTACCTCTCTGATGTTTCAGGACTAATCATCTATGTTAGCGTGCAATAATGGACTTGATTGCATCCGTTAGCTCCGGATATCGAAAGGTATACCGATGATCTTGCAGCTTCTGGGGTACTACTTGCTGGCCTTCCAGAAGCAACATGCTCATTTCGCCAAGCATCAGCCGAAGCAGCATGGATGGAACAGGAAAATAGTGAGGTCTGTTCAGCTGCTTGGCCACGACACGGCCAAATTGCTCCATCGTTACAAGCTGTGGCGCAACGAAGTTCACAGCACCCTCTATCTCAGGCGTCTCCATACAATACTGTGCTGCTTGCACAACATCGTCAATATGAATCCACGGAAGCGGCTGATCTCCATTGCCAAGCCTTCCGCCTACATACAACTTATATGGCAGCAGCATTTTGGCAAAAGCCCCCTCACCTGCCCCCAGTACAACACCTAGGCGCATTAGCACCGTCCGTATTCCGCTTTTTAACGCTTCCTGCTCCCAGCTGTTCACGACGGTAGCAAGAAAATCTGAAGGCGGAACAATATCCTGCTCTGTAAATTGATGATCGCGCGAAATTCCGTAATAGCCCACCGCGCTGGCGTTAAGCAGAACAGTCGGCTTCTGCTTCATGGCGTTGATGATTCGAATAATTTCTTGCGTGGTCGTTGATCTGCTTTCCAATATGCGAGCTTTGCGTGCAGCGGTCCAGCGTCCGCTGCTTAATGACAGCCCAGCCAGATTAATGATCGCATCCACTCCTTCAAGTTCGTTTTCTGGATGATCTCCCTCATGCAACCATCTTACATAGGTGGCACCTGCCTCCTTGTGAAGCTGCTCAGGCTGACGCGTCAAAATATAAACCTCGTACTGCTGTGCTATAAATGCGCTGCACATCGCTTTCCCGATAAAGCCGCTACCGCCAGCAATCGCTATTTTCATCTTATCCACCACCCATCTCATTTGATAACGCTACCATAAGTATAGAGCCCGCTGACAGATATGACTATAGCATGCTCATCTTGAATCATCTATTTGCTTGAGAAAAGCGAATTGAGTACTATGGTATAAGCACAATAAGAAGCTGAGCGCCTATACGGCAAAACCAGTGATCATATATACACAGAAGGGGTGGATTCAATGTATTCCTATTACACGAAGCAAGAGCGATTCGAAACGTATGTGCTTGAGGACAAGTCAAATGAAAGCTATATTGAAGTCGTGCCTGAGCGCGGATGCATCATTAGCAAATATGTATACCGCGGCAAGGAGGTGTTCTACCTCGATCAAGCTACGCTGGAAGATACGAGTAAAAATATTCGCGGGGGCAATCCGATTTTATTTCCGATCAGCAGCTATCTTGAGCAAGATACCTATGTATACGAAGGCGAAGCTTATCAGTTAAAGCAGCATGGGTTTGCTCGTACGCAGGCGGGCAGAGTTATAGCAGCGCATGCCAGTGAGCAAGAAACATCGATTACGCTCGAATTGACGAATGATGAGCAAACACTTGAGCGCTATCCGTTTCAATACCGCCTTGTGATGACGTATACGCTCAATCAGGATGGGCTAACCGTTCAGGCTGAAGTTACGAATAAGGACAACAAAACGATGCCATTTTATCTTGGCTATCATCCTTATTTTTTTGTAGAGGATAAAGAGAAGCTGGAGTTATCTGTGCCTTCATCCACCTACCATGAGATGATTGCGGGCAGTATGAATGGAGAACAGTTTAATTTACAGCTGGCCGAGGCCAATGTCATTTATAACGAGCTTCAAGCAAACAGCTGTACCATGATCGATCATGCCAGATCATTGCGTGTAACGATTGAGTATGATGATGTCTATCAATATATTGTGCTATGGGCGCTTGAAGGCAAGCCGTTTATCTGCATTGAGCCTTGGATGGCTCCTGTCAACGGCATGAATGTAAACAAAGGCGTTCAGCAGCTTGCTGCCAATGAAACGCATCGCTCCATGATACATATACGACCACAGCTTCTATAGAACATTACAAGCCTGCCTCCCTCATATGGGATGCAGGCTTGCTCGTTTCAGCTATATTCGTTGCATACGCATTCGTGCAGTCTTACACCGTGTAATTATCAAAGTAGCCTTGAATATATATCATAGGCGTCCCTTTATCACCGCTGCCTGATGTCAAATCAGAAAGCGAACCGATCAGATCAGTCAAGCGGCGAGGCGTGGTTCCTTGCGCCTCCATAGCTCCAACTAGATCTTTATTCTTATTTTGTATATATTGATTAATTGCCTGCTGCAGCTCTTCACCGCGAAGATGCGAGAAATTGTTGTCCGCCAAATACTTCAGCTTAATTTCATTAGGTGTCCCGGCCAGCCCCGCTGTAAATGCTGGAGAAACAACAGGATCGGCAAGCTCCCAAATTTGTCCGACAGGGTCCTTAAACGCTCCATCTCCGTACACCATAACCTCGACTGTTTTTCCTGTTTGCTCCTTCAGCTTGGCTTGAATCGCTTCAACTAGCGGCTGACAATTGTTCGGGAACAGCTTGACGCGATCCTCTGTTGCTTTATTAGAGCCAAGCAAGCCGTATGCCTCATTATAACCGCTGCCGTTAACAGGTCGAGCAAGAATATCATCAAGTCCATATACCTTCTCTGCTCCGTTAGACAACAGAATACGCTTACTGCGCTTGCGCGTATGAATATCGCATGTTAATACACTCTTCGTATAGCTAACGATCGTTTTCGGCTGATTCGAGAAGATAACTTCAACTGATGCGCCTTCCGCCTCAATTAGCGACTTATAATACTCAATATAATCGACGCCCGTAAATGGATGCTTCTTATAACCAAAATGTTTGCGGAATTCTGTTTCGGTCAGCACATCTGTCCACGGGTTAATTCCTTGCTCATCAAGCTCATCCTGACTTACAAGATGGTTGCCCACTTCGTCTGCTGGATAGCTGAGCATAAGGATAATCTTTTTAACGCCTTTCGCAATCCCTCTCAGACAGTTTGCAAAGCGATTGCGGCTCAATATTGGGAATATAACTCCCACTGTATCATTACCGAACTTGTCACTTACATCCGCTGCAATATCGTCTATTGATGCATAATTGCCTTGTGCGCGAGCTACAATCGATTCCGTAATGGTCACGATATCATGATCTTCGATTTTGAAGCCTTCTACTTTTGCTGCGTTTAATACAGTATCAACTACGATTTGTTCAATATCGTCTCCTTGATTAATAATCGGACCACGGAGCCCTCTTACTACTGTACCAACTACTCTTTGCACGTTAAACTCTCCTTTAATCGACCTGGGTCGATATGTTAATAACTACAAATTAACTATACAATTGTGCAAATCATAAGTAAAATTAATAGGTATAATAGCTGGTATTAGGGTGGTTAATATGAAGAAGAGCCTGGATTTGTACTATGTTTTTGAAGTTGTCAGTAAGCAGTCTAGCATATCGAAGGCCGCTCAGGAGCTGTTTATGACACAATCAGCGGTAAGTCAATCGATTCAAAGGCTGGAGAACGAGCTTGATGTCCAGCTATTTAACCGAACTGCAAGAGGCGTGACGTTGACAGCCGAAGGAAAGCTGCTGCACGAGCATGTACGAGCTGCATTGAATCTGCTTCATCTTGGAGAAGAGAAAATGCTGGAGTTCAAAAACTTAATGATTGGGGAGCTTCACATTGGTGTTGGCGATACAATTTCTCGCTATTATTTGCTGCCCTATTTGGAGCAGTTTTATAATCACTATCCCGGTATCAAGTTGAAAATATTAAATGGCACGACAACTGAAATACTTGAATTCATTAAAGCAGGGAAGGCCGATCTGGGACTGTGCAACCTGCCAATCGGTGACAGAAGCATTCAATCTTTTCCAAGCATGGAGGTACAAGATATTTTTGTTGGAGGGGCGAACTACCGCAGCCTGGCTAATAAGCCAATCTCATTGCAACAGCTGATAGAGCTTCCGCTCATTTGTTTAGAGAAGACAGCCAACTCACGCATCTATGTTGATCGTTATTTTAAAGAGAAGGGTTTATCGCTTTCGCCAGTATTTGAGCTTGGCTCCCATGACCTGCTGCTTGACTTTGCCAGAATCAATCTGGGGGTTGCCTGTGTAACGAAGCAGTTTGCTCAGCATTACATCGATAATGGGCTTGTGCACGAGCTTCCCTTGCTTGAACCGATTCCTGGACGCAGCATCGGCATCTGCTACTCCAAACATGTTTCGCTATCACGTGCAGCTAAGCAATTCATTCAATTAATCGATATATCGTTTTGCGATTAGTCACAAAAAGCCCTGAATACACAGGGCTTTACCTTTTCCTCTTCTCCTCTATTGCTGAAGCGCTCTTTTCCCTTCTTGCAAGTAGTATAGATAAGCTTCAGTCGTGTTTTTATCCAGCTTGCCTTTTATTGCTCTGGATATCGCATCAAAATTTTCAATTAAATGCTTGTTATCCATTCCGTGCCTATTCAATATTCCGTTCAGCCATAGCGCGTAATCTGTAAATAATGTTACATTATTCAGGCTATAGCTTGTTTCCAGGTAACGGAAATGGTGCTCATTGTCTTCAAAGCACTTCTGCCTGCCGCGCTCTCCGTATCTCTCCAGTAGTTCAGGATACCGATCATATAAATCTTCAACAACCACTTCAATAATGCCGTGAACATGCCCCATTGGTTTCATAAAGCCACAACCTTATATCTTGTAATTGCAGGAACTATGGATGCCAGCTCTTGATCAGGGTACTTTTTCTCAAGCTCATGAATGCGTTTATACTCATCGCTTGATACCCAGGCCAAAAAAGCCTCCTTCGTTTCCCACTCCATATATACAGTCAGCTCTCCAGGCTTTGTCTCGTTCTGCAGCAATCTGAATGTAATAAACCCTTCCGCATGATCCACCAAGCGAGAACGGTTCTTGTATATCTCGATTACTTCATCTACCTTTTGTACGGGCACTAGGAACATTGAATGCACGATATACATTACATACTTCCTTCCTGCTTAAGCGGCAATATAATCTTGAATGTAGTGCCCACACCTAACTGGCTTTCCACCTCGATTTTACCACTATGCTCCGCAATAATTCGTTGGCATACAGCAAGTCCAACTCCTGTGCCCTTAGCTTTCGTTGTAAAAAATGGTGTGAAGATCTCTTTCATTTTGCTTTCTTCAATGCCGTTTCCATTGTCTCTTACGATAATTTCAACTTGATTCATTGCATGTTTGACATCGATATGAATAATGCCATTTTTGTGATTTTCACTTTCCTTGATGGCATCCATCGCATTTTTAATTAGATTCAGCATAACCTGCTTGAATTGCTTTACATCCACCATCAGCAGAACATCGATATTCGGTTTGCGGTATTCGAACGTACAGTCATTGAGTAACGATTCACTTTGGCATAATAGCATCACTTCTTCAATTACTGTGACAATGCTGACCTGCTCTAGCGATGGCTTTGACGGCTTTGATGTATTCAGAAATTCATAAATAATATCATTCGCACGATCTAGCTCGGAAATCGCGACGTCGGCGTAGTGCTCCTTACCGATTTCAATCAAGTAAGGGCGAAGCAATTGGACAAATCCTCTTACACTGGTCAACGGATTTCGTATTTCATGAGCAATACTAGCTGCAAGCTTACCGACTGTCGCCAAATGATCGTGCTCCAATGCAGATTTTTGGATTTGCTCGATCGATTGCTCCAGACTTACCTTTTCTTCGAGCAACGAATAGGTAACATTCATTAGCTTATATTCCAGCTCTGATACAAGAGCTCGAATATGCTCAATCTGATTTTCTTTATCTATGCAAAAAAGATGTATGTTGTCCGGAGATTCAGCCATCATATACACATCGTATAATGAAAATTTCTTTTGCTTCGTATGTAAATTCAATTCAATTTGATTGATTGATGGTGTTTCTAGTATAAATCTTATTGCCTTTCTTCTACTTCCTATATCTACCAATTGCAAAAAATTGTCAGCATTCGGGAAACATTCCTGCGCATCGGCAGCCATTTTAATATTAAGCTCTTGATCTACTAAAAAATAGGGAAATGGCAGCATGCTTGGCTTTAACGATACACTATTCATATGTGAACTTCTCCTATAAATTCTATTCCCGTAAGCTTATCTAGCTCTGACAAATCCTTAACAATGATTGTCGAAGCCGGACAATATAGAGATAGGTCGTATATATAGACTAATCTGCCACCTACGATAACTAATGGTTGATGTGGTAATTCATTAAGCACTTGTATATGTTTAATCAGTTTGGGTAAATGGTAAGGAATGCTAATTGAAATCCCGATTATATCTGGTTTCCAATCTAGTGCCAATTGACAGGCAGCATCTATAGGCATATTTGCCCCTAGCAGCTTGGTCGTCCAGCCCGCTTCTTTAAAAATGTTGCTAATCATGTCAATCCCTATATCATGCTGTTCATCCTCAATACAGTAAAACATCCCCTTCTTATTCGGGGAATCTATTAAGCTCCCGGGCATTGATACTTCCAAGTGGTAGTAATGAAGCACATATTTGCATACGTTGGTTGCAATGTGCTCCTGGGCAACGGTTATAATGTTCTGTTCCCATAAGTCTCCAATATATGTCATTACTGCTGTTAATAATTGATGCACATCCATAGTTGTAGTTTCATTGTCGTTCAAATAAACATCCAGCAACTCCTTGGCATTCAGGATGTTACCTTCTAGAAAGGCTTCAGTGAATTGCTCAACCCATGACTTCAAAATATCACCTTTATTATTCATAATTACGAACTAGCCTGTTACTCATCATGACGGCTAAGAAAAGAAGCAGGGTAACGTATGGCAACGATTAAAACAGTATGTGATTATACTAAAAGCTCGAGCGTTCGCCGACCAACAGATTCATCTAAAAAATCTATATATCAGCTCTAATCGCATAACCACTATCACTATAATAAATACACGTAAAAATACACTATTTAAAATTTTCACACATTACATAAAAATTGTCTACCTTATACGAGCAAAAAACATATAAACTTGATTCAATTCTATTATACATTTTTTATTGTGGTGAAATGTGCTTTTAATCTGTTCAAAAATAAGCAAGATCAGGAAATGACGCACCTAATCTTGCTTATTTTGGATTTTTCAACTAACTTTTTTACACTGGATTGTCTTCTTGTCTAAAGATTCGTTCACAAATACGCTGGAGATATTGTGCCCATTGTTCCTGAAATTCCGGCTCATCAAGCGTACGCCCTGTAATCATGCGTGTCACATTCGGATATAGAAGCGGATAGATCGTTAAGCTTGACATCATCAGCGTAATTAGCGCCGGGTCAAGCTCCCCCGGAACTTTTCCTTCTACTTGTTGTTTTTTCATATGCTCATTATAGGATTCAAGCACCTTCTTCCTGGCTTTCTCTCCCCGAGAATTTTCGGGAATTGACTCAACTGCCTCCCAGGCTGTGAACTTGAGAAATTCGCGCAAATGGTCAAGGTTAACTTTCAGACGAAAAGCAGCAATATCTGCAGGATTATCTGGCAAAGTAATTTTCCCTGTCGGCAAAGAAGTGACAAAGCTATCAATGGTCTCTTGGATGAGATGCTCTTTTCCTTTGAAGTAATGATAGATCAACTGTTTGTTGACACCAGCTCGTCGTGCTATCGATTCAATACGTGTACCGGAATAGCCCTTCTCAAAAAATTCTTCTCGGGCTGCTTCAACTATTGCTTTGCGCGTACGTTCAGCATTACGTATTTCACCCATTTGCTTCACCATCCACGTTGTCATTTAGTCTATCGTAGTGTCATTAGTGGTTGAAGTCAATGTATTTAGACTGTCTTTAAAGTATAACTTGACAGCTGTAAAGTTATAAAATACTATCTTTGTGTAACTTAACAAGTGTTAAGTAAACAAATCGCGAGGTGATTTTAATGAGTTTTCAACCTAGTAAAACTTTTATCAATCTTCCCGTTAGTGATTTAGATCAAGCAGTAGCTTTTTTTACGAAGCTCGGATTCGCCTTTAACCCCCAATTTACCGATGAAAATGCAACGAGTATGATTATTAATGATTCCACCTTTGCGATGCTACTTGTTAAACCTCACTTTCAAACCTTTACACCTAAAGAGATTGTAGATGCAAAGCAATCAACAGAAGTTTTAATTGCATTTTTAGTAGAAAGCCGCGAAAAGGTCGATGAGATTGTAAACGCTGCGGTTAACGCTGGGGGAAGCTCTATAGGAAGCAACAAAGACTACGGTTTTATGTACAGCTGGAGTTTTCAAGACCTCGATGGTCATATCTGGGAAGTGTTTTACATGGATGAGCAAGCTGCCCAGTAATGTGCCAAAATGTGTGTGGTAAGCATGAAAAGGATAGCTGTGAGCAACATTGCTTACAGCTATCCTTTTCATGCTTACCCCGACGTAAAGAGGTACTATTGCTTTTGTTGATTGTTAGCAAGTCTTTCTTGTGCCATACGAATCATTTCTTTAACCATGGAGCCTCCAATTTTCCCTCCGATATGCCCTGCTTCCTCTGTTGTCAACTCACCATTGCCAGAGGGTTGCAGCGGTACGCCTAGCTCCTTCGCCACTTCGTACTTTACATCGTCAGGGCGTGTCGGGTCGACTGCATACCCTTCATTTTTCATCACTTGTGCCTTGAATTGCTTCATGGATTGCTCGACATTTGGCACAGCATACTGTCTTCTTCTTCTGCCCACTAGGAGAAGCCTCCTTCACGAATTTCGATCTTCCCCTAACATGCCCAGCCAATTATCATTTCATGCGATCAGGGCGTGTCTAAATATGGTGCTTTTACCTCCTTTTCGACCCTTGCTTCGTTTCACTTGTTTGACGTACCCGGTATGCCTGCACAATACTTCTTTCAAAGTTCTCAGACATACCATGAAAACACTTCCATAATTAACCGTTTGCTGTTATAATATATCTAAATGATATATATCAAATAGATAGGGTGATTACGATAAGCAGCTATAACCATACCACCTATGCGATCCTCGGTATTCTAACAACGTCCTGCCGTTCAGGCTATGCCATCAAGCAATTTATTGATCGAAGCCTTAATCATTTTTGGAAAATAAGCTACGGTCAAATTTATCCGACACTTAAGCTAATAACAGAAGAAGGCTTGGCCGTTATCCAGACCTCTTCGCAGCAAGGAAAGCCTGATCGTCATGAATATGAATTAACCGACAAAGGGAAAACCGTACTTCGTGAGTGGCTTGAGCAGCCGATTGAGCAGCTTTCCGTTGAGCGCAATGAAGTTCTGCTAAAGCTTTTCTTCGGCAGTCATCAATCCAAGCAGCAAACCGTGTACATTTTGCAGGATTACAAACAGAAGCTTGCTCAGCGCTATGAGACCTATGTAAGCATTGAGAATTCCATACTCGAACATGCAACAGACGAGGAGAAAGATGCGGAGTATTGGCTTCTCACTCTAGACTATGGCAAGCGCACAACAGTCGCTGCAATCGAATGGTGCGAACACGCATTACAGCAATTCGAATTTAAGGAGAGGAGTTAACATAATGTCAGCAGCTGTACAAAAGGGACGGTTTACGGCCCTCAATGATAAGGACATTGTTGTATTCTTAATCGGGATGCGCATTAACAAACGATGGGCTTTGCACAAATGGCTTCCCGTGTTTTTCGCAATGCCAGGGATGATTCGGGAGCTATATATGAATAAACAAAAGCTAGGCTTTATGTCGCTGGAAAGCTATCTAGGTCTGCGAACAACCGTGATGATCCAATACTGGCAATCTACAGAGCAGCTAATCGCGTATGCAAAAGCAGATAAGCATCTAAAAGCTTGGCAAAAGTTCAATCAGTTAACCAGAAATAATGATGCCGTTGCTGTTTATCATGAAACGTACTTCGTGAAGGCGGGGCAGTATGAGTCAATCTACGTTAATATGCCACCTTATGGTTTAGGGAATGCTCTGACTACTGTACCTGTATTGAAAGAGCAGCATTCAGCAAGCATGCGCTTAAGGAAACGTTAGTCTGGCACATCCAATCAAAATACCCTCAGCTTGTATTTCATTAAGCTGAGGGTATAACCGCTTCAATTGAACGCATCGCTTGATAGCGAGCATCCAGGTCATCACTGAACATAAATGTTAAACGTGTATATAAACGACGAAAAAGAGAATCATTATGCAAGAGCAGAAACAACAGTCCAGCTATCAATGTACCAGAGAATCGAATCTAAACCAGAAGGTTGTCGTGTCAGATCTAACTCTTCGTCAGTGATATGGGCTCATGAGGAACAACATCCACGATCATTTGGAGGCGGAGTCTGAGGTATGGAATCGTGGGCGTACTGATTCCTAAACAAATACGGTTAAGGAATAAATAATTTTCTCAAGTAGCTTGAGTTTTTCCAATCAAAATACAGAGCTACTCCAGTGGTCACAACAATCAGTATAAATGGAATCAAAAGCGCGGACATAGTAAACTGATCTAGGAGCATGTAACAAAAAATAAAGGAAATCGGCAAATAGACAACAAAATTTGAAATGGCAACTTCCTTAAAAAAAGACTGATCGAAACGATACTTATAAAAGCTTACAACGGTTCCAATAAGCAACAATAAAATAATACTGCTGTGGAGCCAAAAAGATGGTTGCAACTCTCCGGCACCCAATTGCTGATACAAGTCACTATTTAAAGTCCAGCCGATAGTAAAAATAAAAGGCATAAACCCCATGCTTCGTTTAAATGTCCCGGCCGTTGGTGCTAGAGAGCTTTCGATTCCCTTCATTTCCTTTTTCACAATATCCTTTGGATTGCCTGATTCCACTAAAAAACTTCGCAGTTCTTGCAAGGAGACATTAGAATTAGATTTTTCTTCAATTCGCATTTTGTACTCTGCGTACAATTCCTGTTTCCTTTCAGGACTCAACTCACTGATCCAAATGTAATACTCCAATGAACGCAAATATCGATCGCTCACTTCTTGTTTTGGCATTTAAAAACACCTCCTGAATAAGTAGTTGCAACTTTACAGACCTTCTACTCTCATTATGGGGGATGATTATGACGTTTTTTAATTTTTTCTGGTCATTATCTCATACGTAAAACTGTTCAACTGGTAGCATATTGCCAACGTAATCACTTCACACTAATTGACATTAGTCATAACCACCGGCTTAGCCGGTGGCTTCCATCGGCCCTATAAGGGCATGGTACTAGCCAGCGCCTATAAGGCGCACTGAAAGTCTGCCAACCGCGAGCGGCCCCGGGCTTGCCCCTTAAAGGGACTTCTTTATTTGCCCTTTCCTACCGACTCACCCGTAAACGGGTCGAACAGTTCTTTCATTGTGAGTTGTTCGTACTGCTTATCTTCTGTTAGCTGATTACGAATGTATTCGGCGATCACTTTCTTGTTGCGTCCCACCGTATCCACATAGTAACCTCTACACCAAAACTGGCGATTCCCATAACGATACTTGAGATTCGCAAATTTATCGAAGATCATCAGCGAACTTTTCCCTTTCAGGTAACCCATGAACTCAGATACGCTCAATTTTGGCGGAATGCTTACCAACATGTGAATATGATCTACCCAGGCCTCCGCTTCCAAAATTTCCACACCTTTTCGTTCACACAACTCGCGAATGATTTTTCCTATTTCTCGTTTCAATTTTCCATAAATCACTTGTCTTCTATACTTTGGTGCAAATACAATATGATATTTGCAGTTCCACTTTGTATGTGCTAAACTGCTCTTATCCATTCCCTTTTCCTCCTTGATTATGTTGATGCGGTTGGCAGACCAGCTATCATTTTATCATGAAGGTCAAGGGATTTTTACTCATAGCTATAAGCTTTCCTGAACCCCCAGTCGAACTGGGGGTTTTCTTATACAAAAAAGATGACTCCTGATCAGATCAGAAGCCATCTCCTTGCATCGTTGTTCCTTTTTATACTACCTATAGTTAATGAAATCTTCTTAACCGTTATGCAATTCATGCTGCTCTCTTGCCAGCTCACCTGCAGCCTCTCTAGCACCTTTTCGCTCAAACAGTACGTTGTCGATTTCTACAATATGAGCCACATCGCTTCCAATTTCACCCGCAACTTCGTCCTGATGACCAAACAAGAACTTCAGCTGCACAAGCTCATCGCGCTCCATTGTAAATTCATAGCTGTATCGCTGTGCGTCCTTAGTCAGTTTCACGGGTTGATTCAATGAACGCATGTATGTGCTGTTCTCCACGATTGCATCAATGGTTCGTTCCTCACTTGCACGAGCGACGAAGGAAACGACATACGTCTCGCCTTTTTTCAACGACACAGCAGCTTCTTGGAACAAAACAATATCCCATGGTTTTGCTCCGCTATGCTCGATAGAAGCACGCAATGCGCCATCCTCTACTTTAATATTTGCACGGGACGGTCCGTCATAGACCCCTTGCACATGCTGTGCCCAACCATCTAATCCATGATCGAAGTAGCCATTTACTGCAAAGAATGCCTTGCTTCTCGCATCCTTCACTTCTACACGCACATTATCAATCCATACATCGTGCTCTGGAAGCTCCGCAGCATCCTTCAGCTTGCCTAGCAGCAGCTTAAAGTCTAATAGGGCATCCTGAGTCATCGGAAGCTCAAAGCTGTATGTTTTCCAATCCTCGGTTAGCGCAAGTCGCTCCTCCAGGTGACGAGCATAGTTGGACGTTTCCAATATCAACTCTACTTCTCTTTCATGCGAGGCTTTTGCATCAAGCGATATGATATAAGTTTGATTGTTCTTCAAGTCCAGACCGGCTTGTGCTAGCATTACATCCCAAGGTTCATTTCCTGTACTGGACACCTTGAAGCGCAGCACATCATCCTCTACAGAATAGCCAGATTGCAGATCCCAGCCGTCATAGCGTCCTTGTACATGCTCATTCCAATTTTCTGTTTCGTTTGAAAAATCGCCATTTTTTAGCGGAAACTGATGCTCTAGAGGCAGCTCACCAATAAAGTTATCCGTTGTACGAAGCAATACAATATCATCCAGATAGACATCAACGGCTTCTCCGCCCAGCCAGAATGCTAGCTTTCCGTAGCTAACTGCACCTTCACCCTCAATGCTAAAGGTGACGCTGTAGCGCTCGTTCTCCTCAGCCAAGCTTACACTTTGAGGCTCGCTGTTTATAGTTCCGTCCTCTTTTAACAAGGCTACCTGAATCGTCCTTGGCTGATCTGCTCGAGCATTGAAGCTCAACTCGTAGTCGTTGCCGCCAACTGCTTGAACCCCTTGCTGTTGGAAAACAACATCACTCGCTGCTTCGCCGCCCTTCACAATGTTGACATGCAGCTCACGCTTCACTACATCTACTGAGAAGGCTGCTTCGGTCTCTTCTGCAAGTTCAGAGCTCCAGTACGTCAAGCGATCCATACGGCCCAGATCAAAGCTTCCATTATAAATGTGGTTGCCATTTGCAAGCGGCTCCTTATCAGCAAACTCCTGGAACGGATCTAGCGCTTCAATCTCCTCAAGCTTCACATTTCCAATCCAGACCGGACTTGCATGGACTCCCATATTAAACTCCAAACGTGCTAATTTATCCGTGTCAGCGCTCATTTGGAATACACGTTCAAATCGCTGCAGCGAATTCGTTAGCTGAATATCGTAATTGTCAGAATACACTGACCAGCCGCGACTTTCACCGCCGCCAAGTTTCACTGCCATGGAACGATTAGCATCAGAACGAGCATCAAAGCTTAACTTATACCATCGACCTTTGCCAAGGGTGACATGCTGAATCAATTGAACGGCATGTGTCTCATAGCCAGGCTGCTGAATCGACGTTTTGGCTAACTTAGTACCGTCCAGCTCTTCGATGTCTAGCTTAGCTGCTCCGCCAAACTGATCGAGATAGACAAAGTTCCAATTCATTTCGTCTAGTGATTGATCGCCTTTCGTTACAGTCGTCACTTCCTGTTCATACTGAGGATCGTAGACATAGCTGCCATTTACCGCTTCTTTATATGGTGCTTCAATCGGCTCCACTTCGATAGATGGCTCAGTCGCCTCACGATAAGGACGTCCTGCTAACTCATAGACGCGAACATAATCAACGAGCATTTCAGCTGGCAAATCTGATTCCTGCGGCAATCTGCCACCATCGTAGTTACCACCAACAGCCAGATTCAGAATCATGTAGAACGGCTGATCGAATGGTGCAGGGAAAGCGTATTTTGCCGGCTGTCCATCCCCCCAGCTGTCCCAATTGTTCAATTTTTGATAGAGCTGACCATTCACATACCACCGAAGCTCGCCTGGTTCCCACTCTAGTCCATAAACGTTGAAATCAGTAATATCCCGACCCTCAGGGAAATGATATGTTTCTGCTGTGAATTTATTGTTCGGCCAATTTCTTCCGTAATGGATTGCTCCACCGATTTCATTCAGCAAGCGGCCTTTTGCTTCCATAATATCGATCTCACCTGAAGCAGCCCATGTCCCATAAACGCTATCAACAGGCATCATCCAGAACGCCGGCCACAGCCCCTGACCTGCAGGCAGCTTCATTCTCGCCTCGAATTTCCCATACGTTTGTGAGAAGGTTGGCTCTGTAAATATGCGTCCAGATGTATACGGTTTGTCTTCAAATTGCTCATGTTGAGCCGTGATCTTCAACAAGCCGTCCTCAACTTTAATATTTTCGGCACGATAATATTGCTGCTCATCATTACCCCAGCCATCCAAGCCGTACTGTGAGCCAGTACCAAGCTGGTAGCCCCATTTATCCAGATCAACTCCATTATCATCGAGATTTTCACCTGAACGATCAAACTCATCGCTCCACACAAGCTTCCATTCATCCACTGGCGGTCTTGTTGGCTGTGGAGTCGGTGTATAACCCCCATCAGAGCCTGAATCTGTACCGCTACCCGGTTGACCTGGCAGTTCAACACCTGCTGCATTCAACAGCTGCTCAATCTTGCCGTCTGCCTTCAATTGACTACCTTTCGACCCTTCAAGGAATGACAGCAGTTTAATTATAGAGCTCTGATCCAGCTCGATGATCGCATCGCGCTCAACATATAATGAACCAATATTCGATTCATTTGTTATGACGATACGCACCTTGCCTTCCAGTCTGTTCACGACAATGGTATTAGCCGTTGAATTGTCAATATAAATGCTGTCCACACCGCCACCATTAATATGTAGCGTTCCATCAATATGGACATCCTTAAGATGAAGGTCTCCATCGCCAACACCAGGAGCAACATACACACTACCCGTTACATTGACGCCTTCAAGTTTAACATCTGGAGATTGTACGACCAGATTGCCTTCTATCGTACGGTTGCTGACCGTTCCTTTATCCTGAATCAACTCTCCCGTCAAGCCATCAAGCAATGCGATCGCCTCCGCTCTTGTCATCGTGTTCATCGGTCTAATTGTTCCATCACTATACCCCTTCAGCACTCCTGCATGTACGAGCTGCTGCACCGGTTGCTGGGCATAGCTGCTCACTTGGCCCGCATCTTTAAATGCTGCCAGCGATGCTTGTTCTTTCAATTTATAGGCGGCAGCCAGCATAGTCGCTGCATCCTGACGCTTTACGAGTTCATTTGGCCTAAAGCTTCCGTCCGGGTAACCATTAATAATGCCCGCCGCTGCCGCTGCTGCCACATCCTTGCTATACCATCCCCCCGCTTCTACATCTGTAAATGACTTTTGCTCTACTGTGGATTGAGGTACTGCATATTGAAAGACGGAACGCAGCATACGTGCAAATTGTGCTCGCGTTATCCCTTCGTCAGGCCGCAAGCTACCATCTGGATAACCGTTTATCAGACCTTTGTCTTGCCATTTCTTCATTCGCTCAATACCCCAATGTGTATCCTCAGATGCTTCTGCGCCAAAAGCCAAATTCGGGACAAGCATCGATATCACGAGCAGCCATATGGCGATTGTTCTTCGTTTCATGATTGTCGTCTCCTTTCAAATCGCTGCAAAAATTGATAGCGCTAACAAGACAGAAAAAAAACGACTTGCCGCTAGAAAGTGTTCATCATTCTCTAGAAGCAAGTCGCTAAAGTTGTATCTAATGTTTATTTTGCATTTTCATACCATTCGTTTACTTCTTGCGTAATTTGCTCACCGCCTGATTTCAGCCAGTTGTCTACCATCGTGTCAAAGCTGTCAAGCGGCTGTTGACCGTAAATAATTTTGCTGTAGGTTTCATTAACAAGCTTGTTAAGCAGCTCGTTTTTATCCTGCATCGTTTCTGTAAGTGGTCCCATATAGTAGTTCTTCATACGAATATCTTTTTGCTCGACAACAATTTTCATCGCTTCAATATTTTCTTTCGTACGGCTTGCAAATTCCGTTTTTTCGTATGGAGTCACTGGCTCTTCACCATTAGCAAGCTTCAAGTGTGTATCACCATATAGGCTAGGAATGCGAGCTCCCTCATACGTTAGCGTGTAGTACAAGGCTGGAGCAATTTGACCCTTCAGTCCAGGGAACAGCTCAGGATAAGAGGCTGCATCCGTTGTAATGGAACCGTCTGGAAGAATCGCGTAATCGTAGCCTTCTGCAAATCCATTTTCAAATTCGCTTCCTGGCTGTGGATTCGCAAGATTATCGAAGAACCAGTTATAGTAATGAAGAATCGCTTCTGGATTTTCGCTATCCTTATTAATGAAAATATAACCGTTTACTGGAGGGTTACCGCCTGCTGATCCGATTTTGCCATCTGGGCCAGCTGGAATTGGGTAAGCCTTATAGGATGCACCCGGTACGTTAGCTAGCAAATCCGGGAATGGCCATGCTGGAAGCCAGTTACGTCCGAAGATGATACCCGCTTCACCGCTTGTAAACAATTCAGATCCTGCATTCTCATCATACAACGCAGAGTCCTGTGAAATATAACCTTTATCCATCCATTCCTTAAGCTTAGCTAGTGCTGTTTTCGCATTTGGATTAATTGAACCGTTCTCAAGCTTGCCGTCTTCAGTCAAATTCCATTGACCTGGCATTGTGCCGTAAGCACCAAACACGAAACCGATATCCGTCATCCATGTGCTAAAGCCATTTTTGAATCCAGTTGCAAGACCAAGCGTATCCTTTTTATTGTTGCCATCAGGGTCCTGATTCACAAAAGCGTCCATTACCGCTTCAAGCTCTTCAATTGTAGTAGGCGCTTGAAGATTCAACTTATCCAACCAGTCTTGGCGGATCCACATAACATGGTCATCATTATACGCGTAATCAAGAATTGGCAGCGCCATTTTCTCACCATCACGTGTGATTGGAAGCCAGATCGCAGGGTCTAGCGCAAGGCCTTCCTTATACGTTTCGTTCGCGTATTGCTCAACTAGATCGCCAACTGGCATAAATTGTCCAGAGTCAATCAGCATATTAACCGTTTCCAAATCGCCGCGGTACGTTACCACGTCAGGCATTTTTTCGCCCGAAGAAAGCATGAGGCGAAGCTTTGTTTTATAAGCATCGTTCGTATTCGTTACAACCCAGTTATATTTAATATCAATGCCAAGTCGCTCTTTGATAAGGCGAGTATGAACGTTGTCTTCAATGCTCTCGCCTTCCTTGAACACCGAACCGTTCTCATTGATTCCCCATATCGTTGTTAATGTAATAGGCTCCTGGTATTTACCATCAACAAAATTAGATGTGCCTTCCTCATTTGAACTATTTTCTTTTGGTGTATTGCCCGAGTTGCCTTGATTGTTTCCTGGCGTGTTGCCACCGTTATTATTTCCTGCACAAGCAGCAAGCACTGCCGTTAATGAAATAATAAGCAGTAATGATAACCATCTCTTCATCTTCATTCCCCCTAATTCGTAAATATTTTTTGACTATATAGCATTATTTGCTATATTTTCATATTACTTCTTCATCCATTTTGTTAAAGACCACATTTTTTAGGTTCATGCCATTTTCTTTGTTACTCCTTAACTGCCCCTAGTATAATCCCCTTTACAAAATATCGCTGCAGGAATGGATAGACGAGCAATATGGGCAACGTGCCAATAAAAATTTGTGCAGATTTCACGGTACGCTGAGAGATGTTTTTCAGCTCATTGACGTCAGGATTAATTTTGTTGAAGTCCTGCTGAACAATAACCGTCTGCAAAAAGGTAGACAGCGGATATTTTCGATAGTCTGATATATACAATAATCCGTCAAACCAGGAGTTCCAGTGCATCACCATCGTAAATAGTGAAATCGTTGCAATCGCTGGCATCGAGACAGGCAAATATATACTTACCAATGTTCGGAAATGACCTGCTCCATCGATTAGCGATGCATCCTCCAGCTCCTTTGGCACAGCTCTGAAGAAGTTCATAAGCAGCACCATGTTGAAAACGTTAATCGCCACTGGCAAAACGAGTGCCCACATCGTATTCATCAAATTAAGCTCACGAATCAACATGTAGCTTGGAACGATCCCGCCGCTAAATAGCATCGTGAACAGAAAGTACCACATATAGATGGGACGACTTTTGAAATTACCGCCATCCTTCGATAGGGCATAGCCTGCAAGTGTCATGATTAGCATCCCAATCACAGTGCCTAGCACAGTACGCTCTAAACCAACTCGCAGTGCATTGTGAAAATTGGGATTGTTTAATGTTTTCTCATAGGCATCAAAATTAAAACCTATTGGCCATAAGCCTACAAGATTAGAGTTGGCTGGTGCACTTGCGCTGAAGCTAACCGCTAAAATATGAATGAGCGGCAGTATACAGGACAAGCATATAATCGTGAGTAGTGTATAGTTGAAAATCGAAAACGCCTTGTAACTTGTTGATTTATAGTACATGCTCTCTCATCCTTTTCCTAAAAGATTCGGTACCCGGCAAATTTATAAGCCAAGCGATAGGCAATCACAATGAGCACTAAACCAATTGCCGATTTAAAGAGTCCCACTGCTGTACCGAAGCTGTACTGACCGTTCAAAATCGCGGTACGATAAACAAATGTATCGATAATATCGCCTTTATCGTAGACGAGTGTATTGTATAAGTTGAAAATTTGGTCAAATCCGCCGTTAAGAATATTGCCTAGCGATAGCGTTCCAACTACAACCGCGATAGGAATCATCGCTGGAATTGTAATATGCAGCGTCTGCTTCCAACGATTCGCTCCATCGACCTCAGCTGCTTCATAGAGAGCTGGATTGACTCCCGCTAACGATGCCAAGAACACAATGGTATTGAACCCAAAGTTTTGCCAGATATCGCTTACAATTACAGTGAAGCGGAACCAGTTTCCGTTGGATAGCCAAGGGACTGATTCGAAGCCAAGCGCGTTCAATGTGCTGTTGACGATCCCTTTACTGCTGAGCATATCCGTTAAAATAGCGCCTAAAATAACCCACGAAATAAAATGCGGCAAATATACTAGCGTCTGAACGGTACGCTTAAACGCGATCTTGCGGATTTCATTAAGCAAGATCGCAAAAACAAATGGGACGATTAAGCCAAATATAATTTTCATACCTGAAATGACAAGCGTATTCCAGATAACTTCCTTACTATCTGGATATTGAAACATAAATTGAAAATGCTTCCACCCGACGAATTTTGAACCGAAAATGCCGTCATACGGTTTGAAATCTTGAAATGCCATGACGAGACCGCCCATTGGCAAATAAGCAAAAATAAACGTTATTATTGCTGCTGGCAGCAGCATAAGATGCAGTGGCCATGTGCGGCTTAGCTTTTCCTTATCCTTATTGTGCGTTTGGATCGTTGCTTGCTGCTCATGTTTCTGCGGTGCACGCATCACATCATCCACTGTATTGCCCCCTTCCAATTTTTGCGATATAATTTGTCTCTCCCGTACTAACATTCTAACAGCATGATTTTTCAACCTACAGACCACGATTTTTGGAACGATGCCAATTTTTTTGTCTCCTATTTCACATTACTTTGGAGAGTGGGGTTCTATCTATGCGGTTGCGTGAAAATACGTTCGCCAAAATTATTACCCTCATAGTGCTGTTATTAATTCCAATTATTTTGCTGTATACATTAAGTATGCAAACAAGCATGAAGGTGATTGAAGAAGAGGTTCATACGCTGCAGCAGAAGGATATTACGTTTTTGGCTGACGAATTCAACAAAAGCGTAACGACGCTGACTTCTCTTGGTTTTCTGCTAAGTGAGGATATTCATATTCAGAAGCTGCAAACTTTGCACTTGATAGAAAGCGCTTACGAACGCAACGATGAGCGGCTGCGCATTATGGAGCGACTGCGACTGCTCAATGTGTCCCAGCGCTGGGATACGCAGTACAGCATTCTTGCTCCAGCCAATCAGGAATTCGTATCCACCAACACATATTTGTCGTATGACCTGGAAGCTGTTAAAGAATTGCTGGCACCAGTTTGGACCTATCAAGAAATGGTCACACAAAACATCAAGCAGCAGCGCTTTGTTCGGCATATTGTAAAGCCTAAAAGCAAGCTGATCGATCTTGATCGTGCGGGTATTATTGTCGAAATATCTTTTCCAGAGGAGTATATTATTAAAGATCTCGATACCTTTAAGGAAACAGGAAAAGGCGACCCGTTTCTCTATCATCTACAAGGAGAAACGATTCGCAATAAAACGTCCAATCAGGAGATGATCGCAAATATTCATCAGCTCGTTGGCGATGGCGTGCTCGCACCTGGTAGCAGAAACATGCCAGTGAGCATTGCAGGGAAAAAGTACCTGGTGACATTCGCCCATATTTCTACGCTTGATTGGTATCTAGTAGACTATGTGCCGATTGAGGCCATGCTTCAACCTATTATTAAAACGCAGATGTTGTTTTATGTGTCCGTACTGCTCCTGCTTATTATGAGTGTGCTGGCTGGCTACCTGTTATATCGCAATGTACAGCGTCCTATTAGTCTATTAATTCGCAATGTGAAGCGCCTGCAAGAGGGTAATTATTCTACTCGTATAACGGTTAATCCGAAAAATGAATTTTCTTATCTATTTGCTAGATTTAACGATATGGCTGCCGAGACTGAACGGCTTATTGAAAAGGTCTATGTAGAGGAGCTGCGCCGCCGCGAAGCGAATGTCAAGCAGCTGCAATCGCAAATCAACCCTCATTTTCTGTACAATTGCTTTGCCTTGATTCGCAGTCTTGCAAGGCTCGATAAAAAAGAATCGGTCATGATGATGTCAATGCATCTGGCGAAATACTATCGTTATACGACAAGAGTAGAAAAGCTGACCGCTACGCTGAAGGAAGAACTGCAGCTGCTCGAAAGCTACTTGGAAATTCAACGCTTCCACATTCAGCATATGAATTATGTTATCGATGTACCTGCGCATATGCAGCAGCTTGAGCTGCCTCGTCTACTGCTCCAACCTATCGTTGAAAATGCCGTCATCCATGGTATTGAACAGTACGATGGCGATGGCCTAATCATGATTACAGGGCAAAGCAATCATGACTGGCACAGTATTACGGTAGCGGACAATGGCGTTGGCATGAGTGAAAAGGAGCTGCAAAAGCTGGAGAACGAACTATTGCATGTACCGGATGATCTTACAGGCTGTGCGTTATGGAATATTAAGCAGCGAATGCTGCTGCAATTCGGTCCAACTGCCTCGTTAAGCTTTGCAATTCGCAAGGAGGGCGGGATGGCTGTTACGCTGTCTTGGCGACAGCGAGACGAACAAAATCAATAGTTGAAAGTTTTAATTTTCTAGCGTTTGAATAGCTTTTTTTGCGATGAAATAATAGGCCCAAAAGGAGATGCTACGTATGTATCAACTGCTTATTGTAGACGATCAGCCTGATCTTGTCGAAGATCTTGCTACAAATATTGCTTGGAACAGTATCGGAATCAGCAATGTCTATCAAGCCTACTCTGCATCAGAGGCGCTGGATGTAATGAATATGACGCAAATTGATATTTTGATTACCGATATTCGAATGCCAGGAACATCGGGCCTTGATCTGATCGAATCGATCCGCAAATCATGGAATCACGTGAAGTGTATTCTGTTGTCGGGCTACAACGATTTTGAATATGCTCAACGTGCGCTGCATGTGCAAGCAAGTGATTATTTGCTGAAGCCTGTAGAGGATAGCGAGCTATTGTCTGCTGTAAAAAAAGCTATAACCGAGCTTGAGCAGCATTGGCGGGAAATTAGCTCGCACCAAAATGCACTTGAATCCATCAAGGCGAATTTGCCGATATTACGCTCACATTTGCTAAAGGAGCTGCTGCAAAAGCCTCTCCCGCAAGAGCAGCTGCAAAAGCAACTAACCATGGTCGAACTAACAATAGAATGGGATACGCCCTGCTATATGATGCTGCTGCGTATGGAGGATTATTTTTACGAGCAAAGCGATGCAGATAGCTCTTTGCTCGAATATGCCATATGCAATATGGCTGAGGAGCTGTTTTCGGATTGCGCTAAGCTATGGGTTGTGAAGGATAACTACGGCTACTACGTATTTCTCATTTTGCCTGCCAAATCAGCTGCAAACGGCATGCTCCAACCAGATGCGATTGAGCAGAAAGCTGCTCAGCTGCAGCATTACGTCAAGCTGTACTTGAAGGGAACTATCTCGCTTGTATTAGGCCAGCAGCTATCCTTCCCCAACTATGTGACAGACTGCTACGAACAGCTGCTTGGCAGCATTCGTCAACGCATAGGCAGCGAGCGAGATTTCCTGCTCACATTAAGGAAATCTCAACCGATGAGCCAGCTAGAATCGGATTCCCTTACTCAGCTGTATACACCGCCACAGCTGAACCATTTGCTTGAGGTCGGCCAGTGGGAAGCTATCGAAAGTAAGCTCCTCATGATCTATGAGGAGCTGGAAGAAAAACGCGGAGATTCTTATGAGCATATTCTTGAAGCGTATTATGCGATTGTAAGCGCGCTTAGCTATGCCATTCATAAAAATAAGCTCAGCATGACGGAATGTTTAGGCTCCGATTTCAACCAGATGCTTGCTGGACCATCCTTTCATACGATCGTACAGCTTCGCACATGGGTAAGTGATGCACTGAAAGCATATCGTCAAGCCATCACGTCGCGTACACAAGTATCAAGAACGGGTATTGTACAGAAGGTGCAGGAATATGCAGCTCAGCATCTTGCCGATGCATCGCTACAGTCGATTGCCGATCATGTATTTCTGAATGCATCTTATTTATCGAAGGTATACAAGCTGGAAACTGGTGAAGGGATAAGCGAGTACGTATCGCGGCTCCGTCTTGAAACAGCTGCCCATATGCTGCGAACGACATCAGAAAAAATCTATGAGATATCAAGCAAGGTTGGCTACTCAAAAACGAGCTATTTTATCAAGGTATTCAAGGAACGCTACGGCGTTACACCGCAGGAGTTTCGCGATCAATAATTTTTTTCTTTACTCATTAACAAAGGCATGTGAGCTCTGGGTTCTAGAGCGACACGCCTTTGTTTTATTTTATGAATAGCTTTAAGCTTACAACAAGGGAAGACCTGTTCACTATTTTATAATAAATGCAGCCTTAACCGTTTGATAGCTGATCTGGAGCAGCCTCCAGCTTTGTCTTGCCAAATAGAAAAAAAGTGCTCCGAACAAAAGACCTACAGGTATGCTTAATAGACGTGGTACCTCAAGCAGTGCAATATTCATCGCAATATGTACGCCCAGCGTTCTTAAAACGCTCGCGATAACAACGAACACTGCACTGCCTGCCAGAGCCACCATTAATATGCTTAGTGTAGGAAATGCAAACATTGCCAGCAGTCCACCAAGTAATTTTCTAATTAACATAGCTCCGACCTCCAAATCTGTGGGTGCTGGGAAAGATGGATCACTTCAGCCACCTTAGCTCCTGGTGCGACGGATAAATACTCGGAATAGATGACCTTGTGTATCGCACAATTAGGTCCGATCTCGACATATCCGCCCACGATAAGCGATGATTGAATATGGTCAACCTTAACCTCATAGCCCTTTAGAACATGATACGTTCCTCTTCTGCTTCTAGGCCAAAGCCAATGTAGGATTGATAATCGATCGGCCTGAATCACCACACTTTTTTCAGCTGTGATGCGATTTACACTAGCTGTGCCTTGCTGGCGAATCGTAACATTGACTGCTTCCAAGCTGCCTTTAATCTGAAGGCTGCCTTTGATATCAATTAGGTTTGCTCCGCTCACATGCTCAGCAGCTATGGAGCCTGCAACCTGTATGATTTCCACCTGCAGGGTGTGAAATTTGCCATGTCCTTGACAATAGATATGCTTTACAGAGGTGTTTCCCTTAATACTGCAAGAGCCAATGATCCTTAGCTGCTGCGAGGATAACCCTTCCAAAAATCTACCATTACCATGAATTCGGATGTTGTCTGCGATTACGGCACCATCAAACACTTGGTGACCGTTTACAGTAATATCCTTCATTCCTTTGCCTGCGACTGTTGATTTTACCATTACAATATCAACCTCATTTATTTTAATAGTTATATATTTTAATAATTAAAATATATAACTATACTTTAAAGTTTATGTGTGCTGATTGTCAATTTCTTTCCAACAAAAAAGGCTGATCCGTGAGAGGCAGATCAGCCTTTTATATAATCGTTGACATTAAGTTGCGAATTTGCTTGAAAATCCGTAGCATCTCTAGCAGCCTCTCTGCAGGCAAAGACTCGAATATGAGGTCAATAATCTTTTCCCCTTCCTCTGTCAGTGCTACTTGGACCACTCTTCGATCCTGATGCTCACGAATTCGTTTTACAAGCTGCTGTTGCTCGAGCTTGTCGCACATCGAGGTTGCTGCACCAGCAGTAATCGAAAAGCGTTCTGATATTTCAGTAATTCTCATGCTCCCGTTCAGCTTCAGATCCATTAGCAGCATGACATGATTTGACGATAGCTGCGCATGCTCCGTTAAACGTTCCATAAACTGCTTTGACTGCTGCTGAACTGCACGCATTTCATTGATAACGTCTCGCACATCCATCTGCTGTTCCATCTTCAGTCTCCTTTTCCAAGCACGATCAATTGACTAAACTATATAGAACATTGCCCGCTTTTGTCAATTCGATGCCATCGCTCTTACAGTAAATTCATTATAAAAAGAGGGCATTGCCACGAGCATCCTTTAAGACGCTTGCTGGCAGTACCCTCTTTGCCTTATCCATTAGATTCTCGTTACAGTATAGCCTTTTTCCTTCAGCGAGGTAACTAAGCCATCCTCGCCAAGCATATGAAGATAACCTGTTATGATAAAGTAAGAATCCTTATTGTCATTATTCAAATAACCTTCAATTTTCTCGATCATGCCAGCATGGCGAGCTTTAAGAAGCTTCTCGTATAGCTCCGGGCTTTCTTGAATAGATGCAATTAACTGCTCCAGCCCAGCATCATCTCCTTGAATCCACAAATCAGTCAAGACTTGAATAGAGGGTTCTGTCGATCCTGCCGTTTCCGTCCCACCATAAATACCATCCAATACTTCATTCACCTGTTGCTCTTGAAGTTCCTTGGAGTAACTATCGAAAATTTTGACTTGAGAAATGTAGGATTCTAGTTCCAAAATTGGCTTGTTCTGCTCCTGTGCTCTATTCAAATAATACCTATCTATGCCAAGACCACCCTGATAGCCCGAAGTCGCTGCTACATAGTTGCTCATATCCAAGTATACTGCCCAAGGCTTAAAGGCATCATATGCATTAATTTCCAATCCAAGATCAGTCAGGAAAGTTTGAACGCGTTTATATGTTTCTGCCGATACATGATCCTTAAGCGTTGATCCATCCGAATACGTTTGAAGCGTTGCGATTTCCTGCGCTGTTTGCTTGTCAGGTACTTGTGCAACATTCACTTCAACGACAAGATGATCAGCGTTATCGAACGCAGCCTCTACTTCATCACGAAGCGGATACATACTTGCATCTCCAAGATGGACAGAACCTAGCAAATGAACTTCAACACCGTCCTTCTCCACTTTCCAGATGTAGCCCTTGCTAGCTTCCTTCGTTAGCAATACCGCGCGAGTCTGACCATCCCAATCGACATCATAGCCGATTGCTTCACCTATAAATCTTATTGGTACATATACAGTGTCATTTTCAATCTTTGGAGCAACGGTCATCGTGCGCTCTATACCATTTACATACCCAACAACATTGCCAACCTGGACAGCAATGGAAAACCCATACTTTTCAGCGATAATGGCGCTGTTTTCTTCATCCCATGCGACTGCATAGCCAAGTGCTTCCAAGACAGTGCTTGCCGGTACAAAGGTTGTCCCTTTTTCAACAAACGGCTGATTGTCAACAAACTGTACTTGTTTTCCGTTTAGCCAAACTGTTGCTGCACTGCTCGTTGTCGTTTCTGCCTGAACGCTTGTAGCCAATACAAATACCATTACAAGTGCAATGAATAACGACGTCAACTTCTTCATTCTTTTTCTCCTCTTTCATTGTGAATTTATTTATGTTCAATTATTAAAACATAAATCACTATTGTATAAAGCCCAATATTGCTGCTCTCTTTTTTTCTTGCCATATAAAATACTCTAGCTTTTCTTTTTCAAGAGTAAAATTTAAGCGAGCAAGGTCATGACCCACAGCTTCATGATCCCTAGCAGATACATGCCCTGTAAAATAGAGTTTCTTATAATCTTCAAGTCTAATCGTTTGTTCGGCTTTTTGACTTTCTAACTCTTTGATTCGCATTGTAATTATGTTTTCTTCATTATTGATCAACAATATCTTTTGATCTAACCATTGCTCTATAATTTCTTTACGTTCAACCTCTACTACGAGCAACGTATTCAGATAGTCTATCAACAACCAATCCCCACGAGCGGCTTCGAGTCTTGTTTTAACGTGAGATATCGTTTCCTCTGCTTTAATATGATCAATTTGCTTGTTAACTTCGATTGCAGCAGTATGATATGTCGGTTGCATATTTTTAACATCAGGCAAAATAATCGATTCATCCTTTTTTATTCCTAAGCTTTGTTTAAACAGCTCTTGTTTTTCATTTACTTGCATGTTAAGACGATTGACATTTTGCTCATGTTGAGCGAGCGATTGTTTAGCTTGATCGATTTCATTTCTTGTTGCCAAGCCAAGCTCATATAACCTTTCAACATCTTTTATTTTAGTTCTAGCTAACGTGACTTCATATTGAGCGGCATGAATATCAATTTGAAGTTTCATAATTTCGTAGTAGCTTTGAACGGCAGAGAGTTGTGCCGCTAATTCCAACTTCTCTTTTTCCAATTTAGACATCTTCACGTTGTGATTCCCGTTGTCAACTTCTTGATCCAATGTATCAAGTTGATTACTCCATTGCTGAATTCCAGCAGTATACTGGTAATTTGCTTGAGCTTCTATCATGTTATTCATGGAGGCATTGATCATGGCCTGAATCATCAATAAACCGTCTATTTCTTGTCTTTCCTCATCTGTCATGTTGTCGTATTCAGGTACAAGAAGTTTTAATTCCTCTATTGTAGTTGGGAGCTTATTTATAACTGGCTTATTAAAAGAACCTAATTCTTCGCGTTGTCCCTCAACATAACGCAACTGTGCTGAATCAAGCTGAACCTGCAAATGTTGTTCTTGTACTGCCAAGTAGTTTTGGGATGAGAGCTCTAAAATTTTCTCACGAGTTAATGAAATCTGTTTCTTTTTATCTGAAGCAAAAGCCTTATATGGCGAAAACAAGGATGTAAGCAGTAATACAAAGCAAAAAAACATAAAAGCTCTTCGCGTTCTAAAAGTTGATATAGACATCTGCCCCCTCCTAATCTCTCAAATTAATCTTCTCCAATAAATAATGAATGATTTTTTTAGAATCAGTAATAACATAGGCTTCTGCTGTCATACCTACTCTTATTTCTCCACTCTCTCCTTTACGATTTACAAGCGGTTTATTAGCAATTGACGCTTCCACAGTATAGTAACTTCTCCCATCTTGTTGGATAATAGAGTCGGAACTAATTGAATTAACTGTACCGATCAACGAACCAAAGCTTTGCTTTGGAAAGGCATGAAAATTCATATCTACCTGTTGACCTACATCAATTTGACCTATTTCATGATTTGGCACAACGATACTCATCTTATACATCGATTCATTGACCGGAATGACGGAGAGTAAAGATTCACCTGGTTGCACAATATCCCCTACATTCATATCTTTTATCATATGGACCATACCAGAAATCGGAGCATAAATACTTTGCTTATCGATGGAAATTTGCAATTGATTAATTTGATCAAGAAGCATCTTAGAAGACTTTTCTTTTTCTTCGATAGCAGCTTCGATTTGAACAATACGATCCAATCTAAACTTGTCCAAATCAATTTTAGATTTTAGTTGTATGCTATCACTTTGTTTCTGCAAATTACGATACTGATCACTAAGTTTTTCCTCCTCCAGTTGAAACGATTGTTGCTCCATCGCAGTTGAGGACTCCTCGCCTTCCAGCTGAGCTGCCAGTTGACGAATTTCTTTTAATTGGTTCTCATAATCGGTGATCTGAGCTTGCACCCCTAATATAGCCTCTTGTTGAAACTGCGTAAGCTGCAACTTGGCCAACTCGATTTGTGCTTGTTCTTCATCAAGTTGTGATTTAGGAACAAATCGTTCACCTAAAGCAACTGATTGTGCCAATTTTTTCTCACTTTCACTTACATCCGTTTTGAGCTTATTCAGAGAGAGTATATATTGATTAAATCTCTCTATTCTTAGTGGATCATGTACTGAAAACTGGTCACTTTCCGCTTCCATCGATTGCTTGAGCATTTTTTCAGCATGAAGTTCTTTTTCTAATTGCTCAATCTGCCTGTTGTAGTCCGCTTTTGTTCGTTCATTTTTTTGATTAGAGGCTTTTTGATTCAGCACTATTCCTTCTCTAGTAAGTAGCGACTCATTTTTCGCTTGATCCAATTGATTCACACTTGCGTTATAGTCTAATTCCTTTTGGCTGTATTCTAATAGGTACTGTTCAACTAAACTATAATAAATTGTTTCTTCTTCTAATTTTTGAACGAATAAATTGTGATGCCCATATACGCTATCTCGATATCGCTTCAGATACTCATTTTCTCGTTCAAGCTTAGCCAGCTCAGTTTGTTTACTGGACAAATCGAGTTGTAAGCTTTCATGTTCCAATTTAATCAGAAGGTCACCTTCTTCTACCCACTGCCCTTCCTGTACATGTAGCGATTCAACTGTTCCAGATACTAAAGTCTGAATATTACTGACCTTATCATTTGGGCGCACAATACCTGAAGCCTTGGCTACTTCATCGATCTCACCAATAAATGACCAGATTAACCCAACACCAATTAACAGCAATAAAATTGCAATAAAAGTTGTAATTGCTGGATGTGTTCGAGCTTCAAGAATTTCTCGACTATCCGTCATTTCTGACATTTCTCTAATAACAGCTCTCATTACACTCCACCTACCCCTACTGGAATATTCATGGTGTCAGCATAAGCATTCTCAAGTCCAGGCAGTTGATCCTTCCACAACTCATAGTATTTCCCTCAAGCTGCAAGAAGTTGCTCATGAGTACCTTGCTCCAATATTTGGCCTTGCTCCATTACATAAATGCGATCACAGCGCATAATCGTACTAAGGCGGTGTGCAATAATAATCGTCGTAATATCCTCAAAATTATTAATTGTCTCTGAAACTGCTTTTTCTGTAATGGAATCCAAATTACTAGTTGCCTCGTCCATTATCAAAATATCGGGATTTTTAAGAATAGCCCGGGCGATGGCCAGTCGCTGTTTTTGCCCACCAGAAATGTTCGTAGCATTCTCCTCTAGTAACGTTTGGTAACGAAGCGGAAAATTATTTATAAATTCATGAGCTTGTGCCATTTTGCAAGCTTCAATAATACGTTCGAGCTCGATAGAATCATCCACGCCAAGCCTAAGATTTTCTTCTATCGTTCCACTAAAAAAGAACGTGTCCTGCGGAATATAGGCAATTCTCTCTCTTAATGAATCCAAATGAATATCGCGAATATTGTAATCACGAATTAGAATTTCACCTTTTTCATGTTGATAAAATTGCATAAGCAGCTTAATTAGTGTTGTTTTACCAGATCCGCTTTCACCTACAAATGCAATTTTCTCCCCTTGGCCAATCGTCATACTGATTCCTTTCAAGGTCAATGCTCTCGTACCGTATCGGAAATCAACGTTTTGTAGGAGGATATCACCTTTTAAACTGGATGGCTGCAGTTTTTTATCTTCCTGCTCACTCTTTTCCGTCTCCAAATCTAATATTTCACCCAATCTGTCTGCAGCAACGACTGCAGTCTGCACAGTTGGTTGTAAATTAATGAGGTTTTGAATAGGGTCTAGAAAATAAGCAAGCAGAGCATTGTATGTAATAAGCTGGCCCATAGACATATTGCCCTTCATCACTTGCACGGCACCAACCCATAAAATAACAACTCCGCCTACAGACTGTACAAGCCCTTTCAGGGAAGCCTGCACGTTGTTGAATATACCGAATTTAAATACTGACTTTAGAAAGCTTACAAACTTCCGTTCTGTTTCAAAGTTTGCTTTTCCCTCTGCATGATAAGCCTTGACCGTTTCAATGCCATCAATGGACTCCACAATATAGGAGGTTAACTGCGCATTTTTTTCCATTTGCTCACGATTAAGGCGATCAAATGGCCTATGAAACCCCCATACCAATGCGATATATATTGGAACAAGGAGTATGGTGACACCAAATAGCATCGCGCTTTGGGAATAGAGAATGGCTCCTCCGGCAATCACCATTAAAATATCAATCATAATTGTTAGGGTTGCGCTAGATATTGCATCTCTAACCTTGGAAGCATCCATTAAACGAGAAATAATTTCACCCGTTTTTCGAGCTCCAAAAAAACTCATGGGAAGTTTTAATACATGGTGATAGTAGCCTAGGATGAGGGAGATATCTAGCTTTTGGCTTAGAAAGATGAGCAGATGCGAACGAAACGCATTAAGCAGAACTTTGAAAAGATAGAGCACAATAATTCCAATTGAAAGAATATGAAGCGTCTTCTCCAATCCGTACGGCAATATCTCATCAAGTAGAAATTGAAAATAAAATGCACCTAGAATACCTAGAATCGTAAATAACAACGAAGCCAAAAATATACCGAACAGCATTCGTTTCTGTGGCAGCAACAGGCCAAAAAAACGTGCAAATAGCCCCTTCGTCTCATTTCCTTTACGGAATTGAGGAGTGGGCACCATAAGAATAAGCACGCCTGTCCAAATTTGAAAAAAATCGTCGGGCGTATATTTAACAAGTCCTTTAGCAGGATCGGCTACAAGGACTTCTTTTTTCGATATTTTATGAATCACAACATAATGAAGCAGCGTACCATCTATGATGACATGAGCAATGGCAGGCAGAGGAAATTCGCTGAAAAAGGCTGCCTGATCACCTTTGACGCCTTTTGCTGTAAAGCCGAGTTTCTCTGCAGCCTTCACCAAACCGTATGCATTCGTGCCTTGCTTATCTGTACCTGCTATTTCTCTTATTTTAGATATTGGATATTTCAGCCCGTGCTGTCGAGAGATGGTTGCAAGACAGGCTGCTCCACAATCTTTATAGTCATGTTGTTTGATGCAGTGATATTTACGGAATATCATTCTAATTCCTCATTTACAAATGTCTTAGGTTAGAAGCGCTAACTTTTCTAGCTTTTTCTACGCAATGTATCAATTGCTGCAACTATAATTCCTAAGCCTACTCCAAACATTAGATTTGTAACGAAATCAAAAACTCCAATGAAAGCTGTCACAGCTAGAATCATACCCGTTGCCAATACTAAGTATATTGCCATTCCAGCCTTTCTGTTATTTCCCATACCTTTACTCCCTTGTGTAAGCTGTTTTCTTATAAATAAAGCTTCGAACATCCCGAAAATTAGGCCTGTGCCAATTGCAAATTGTAAGGCTTTAACTAAACCTGTATACTTATAGACTGAAAGTGTTATTAATACCATGCCAACTGTAATTAATAAAGTTTGTTGTTTATTACGTCTAATTATTTCAGTGAATATTCCCTCCATCTATTTCTTCCTTTCACAAATCAAGAGTAGCAATGCTACCCTTGATTTGATCTAAATTAATAATTACCATACAGCCTTTACTGCTACGTTTGAAACTGCCCCTGTAACAGCTCCGCTAACCACATAAGCTCCAGCAAATGCAGCTGCTCCTGGTAAAATGCCTGCTGGACCTGCAGCGGCAAAACCAATAACTGCTCCGGTAAGTGCTCCACGTACTAGCCCTCCTGCTGCCCCAGCAACAGCACCAACAACTGCATCAGCTAACCAGCCACCTCCGTCAACAGTATAAAGTTCATCATGAGATAACTCATTAAAGCTTGTTGAATTTAGTGCAATGTTCATATATTACCCTCCACTCATTTTGATAGATTAACTATAATAAGCACCCTTAATCGCCCCTGCTACAGCTCCTCCAACAGCCCCAATTACACCAGCTACAACATATCCAGATACTGTACCTACTACAGGGAAGGTCACTGTTCCAATCATGCCTCCTGTTGGAGCAAATGTAGCCGCACCGATTACAGCCCCTACAGCTACTGATTTCCAGAATCCTCCTCCATCAACATAGCACAATTCCTGTTCAGTCAAGGCAGTAAATGCTCCATTATTCAACAGAAGTGTCTGATTCGTCATTCCTGAAACCCCTTTACTAGAATATTATATTAATACAACAATTTAATAGATAATTTATCTCTTTCCAGCTCCGGATCTGAAAATAATAAATTGTTGTTTTAATATCCAATTAATTAAAACGAATTTGGATTAATAGAAAGATATATATCAATAATAGGTTCTTCGCCAAATTGTAATCTGTCGTCATTTATATTTACATTGTATATTGTAGATATTTGTTGAAGTCCATTATCTTTCATGAATTCTACAATGTGATTATAGACATCCTGCAATTCATGGGGGTTACCAATATGTCTAACATATAGGGCATTAACTAACTTAAGCTCTGGCTTATAAACATACGGCTCCTCTAGATTAACTTCTCTATCTATAGCAACGAGATATTCAATGTCTAGAACTTGCTCTTGTCCTACAATCTCCATTCCATGTGTAGTGGAAAGCATAGGACCTAATTTTGTTAAACCCAAATCCTTTAACTTATCGATAAACATAAGAACTTGTTCATTCATTTCTGACAGTTGCATTTTTTTTCTGAAAGAGGCAACTTTTTTATAGCTTAAACTTTTCCCAGTTTCAATTGTTATCACATTCTCCATAAGTTATCATCCCATCATTTATTGATCTAAGAAATTAACTTTGAATTAGAATTAACATCTAGCTACTATAAGTTGAAACTTCAATTACCTTAACTTCATAGTTATTAAAATATCATAAGAAAAAAAAGTACAATATATCCCAAAATGGATACTACAAGAATAGAATCAGATTAGTAATCTTACGTAAAAGCACTTGCTAGTTTTTGATTCTCGAGTTAATACGACATGAATTTAGTCTCCCTAAATCACGCCTAACCGGATTTTTATAAAACTTCGGAGGCATATTTAAAAAGTCATCTAGCAGGATCGGCTACAAGGATTTCTTTTTTCAGAACTTTATAAATACAACATAATACCAATGCAGCAGACAAAGAAAAATCACAAAAATTTTTAACAGATTCAACAGTAAGCAAGCATTACAGCCCTTCTTTATTCCAGCATATATATAGTTTTAATTATTATCTAATATACTCTGAACTGGATTATTATAACTAATAGCAATTTAACTAATAAACTTTCTCATAAACTGCCCTTTATCACAGACCTCTGTCTTCCTATAAATCTTCTTAATTACATTTCTAACCGTTCCTTCAGTAATCCCTAACTCGCTTGCAATTCTCAGTGCGCTGCAATTATTAAGCCACATACATGCGATTTCTTTTTCTCTTGGCGAAAGTCTATAGGCATGAAATTGTTCAAAAATCCTTTGTTGCTGATCGGGCTTATCCAGTTCACTTTCAATGCTTTTAAGAGTCGAGGTAAATAATGCCGCCGTTAGTAGATGGTCATCCCCAACTGCAAATGACATATCCAAATACCCGACAATTTCACCATGTTGTCGGATAGGGCTACAAAAACAATTCCACTTCTTAAAAAGTTGGAAATCATGCTCCGCTCCACTTAAATAAACCCAATCTTCTACTTCCGTTGAAAGAGTAATTGCATTTAAACCAGCATTTTCAATTGTAAATACAGAACCTTTGCCTAAATTATAGTTTTGATCCAGCGATGTAACCAATTCCTGCTTTCCTAATACCGCTAGAACAATTCCATCTAGCGTAGTAATGATGAACAGTACGGATTTCAACATATCCGAAACCGTTTCTTCACAATGCTTTGAAGCGATTTTTATAAGACATTCATTGCCTTTATAATAGTGTTGGTATTGACTCTTAGTTATTCGTTCTTTCATACAAGATTGCTTATAATAAGCTTGTGAAGCTTGTCTTTGTTTATCCCAACCCTGTAACAGCTTGTTATCTAACGAGTCCAATGTCTTCCACGGTTGCATAACCTTCTCTTTTTCTAGTTCAAAGACTAAAGCCATCCCTAACCTTAACCCCTTTCTAAATAAATTATGTCCCAATCACTACTAATATAGAGATCGCCAATCATACTATAACAAGATTTGGTACCAATATAGTATAAATGTCCTATATAATGGTTTTTATATCATAGTTGTACACTCGTATTAAGAGAGTTCTCTCATAGAGATCCCCCTTCCAATTTATAGATAAATTAATTTATAATAGTTAGATACTATCTCGAAAAAGGAATGATATCGTTTATGGAATCACCGCCACTTTCAAGTAAAATACTTGCGCTTAGCAGTTTAATTTTAGTTGTCTTAAGCGCAATAATTCTGTATTTATGGCAGCAAGGCGAGATGATGGACTTTTTAGCAGGGCTTTTTTCTTTGGAGAAGATCGTACAGGATGTAGGCTATGGAGTAATTGGATCGATCGTTTTACTACTCATTTTGCTTGGTTTTATCGCACTAAGAAAAACGAATCTTCCTAATACTAAAGGGGTTAATGACTTAGTTCATCTACTTCAGAGCTCAAGCTCCAGCCTTTATGTTATCAGTATAGTTGCGGTGATAGGGGAAGAGCTGTTTTTTCGCGGGGTTTTATTGTTGCTACTTTCAGGCTTTATGCCGTCCTGGCTAGCTGTCGTACTAATCTCTCTTGTTTTTATCGCCTTACATTATAAGGGTCAGTATGAAGGTCAACCTTATCTGTTAATCTATCTATTCATAATGAGCCTACTAACAGGATTTTTGACAATCGAGCAAGGCACACTGTGGAGCGCACTTATTATACATTGCGTGAGCAATCTTGCAAGCTCTATTTGCATACGAAAGAACATTATCAAAATTGAACAAGCTTAAAGCTGTTATCGTTGTTTCACCATACAAAGAAAGCCATTTCTTGTAGATGAAAGTAGATTTATACTCCCTTCATACCAAGAAACGGCTATTCGCAGTTAACGTTGCTATTTAATCGTTAACGTCTTATTGCAACACAATTGCAGAATTACAGCGTTATAGATTACTACACCCGCTTCAGCAATACATCCTGCTCATATGACTTCACTTGATCGAGCCAAGCCTCACGTACAGGAACGCCAGCTGTTGCACAATAGTAATCCCATACTGCGCCATACGGATATGATTTCAGCTCTTCAAAAAGCGCTAATCTTGTTGTATAGTCCTTATTCAGCTCAGCCTCACGCAGCTGATCAATTGGCTCCAGCATGGCGCGCAGCAGTGCTTTAATGGTGTTGCGCGTTCCGATGACCCAAGCGGCTACATGGTTAATGCTGCCGTCGAAGAAATCCAATCCGATATGCGTTCTTCCCAGAAAGTCTCCACGAACAAGCTCACGTGCAATATCCAGCAGCTCGTCATCCATCGTAACGACATGGTCGCTATCCCAGCGAACAGGACGGCTAACGTGAAGAAGCAGCTGATCCACATACATGAGTACCGATGAGATTTTATTAGAAATAACCTCTGTTGGATGGAAGTGCCCAGAATCGAGACATAGCGCCTTGCCATTTTTAATCGCATAGCCTAAGTAAAACTCATGCGAGCCCACCACATAGCTCTCCGACCCAATTCCGAACAGCTTGCTCTCAACCGCATCAATATTGTAGCGAGAATCTACTGGAGCAGCGAAAATTTCGTCCAATGATGCCTGCAATCGCTGACGAGGTGCCAAGCGATCAACAGGTGTATCCTTATAGCCATCTGGCAGCCAGAAATTCGTAACACAAGGCTGTCCCAGCTCCTTTCCGAAGTACTCCCCGATTTTACGTGATGCGATTCCATGCTCAATCCAAAACTTGCGAACGCTTTCATCGGAATGGCTTAACGTAAAGCCATCGTCTGCTTTTGGATGTGAAAAACAGGTCGGGTTAAAGTCGAGCCCTAGCCCTTGCTCCTTTGCCCACTCCACCCAGCGTTCAAAATGCTTCGGCTCCAGCTCATTTAGTTCAACCTGTTCCTCTGTATCCGCGTAAATCGCATGAAGATTGATTTTATGCTTACCAGGAATAAGTGACAAGGCCTGATCCAGATCCTGACGAAGCTCTGATGGTGTAGAAGCACGTCCCGGGTAGCTGCCCGTCACCGCGATGCCTCCGCTTAACGATTTGTCTCGAAACAAGAAGCCCTGTACGTCATCACCTTGCCAGCAATGAATGGAAATTTTAATTTGAGCCAGCTTCTCTAGCACCGCGTCCACATCAATGCCATGCTTTGCATAAAGCTCCTTAGCGTGTACATAGCCGTCCAAAACGGATTTATCCATCATTCCACCCTCATTTCTATCGTTATTTTTGTTCATGCATGCTTTATCCTAGAGCTGTGCCCAACGTGTTAGCAGCTCCTGCTTGCCCTCAATATGACGAGGATAATAGCTGACAACATCGAACGACTTCTCCAAAATATCTCGCGCAGTAGACAGCTGGTCAATTTCTCCGCTTGTCATCATCTGCACGATGAGATTACCCGTTGCAGTCGATTCCGAAGGTCCTGCCTGAACCTCGATCTCCAGCAGGTCGGCCGTCAGCTGATTAAGCAGCCCATTGTTGGCGCCGCCGCCGACAATATGCAGCACCTCAGGCTTCACACCTGTCAGCTGCTGCAGCTCCTTCATATAATCGTAATACGTTAACGCCAAGCTATCGAATATGCAACGTGCAATTTCTCCTGATGTGTACGGCACAGGCTGCTTGGTTTCTTTGCAAAAGCTTTGAATTTCCTCTATCATGTGCTCAGGATTCAAAAACCGATCATCGTTGCAGCGTACTAGGCTAACAAATGGCTGCTCCTGTGCTGCAAGCTCAACCAGCTCGGCAAACCCGTATCCAGCAGGGTCAAGCCTGCGAACCTCCTGCAGCATCCAAAGCCCCATAATGTTTTTCAAAAAGCGATACGTGTCAAATGCTCCGCGCTCATTCGTATAGTTAGCAGCGAGCGCCTCAGCGCCATGAATCGGCTGCCGTAGCTCCATACCAAGCAATGACCACGTTCCGCTGCTGATAAAGGCCCAAGGCCGTTCACCTGTTGCCGGGACACCAACAACGGCAGATGCCGTGTCATGAGTTGGCACAACTATGCACTCACACTGTGGGAGCTGATGCTCTTGACGCAGGCTTTCCTTAATCGGGCCAAGCACAGTTCCCGGTTCGACAAGCTCGGCAAACTGCTCTCGGCTCAGCTTTAATAGCTCTAGCAGCTGTTCATCATACTGCCCATTTGTCAAATTAATAAGCTGGCTAGTCGAGGCATTCGTCACTTCATTGATCCTCTTGCCAGTCAGACGGTAGTACAAATAATCGGGTACAAACAGGAGGCAATCTGTTTGACTGAGCTGCTCCTTATCATGGACATATAGCTGATAAAGCGTATTGAACGGCAGCTCCTGAATGCCTGTTTTGCGATATACGTCAGCCCTTGATATATGCTGATGCAGCGAGTCTGGCGCACCATTCGTGCGCGCATCGCGATAGGCGTATACATCGTGCAGCCGCTCCCCTTGCGCATCCAGCAACACATAATCAACTGCCCATGTATCAATGCCAAGCGTGCACTGCTCGATTCCAGCCTGCTTCGCCTTGCTTAAACCAATAATTAACTCCTTGAACAACTGATCAATATCCCAATAAAGATGATTGCCCTTGCGCTGAAACTGATTGGGAAAACGATGCAGCTCCGTCAGCTGCATTACGCCATGCTCAAGCCTTCCGAGCACTAGACGGCCGCTTGAAGCGCCAATATCAACCGCAATATGATTGATCATAATTCGTTCTCCTTATTCGAAAAATAACTGCTCTCGTCTCATAGCTCATCAACGATTACCGCATATACAAGACCCGGCCCATGAACGCCGATTGTAAGGTCATTCTCAATATCAGCAGAACGGCTAGGACCCGATACGAAATGAATGCCCGCGGGCAGTGCTTCGCGTCCCATCTCGTCAACCTTGCCCAGTACCTCGCCAAGCTTAGTCACGACTACGGAGCGTGGTATAATTGCAACGAGCAGCGTAGGCAGTAGACTAACCGAGCGTCCTTTCTCCTTGCTCGACATCAGCACGATCGAGCCTGTGTGCGCTACCGCATAATCAGCCAGCACCACGCCGATATCCGTCTCTGCTGCGCGAGATTTCCAATCCTGCTCGCGATCCTCATTCCAGCGTGTCACAGTAAGCTGCGGCAGCTCCTGCTCCAAGCCAAGCTGCTCCAGAAGAGAGACGTCCTGACGCATAACATATTTCGCTTTCATCTCTAAAGCCTTTTCCGTTATGAAGGCACTTGCTTGCTGCAGTGACTGAACCTTAGATACGTAGCCGCCTGCTGCCTCGAAGTTTTGTGTAAACTGCATCAGCCTTTCCTGCTCATCCAGCTCATATTGCTGCCAAAATGCAGGTGCGCCGCGAAAGGGATGGGAGGGACGATTCATCACGCGTGGACGCTGTAGCTTATCTGCAATATGATTAAGAAACTGCTCTTGCTTCTGCTTCGATTGCTCCTCCAGCTGCTTTAGTAGCTGTTCATGCGTATTACTCATCGCTCCGTCCTCCTTCCTGCTGACGCGTCTGATACTGTTGAAGCCGCTCTAATATATCTGGATTCGGTTGCGGCTTTAGCTCCTCCTTCAGCGAGCTGTAGCGCTCGCGAAACAGCTCGTTCGCGATGCTTGGCGCAACGCGATGTGAGTTCCAGCCCTTGAGTGGTCCGATTTTAGCGCGAATGCCGCCGTCCTTCACAACAAGCTTCTGTCCAAGCTTACCTAGCTTTAGTGCGCCGTGATAGATTTTGGCGCTGGACATGACGCTGCCGAAGCCCTTCATGCCAACTGACTCCAGTCCATCGCCATAGCCCGCTTCCACCTTGCGTCTGCGCAGGGAGACCAGCATGTCATGCAGCGGTATTTTCACGGGACAAGCCTCATAGCACGCTCCACATAGACTTGATGCACCCGCAATATCATCCCACTCCGCAACATTTTTCTTAAGGGCAGGTGTCAGGACTGCTCCAATTGGACCACTGTACGTGCCGCCATACGCATGACCACCAATATGACGATACACTGGACATGCATTCAGACATGCTCCACAGCGAATGCAATTCAGCAGCTCTTGAAATTCGGGGTCGCCAAGCTGCAGCGAACGCCCATTATCAATGATGATAATATGCATTTCCTCTGGTCCATCGCCATCCTCGTCACGCTTCGGACCTGAGATGCCCGACATATAGACCGTCAGCTTTTGACCTGTTGCCGAACGTGGCAGCAATGTTGCCATTACTTCCAGATCAGTCCATGATGGGATAATCCGCTCCATCCCCATAAAGGTAATCTGCGTCTTGGGAAGTGTGGATACCATACGCGCATTGCCTTCATTCTCGAACAGCACCATCGAGCCTGTTTCAGCAATCGCAAAATTACAGCCAGTAACCCCGATGTCGGCATGAAGAAATTTCTCGCGGAGCTTTTTCCTTACATAACCCGCAAGTATTGAGGTTTCAGGAGGAAGCTCTTCTCCTGCGTCCTCCGATAATAGCTCAGCAATTTGATAACGATTTTTATGAATAGCAGGAATAATAATATGCGAAGGCGTCTCATTCGCCTTTTGAATAATGTACTCTCCCAAATCCGTTTCAATCGCTTCGACGCCGATTGATTCGAAAGCGGCATTAAGATGAATTTCCTCGCTGACCATTGATTTGGACTTAACTGCCGAGCTTGCATTCTTCGATTTTGCGATCTGGAGCGACAGCTCAACGGCCTCCTGCGCTGTATCAGCAAAATGAATATAAGCACCACTCTTGCGTGCTTGCTCTGCAAACTGATGCAAATAATAGTCGAGATGCGCGATCGTATGAAGCCTAATATTTCGTCCCCGCTCTCTCCATTCCTCCCAATTGCCCTGCTCACCTGCAGCCTTCAATCTGCCGCTGCGCAATCTCTCTGTTGTGAAGCGCACGGCCTGCCGCAAGAAATCATTATTGAGCGCGAGCTGCGCTCTAGCCTTTACCGTCTTTTCATGACCTGACTCATGCTCTCCGCCAGCAGCATGATAATGTGCGGCCGAACCTGCTACATTCCGCTTCTCACGTTCCTTAACCGTTTGCTGCTTGCTGCTCATCGCGGTTTTGCACCCCCTCGTACAGAAGCTCCGCCAAATGCATCACTCGAACAGGCTGATTACGATACCGCAAATGACCCGAAATATTCATCATGCAGCCCATATCAAGACCAACCAGCACCTCAGCCTCCGTCTCCATCACATGACTAGCCTTCTCTGCTACCATTGCACCCGATATATCAGACATTTTTATCGCAAAGGTTCCGCCAAAGCCGCAGCAGTCCTCTGCAAATGGCAACGGCACAAACTGCAAGCCTTCAATATGCTTCAGCAGCTCCATCGGCTCATCCTTTACCCCTAACAGCCTGCTGCCGTGACAGGACGGATGATACGTGACCTTATGCGGGAAGCGCGCTCCCAGGTCAGTAATGCCAAGCACCTTTACTAAAAAATTAGAAAATTCAAACACTTTGTTCTGCAGCTGCTTCGCCTTTTCATGCCACTCTGGCACATCCTTGAACAATTCAGGATAATGATGCACCATATGAGCGCATGAGCCCGACGGCGTCACCACGAAATCACTGTCCTCAAACGCAGAGATGATCGTCTTGGCTGCAGCTCTCGCTTCATTCCAATAACCACTATTGTAGGCGGGCTGTCCGCAGCAGGTTTGCACATTCGGAAACTCCAGTAAAATCCCGTATCTCGCCAGTAGTCGCATCATTGTTTCTCCAACCCTGGGATAGACAGCATCACTCAAACAAGTAATGAACAATGATACTTTCATCGGTTACACCATCTTTCACCTCGAATTGAACGACGTATGCACGATAAGCCAAACAAACATATATACGGTCTATTCAGCCTATCGATGCCATCGCAGTTAATCGCTTATGCGATTGTGACGGTTATTCCTTCTGCCTCAAGCGCTGCTCGCAGCTCGCTGCCAAGATCGCTATCGCTTATCACTTTGTTGACCGCTGACAGCTCAGCCACATGCGTAAAGGCTTGAATGCCAAATTTGCTAGAATCTGCAAGTAGAATCGCTTGATCGGCTGCTCCGATCATCTGCTGCTTCAAGCGTGCCTGCAGCTCACCGGATTCACTGATGCCGCGCTCAAAATGCACGCCCTTGCTTGAGAAAAACAGCTTATTGACGTGAAAGGCTTCCAGCGCCTGTTCTGCAATCGGCCCAACAAAGGAAAGCGAACGCGGCGATAAGCGCCCGCCTAACGAAATAACCTCTATCTTCTCTTTGGAGCTTAGCTCCGTTACAACCTTGACCGAGTTGGTCAATACGGTCATAGGCAAATCAGGCATAATTTTCGCCATATACCATGCTGAGGTGCTTGCATCAAGCAAAATTCGATCATGAGGCTCAATCAGCTTTACGGCTTGCTCCGCAATACGCCTTTTCTCCTGCGAACGCGTAACCTCTCGTTCACTATAAGGCACCTCCTGCTGAGCATCCTTGACACTAACCGCACCTCCGTGCGAGCGCTTCAGTCGCCCCGCCTGCTCGAGCTTATCGAGATCTCTTCGAATCGTTTCCTCTGTTACCTCGCATAGCTCGCTTAATTCTGAAACTCGAATGCTACCTCTTTCATTGACAAGCTGAACTATTTTTTCATAACGTTCTACAACCAGCATTCGCATCCTCTTTTCACACGTTTTTATTGAAACGTCCGCTCGTTTCATCTAGAACAAATTATAACGTATAAGGCCAGACCGGCAAAGGAATGATGCTGAATTGCTCTGCTTCAAGTCAATCGTGATGGTCTGATCGAGCTGTTTATCTCGTAAATGCGGCTGGTACACCACCGTCAATTGTCAGCATGCAGCCTGTTGTCTTGCTTGCTTTTGACGAAGCAAAAAAGGCAATGCCTTCGGCGATATCCTGCGGATAAATGTTGACAAGCAGCGTTGTGCGCTTGCGATAGTATTCTTCGAGCTGATCTGGCTCGATGCCGTATGCTGCTGCGCGCTCATTGCGCCAGTTCGAGTTCCAGATAGCCGAGCCCTGAAGAATCGCATCTGGCAATACGGTGTTGACGCGAATGCCAAACTCCCCGCCCTCTGCTGCAATGCAGCGTGCCAAATGCGCTTCAAGTGCTTTAGCAGAGCTGTAAGCAGAAGCGTTTTTACCCGCATACACAGAGTTTTTCGAGCCGACAAACACCATGCTGCCACCGATTGCTTGCTGTTTCATAACCTTGAATGCCTCTCTAGCTACCAGGAAATAACCAGTGCCGAGTACGTTAATATTCAGATTCCATTCCTTCAGTGAGGTTTCGTCAAATGGACTTGAAGTTGCCAGCCCAGCGTTGTTGACGATAATGTCGACCCCGCCGTAGGTTAGTGCGGTTTGCTCATAAGCTGCCTGCACTTCTTCTTCCTTTGTTACATCCATCTTGACCGCAATCGCTCGGCTTTCTCCATACTGTGCATTCAGCTCATCGGCCACCTTCTGTGCACCTTCATGATTCAAATCTGCCAGCACAACATGTGCGCCCTCGGATACTAATCGCTTCGCCGTTACACTGCCGATACCGCCCGCGCCGCCTGTAATAAAGGCAATCTGACGTGAAAACTCCATCTCTGCTGGGGCAAGCGTTAGCTTGTAAAGCTCAAGCGGCCAATATTCTACATGGAAGGATTCATTCTCACTAAGTGACACGAAGTTTCCTAGTGATGTCGCACCTCGCATAACCGCAATCGCGCGATGATATAGAGCACCGCTTACCTTGGACATCGACCAGCTCTTGCCTGTGTTGAACATCCCGATACCTGGCACAAGAATAACACGCGGCGCTGCCTCGAACATCACTTCGCCAAGCTTGCTGTTGCGTTCAAAATATGCCTTATACCCTTCCTTATAGCTCGCAAGACCTTCAGCGAGCTTCTGCTTCAAGCCGTCAATATCCTGTTCATTTGGCACCCAATCAATAAATAGCGGAGTCACCTTCGTATGCACAAGATGGTCAGGACAAGCTGCGCCTATTTGCGATAGCGCTGCAGAGTTGCTGCCACCTACAAATGTAAGCACATCGTCCTCATCGTCAAATGTTACGATCATTTTCTTCTCATCGCTCACCGAACCACGAATAAGCGGCATAACAAGTGCAGCAATTTGCTTGCGAGCTTCTGCACCAAGTGGAGCATGCTTTTGCCCGCCAAATAAGGCTGCCTCATTTACTTTTGCTTCAATATATTGCTCTGCTTCATTAATAATGTTGATCGTTTGCGCATAGCAAGCTTCTGACGTATCGCCCCAAGTAACAAGGCCATGCTTTTCCATCAGGACAAGCTCTGCCTTCGGATTAGCGCGTACACCTTCTGCAATCATTTTAGATAGTGTAAAGCCAGGACGTACATATGGAACCCATACAAAACGGTCGCCATAGATTTCCTTGGCAATTTCTTTTCCGTTGTCTGCGCAGCAAATGCTAATAATCGCATCGGGGTGCGTATGATCAACGTGCGGAAAAGGCAAAAATGCATGCAGCAGCGTTTCAATAGAAGCACGCGGGTGCTTGCTGTCCACCATGCAATGCGCCAAATACGCGACCATATCTTCGTCGCTCATTGAATCACGCTCAAACAAAGGTGCGATATCGTCAAGCTTAAGTCCTGTAAAATGCTGTGCTTTCATCGTTGCAAGGTCAGAGCCGCTGCCCTTCACATACATAACCTCAATCTCTTGTCCTCGGAAATCTATCACCTTCGTTTTCGTAGAGGTATTGCCACCTCCCCAGTTGCATACACGACGATCAGAACCGATCAAATTGGAGCGATAAACGAGCGAATCCAGTCCATCCTTTTGCTGCGGCGCATGAGCTGCATCCCATAACAGTTGTACCAATTTATTTCCTCCTTTATTTATATTTGTTTTTATTTGTTTATGTCTGTTTTATTATGATTGTAGTTTATCATGTCTGTTTGTTTTTGTATATATCATTTTTCAAACATATTCGGGCATGATAGCATAAAAAAACAAAAGCACTCAGAATTTTGTCTCTATGATCTTGAAAGCCAAATTTACTAATTTTCTCGTATCAACCATATAGGTTTGTTAAAATAGTATCAGTTTGTTACTTACAATAAAGGAGCATACTCACGATGAATGCGATAGAAAAGCGAATATTGGAGCTTCAACAGTATCAACCGCAGCTCGATAAACCCGAACATTTCGATGCTTACTGGGAACAAGTCAAACAGGAGGCACGATCAGGCGAGCTGAAAGCAGAACGCAAGCCTGCTGAGACCTATATGAAGGGTGTAACGACCTATGAGGTTATTATTGAGGGTTATGCAGGAACAAGCATCCATACCACACTGTCTCTTCCATCCGAGCAGCAACAGATCACAGCACCGTATCCATGCCTTATGCAGCTTCCTGGCTACACATGTGAGCGAAGCAATAGCTATCAGCATGCCCACTGGCTGCTGATGGGGGCAGCAGTGTTCTCGGTTGATGTTCGCGGACAAGGGAAGGACACGGGCAATCAACTTGGAAGCTCCCATGGTATGGCAAGAGGCTGGATTACAGAAGGACTGCTAGATGTTGATCGATGCTATTACAAAGCCGTTGCCGTTGACTTGCTTCGCGCACTTGCATGGCTAAAGGCTCAGCCTGAGATCGACGCTTCCCGCATCGGCGTAATGGGAGCCAGTCAGGGTGGCGGTCTTGCCTCACTCATGGCCGCATTGGATGATTCCATTGCCATGCTGATCGCTGACATTCCCAACATGTGTCATATGGATTTCGGCATTATGCACTCTACTGGCTCCTTATCAGAGATCGCAGAGTTTTGCAGAAAAATGCCTGAGAAGTTGCCAGCCGTGCTTACTACATTGAGCTACTTTGATCTTATTCATTTCGCGGACCGGATACATAAACCCGTATTAATGAGCGTTGGATTAAAGGATACCGTATGCATGCCAGAGCAGATCTTCCCGTTTTTCCAAGCAATCCGCTCTGAGCACAAGCAGCTCGAAATTTATCCATTTTCCGGACATGTAGTAGAGCTAGCCCAGCAGCAAAAGGCGATCCAATTTGTCCATGAAACACTGCTTCGAATCTAGGGATTACTCTTGCAGCTAATCTAGCAATCTGACAACCTAACAATAACTGCATCAGACAGACGCAAAAACCCCAGCTCCATTGATCGAAGCTGGGATTTTGCGACTATAACAGCTAAAAAGTTATTCATATGGCACGATGACAGAAGGTGTAACCGTCTCATTCAACCAAGATAAGAAGCGTTCCTTTTCCTCAAAATGTGGATAATGGGCGGAATACTCGAACACAACAAATGATTTATGAGGCGCCTCTAATTGATCGAAATAATTTCTTGCCGACTGCACTGACGTCATATAGTCATAAGCACCCATTACAAAATAGACCGGCAGCTCTAATTCCTTCACAAGTACAGGGAGATTGCTTTCCGCCTCTTGCTTAAGCAGCAGTTTCTGAGTAACCATTATGCCTCTTAAGTAACGAATCACATCAAGCCCATTGTACTCGCTATTGAGCAGAAATCCCTCGAAATAATCCTGATTATCGTCTATCAGACGAGCGGCACCACCATATTTGCGAACCATATTTCTAGGTGTATAGCTCTCGCCTATCTCGATTAAACCTCGCAGCTGTTCAAGCTGCATCGCATCCTGTTCATTACCAGCCAGCCGCGCTTGCTCAATCGTGTAGTCTAGGCTGTCAAGCTCACTCTCTATTGTATTCGCCACCTGTCCAACACCAATATAAGCATAATACTTTTCAGGAGCCTTGGCTGCGGCCTTCATGCCGATGTAGGTACCGAAGGAATGGCCCATTAACAAAACCTTTGGCTGGTCAAGCATCTGCATCACTTCATCAGTTAGTGCCAGCAGATCATCTACGAGAATGTCAGTCGTTAAGCTCGAGTAATCCTCATTAAAGTGATAGGATTTCCCACTGCCTCGCTGGTCATAATGGACAACTGTATACTGCTTCTCAAGCTCCTGCTGATACTTTCGCACATATGGAATTTCCGAGCAACCTGGACCGCCATGTACAACGAGCAGAATTGGATTGCTGCGATCAACACCACGAATCATGACCTCGTGTCCCGCGCCATTGATCTTGAGCTGCGTCAACAGGCTAATGCTTTTCTCACCCTGTATCGCTGGCGTCCAGGTCGGAAAGAACAACATAATTAACATGAATAACCCAAAGGCTAACAAACTGCGCTTAATCCATCTAACCATAAGCTTTCGCATGACCATGCCCCTTTAAGTGTGTAGATCGAACCTCAAGCCCGTTATATACCTATATGGTATTGTACAGTCATAAATGCGAAAGCGATACATACCTACTTTTTATGGCAATAGCTCTCTAACGGACCCAGATAAGAATACGGAAGCGGCTTACTTGACAGCAAGACTCGTTGCAATACAAGTCCCGCATCCAATACATAAACGCGAAGTGTATGCTTACCTTTCGTTAATTGATGCTCGGTTGTTGTCGTATGGCAATTGTTCAGTACTCCCTGCCCCCAATCTCTGGACTCACCAGGAGTGAATGCTTCGCTTAAAGCAGCAGCAATTGTTGGTTCTTGTTCATCAACTGCTACAGCATAGCGTAGACGGTTATCTACACTAAGCGGATTGGTTGGCGCTAGCTGAAGCGTAAGTTGATAGTTGCCTTCATTCTCGGCATATACTGTATATTCTACATATGGCGACTCAGCAGGATTAGTGAAGCTGATCGTTGAAGGAAGCACCTTAAGTGCAGAAACAGAACGGCCATAATGCTCCATTACCTGCCACTTCGCTCCAGAAGGCGCGTAACGCTTGCTCGTATGCTCTGCTTCAATCGCAATCAAGCCTGCCGCTTCAATAAAGGCATTCTGCGGCAGCTCTGCGAGGTCAACCACTTGCGCGGTAAGCTTTAACTCTACCAATTGATCTGCACCTTTAATCGTAAGTGTTGCTTCGGCAGACTCAGCAAGCTGCTGCCAATCAATAGAAATCTCAGCAGTCTCACTCACCGCAACCGTTCCAGCTGCTGGTTTTATACTGACCCATGGCACGTCTGAGCTAACCTGATAGTCGAATGGCTCGGTGCCTCCATTGCTAATTACAATAGTACGCACCTCAGGCTGCAGCTGATTAACTGCTGGCAACAGAGCAGCTCCAGCTATAATGCCCTCTTCAGAGCCCTCCGCATGAACAATCATCTTGGAAGCTGGAGCAGCAGCTACCGTTGAAACCTCGGGATACTTCCAGCCATCAGCATTCCAATTAACATAGCCAACATGCGGCGATGACATCATGCCGCGCCATTTTCCTTCTGACATCGTATGATTATAATAATGCTCAAGCTCTTGATCAACCTTGATCGCTTGCTCTGTCAAAGCCGCATACGTATTCGCAAGCTGACTTGGATGCAGTCCCTTACTGTACAACTGATTCCATCCAGCATATAGATTCATCTTCTTCACATTAGCTGAGGCTACAGCGGGGTAGTAAACCAGTTGATAATACGTATCCTTATAGGCCTCTGGCATGCGCTGCAAGTAACGTTCTGCTCGCTGCTCAATCGATACAGCTTCTGCCAGCATTCGCTCAGCTTCCTTGTATGCAGTAAAGCTAAACGTATCTGGATAGATGACTTCCGGTTTTCGAATGCCATTCATTTTTGCATAATCGAACAATAGCTGCGCGATGCCCTCAACATCCTCTTCTTGCATCACATGACCGAATTGCTGCTTCGCCCATTGCGTTACATAGGAACGCGTACGATTAGGCTGCTCAATGCCCCAGCTCTCAAAGTCATAAGCAAGCTCCAGAAAATAAGAGATGGGAAGCTCATTCGGCTTCAAATCACCGACGTTAACGATCCAAAGATCACGAATGCCATACTCGTATGCCATCGTCAACTGCTCCCACACCTTTTCTAGAGGAGTCGTGTTCACCCACTCATAGGAACGAGGTCCGCCATGATAGTCAAAGTGATAGTAGATTCCCCAGCCCGCAGGACGATTGCGATCTTCAGCAGGCGGCAGTGTCCGCATGTTGCCGAAGTTATCATCAGCAAGCATAATCATTACATCATTCAGCACATCCCAGTGCTTCAATCCTGGCACATCACTTGTACCATGCCAGAACTTTTCAACCTCTTTATACACGACAAGCGCCTGTGGCGCATGTTCCAGACCATGCTTCTTCAACAATGCTTTCTGGGTCAAAATAATATGCTTTAAGCGATTAATGTTTTGCTCCAGCGTACCTCCTAATTCGGAATCACGTTCGCCTCTCATTCCAAGCGTAATGACGCTTTCCAGATGCTTGTTGCGTATGACGCCATCCTCCCAGAAGCGAGTAATCGCCTCTTCGTTCTGCTCAAAGTCCCATGCATTGCTCTCTGAATAGTTAGCGTACGTGTGCTGCCACTCTTCACCTGAACGGTACATCGGCTCATGATGGGAAGTACCCATTACGATACCGTAAGCATCAGCAAGCTCTGCATTTGCAAGCGGATAGCGCTTGCCGTTCTCGCTAAACACTGCGCTCCACATCGCTGGCCATAAGAAATTGCCCTTCAGACGCAAAATCAATTCAAACACCGTTTTATACATATCTTCATTAAAACCGCCGAACTGGTTCATCGTCCAAGAGCCAAAGGAAGGCCACTCATCATTGATAAAAAAACCGCGATACTTGATCGTAGGCTCCTTGGATACGTAGCTTAGCTTACCGATTGGGATGCTAAGCTCCTCTGCTTTCAACGGATGCACATCCCCCCAATAAACCCATGGGCTAACACCTATCAGACTCGAAATATGGTACAAACCATAGAAGGTACCTCGTTTATCGCTGCCTGCAATCACTATTGCTTTTCCAATACTCGAAAATGGAGCTTCTATAACTTGAATCACAAACGTTTCACGCTTATGCTGTAAAGAAGAGAGATTAATCTTACCTTGCTCCACTAGCTGGTCAATACACCAGCTGGAGCCGATCGTTCCTGCAATAATTGCCGTTTCAGAGGCATTCAGATTCGTTGTTACGACTGGCAAAACGTCGGTAACAAGCTGAATATCCCGTGCAACGGATTCGGCGACCAGCTTAAGACCTTTACCATCTGTCCCTGTATCATCAATATAAATAGGAACTGCTTGACCATTATGAACAAGTGAAATACTTTGTTGTGTTGTCTGGTTTTCAACCATCATCAACACCTCCATCATAGATTAGTAACACGATATTTCTTAATAATTGAGGTGGCTAGAAATAGAAGCGTACCACAAGCTTATCCCTAATGTTTTTCTGTTTAACGAGCGTAAATGCTTTCCAGATTGGCATATTTCCAAACGAAAAAACGATTTTCACGATTTAACCTTTGTCGTAGACGGCAAAGCCGACTACTTCGTGAATGATATAAAGGTAACCGTAGAGGCTGGCGATCTGCTGTATATTCCAGCTGGATCGACACGCGCAGCTCATACTTATAAAGCTTCACCGATGCACGCTTATCCATTCAACTTTCACTGGGAGGCACCCTATAATGACACACAGCTCCCATTTGGAGTCGTTACGAAGCAGCTGATCTCGAAGGAAATTCTCGATTATATTCGGGAGTTCAAGCAAGTATGGATGAATCAACAGCCATTTTACCAGCTTCAAGCCAGAGCATTGTTCGAGCTCATTCTGCATCGCCTGCTGACGTCATATTATCGAATGTCAGAGGCGCCCGTTGATCCTCGCATTCAAAAAGTAATGCGGCATGTAACAGAGCACTATGCCGAGACAATTACACTGCAAGACATGGCTAGCCAACTGCAGCTGCATCCGGTATATCTGGGCAGATTGTTCAAGCAGCATACAGGCACATCCTTTAAGGAATACGTCAATCGCATTCGGATCAACCACGCTGAGATGATGCTCGCTTCAGGTGATTTTACGGTAACAGAAACTGCAGAGCGCTGTGGATTTTACGATATCTCCTACTTCAGTCATTGGTTCAAGACCGTTAAGGGATATTCGCCATCCGCTGTCAAAAAATTGATCCTGCCTTAGTACATCTGCATTATAGCTTTTCATACCGTTCACCCACCATAGAGGATTGCAACTTCATTTGTATTTATTAAACATAACTTGCATAGGCCAGCTCATTACTTTTCGAACCTTCCCTACATTGTCCGCATATAGTAATCTTGCGATGACAAGGACTCTGCTGATAGATGAGAGAGGAAAAGAGGGATTAAGTTGAAATTCAGTTTTTTGAGTCCGGCCTATAATAGTGCGGACTGGATAAAAACGATGCTTGATAGCATACCTAAGGAATATGCCTATGAAATTATCGTTTGTGATGACGGATCTACCGATCACACTCTAGATATTCTAAAAGACTATCAAAAGAGCTGCCCTCAGCTGAACATACTCGAAAATGGGACCAATATAGGGGCAAGCTATTCCTACAATCGCTGTATTGCAGAGGCAAGCGGCGATTATATCTGCATCATTGACAGCGATGATATGTATTTGCCAACGATTCGGGATGTACTGGCACAAGTGGATGGACAATATGATATCTACTACTATAATATGCTTACCAAGGACGGCCGAACATTCGTTATAACAGAGGCAAGCCGCTACGATTGGTGCGGTCAATTTAAGATTATTCGACGCAGCGCTGTAGGTCCTGCAGTCTTTACTGTGCGTACAGATCGCTCTGGAGACCGCGACTTCAACAATGTGCTGCTTAGCCAAAATCCTCTTCGCAAATACACAGGCATATTTGCATACTGGTATAACTTCCCTCGTACAAACTCTGAATATGATCTATTTATTCGCGGCTTAAAATCATAAGCTGCTAGCAAAAACTATACAGGCAAAGAGGTGTTAATCGATGAATATCAGTTTTCTATCACCTGCCTATAACAGTTCCGCCTGGATTGAGAAGATGCTGGACAGCATTCCCAAAGCATTCGCTCACGAAATCATCGTATTGGACGATGCCTCCACGGACGATACAGTTGCGATTTTACAAGCGTACCAGAAGAAGTGTCCTCAGTTGAAAGTGCTGCAAAATAAGAGCAATCTTGGCGCAAGCAGCAGCTACAATCGATTAATAGAGGAAGCAACAGGCGATTATATTGCGATTATTGACAGCGATGACCATTACTTGCCAGAGATTAAGGACGTACTTGCACAGGTGGATGGACAATACGATATTTACTACTACAACATGCTAACGAAAGACGGAAGAATGCTTCGAAAACTACCTTCCGATGGATACCTTTGGCCGGGTCAATTCAAAATCATTCGCAGAAGTTTTATCGGTGACAGCAGATTTACAACAAGAAAGGAATTTGCAGGGGATTGGGATTTCAATAAATCCTTGATTGACAAGGGGCCTACGTGTAAATATACAGACATTATTGCGTATTGGTACAATCATCCGCGGGCCAATTCAGAGTCGGATTTGCATGTGCGCCGATTAAAATAGCCAAGCTTAAAAAGACTTGCCCTCCTTATGAAGGCAAGTCTTTTTAAGCTTCGCTGCACACAATATATAGATTAAGATGACATTACACCTTGTGCTGCTGACGTATTCGCTCGCGGTATTCCTTAGGTGTTACACCCGTTTCATTTTTAAATACACGATTAAAATGACGAATATTCGTAAATCCGGTTGATTCGGCTATGCTCGCGATTTTCTCATCGGTGGAGGCAAGACGCTTCTTCGCATCGCCAATCCTTAGCTCTGTTATATATTCAATAAAGGTTTTGCCTAGTCGCTGTTTAAAAAGCGTGCTGAAATAGGCCGGATTCAAGTACACGCTTTCTGCAGTATCCGTTAAGGTGATCGGCTCAACATAATGCCTCTTCAAATAGCGTAGCGCTGTTGAGATTGGATCATTGTCCAGCTGCTTGCTGCCTGCTGCAATAACTGCTGTCAGGCTGCCAAACAGCTGTCGACATTGCTCGGTCAGCTCTGCCCGCGAGCTAATTGAGCATATTTCAATGAGTAGTGCCCGAATGTCACGCCCTCCAAGCCATGCCTTTGTAATCCCCAAATCCTCGGAAAATTCATAGTAATGAATAAGCAGCTTGCAGATTTGCTGATGCACCTGCTCTGGCGTATGAGCATAATCGCATAGCTCGGCGACAACAGCGTCAACTAGCTCGTTTATACCTTGCAGCCTGCCTTCATTAATCGCTTGCTCCAGCGCTTCCCACGACCATTTTCGGCGCTCAGACTTATAGAATTGCTGCTGCACCGCCTGCTCATATGCGAGCACCTTGTCCCCGCCTACAACAAGTCGATACAGCAGCGCCACCTGTGCCTCGCGAAAGGCGGAAAGCATGGACTCGAAGCCCTTTACAGGCCTTCCGATACCAATTGTAACCGTCAGATTGGACAAGGATTTTATCTGTCTACGAACAGATTCTGCCATCGTAAGCAGACGCTGCTCGCCGTCCTCTCCGTTCGGCAAATTAATAAGTGCTGCCACCTCCGTATCAGAAAACACGAAGCAAAAGCCTTTCATGCGCAAATTAATCATTTCTTGTACAAATTGCTGAATATACAGCTGAAACAACGAAGGATCTGTCTGGCGGTATCGATCCACATCCACCGAGTCTTTATCCAGCTTAATGACCATGCAATTAAAATAAGGATCTGTTAGCTCGATGCCAATTTGTGCAAGCATATCAAGATGATGCTGCTGGACACTTTCACGCGTAATGCCCGCAACAAGCTGTGCCGCAGCCTGCTGAGCAAGCTCCTTACCTTCAAGCAAGGCCTCATGCTGTTGTTCGCTGCGCTTTAATTGCCAATCATGCTTCAATCCCTTCAGCACCTGCAGCAGATCCTCACGCGCAACGGGCTTCATCAAGTAATCTCTTGCACCGCTGCGCATGGACTGCTGGGCATATGAAAAATCCTCATAACCGCTAATGACGATAACTTGCAGCTCAGGAAAACGCTCACGCGCAATTTTCTGAAGCTGAAGACCGTCCATTCGCGGCATTCGAATATCAGTCAATACCACATCAGGACGATGCTTCTCCAAAAGCTCGAGTGCCTCATAGCCATCTCGAGCATCGGCAACAATATCCCAATCATCCCCTGAAGCAGTGATCATGGCACGCAGACCTCTACGAAAAATAGCCTCATCGTCTACAATCATTATCGTTCGCATGTCGCTATTCTCCTTCCTCGAATGGTCATTGGTTGCACACTTTATCCTGATTCTAACCAATTAGTGGTTAGTTTCCGTTCATCCCGATTCAATACGCGCTGCGCCGGCAGTGTTATCATAACCTTCAAGCCCTGATACGGCATACTTTCCATTGTCAAGCCGTAAGTCTCTCCATAATGCAATACGATTCTGCGATGAACATTCAATAAGCCGTTGCCTGACTGTCCGCCCAGTTCCTTCGAATGCTGCATACGCTCCCGCAGCCTATCGAGCTCTTCCTTGGCAAGTCCTATGCCGTCATCCTCTACCGTAATCGTAAGCGTATGTTCATGAATGGCAGCACTCAGCTGAATATGTCCCGTGCCGATCCCTTTATCAATCCCGTGGTTGATCGCATTTTCTACGATTGGCTGGATAATAAGAGGAATGACATGCAGGCCAAGCACTTCTTCAGGCACATGCTCCGTATAATGGATACGCTCCTCATAACGGATCTTTTGAATACTCATATAACCGCGAACATGCACCAGTTCATCGTGCAGTGTAACCTTCTCCTTGCGATTGCTCAAGCTGTAGCGCAGCAGCTTGCCTAGATTGTTGGACATCGTCACAATCTCGCGATTATCTGCCACCTCTGCCAGCATGCTGATCGAGCCTAACGTGTTATATAAAAAATGCGGATTGATTTGACTTTGCAGCGCGGCTATTTGTGCATCCTTTTCACGTATCTCCGTTTCGTACAGCAAATACCCCAACTCGCTAAGTTTTGACACCATCATATTGAACGAATGACCGAGACGACCAACTTCATCCCCTGAATATACAGGAAACTGCACAAGCAGCTCGCCTTGCTCTACCTTCCGCATGAGACGGCTTAGCTTGCGCAGCGGCAAAGTGATCCGATAAGCGATGATGACGGATACTGTCATCGCGAGACCGATGCACACGAGCATTACCAAGGCAATCGAGTTTCGTACAACAAGACTGTCCTTCATCAGCTCTCTGACGAGCACTGTGCTTATCGTAGTCCAGCCCGTTACGTCAGAGGTGACGTACGCCACAAGCTGCTTATCCGTGCCTTTCCCATTACTGTGCATTACGCCCTGACCATTCAATGCACCAAGCTCAAGCACGGGCTGCATATCATCGCGTCTTATGACAACATGACCCTGATCATCTACAATATACATGACCTCCTTGGCGCTCGTTTCTGCCTGCTGCAGCAGCTTGCGCACGCTAACCGGATCAATATCAATCACGATGTAGCCAAGTGTTTTTCCTGTGTCAAAGCTGCGCAGCTCTCTAGCAATGGAGAACACCTGATAGCTCATACCGCTTGTCGAGGCAACCTCATGTGTTGTAATGAACGTTGGCTGTCCAAAACGGCTTCGGGCCTGCTTCAGCCAGTCTGCGCTTTCATCAAGCTTATAGGTGGTCACATATTGGCTCTCTGGCAGTACTACATACGAGGCCCCCTTCTCTCCATAAAGCGATACTCCCATAATATCAAGACGCCCATTAATAAAAATCGAGGATACGAACCGATTCAGGCTTTCGATTTCTTCAAGCGATAATGGTTGACCAGGCTCTCGTTCTGACGAAATAAACTCCATAATTTCGTTGTAGGAGTATGGTGTGAGCGTTAAGCGATCGAGTTCATTCATATATGTATCAATGTTAAGCGACACCTGTTTAAGCGTTTGCAACTGGTAGCTTCCGACGTTTTTCTCCATCGCTTGCTGAAAGCTTGCAAAGGTATAGACGCCCATCGCTGCCAACGGAACTAGAATGAGTAGACAATTGATCCAAACCAGCTTGCGAGCGAGCTCCTGGTTTTTAAATGCTCGCATAGCCTTGCCCAGCAGCTTGATCATAGGCCTATTCCTCCAGCTTCGCATCGGCCTTTAATTGTGCTTGCCTTAGCGCTTCTTCTGGTGTTTGCTTTTTATAGATCATCCGTTCAAATTCAGCGATTAGTATTTCGATGATGGACCATTGCTTTGGGTGCCGTGGCCAATAGACGACATGATCGGCAGCAGCAGCGTAATCATTTCGATACTCCAGACGGTTGAATGCATCGCTTTCAACAACCTTGGTCATACTCGGTACGTGTCCTGCTTGTGCCCACAGCTCGCCATGCTCGACCATCCACTTGGAGAAGACCATTGCAGCGCGTCTTTTCTCATTAGACAAATTATGCTTTTTAGGGATTGCCAAAGAATGCGAATCTCCCCACTGGGCGGGGCGATCATACAACACAGGTACCGTGACCACCCCAAGCTCCAGCTCAGAAGATTTTTCAAATGCTCCTGTTCCCCACATCCCTAAAATTAAAACTGCCGCCTTGCCATCATAAAAAAGCTTAAACGAATCGTTAATATTCGCCCCAATCAATTCATTCTTATACAGCTCATCTATAAAGGTAAGCGCCCGCAGCGACTGCGGGTTATTAATCGCCGTCTTCCCTTGCTCATTATAGAAGCTGCCGCCGCCTTCCATCTGGTTATACAGACTCCACCATAGCCAGACAGAATCAATTCTAGTGCTCGGCATTGCCATTGGTGCTACATCATTAGGTAGCGCCTGACGGATTTTCTCCAGAAACTCGCGAAAACCCTGCTCTCCAGGTTCAATAATTGGCTTGCCCGTTGATTCATCCAGCACACCAGCTTGCCGCAAATGTTTTTTGTTGTAATACATTACAAGTGCATGTGTATCCAGCGGTACCGCATATGATTCACCGTTGTATTCGGTTGACTCTCGGATGTTCGAGTTAAGCTGGCTCAGATCTAGCCCAACCTGCTCGGCTGTGGCTGTCACCTCTTCGATGTAACCGTTCTGGACAAACTGGGGCATACTCGTCGTATGAATAATGGCAATATCGGGCGCATTACCCGACAGTATAGCTGTACGCAGGCGCGTATAGTAATCATCGAGTCGTGAATTGGTTTGAACGACAACGATCTCGCTTTGCTCCTTATTGAAGCGTTCAACCATTTCCGTCATAAACTGATTATCACCGCCGCTAAATGGCGTCCAGTAGTCCAGTCGTACCACATCTTCCTTGCGCGGCTGAGGTACAGGCTGCTCCTCGATCTGACTTGTGCAGCCTGTCAGTGCAGCAATGAGCATTACTGCCGTTGTCACCGACATAGCCCATGTCCTTGCCAAGCTTATATGATCTCGTGCCATTCTGAAGTGTCCCCCTCGTCAGGATGTTTCCTGCCCCTTTGATCTGCTCGATATTAGCTTACTTGCTCTCTATCTTAATATATCGATATAGTCAACGGCGAGAGATTCATTGATTTTATCAATAATCATTTCATTTACACCCTTGTTGAGCTTCAACTCAATAGTTATAGCTGTAAATTGCTGACGTTCACCAGGAGGCACAGCCACGCGGCCTGCATACTTTCCGTTGAGTTTCACTTCAAGCTGCTGCTCTGCGTCTGCTCGGTTCGAAGTTGCAATTCTCACCTTATACTTGCCGGCTTCTGGCACGATAATATTGGCAAGCTGTACCGCTCCATTTACATCACTTGAGCCTACTGTTCCCCAGCCAGAGGCAAAAGGATTGCTTTCCGCCCATGCTCCATTGATCGCTTGCCCGTTCTCCGCTTCATAGCGTGTCAGCTCAATTGCTTCAATTGTCGTTCCTTCAGGCGAGCTAATTCCTATCGTATTCGTTCCTGAAGTAAGCGGCAGGCTTACCCAAGCATAGCCTGTTTCACCAGTCTTGGTTGCTGACAGCTCAAGTGAGCCCCATTCCTCTCCGTTAACCTCCAGCTTCACCTGCTCACCACCGCTGTAATGAAGCAGCACCGGCATTTCCCCATCTACATTAGCGTAGATAAGGTCGAATACGAACATTTCCCCCTCCTGCAAGGCGTGCTCCGCACGATATACTCCTTCTCCTGATGGAACAGCTATTGCGGTATCCAATGATAACGGCTGCCCGAAAATCGGCTGCCCCTGATCATCCCAGGTTACAAGCTGTGCGCGAGCCTTACGATTACTCCAGCCATCGTGAATGCCACTAGTTGCATGGTACACAATCCATGTCTCGCTGCCATCTGGTGAGCTCGTGAAAGAATTATGACCCGGGCCATACACCTCCGCTTCTTCGTCCATAGCCATAAGCGGCTTCTCATGCTTGATCCAATGATCTGGCTCTAACGGGTTACCGCCTTCCTTTAGTTCCAACAATCCAATGCTATAAAAAGGAGTCCAGCTTCCTGCTCCTGAATACGCGATATAGAGTCTGTCGTCCCGCTTCAATATAGCCTGCCCTTCCTGAATATAAGGAGGGCCACCTGCTCGTTCCCAATCTAGCGTCGGCTCGCTTAGCAGTACGCGTGGACCACTAATCGTAAGCGGATCACTCATCGGAGCAATATACGTATTCTGACTAATGTTGACATCGCCTTCCCAGCCTGACCATAAAAAGTACAGCTGGTCATCGTGCTCCAGTACAAGTCCATCAATCGCCCACTTATCGCTTCCATCATCTATTTTCCCGCGGAACTCGTATTCGCCAAGCGGATCATCGCTAACTGCCTCAAGCGCGTACATGCGATGGTTCTCATTTTGCCCATCATCAGCTGCGAAGTAGATATACCATTTTCCTTGTATATATTGCAGCTCAGGCGCCCACAAATTAGCTGAGTACATTGTGCCAAACGGTGGATACCATACTACCTTGCGTTCTGCGTTGCGAAAATCAATTGTACGAGATTTCATAACCATGATGTCAGCACCATTATGAGTAAATGTCATGTAGTAGTAGCCATCCTTATAGACTACGCTCGGATCTGGTGTATCCATATCGACAATCGTGTTTTTAAATGTTCCGCCATGCCCTGCATATGTCGTCATGCCTCCTTCACTCCCCTCCTGCTTGTTGTTTATCCCCACCCATATAAGCAGGGCTATAACGGCAAAGGCAGCTCCTAGAGCCGCCAGGCGTACAGCTATTTTTTTATTCACGCTTTAATCCCTCCTTAGATGTAATCAAAAAGCTGAACTTTGATAACGATGTGTTGCGTTGTAGTGAACTCGACTGCGAACATGTCCGTCT